>JAWKON010000016.1:0-143459 GCA_041391125.1 Caldilineaceae bacterium
GACGCAGAATTCATTCTCTGGTGCGCCTATCCCACGCCGGGTGTCGCTAAATCGTAGGGCGGTTTTCCGAACCGCTGCCGTACCGGTAACGAGCGAACTTTATTCGGTGAATAAACTCTATTCGTTGACTGGCGTCGGCGGGTTAGGAAACCCGCCCTACAAAATACGGAATTACGGTGCGCTGAGCGCGTCAAGGTCAACGGTTGAACTTACGCCTTCAGTTGAGCCATCGAAGAAGGAAGTCCAGGCGCCGGCGTTGAATTCGACAATGTCTTCATCCTGCACAACGCCCAGACCCGGCACGTTGACGCCGCCGTCGCGGTCAAAGGAGATAAGGTAGTTATCTCCGCCCAACCAGACCAGACCATTGATATCCGCATTGCCGGGCAGCCCTTCGTTAGAGCCATCGAAGACTCGCTCGAAGACGGCGCCGTCAAAGCGGTAGATGTCGGCATCGTCGTTGGGACCAGCTACGCCCTGGATAGCGGCTGCTGACCCACCACCGGCGGTCGAGAAGTAGATGCTGCCGTCAGTGAAATCGATGTCAAAGGCATCAATATTCTGTCCGCTGGAAGCGTCCATGCCATAGGCCGAACCGTCGAAGAACATGGACCAGTTGCCGCCGTTGTAGAAGACAATGTCTTCATCCTGCACGGTTCCTACTCCTGGCACCGAAGTGCCGCCACTGCGGGCGAACGACACATAGAACTGGGCGGGCGAGACGAAGACCAAACCGTCGACGTTCGCATTGCCCGGCATACGATTGGTGATGGCCGTTGCATCGACGGTGCGGCTAAAGGCATTGCCGTCCCAGTGGTAGATATCGGCATCGTCATACGGACCGCCAACGCCTGGGACGGGGCCATTTGTATTCCCACCTTGGCGGGTGGAGAAGTAGAAGCTGTTTACCGGCGCCGTGTTCACGTCCAGGCTGGTGCTGATGGCGCCGCTCCAGTTGCCGGCTTCGTCTCTGGCCCGCACAACGAGCGTGTAGTTGCCGGCGGCCCAGCCGCTCACGTCGATACTCGCGGAGAGATCATAGTCCGTGCCATTGAACGTCGCCGACATGGGCGCGCCGTTGCCTTCACCCGGATCGGCGCCAACGAACCATTCACCCAGCGCAATGGCGGAACTGGCGTCGCTGGCCGCAGCCGTGAGCGCAACGCTGGTCGCACCATTGGTAGGGCTGGGAGATACGGCGGCGTTGGATATGGTGGGCAGGTCTTTCTCGATGACCAGCGTCGCGGCGCCGAACGGGCCCCAGTTGCCGGCCACATCCTTGCCATGAACATTGATCGTGTAGCTGCCCGGAACGAGCGATGCAATGTTATTCAGGGAAACGTCGGCGAAGACGGTTTCATTGGTGCTGTCGAATACGCCGTCGCTGGCTGTGAAGGGGAAGCCTGTGCCATCAGCACCGGGGGCGCCGATAAAGCCTTCCGCGGCCACGATCCTAGGCTGGCCCGACGTCTCATTGATGGCGGCGGCGCTAACGCCGTCGTCCGTCTTGGGATTGACAGCGCCCATCACCATTGGCATAAAGATTGGTTTGTTCAGGTCGGACAGTTCGAGCGCGGCCGCCGTTGGCCCGGCTTCGGCAATCTGTGCCGTGACCCGGAAAGTACTCTGCCCTGGGTTCAGACTAAGCGCACCGTTGTTTGGATTAGGCTCAACCGTAACGCCAGTGGTGTTGGGGCCAGTCTGATCGACAAGCAGGTCAACCTGGGCAAAGGCGCCCCAGTTGCCCGCCGCGTCCTGACTGTGGACGAAGGCCGGGTGAAGACCTTCACCCAAACCAAACACGGTGGCCGCCAGAATGGTGGCATCCAGGCTGGCAATGGGCTGGTTCAGGTTGACGTTCATGGCTGTGCCGGAACCATCGGCGCCCGTGGTGTCGATAAAGTACTCGGCGGCGGCAATGTTGCCGTTGCCGCTGGCGCTATCGTCGCCGGTGGCGGTGAGCATTACATCCATGCCGCCATTGGTGGGATTGGGATTCAGCAGCAGCGCGCTGCTGGTCGGTCCCGCGGTGTCCAGACCGGCCAGCACGGCGGTGGCAAAGGCGCCCCAGTTGCCGGCGGCGTCCTGGCCGCGCACGTAGATGGTGTGGTCGCCGCTGCTCAAGCCAGCCAGCGTGGCAGCGGTGATTGTGCCTTGCACAGCCTCGGAAGGCGCAGCAAAGGCGCCGGTCATGGCGGTGGGCGCGTTGGCCGTGCTGTCGATATAGAACTCGGCGGCGGCAATATTCGAGCCGCCGGTTGCCGTGTCATCCACCGTGGCATCGACAATGATGTCGCCGCCGCTGGCCGTGAGCGCTACGTCGCTGGTGTTCGGACCAGCCGTGTCACCGCCGCCGCCGCCGGTACCCACGGTGAGGAAGGTAAGCATGCCGCCAAAGGCGGTGGCTGTGCCGGAATTGCGCAGCGTCATGGCTGCGTCATAAAGGGCAAAGCGCGCGCCAGACGCCGCATTGGCGGGTATGGTGGTGATGACATCCACCGTTTGACCAGGGGCAATCGTCTCGGCCACCATGTTGTGCGGGTGGCTTTGCAGAAGGCCATCCACCGCCAACACGGTCTGATGGGCGCCCAGCAGGCTCATGGAATGATATTGGAGACCGGCGCTGATGTAGCGCAGCAGCACGCGGTTGCCAGCGTTGGTCGTAATCTCAGCGGTGTTCGGATGCGCTTGGCCGTTGATCAGCCAGTAGCGCGGCGTGAAGGTGCGCATGTCAAACGTGCTGGGATCGGCGCTGTTGTTCAGGTTCGGGTCGATCTCGCTCAGGATGACCAATGCTTCATCATCATACGCAGAGTTGACATCGGCATACGCCTGCCCGGCGGTGGCGGGCCGCACAATGAGGGCGCCAAAGAGGCCCATGGCCACCTGCTGCTGGCTGTTGAGCAGACCGGCTTCATAGAGAAACGTGCCGGGTTCGCTGGCCGTAAAGGTGTAGCTGGTGGTGCCGCCATTGGCTGCCGCACCGGTCAGATCGGTGGGCATTAGCTGGCCCAGGAAGCGAATGGCCACAGCCTGCGTCAAGAGGTTGTTGGTGAGATTCACCGTGACCGTCTCGCCCTGGTTTACAATCAAGGCCGGGCCGGGCAGCGTGGCCGCACCGCCCGCCGAATCCGCAAAGCCCCAAATGGGGACGCTGCTGCTATCGGGCAAGACCAGCGCGCCGGTGGTGGCCCACAGATCACAGGTGCGCGTGGCAGCGCCTGTGGAGGTGCAGGTGGTTCCCGGCAGCGCCGCCGCCGCCGGCGCACTGCCCGGCGCCGCCCAGGCGGCGCCCACAAAGCTCGGCATCGTGAGCTGCATGACCAGAGCCGGCAGCAGGAGCAAAATAAAGGACAACGTTCTTTGTTTCATATTGATTCTTATCTCCTGTACTTACGGCAATGGGCAGTTGTTTGGCAGCGGCGGGTCGACGCGCAAGTAGGTGATCGGACCCGTCATTGGAATGCCCCAAGACGTAATCTGGAAGAGCGAGTGGTTATGCGAGATGATGTAATATTCACCGCACTGATTCTGGGAGGTATTGCCGACCGGAATGGCGCCGTTGGTTCCCAGATAGGGGCTGCCGCTGTAGAACTCACCGTAGAACACATTTTGTACGTTGGGAATCACCACCGGCACCGAGCTTGTGCCTTCCTCATAGCTTTCCGCATCGTACCAGGTGGCGGTCAAATCCCACGTCTGCCCAGGACCAATGTTGACCGAGTATTTCTCGAACGAGATATCGGCGCTGCCATCGACCATCGGGCGCCCATCGCGTCCGATCACGCGCCCGTTGTAGCCGTGCGGATGAAAGGGCATGTCCTGGCCGGTCACGTTGATATAGCGAATGAGCGCTGGCAGGGTATTGGTCGCATCGTTGGGATTCACGCGCACCAGCGCCCCATAGGGCTGGCTGGGCAGCCATGATGCGTTGTTGGGCGCAATGCTGTCCGGGAAGCCGCGGCCGTTGAGCATGAAGTAGCGCGGTTTATAGTTGTTGAAATTGAACGGGCGACCGCGTTCGACGGCCCGGTTCAACATGGGGTCGATTTCCGACAGCAGCACCATGAACTCTTTGTCGGTATTGTACGCACTATTGGCGCTGTTGTAAGCAAAGCCCGGGTTGTTGCTGGGCCGCACAACCAGCACGCCGAAGAGACCCATGTTGACCTGCTTCATGGGGTTCGCGCCGCTTTCATAAATGTAGGTGCCGGGCTCGGACGCCACAAAGCTGTAGGTCATGCTGCCGCCGGGCGTGGCCACGGGCGCCAGCGACGTGACCGCGCTGCCGCTGAATTGCGGCTCGGACGGCGCACCGTTGGCCAATACATTCTGCTGACCGGGAAAGACCAGCGAGACATCTTCGCCCAGCGTGTTGTTCAGGATGACGGTGACCGTGTCGCCTTCAGTGACGCAGAGCACCGGGCTGGGATATTGAAAGGGCGAGCCGCTCAGGGCAAAACCCCATGAAAAGACCACGTTGTCGTCCGGCGTGCCAACATAGCCGGTCGCTGTGGTAAGTGTAAAGGCCGCATTGGGGCTGCCGCTGGTGGTGCAGACAAGGCCATCGGCGGCGGCCGCTTGGGCTGCCGTCGGCTGCGGGTGGGCGGTGGACGCCCCCACGCTCAGCGCTGTGACCAACATCAGCACCAACGCCCAGCGGATGCGCCGCGGTCGTAAGTGTTTAAGAAGTAATGTAGGCATATTTGATTTCCTTGTGAATCTACCCCTCCCTGGCCCTCTCCTTGAGGGGAGGGGAGACAAGCTCCTCCCCCTTTAGGGGGAGGCCGGGAGGGTCATCGAACCCTTGACTACGTGTTGGGCAGCGTCTGCGCGGGCAACTGGCCGCTGGGATAGACGCGCACTTCGGTCATCTGGCCATTGGTGCCGGTGGATTGACCGTCAGCCGTGGTGAAATTGCGGTTGTAGAGAACGTAGGTGTCATAAGCGCCTGGACCCTGATAGGGTGGCGCCGTAAAGAGCACGTCGGCGCTTTCACCGGCATTGATCGACACCGTGTGCGTATCATAGCTAATGTCTGTCCCGTCGCTATTGCGCAGAATGGTGGCGTCTTTGCCCACCACGGTCATTTTGATGCCGGAGAGCGTCATGGCCGATTGCTTAAAGCCTAAGTTAGAGAAGCGCAGCAGCACCCGCTCGCCTTCGTTGCAGGTCACCAGCGACGAGAGCGGTTGATATTGGAGATGCTCATAGCCGGCATTGGTCAGCAGGTCGCCGTTGGCATCGGTTTCAACCGACAGGGAATGGGTGGACGCGGCCACATTGAGCGGCGAATTGGGCGCAATGGTGTCGGGCCAGCAGCGACCGTTGATCATGGCAAAATCGACCACATAGTCGCTCCATTCGGGCAACTGTACGTGCGAATCCGCCCAGTGCGCTTCGGCCCAAACCTCGCTGAGGAACATGGCGAATTCACGGTCGTAGCCGGTGGAGCCATCGCCATCGTTGTAGACAAATTTGGTAAAGCCGCCGAAGCTTTGGCCATCCTGCGCCGGCCGCACAAAGACCAGACCGGTCATGCCCATCTGCACGTGCTCCACATCCTCCACGTGGCAGTGATACATATAGGTGCCCGGATCGTGCGAGTTGAACACATAGGTGAAATCGCGCCCAATCGGCACCGAGACCGACGTAGACGGTTCGCCATCAAAGAAGGGAATGACGTTGCGGAAACCGTGCCAGTGAACTGTGTGCGCATCGGTCAAGTCCGGGCGTAAAGCCAAACCTAGATTGGTCAGCAGCAGATGGAACTCTTCATTTTCATTGGTCCAAAAGAGGGGCGCACTGTGCTGCGCCTTCATTTTTTGGCCCTGAATCAACTGATTGGCGCTTAGCGAAATGTTGGGATCGTATGAACTCGTCACGTTGCGAAAGCCAAAAATATAGGTGTTAAAGGGCGCTGGCGCCAGATCATCAGGGAAAAATATTGTATTGGTGGCGCCGTCGGGCAGTGAAATCCAGCCGTCTGTCCCGGCAAAGACCAGATCGGGCGGTGTGGCTTGCGCACTGGCCGAATCGAGCAGAGTCGGGTTCAGCACGCTGCCGCGCCAGCGGGGCAGCAGAGCGGCGCCTACGGCCAGCCCGAGCCCGCCTCCGGTCAGCTTGAGCAGACCACGTCGCGATATCGATTGTTTCATAGTGTGTCTCCTGCGAAATGAGAGTTCCCAGAGCTTGGTTGTTTGTCTCCTCCCGCTCCCCCAATTTGGGGGGGCGGGAGGAGACAAATATGACTCTATGTTGGGAACGTGTTCTTTACTTGGCCGCTACGGGTACAAAGATGAAGAAATCTGCGTCGTCCGCTTCGTCAACATCTTCCAGAGCCGCTTCGGCCAACGCTTCCGGCGAGGGCGGGCCGCTCCATTCGATGGGCATTGCGCTTGCCGCCGTAACGGGCGCAATATCACCACCGCCAAAGTTGTCGAAGAAGCCGCCGCCGCCGCCATAGTTATAGGTGACGCCAATTTGGCCGCCGCCGGCTGCCAAGTTGGCTGGCCAGGGCGTGCTCGTGGTGGTCACGTTGACCACCGCGCGCGTCTCGCCATTCACGAGGACGGCTACATTGCCATCGGCCCAGGTCTGGGCAGCCAGCACGTCGCCATTCTGCAGCGTCAACTCTGCCAGCGGTACGGCCAATTGCCGCACCCAAAGCTGTGCTGGATCTTTGGTCCATACTTCCAGACCGGTGCGGGCCGAATAGAGAACCTGAATGGCGCTGGCATTCGGATTATCCGGATCGGCCGCGCCCGCCAGCTTGAGCGTTAGACCCTGCTGGCGATTGCGTTTGCGCGTGGCTTTGGCAATCGATGTGAACTGGACAAACGCCTGCTGGTTGGGGCCGAAGGTGTCGGCGATCCAAACATTGTCGCTGCCCAGACCGGCGGCCGGACGCACCTGCACCTGATCGCTGAGCACGCGGAATTCGACAGCTACGTCCCCATTGGACCAGTTGGGACCCAACGGCGCCCGATTAGCGACGGCGAAGGCGTCCAGCAGCGCAAATTGCGCAAAGGCAGTGGCGGGGGCCACTTCATCGGCGCCCATATCGAAGCCGGCGCCTTGCGGCCGCACATCTTCATCGTAGTCGCTCTGCGGGGCTGAGATATTGGCCCGTCCGCTGGCGCCACTGTCGATGGCGGGCGAACCGGCGTTGAGGTGATAGTCGCCCAGCTGATTTGGCGTAGCGTCGGTGGTCACCATCAGGGTGTCCACAAAGCGCGGGTTGCCGCGCCACGGCAGCACAGTGACCGATGTGTTGTAGGGCGCAACCACGTTGGGGTCGGCCATTACATTGGAAGCGTGCGGCGTGGTGCCTGTCGTCACCTGCAGAACCGAATTCTGCGGGGTCAGGTTGCCAATGCCACCCGCAACGCCCAGGTCCCAGTAGTTGATCGGATTGGGGTCACCGGGCAGACCGATGCCGGCCACGGTGGCTCCGGTAAAGGTGCCAGCGCGGTTGTCCCAGAAGATGTTGTTAAAGAGCAGCGGATTGCTGAAGATCGGTGCATTGGCATTCAGCGTAGCCTGCAGCAGCGTGCTGTTGCGCGATGTGGACAGACCGGCCGGCGCCGGCTGACCGTTGCTGGTCATGGCTGTGGCCGTGGTGATGTTCTGCATCACGGTGTTGTTGAAGAACTTTACGTTGGTCGCATCGTTGAGCGAAACGCCGCCGCCTTCATGGGTTGAGATGTTGTTGACGATGATGTTGTTGTACACGTCATAGCGGAAGGCGCCCGCCATGAGGAAGCGCAAGCCGCCACCGTCGTCGTTGGCCAGATTGTTCTGGATCAGGTTGTTATAGATGTCTACCCGACCGGCGCCCTGCGTCAGCGTGCCGGGATCGGCGGGCAGTTCACCGGCGATGATGACGCCGCCGCCTTCATCGTACGCGCGGTTGAAGTAGATGCGGTTGTGGTGGATCGAGCTGCCCGGATTAAAGCCATAGTGGCTGATGCCACCGCCATATTCCGCCGAGAAGTTGCCGCAGATGTCGTTATTGGCAATTTCATAGCGTCGGCTGCCATTAAACATGCCGATGGCGCCGGCCAGGTTGGTGCCGCCGTTAGCCAGAATGCGGTTGTGCAGAATGCGCATGTCGTTATTGCGGCTGTCGCCCAGGGCCCCGGCAATGTGCGGCGTACCCGAACGGATGGCGCCGCCATAGGCTCCACCATTGCTTTGCAGCACGTTGTTGCTAATTTGCAGCGTTTGGGCATAGCCATTGACAAAAATGCCGCCGCCCTGCACCGCCGCAAACTCCTTCACCGTGGGGTCGCCCGGTTGCAGATTGTTGGGGAAGCCTTGCTGGTCGCCGCCCTGAATGGTCAGACCGTCAATCAAAGGCAACGTGTTGGCCGAGAATTGATTGCCGCGGCCCAATACGTAGATCACGGCGCCTTCGTAGATGGCCTGGTTGCCGCTCCAGGTCAGACCGAGCACAAAGTTGCGCCAGTCCGTTGCGTATCCGGTGTCGCCGGCCACGCCGCGCCCGTCAATGACCGAGCCGAGGACCGGTGTACCGTTGGCATAAACGCCGCCCGGACCAACGCCTTGCAGCGCAATGGGCGAATTGATCACTACATTCTCAAAATAGGCGCCCTGCGGATTCCACTGGGCCGGCGTGCCCGGATAGACCACAACCAGGCGCGGGCGCTGCAAGTTGGCAGCCGCAGCCGCGTTGACGCCATCTTGAATTGTGGCGTATTGGCGACCGGGACCCACCTCGTAGATGCGCGGGTTGTTGGTGTTGCCGCTGCCGCCGCTGCTATCGATAACGTGGAAGGTAATGCTGTTTACCGATTGCGCGCCGTTGTTGTTAATGATAGTGAGCTGATGGCGACCGACGGGTACGGCACTGCTAAGCTCAAGCTCGATTGTGCTGTCGTTCCAGGTCGGTGTATTGTCCCAGAAGAGGCCATCCAGCAGTACTTGGCTGCCGTCGCCATGTTGGCCAAAGCCCTGGCCTTGGATAGTGACGATAATATCTTCACCATTGACATCATGATAGGGCTGCGACAGGGCAAAGATTTCCGGCGTGGTCGGGTTGTTCGGGTCGTTGAGCAGACACTGCGGTGGCGCTCCAAACTGCGAACCTGCCGCCAAGACGCCCGGTACAATCTGCGTGGGCGCCAGATCGGACGGAATGATCAGGCCCGAGTAGATCTCGAAGCTGGCGCCGATGGTGCGGTATTGCGGATTGTAGTTGACGTTGAGTGCGCCGGGCTGGCCGGGGTCGTTGCCCAACATGTAATAAACGTTGGGGCAGACGCCGGAGGGCGACGGACAGCTCACCGTGTAGGTCGAGGGCAGCAGCACCTCGAAAACGCCATTGGGGTCAGACTGAATCGTTGTGAGCAGGCGGTTGGTGAAATCGTAGATGCCGATGGGCGAGTTGGGAATGCCCGCTTTTTCGCCAAACGCCATGGATTGCGGATTGGAAGAAATGGCCAGATCGTCAATGATGTAGCCCTTCCACTTGCCCGGAATCGGCACGCGGGTAAAGACGGTGAAGAGCGGTGCAATCGACTTGCCATTGTCCAGCGGGACCAGCTTGACATCACACAGCGGCTTCTGCTGTCCTTCATAGATGCTGCCGCCATTGTCGGCAAAGCTGGGATTCACCACCGCTTCAGGACCATCGGCGCCTACGCCGAACACATCCACCGTATGCAGCGCACCGGCGCAAGCGGGCGGCGGCACGGACGGAATGAACTCATCGCCGCCAAAGACGTTGATGTCTTCCTCACGCGTGACCTGATAGATGGGCAGACCGCGGGCGTCCAGCGGGCTCACGATCTCGACCAGATAGTCATCGGCGGGCAGCGCTTGCAGCGTACCGGTGATACAGCCATCGCCATTGGCGGTGGATTCGCCCGGCGAGCCATCGCCGTTGAAACAGCCTTCGGTAAAGCCGTAGTTGCCGTCCAGCGTGGCAAAGTCATCCTGGAATTGGGTGCCGGTCAGCGGCGCTTCCAAGCAGCGCTTGCCCGCCCCGTTTTGCGGCAGGAATTCCTGGTTGGGGCTGCCCCAAGGCATGGGGTTGCCATTGACATCACGCGCGGTACAGTCGGTGGGCTGTTCCCACGTTTCGGTTTGCACGCTGTTGAGCAGCGGACCCTTGGCATAAGAGCCATCGGGCGCCAGCTCGTAGTAGCCTTCGGCGTCGCAGGGCGCGCCGGTGGTTCCGCACCAGATGGTCGAATAGAGATTGACCGTGTAATCGGGCACGCCCGGCTGCCACGGTTCGACCGCGGCGTAGCGTGGGTCCAGCTCGTTGCGGGTCACGTCATAGCTGACGGTGCCCACAATACCGCCGTTGCGCGGGCCGCCCTGGGTGCCGGCAGCGTCGTAGGGCTTGACGCCCCAATCAAGCTGGCCGCCTTGGCCCAAAATCGGCAGCAGACCTACATCCACGCCGTTGCCCATCACGGTGGTGGGCGAGTCCTGGTTGACCACTTGATAGGTCACGCCGGTGGTGTAGAAGCGGTCGTTATAGGCTTCCAGCACCAGCCACGAGCCCATGGGATAGGTCTTTTCCAGTTCGTAGGAGCCATCGGGACCGGTGATGGCCGCAATGGACATGCGGTCGATCTCGCTGTTGTCGCGGTCGCGCACAACCACCAGGTAGTTGGCAAGACCGGGTTCGCCGGCATCTTTGACGCCGTTGCTGTTCAAGTCATTAAAGACATAGCCGCTAACGGGCGTGAACCAACTGGTAAGGAAGGGCGTTCCCATGTCGACCATCTGGCCATTGCTGACGGTGACTTGCAGCCAATCCAGAATGTGGTGCAACTGCTCATCCCACCAACTGACCAGATAATCGCCATCGGGCAGATTGCCGATTTCAAACTTGCCATCGGCGGCGGCGGGACCCACATAGATGGCGGTGTCGCCATTTTGCAGATCCGAAATGGCCACCCAGCCGTCTGTAATGGGACCGAGCACTTTGTTACCGGAAAAGCCGTTCCAAATGTCACCCACATAGGGCACGCCGCCCTGCTGCGGTGTAAAGACAGAGACCGAAACCAGGTCGCCCTTGATGCCGCCGGCGCCGCCGGGACGGGCATCGGTGGGGCGCACAAAGCCAAAGATGGTCCACGGGAACGGCTCACCAGCGACGACAAATTCATTGTCCAGACCGGTGCCGCCTTCCTGCAGCCAGGTGTCCCAACTGGGTGAGCCTTCCAGCGTGGTGGTCTCCAGCCAGTTGGTGCCATTCGGCACATTCACGATGACATCGTAGCGATTGGGACCCAGATTGGGCACCACAATGTCGCCATTGGCATCGCTGACCAGACAATTGGTCTGGCCATTGGGTTCGCCGGCGCCGTTGTAGGTGGTGCAAAGTGGGTTGCCAAAGACATCCGTGGAAATCTCGCCGCCAATGTCGTTGATGGTGACGCGGAAACCGGCCAAGCCATGCTCGGCGGGCGCGTCGAATTGCCCATTAACGGGCGAAACATCTTCAAACACTTTGATGCGCATGGTGGCGGGCGGCAGCGGATGGGGCTGCAGCCAAACATCCACGGCTCCGTTCAGCGGCACCGTAAAGTGAGCGCCGCCCAGCTTGTAGCCGTCGGCCATTACAGAGATCAGATATTTGCCATTGGGCAAACCGGCCAGGCCGGCGCCGGCAAAATCGCTCTGATCGCCCTGCGTATAGACGGGCGCGGCGCCCGGCACGGCGCGCACAGACGGCCAGTCACAGCTATCGGGATAGCCCGGATCATTGGCGGCACAGCCAGAGTTGCGCGGCTGTGTCGGGTCGCCTGTGTTGTCGACGTTGATGATATACTCATATGCCGCAATGGCATCGCCTTCCACAACGGGGCCGTTGGGCGCGTTGGGTTCTGTGCGAGCGCTCATCACGTTAATTTGCAACGTGTTAGAGCCTTGCTGTGCGGGAGCCGCGGCCGGCGCGGCGCGTACAAGCGCCGGCGTGGGCGCCAAAGGACCCAGCCCAGACAGCAACAGTACTAGAGTCAGGCAGAAACGCACAGCAGTCTCCAGCCAGCGCTGTATGGTGCGTTTCCCGTGGGAATATAGTGGTTGCATAGACTTACCTTCCTGAAATAAACTACAAATGACAAAGATGAGAAAAACCAATATCAAAATAACCAGGCATTGATCCTTCTCAGGCGTTCCAATAGAAAAAGTATAGAATTGTATAAAACCAGGCACAGAGCGACGATGAACGTAAAGTGGAATGCTGGCTTGTTAGAACCGAACGATGTAGGAATTAAAATACGGTGAACTTACCTCAAAAAGTGGAAACAAAATATCTTGGACCGCCAGAGGTGCAATGCACTCCCTCGAAACAGGCCTATGTTAAGCTGAACATGAGAACATAGCGATATTTTACTGCTGGCTTACACAACGAAAATCCATGTTCTCATGCACAACTGGACATAGAAAGACCAGACGTCCGATGCACGCGCCAGTCCCCCAAAACCGGCTTATGCATCTGGTCTACCTGCGTGCATTGCACTTCAAGCGATCCAAGATCTGTTTAAAATACGGTGAATAAAAAAACGGAGTCTCTCTTCTCAAAAGATGAAATACCGGACAAAAACGTAAGTTTGGGCGGAGGAGGAAGAGAAGCGTTTCATACTAAAACAAGCTTCTGTAATACGACATTTGTACCACAATTATACGTAACAAGGATGATGGGCTCAATCCCCCACTTAGTCCATAAAAGAACTAGAAAAGGACTATTTATAAATGGTGATTTCCTAAAAAGTACTAGTTCTTTTTGTGGGTAAATAGCCAAATCTACCTTAAGAAAAAGTCAATATCATTAAGTTAGCAGTGCTCAGTCTTCAGTTAGCAGTAGTCAGTTCGGAACTCATGCTGATTACTGAATACTGAGCACTGAAAACCGGTTACTTTGACCTGAAAACGCTTAACTTATTGACTTTGAAGAGCAAGTGACGAAATCCGAATGAACTCGAATTGCACTGGACCCGTCCAGCGCCGTGTGGCCTATTCGGAACGCGTTGAAGTGAAGAGATAGCCTTAGTGGAAACGATTTTAGAGGAGGCTGCGGAAATAATCGGCGGCGTGTTTGCGGTTTTTGAGCTGGAGTTTGGAGAGGATATTGCTGACGTGGTTTTTAACTGTATTTATGGAGACTGACAGGCGGTCTGCAATTTCGTAGTTGCTGGCGCCCGCCGCCAATTCGCGCAATACTTCGCGTTCGCGATTGGAGAGCACATGCAGTCCCGATGCCTGCGGCGGGTCCGGCTGCGACTGGCGCGCGAATTCGTCCAGCACGCGCTTGACCAATTGGGGCATGAGCGCGGCTTCATCTTGCTGCACGCCGCGCAGAAACGAGAGCAGCCTATTGGTGGGTGTATTCTTGAGCAGATAGCCCTTGGCGCCGCTGCGAATGGCTTCAAATAAACGCTCATCTTCTTCATGCACTGTTAAGAAGATGATTTTGGTGTCGGGCTCTGCCGCCAGAATTGCCCGCGTGGCATCCAGGCCGGTTCCGTCCGGCAGCGTAAAATCCATCAGCACAACATCAGGACTGTGTTGCTTGTTGAGCCGAATAGCTTCGGCAACAGTTCCTGCCTGCGCTACCACGCTGATGTCTGGTTGGCCCTGCAAAAGGCTGTTCATGCCTTCTCGAAAGAGGTTGTGATCGTCAACGAGCAATATATTAATCATGGCGTAATGGAAGTTGAATGGTAATGTTTGTGCCACTGCCAGGCGCCGATGCAATCGCCAGCGCCGCACCAATTTGGGTCGCGCGCTCCTGCATAATGTTCAAGCCAAAATGATCTTGACCGGATGCATCTTCCACGTCGAAGCCGCAGCCGTCGTCCTGAATCGTCAGCATGAGCTGTTCATCCAACCAGGATAACGCGACCTTGGCGATCGTAGCGGCGGCATGTTTGCCCACGTTGTTCAGTGCTTCACGGCCAATGTACAGAAGCTGTTGTTGAATAATGGCGGGAATTGGACGCTCTTCCCCGTCGTTGGTGAAGCGTATCTCAAAACCGCTTTGATGGCCAATTGTCACGGCCAAATCATACAACATTACCGACAAATTGTTCACATTGGAGGGGAGAAAGGTAGCCAGCACCTCGCGTATTTGCTCATACGCATCGTTCGCTACATCGCGCATTTGCGCCAGATCCGGCTGCACCGTTTGGATGTTGAGCGTCGTGCTGCTGTTGACCAGCGCATCCAGCTTTAAATGGAGAAAGCCAACGCTCTGGCCCAATGAATCATGCAGATCGCGCGCGATGCGCATGCGCTCGAGCGTGCGCGCCATTTCGGTCTCTTTGCGTTTGGTAATATCGCGCACCACCATTTGGATGGCCTGCTCGCCCTGATATTTTATGGGAATGGCGGCCACTTCCACATCCACTGAAGAACCGTCCAAGCGTACAAACTTGTCTTCTAATGGCGGCACATCGGTTTGATGGTCTTGCATCTTTTTGAACCGCTGTTGAATCTTGCCGCGATTGCTGGGATGCACAAATTCATAGAGTGATTTGTGCTTCAATTGGTCGATGTGTTGGGCGCCCAAAAGCGCCGTACCCGCCGAATTGATTTCAACCAACTTCTCGTTTTGGGCGATCATGATGGTTTCGAACGACAGCTCCATCAAATGGCGGTAGCGTTCCTCGCTTTGGCGCAGCGTGTTTTCCACTTTGCGGCGCTCATCGATCTCTTGTTGCAAAGTGCGCGTGCGTTCCAACACGCGATTTTCTAACTGCTCATTGGCCTCTATAAGCTTCTCTTCCGCGCGCGCGCGGCGGGTGGCAATAGCGGAGACCAAGATCAGAATCAAGGTGAGCATGGGGATTTCGATGATCTCCTCGACCTGGATTTCGCGTAACCAAATGCAGATGCCAATGATTAATGTGGTCGTTGTAACCCACAGGATAGCGCGGCGGATAAAGGGTTGTAGCGCCCAAAAAAAAGCGCCAAAGGTGAGGAATACGAAGATCAAATGAAAGAAGAATATTTTGGCCGGCGTAAATATTAGCAGGGCAGTCGTACTGACCAATAGCCAGTCCAGCAGCCAGAGCACCCGTTCTGTGTCTGGCCATGTGAGCAGAGCGCCAATCCAGCGCCCAAAATGGTGGAAGGAACGATCCAGGCCACCTCTGTTTGAGTATTGGGGAGTCACAACGATTTCTCCTCTCGACCAACTCCACCTTGACGATGCGGTGGGATCTGAGCGCAGCCGCTCGAAAATCTAGTTTGATGTAATGTAATGTTCAGCAGCGTATTCCCAAACTGTTGAGGATAGACATCTGGTCTCCCCAATTACTACAGGGCCGACATGGTAATGCAAAAGTCATTGTAGCATATACAAAATATGACTGATGCAATAATTTGTTACAAATACCTTTCATTATTCTTTCTGGATATTAAGGTTTTCTGGTAACTACTCAATGTTGTTAAGTTAAGCAAATATCTTGTCAAAGTAATCAGTTTTCAGTGTGTGTTGCGAGACTGACTACTGAAAACTGGGGACTGAAAACTCCTAACTTAATGACATTAGGCAACTACTTAGCCGTTCCCTAAGCGCCCAAACGGCCCCATAAATTGGGCGCTCAGACCGTGGATGGCTGATTGAATTTGTTTTTTAGCTGGCTTTTTTCTCGACCGCCGCCATCACCTCTTTGAGTACGGGCTTATTTCGGAAATAGAGCACCTCAGCCGGAATATGGTCCAGTTGTTCTTTGGCCAAATTCACCCCTTCATAGACTAGCAGGATCAGATCGTTGCGTTTGGCCGCCCGTACCTTTTTGATTTTGCGCGCCAAATATTCGGGATGCCAAAAACCCACAATTTCGAGCAGCGCCCGGCGGCCATCTTTTTTGTGGGTGAAAGCGAAGTCGGGGATCATCACCGTATCGTCCACCAGAATAACTTCATCCTCGCGCGTCAACAGCCACTGACCGCGCTTGTCGCCAAACTTTTCGGCAAATTCGGCGGCAAAATCGGCCTCCATCCGGCTGTCAAATTCGCCGCTGCCTTTAAAGTGGGTGGTGAGCGGGGTGGTATGGTTTAGATGGTAAGTCAGTGGTTCGCGGTGGGGCGGCGGACGCACCGACGCCCACATGCGCCAATGTTGGCACAAAAAGAGCGCCGGCAAAAAAGCGGCCAATTGCCGCCCATAGCGCGTCGTCGCCTTCACAAAGGGCGAAATCGGCCCGTCCAGCGTCACGCTATAGCCGCGTTTGCCATCAATTTCATCCGCCAATGGTGTGGCCCAAAACATCAGCTTAAAGAGCTTCACATATTTCCAGAAATCTTTGAAGCCATCATAAATATGCACCTGCATCTGGTCGGACCAGTAAAGGGCGGCGCGCGAAAGCTCTAGATTATAGCGGGCGATCAACTCGGTGGGCGTCCATGCGGGACCGGCATCGGTCAATAAATAGGCCGTGGGACGGTCGGCATAGAGTGCGCTCTCCAGTGCGCTCTGGCCCATGCCCAAGGCCGCCGCGGTTTCGGCTACGATTTCTGCCCGCGATTGTGGATGCAGCAGATCAGGCTGCGCAAAGGCGGGGCCACGGGCAAAAAGACGCTCGCGCACCTCCAATGGCGTGAAAAGTGTCTGCACCGGCTCAAACGTCGCTCCATCGCTCAGCACCTTGGCCAGCCCGCGCACAATCGTATAGTCAATGCGCTCGCCCTCATATGTTTCCAGCGCCTGCTGCCACGCGCCCTGCGGCTGATTCACGTGCGCCTGCATCAAGCTAATCAGCGCGTTCGCGGTCTGCTGCCAATATGGATCGGCGGCGTTGAGGGTGCGCACATAAAGCTGGCCGCCGCGGTGATAGAGCCGCGGGCGCACCAGATCACCGGTCAGCACGGGGCGCCTCGGTCGGGCGATTCTGCGGATGGCGGCCACGGCGCTGCGCACGCCCTTCATCCACCGTGTCGCGCACGATCACTTCGTAGAGTACGGCCTGCCGGTTGCCCATTTTGCGCAACACGCGCCCCAAGCGCTGCACATACTCACGGGCGCCGGCGCTGCCGCCCAGCACAATGGCCACCTTGGCTTCCGGCACATCCACGCCTTCGTTGAGCACTTTGAAGTCACAATGGCCGCGTACTCACCGGCCTGAAAGCGGTCCAGAATGGCTTTGCGCTCGGCGGCTTTCGTCTCATGGGTCAGCGCCGGGATCAAGTGGTGCTGGGCGATTTGATAGACCACGTCGTTGCTTTCGGTAAAGATGAGCACCTGTTCGTGGATGTGCTCGCGCAACAGGTTGTCCAGCATCTGCAACTTGGCATCGGCCTGCGCCAACAGCCGCTGAAGGCGCTGCCGCGCCAGCACCGCCCGCCGCGGCTGGATCCAGCGCGCCCAGCCGCATCAACTCCAGATACCAGTTGGGGCCGTGGGTGCGCGGCAACTGGTGCGTGCGAAAATAGTGGGCGTATATCGCATAGTCAGCATCGTATTGAAGCGTTCGGCCGGCGTCAGTTCCACGCGCGTTCGGTGCGATATTCGGCCAGGCGCGTCCCCACCAGCTCCTCAATGCGCTTTTCGTACACAATGGGGCCGATCAGATCGGCCACGCGCCAGCGCCCATCTGTCTGTTCATGGGCTTCCGGGTAAGTGGCCGTCAAGCCCAACCGGAAGGGCGCCGGCGCCATGAGCGCCGTCTCCCCAAGAGGGGGCCGGCAGATGATGCACTTCGTCGTAGATGATCAGCTTGAAGCGGTTGCCATAAGCGGCCATGAGATCGCCAGCGGAATGATAGGTGGTGACCGTAATCGGCTCGACCTGCTTTTCGCCGCCATAGTAAACCCCAATTTGCATGGCGTCGCCAGTCTGCACCGCACCCGCCGGACAAAACGCGTTGACCAGCCGCGCGTACCATTGATGCAGCAGGTCGATGGTGGGGGCCACCACCACGGTCGAGGCGCCGACGCGTTTGATGGCCTGGATGGCCACAAACGTTTTGCCCGATCCGGTGGGCAGCACAATGCTGCCCAGCCGCTCGGCCTTGTCCCAGGCGCGCAACGCCTCAAGCTGGAAATCGTGGGGCTGGCGGCCATCGTGCAGCGTGAGATTGAGCAGCCGCCAGCGCTGGGCCGAGTTGCGGATGCGGTTTTCGCGTAGCCAAGACAAAAGCGCCGGCAGATGATAGGCCTCGCAGCGCCAGCGCGCTTTGATCCATTGAAAGGCTGGGTGTACTGCGTGCTCTTGGCCAACGCCATCCAGCACCAACGTGCCGCCTTGAAAATAGAGCGATGCCGCCGCCGGAATGGGCAATCGATTCAATTGAGGTGGTTCGGATGGAACGGGCGGGTGTGCCGAGGCGAGCGCCGAGGCGAATTGTACTTCGGCGTGCTCATTTTCGGCAGATTGGGCAGACGATGTGGTCAGCAGGGAAGCGGCCATATTGGTTCCAGAATGTTACAGCAATTACTTGATGTCATTATAGCGTAAGTGGCTATGCATTCAAAACAAGTGGGCCATGTCAAAACAAACCCCGAATCTTTTCGAGATTCCGGGATGATGCCAATTGCCAATCTTTGGTCTGCACGATGATTTTTCTGATTATCTGATGAGCTATGATTTCACCTGCGGATAGTCAGAAGGAAATGACAACGAACATCTGCGGACGAAATCATAGCCCTCCTAAAATCATAAAAATCACAGTACAGGCGCCCATTCCGCCCCAATACAGAATTATGGCTGTTTGCCAAAACGCACGGGAAGTCGTAAGCTATATTGGACATTTATCCCCACCCCCCCAAATAGGAGCAAACATGGCGCTGGATTGGCATACCATTGACCGCTGGATCATGGGTGAAGCCTGGGTCGGCTCACCGATTGGCGAGCACCTGGTTGAACTGTGTGATGTGATTGGCCCGCGCTGGTCGTCTTCGGAGGCAGAGCGGCAGGCCGTCGCGTACATTCGCCAAAATATGGAAGCGGCTGGGCTAAATAACGCGCGGCTGGAACCATACACGTTGGACACCTGGCAATTAAGGCGCGTAGAGGCGGCATTGGCGGAGGGGGCCGCGCCAATCCATATCCTGCCCTTTAATCGCTGCCCGTCGTTTCAAATTGAAGCGCAACTGGTGGACGCCGGTTTTGGCACGCCGCACCAAATTGAGGCTGTGCGTGCGCAATTGCCCGGATCGGTCGCCATTGTGGCGCTGGGTTATGAGCCCTTTACGCCACCGATTCCGCTGGGCGCGCGGCTGCAAACGCTGGCGGATACGGGCGCGGCGGCGGCCATTGTGGTGGATCGCAAAGAGGGCGGCCGCGTTGAATATCACAACGTGGGCGACTGGCGCGAACCCGGCATCCAAGAGCATCCACTGCCCACCGTGGCCGTGTCGCGGGAGACGGGCGCGCGTCTGCGCCGGGCGGCGGGCAACGGCGGCGCCATTCACATGCATGTGCAAAGCCGCTTTTATCAAGCGCCGTCGTGGAATGTGGCGGCGGAGCTGGCAGGAACGCGGTGGCCGCACGAGCATCTGCTGGCGGGCGGCCACCACGACACCGTCTACGATGCGCCGGGCGGCAACGACAACGCCACCAGCATCATCGTGGTGCTGGAAGCCGCGCGCGTGCTGGCCCAACTCCAGCGCGCAACGGGCATTGGCCCGGGCCGCGCCATCCACTTTGCCACCTTTAGCGCCGAAGAGCAGCAGTTTCAGGGCGCCACGGCCTACGTCAATGCACATTATAATATAGACAATGGCGGCGAGCCGCCCCGCCTGGCCATCAACTTAGACGAGCTTTCCACCGGCTACATGAAGGGGCTTGTGCTGGCCTTTCCGCACTTACGCGGCCTGGTGCAGCAGCAGCTCGACACTATGCGCGACGGTTTGCAGTGCCACGTTATGGCGCAGCTCGACACCACGTCCGATCACTTCCCCTTTTTGCGCGCCGGCATTGATGCCGCGCATTTGTGGCGTTGGCGCTTCCACGGTCGCCACGCCGACGCCGATTTTCACCATGAGCCGGGTGACACGCTGGACAAAGTCAACGTGCGCGAGTTGAAGGAGTACATTGGCCAGTTGGCGCGGCTGCTGCTGCGCTTGTCGCACGCGCCGCCGGAGGAATGGCCGTCCAATCCGGTAACGGTGGCGGATGTGCAGGCGCGGCTGGAGGCGGAGCGCGGGCAGGTGATTCGCGTGTTTTAAACGCAATGGAGTGGACGCGTAGGTATAAGAATTGCCACAAAATAGACAAAAGTCACAAAAATAAGGAATCAACATGCAATTCGGCGCACAAGTCAACTGTTACCGCACAACGTGGGACAAAATCCACACCGTCATCACGGCGCTGGAGGCCGGCAGTTGGGACAGCCTCTGGTTTGCCGATCACTTTTTGCCGCCGCCGCCCCGTCGTGCGGAAGAGCCGCTGGCTGCCTATGAAGGCTTTTCGCTGATCGCGGCAGCGGCAGCCATCACCCAGCGGCTGCGGTTGGGCAACATGGTGCTGGGCAACACCTATCGCAACCCGGCGCTGGTGGCCAAGATGGCCACGACGATTGACCAGATCTCCCACGGCCGTTTGACGCTCAGCATTGGCGCGGCCTGGTTTGAGCACGACACGAAGCCTACGGCTGGGACTTCCCGCCCATGCGCGAACGCTCGGACCGGCTGGAGGAAGCGTGCGCTAATTCGGGCGCTGTTTACCGCCGAGGTCCGGTCGATTTCCACGGGCGCTACTATCGGCTGAATCAGGCGCCCCTTGCGCCCGGTTGCTATCAAAAGCCGCATATCCCTATTTTGGTCGGCGGCACGGGCGAACAGCGCACGCTGCGCACGCTGGCCATGTATGGCGATATTTTCAACCTGGACGGCTGGGCGCGGTCCCATGACGGTCAGTACTATCAACACAAGCTCGACGTATTGGCGCGCCACTGCGCAGCCGTGGGCCGCGATCGAGCGAGATCAAGCACACCATCCTCATGCCGGTCCTGGTCACCGATGACCGGCCGCCGCGGCCCACTTTATTGCCAACCGACTTGGGCGAAGGGACCGCCGCCGGGCCGAAAAGCTATGTGCTGGATCGCATTGCGGCCTTTGTGGATGCCGGCGTCGATGAGATCATGTTCGCCGGTCTGCCCACCCCGAAGTGGAAAAATTTCAAGAGTTTGACGAGGAGATCCTGGCCCAGTTTCGCTAAGAGAGAACGCAATTGGCGATAGCATAAATGGGCGTGGGTACGAAGGCGGCGGTGGCACGGTTTCTGCTGACCTCGTCCCGCCGCTATGCATACCCCTACGGCTATCTGCCACTTTTATTTGCGTTCTCTATAAGAGTATCTTAAAGAGATAACTACGCCATAAGAGGAACCAGCTTCTCAACCAGTACACGCAATACGCAACACGCAATATTTACCTTCATCACCCACAATCCAAGAAAACGGGACAAAATGAACATCGACAAACAATATCCCTGCGTGGCCTATATGGAAGCCGCCGCCAACCGTCGTATCCCCGGCTTTGTGCGCGACTATCTCTTCCACGGCATTAGCCGCGGCGTCTCCGTACGTAAAAATGTGGAGGCGTTGGACGATGTGATGCTGATGCCGCGCTATTTGAAGGAGGCGGACCAGCCCAATTTGCACTGCACCTTTTTGGGGCGCGAGTATAATGCGCCTTTTGGCGTGGCGCCTATGGGGCTTTCGGGGCTGGTGTGGCCCAACATGGAGCGCATTTTAGCGGCGGCGGCCAAGGCGCACAACATTCCCTACACGCTGAGCACCGTGGCCACCATCACCCTGGAAGAGACGCGCCAAATCGCCGGCGACAACGCCTGGTTCCAGCTCTATACGCCGCAGGAGCCGGAAGTGCGCAAAGATTTGTTGCGCCGCTGTCAAGACGCCGGTTATGATGTGGCGATGGTGACGGTGGATGTGCCGTTCAAAACGCGGCGCGACCACGACATTCGCAACGGCCTTTCGGTGCCGCCCCGCTTTGATCTCAAAACGCTCTGGCAGATGGCCACCCATCCCCATTGGTCTCTGCGCATGTTGGGAACGGGGATTCCGCAATTTGTCAATTTGAAGCCCTATCACGAAGCGGGCCAATCGCGCAACGTGGGCCGCGCCATCCGCGAATCGACTAAGTTTATTGAAGAGCGCGTTGGGCTGCACATCACGCCGCAGATCTTCGCCGAATTGCGCGATCTGTGGCCGGGCAAGCTGCTGGTCAAAGGCGTGCTGGATCCGGCCGAGGCCAAGGCGTACGTGAAGCTGGGCGCCGATGGGGTCATTGTCTCCAATCACGGCGGTCGTCAATTGGACGCCGCGCCGACGGCGGTCGATGTGCTGCCCGCCATCCGCGCGGCTGTAGGGCCGGATGTGCCGGTCCTGGCCGACGGTGGCGTCCGTTCCGGGCTGGATATTGCGCGCATGTTGGCGCTGGGTGCGGACTTTGTGATTATGGGGCGTCCCTTTGCCTTTGCCACGGCCGCGCTGGATCGCCAAGGCGGCGAGCACGTCATGAATATTCTCAAGGCTGAATTGCAGTCAACCATGGGGCAATTGGGGTGTGCCACGTTGGCGGAGTTGCCCTCTTGCCTGCATACCTGTCACAAATAAGATGTAGCGCCGCTGAAGTATGTTATGGGGTGAGGAGATTAACTATGACGGCAGAACCAGCAACCTTAGCGGTGGTCGGTCAACAGCCTCCGGAACGAACAAGTCCTCCAACCACGGTCATCGACTGCGACATCCACAACGAACTGCGCTCGCTCGAAACACTCTTCCCCTATCTCGATGACCACTGGTGCGACTATATCCGCGAAACGGGCTTTGGCGGCCCCGGCGCCACCGATTATCCGCGCGGCGCACCCACCTCGGCGCGACCGGGCAGCGCGCCGTCCGATGGCGGGCCGCCGGGATCGAGTTTGCAAATGGTGCGCGAGCAGGTGCTCGAACCGTGGCAGACGGAAGTGGGCATCTTGAACTGTAGCTACCGCGTGCAGAGCATCCACAGCGATGACTTGTCGGCGGCCATTGCCACGGCCATCAACCAGTGGCAGATCGAGCACTGGCTGGAGCCCGAACCGCGGCTGCGCGGCTCGCTGGTGGTGCCCAGCCAGACCCCAGACCGGGCCGCGGAGGAGATCGAACGCTTTGGCGGGCGCCCGGCGTTTGTACAGGTGATCTTGCCGGTGCGCTCATTTATCCCCTATGGCAAGCGCTTTTACGACCCGCTCTACGCCGCCGCCGTCAAGCATGACTTGGTCGTCGGCATCCATTTTGGCGGCGCACCCGGCCATCCGCCCACGCCGGTGGGCTGGCCGTCCACCTATCTGGAAGAGCACGCCGGCATGGCGCAAGTCTTTCAATCGCAGGTCATCAGCTTGGTGGTCGAGGGGGTCTTTGCCCGTTTCCCAACGCTGCGCGTGGCGCTGATTGAAGGGGGCTTTGCGTGGATGCCGTCGCTGATGTGGCGCATTGATAAGGAGTGGAAAGGGTTACGCTCCAACACGCCGTGGGTCAAACGCCCGCCTTCGGATTATATGCGTGAGCATATGCGGCTGTCTGTACAGCCCCTGGGTATGCCGCCCACGCCTGCCTATATAAAACAGGTGATCGAGCAGATGGAGTCCGATGCCATGCTCATGTTTGCTACCGATTATCCGCACTGGCACTATGATCGTGATGAGGAGGCGTGGCCGCTGCGCCTGCCGGAGCCGCTGCACTCCAATATCTGGGCGGAGAACGCGCGGGCGTGGTATCGACTCTGAAATTTTATACGCGATTTCAACGGATGCAAAACGATTGGTCGTCGTGTATGTAGCGCTTGAGAAAGGACAACTGGTAATCTTCCAATAATATATATTTCCTCGGTTGCTCAAATGCAAAGCGTACATTTTGATTTCGCAATCGATGATATTCTCCTTATATGAGCGTCAGCTTCGCCAGCACGCCGAAAGCTCGCATTGTCACATTTGGCCTCTGTTTTCCGCGGCGAAGCAATGGCGCCTTCTAAAACGGTTGAATTGAAATCGATAATTTGGGGCCTGCATAGGAACTTGCGAAGAGGAGAGAATCAATGTTCGCTTGGCAACATACTTGGACTGAATGGATCATACAAAATGGTTTGGGTTCAACGCTTACACAGCTAATGATTATTGTGGCGTGCATGGTGCTTTTTGGCAACGGCATTGCCCGTTTGACAGACAAAAAAGAGGGTGAGATCCGCACGAAAGCCATTGCCCAGCTTCACTTTCTGGGGCCGGTTTTTATCTGGTGTATTGGCTTTTTTATGATTCTCTATCTGCTGCAAATTGATTGGACCACGCTGGCCGCCATTGCCGCCGCCGCCAGCTTGGGCATCACCATCTCCATTGGCGAACTGCTGCAAAATATGGTGGGCGGCATTGCCAACTCGGCTTCGGATGTGTTCCGCGAGGGGGAAAATCTGGAGGTGGATGGTGAGGTGGGCATGGTGGAGGAACAGGGTTTTCTGGCCACCACGTTGGTCACGGTAGACGGCGTCAAGCTGATTGTGCCAAACTGGAAATTGCTGACGCAAACTGTGAAAAACTTCACCCGCGAGCGCGGCTATCGCATCCGCTTGCGCATCCCAATTGATGAATTCAATTTTGACAGCAATCAGGTGCTTAATGTGCTGAACGCAGTGGCCACCAAGCCCAAGTGGTGTGCGTATGGTCGCAAAGGCTTTGCGCAATTTGAGGAGATTGGACCCAGCGCCAATATCTTTTACGCCTATGCCTGGATTCCCTGCCGCGATCAGCTAATTCCCAAGACGGGCCAATTTATGAAAGAACTGACCGACGCCTTGACTGCCGCCAATATTGGCTATGGCGAAACCAGCTTTATTGCCTCGCGCTTTGTCAACGTGGTCAACAGCGGCAGCGCCCGGTCGCCCATGGCGCCGCCGGACGCCATGCCGCAAGACACCATGCCGCTCCAGGCCGATCTGTCGTCCATGCACCGGACGCCGCACATGAACGGCCACGCCTTTTTACCGCTGGGTGAGTAGGTGTTGGCAGTTTGCCGGGATCGTAAAGTGAGAGATGATTGATGACAGGATGACAAGTTGACAAGATGACCGGGTGACAGGGTGATTGAGCCTGTCGAAGTCATCCTGTCATCCTGTCACCCAAAAAGAAATGGCGCCTGCGAAGATCACATCCCCGCCCGCCGCCGCGGAATGGGCTCGATTGTCTGGCGGCGTTCGGGTGTGAGCCGCTCCATCAGACCCGCCGACCACTCATAATTGAAGCGGGTGCGCACAAAGCGGGGCGAATAGCGATAGATGACCACCCGGCGGTGGCCCGGATTGGTGCGCTCGGCTGAACCATGGGTGACGGCGTCGGTAAAGAAGAGCACGTCGCCGGCGTTGAGATACATCTCCTGCATGCCCATAGCCGTACCCGCCGCCTGATGGTCGTTGATGGCCACCACACCCTTGCCCTCGATCTCCAGCCGCGGATGGATCTCAGTGCTCTTGTGGCTGCCCGGCACCAACACTGTCGGTCCATCGCCCGGCCCCACATCGGTCAGCGCCATGAGCACGTTGATCTGCCCCACCATCCACTCGCCCGTATTGTGATGCCGAAAGGTTAAATAGCAGAGCGGCGTGTGGCCGCCGCAGTGAATGTAGAGAAAGCCGCCCGGTCCGCGCACGTTGAGAAAGTTCTCGTGGATGGAAATGCCGTTGACCGGATTGATATATTTCTGCGCCAATGGAAACCAGGCGGGATAGTCGATCAGCCGCTCAAACACCGGCGCCCCTTCAATAATATTCTGAAAATTAACCCCGTCATCCTGTCCATAGGAGTGCAGCTCCACATTGCCCACCCAGCGGTCCGGCCGCATGGGGTTCTCCACGCAATCCCAGTGGTCATCCACCCACTGGTTCATCTCCTGTAAATCCGCTTGGCTGATGGCGTTGCGCAAAACCAGATAGCCGTGCAGGTCAAAAAGGTAGTCCATCTGTTTTTGGTCCATAGATTCCTCTTCTGTTTGGTGATGTGATGATTTAAATAGCGGGTGGCCGCAGTCCTGATAGTCACAAACTTATATTGTCGGAAAACAGAAACGAGTTTTGCCAAAACTCAGTTCTTATCATAAATAACATTGTCGCCCTACTAGGTTCAAAGTCCTGCGTTGTAGTTGTGCCGCCTGCGGAGTATAGATCAAGTTAGGGGGCTTCAAACCCAAACAGGCCGGCATCTCCAAAGATGCCGGGCCTGTTGGAAGTCGCGGCGACAAGCACGGCGCCGCCATTTACGATGCTGTGGTATGATTGACGCCGTTGGCCGGGTCATTCTTCCAGACCACGTACGAATAGGCGAAGACGGCAATCACAGTAATGAGCAGCCCCGAAATCATGATATAAAACGTGAGCGCGCTTTGCCCCAACAAGGCCACTATCACCACCAACACACCCAGCGTTACAAAGAGCTTGCCGCCCAGCCGGTGCGTTTTGTTCCACGAAAGTTCGCTGGCCAGCGTCCACGGCGTGCGAATGCCCATGGTGTAATTGCTGCGAATCTTGCCCATGTAGTTGCCCAGCACAATGAAAAGAATACCCACCATTGACCCCACAATGCGCCCGATGTTGACCGACCAGCCGAGAGCCGCCAGAATGGCGATGGCGTGAATGGCCAGCATAAAGAGCAGGATGCCGACCCAGATCGCCTTATAGGCCTGAGGCGAGCGGGCAATATTCTCCCCCCGCGGGTCCAAACGTGGAATAACGGCCATCAGCAACGCAATGCCCAGCGTAATCAGCGGCGGCAACAGCAGCCCCTCAAACTTGCCGCCATATCGATCGGCTGTACCATTCAGCCCCCAGTGCACGGGAATCTGGGCGCCCTCTGGAATCTGGACCCAGGCCCAGGCGGCCAGCAAAAACATAACTCCAATCACGACCGCGCTAAAGAGCACCATTTTGTTCAGGTGGCCCGAATTCGGGCTGTCCATCTGCTTCTTGTTCATAACTCTCTCCCAAATCAATCTTAAACATTTCCAACATGCCCAAGAGGGCTTCTTCCAATACCGAAACGTTGAGCCGGTAAATAATCTGGTTGCCTAGCTTTGTCCCCTGGATCAAATCTGCCTCTTGCAGCACAGAGAAGTGGCGCGATAGCGTCGGTTTGGCAAAATCAAAATGCTCCGCCAATTCGCCGGCGTTCATATCGCGTTCGCGCAAGAGCTGCAACACTTTGCGTCGCGTGGGGTCGGCCAGGGCTTTATAGACTTTTGACATTTTTAACCTGCATATATCACTTCTGTAGTTCTCTTGTTAGCTATTTAGCCAATTGACTAAATATATTTTAGCATCATTGCTCTTCTTTGTCAATAGGCAATTTTGCGTTCCGCCGGTAAGGTGCCCTGATTCCGACTGACATTTTATCTTTCTACCGCGAAGGGCGCCAAGATTCGCAAAAGTACTCAGGTAAATACTTTGCGTTTCTTTGCGTCTTTGCGGTCAAATAAGATTTGTCAGCCAACCAGCAAAATGCCCTTTCCTGCCAGCGGATATTCGGCCTGATCCCCAAATGTGTGTTACAATTTTTTATAGCTATGCAGCCGTTAGACCCCCACTCCAGCCTCCCCCTCGAGGGAGGAGTTACTCGCCGCAAGCGGCGGCGTTTTCCCTCCTGCAGGTCAGGGAGGGATGAATCGTGACACCGCCCCAAGATATTGCACGATCATAAAGACATCATGTCCGAGGAATCGACTGAGATAGTCTCGTCGCTATCTAGCCTGAAGAAGCCCGCCAAAAAGCCGGCGACGCGTAAAAAAGGTTCGGCTACTTCGACCCGCAAGAAAAGCCCATCCAAAGCAAAATCGACCAAGGCCAAAAGCGCCAGCAGCCGCAGCGGCTCAACATCGACGCGGCGCGCAACTACCAAAAAAGGGGCCGCCAGAAAGAAAACCACCACCAAATCATCCAGCAGCTCGCGTACGAAGCCAACGCTGCGCGCCGATCTCAAAAAGTACGCTGGTGAAAGTTATAACGCCGAAGATCTGATCAGCGGCGTCACCACGATTTTGAGCCGCGAAGGGACCGAAATTCTGCGCGATGCGGTGACGGCTTTCCTGGCCAACAAAGTGCCAATTATGGGCGAAATGCTCAACGACAGCCTGGTGGACGGCCTGATCGGCAAGCTGACGGATGACTATGGCAAAGTCAAAGCTGCCGAGCGCAAAGGCATCCGCGCCGTGATCAACTGGCTGGATGGCGAATTTGACCCCGGCGGTGAACTGGAAAGCGGTCTCGTCAGCCTGTTGAATAACGCTCCATCGCCCGCAAATGAAGCGCTTGATTTGAGCGTATCTGACTTTGTCGCTGAAGGCGATGCCAAACCAAGACTAAAACCGCTGCGGTCGTGACTGTTCCGCAATACAGCCAGAAAGTCAACCGCAGATTGCGCAGATTTCACAGATGTCCGAATGACAATCTGCGTAATCTGCGGTTCAAAACCGATTCTTTTTTCCCGCTAATGTTGCAAAGGAGAACGCATATGTCCATCGCCCTGGTCGATCCAACTGCTGTGGGCTTTAGCGCCGAGCGGCTGGCGCGCATCCGGCCGGTCATGCAGCACTATGTCGACAATCTGGGTTTTGGCGGCATCTGCACGCTGCTGGCGCGGCGGGGGCAGGTGGTCCACTTTGAGCAGGTGGGCTACCAGGATCGCGAGAGCCAGACGCCGCTGCCCGCCGACGCCATCTATCGCATCTACTCCATGACCAAACCCATCATCTGCACGGCGCTGATGACGCTGCACGAAGAGGGGCGCTTTCAGCTCTTTGCACCGGTGGCCAAATATCTGCCCGCCTTTGCCAAAATGCGCGTGCTGACCGGCAATGCCGCCGCGGGCTACCAAGAAGTGGAGGCCGTGCGTCCCATCACCATCCAGCAGCTTTTTACCCACACCGCCGGTTTCACCTACGGCTTTTTGGAAGATACGCCGGTGAGCAAAATGTATCTGGACGCCAAGCTCATGTGGGACGGCAACCAGACGCTGGAGAGCGTGATGGACGACCTGGCCCGCTTCCCACTCGCCTATCAGCCGGGGGAACGCTGGCACTATTCAGTTGCCATCGACGTGCTGGCCCATCTGATTGAAGTGCTCTCCGGCCAGCCGCTGCGCGACTTTTTGCAGGAACGCATCTTTGGTCCGCTAGGTATGGTCGACACTGCATTTGAAGTCGCGCCGGAAAAACAGGACCGACTGGCCACCATGTACGGCCACCCCGACGCGATCAAGCACCAGTTCAGCACATTTATAGAAGCATGGATGGCGGGCGATAACGGTCGTCGCGACGTGTCGGATGGCTACCCGGCCAGCGGCGCGCCCAACTTTGCGCGCGGCGGCCACGGCCTCTTCTCTACGGCGGCCGACTATCTGCGCTTTGCCCAGATGCTGCTCAACCGCGGCCAATTGGATGGCGCGCGTATTCTGGGGCGCAAAACCGTCGAGTTTATGCACTCGAACCATGTACCGCTGAGGCTGCTGCCCTATGAACTCAACAAGATTCCGGCGCTGGGCTATGGCTTTGGCCTGGGCTCGCGCGTGATGATGGACCCGCCCGCCTCCGCGGTCACCAGTTCGGCTGGTGAATTTGGCTGGGCCGGCGCGGCCAAAACCTATTATTGGGTGGACCCACAAGAGGAATTGGTGGGGATTCTAATGGCGCAATTTATGATGGCCATGGACCTGCCGGACAAGGATTTTCAGGTGCTTGCCTATCAGGCGCTGGTGGACTAATCGTTGAAAAACGCGGAAAGTGCACGCAAAGGCGCCAAGCCACCAAGAGTGTCAAGAATAATCTTGGCGGCTTGGCGTGAGGAACGTGAATATACCCCGCATCATAGCCCATCCTCAAATCACCCAAATCAGAGTTTAGACGCTCCCCTTCGTCCCGCGCTTGTCTGTACTTTGATTTTTGTGATTTTTTGATGCACTATGATTTCTTACCATCCTATACGCTGCGCTACCCCAACACCTGATATGCAAAATGCATCATCTTCTCTTGATGCCGAATCCCCTGCTCCACGTCCATCGACGACCCGGCGTGGCCCGTCTCAAACCAGACCACTTCGATAGGCTTGCCCAAGGCGCGCATCTTCTCTTCATACATCTCAACGGGGCGCGGGGTGGTGCGCGTGTCGTTGCGCCCCTGAATGATCAGCACCGGCGCCGCCACATTTTCGGCATATGTGATTGGCGAACTGCGGGCGTACGCCGCTGCCTTCTCTTCCGGTCCACCGCCAAAGAGGGCGCGCTGATAGCCGCGCAGCGTGTCCGCCGAATCTTCGTACATGACGGCCCAGTCGGCAATGGCAATGCCCGCCATGCCGCCCGCCCACAGCTCGGGCCGCTTGCCCAAGCCAAAGAGCGTCAAATAGCCGCCGTACGACCAGCCGGTCAGCAGAATTTGGGCGGGGTCGGCAATGCCCTGCGTCACCAGCCAGTGGCGGCAGGCGACCATATCCTCCAGCTCCCAGTGGCCCAAGTTGCCGTTGATCTGCTCCTGAAAGTCGCGCCCAAAAGTGGTGGAGCCGCGATAGTTGACCGACACAAACGCAAAGCCGTGGTCCAGCCACGCCTGGCTGCTGGGGCTAAACGCCTCGGTCATGACCGAGCTGGGACCGCCGTGGGTGTGGAAGATGGTGGGGAACGGCCCCTCGCCATCCGGCGTGGATAGCCAGGCTTGGATCATCTGCCCATCGGATGACGGAAAGGAAATTGTACGCCAGGTGCGGCCCGCTGGCGTATCGCTGGCCGTGAGCACGGTTCGGGTCGGCGCACCGCTCTGCGCATCCAGCGCGATCAACCGCGTGGGCTGGGCGGAATTCTGCCACTCGGCGTAAATTTCATTCCCTGGCCCAAAATAGACGCCGCCATAGGTACCCGCCGGCGCGTCCAACGGCGTCAAAATATGGTCTCTCAGATCATAGCGATAAAGGCGTTGCTCGGCCTGATCGAACTGGCGCAGCAGAACGGTTCGGCCGTCTTCGGACCAGTCGGTGGGATAGACCTCACCCGCCAGCGCGCCCACATTCAGCTCGGTGCGCTCGCCGGCTTGCACATTCCACAAAAAGGGACGCCGATAGCCTGTCTTTGTCGAAACCGCCAGCAGCCGCGCGTCGCCCGCCACCGGTGAAAACAGTGCCGCTTCCACACTGTTTTCGACCCCCTCAAATAGCTCACCAATCTGTTCGCCGCTCGGCGACCTACTGGTCAGATCAAACACCAGCAGACTGTAATGCAGGCTGCCGGTGCGCGCTGTGGTTGACACGACGGCTAGGGCGCCATCACTTGAGAAAAAGGGGCCGCTGGTAAAACTGAACGATTCAAAGATGAGCTGGCGCGCCCCTAGTTCACCATTTGCCTCCAACTCAGCCGCGTAGACATGAAAGCCGTCCGCGTCGGCCAGCGCCATCCCCAGCCGGTTGCCGGCGCGGCTAAAGCTCAGGCTAAACGAGTTGTAGGGCGGCAGATCGGGGGTAATATCCTCCGGCTCGCCGCCCGCCCATGGAATGCGTACATAGTGGCCGCGCTCGTTGCCGCTTTCATCGGCCAAATAGTAGACGTAGCGGCCATCGGGCGAAAGCGCCGCGCCCGCCTTGCCCCAAGGAATGTCGGTGAGCTGGCGCAGATCGTCGGTGGTTGTATCCCAGGCGTAAATCTGAAACAGACCGCTGCGGTTGCTGGCGGCCAGCCCGCGGGCGCGGTTGTTTTTGGACAACTGCGTGGCCACTACTACCGGGGCGCGATAGCGCTGTTTCCACGAAGCGGAGTCGGAGAGATCGAGCGGTTTGAGCATGGGAGCCTCCATTATTTATAGGTGCGGCAGTTGATCATCGGCGTCAAGCGAAGGCATTTTGGGTCAACTCACAGGGGAGCGAACGGCGGTTGAGTAGGCTGCGGCAGTTGGCAGCCGTATCGAAACCACAGTGAGCGGGTGCGACCCGTTTGGCTTCGGCGTGAGCTCAGTCGAACGGTCTCGATACGCCTCAAACTGCCGAGGCTACTCGACCGGCACTCATCTCACGCCTACATCGGCATTAGCTTTACGCCGATGGGTATCCCTGCCGCACAACGCTGTACAAATGAGACCGAGCGTCTAAACGGATAAGCCCGTGCGACAAGGATATCGCACCTACGTTATACAAAATCGCCGGTGCGGTCCTGCGTATCGGCTTGCAGCCAGCGAGCGCGCTGCGTACGGGCGCGCACGTAAGTCATTTCATCCAGCGCCGGGGCCGACACGTTGCCGTGCGATGGGTACTTGGCAATGGCCTCCTCCACAATGTCGACGCCCAGCCCTGGCGCATCCGGCACGCGCATAAAACCGGCCTCGATCTGCGGCTGCGGCTGCATGACTTCGTAGCGCTGCGGCACGTCATCTTCCAAATGCTCCAGAATCAGAAAGTTGGGCAGGGTGGCGCAGAGCTGCACCGCCGCCATTTCGGCCACGGGACCCAGCGAGCCATCGTGGGGCGCAAAGGTGATGTAGTGTGCTTCGGCCATGGCGGCCATCTTTTTCATTTGCAGCAGCCCGCCAGCGCGGCCCGTGTCGGGCTGGATCACGTCCACAATTTCGCGCTCGATCAGCTCGCGCACGCCCCAGATGGCGGCGTGGCGCTCGCCGACCGCAATAGGCAAATTGACGTGCTCGGCGACGCGGCGGATCGACTCCACATCTTCGGGCGCGGTGGGGTCTTCGTAAAAGAGCAGGTCATACGGCTCCAGCGCCTGGCCCATGCGGATGGCGTCTTTGGTGGTCAGCCAGGGCGGGCCGTGAATATCGACCATCAGGTCTACGTCCAGCCCCACCTCCTTGCGGATGGCGGCCACTTTGCTCAGCGGGTCGGTGACGCCGCCGGTTTTGATCGCGCCGAAGCCGCGATCCACCAGCTCGCGCGCCCGTTCCGGCGTGTGGGCGTGGGCATAGAGGCGCACGCTGTCGCGTATTTTGCCGCCCAGCAGCTCGTAGACCGGCACGCCCAACGCCTTGCCTTTGATGTCCCACAGCGCCATTTCAATGCCGGTCATGGCGCCGGCGCCCACAATGCCGGTCATGCCGTGGCCCATCATGGCCAGCAGCATCTTCTGCCAGATTTTTTCAATTTCAAAGGGGTTGTCGCCAATCAGGATGGTGCTCAAATCCTGGATGGCGGTCTCGACCACGCGGGGCCAGCCGCTGGCTTCGCCCACGCCGTAAATGCCGGCGTCGGTGAAGACTTTGACAAAGAGCCAGTTGCGCGACTTCCAGCCAGCGCTGTCCGCCACGTTGGCGTGCATGAGGTAGGTTTTGATCGCGGTGATTTGCATGATGATTCCTTTGGGGAATGGGAATTGGGGAGGATCAACAGATTACACAGATTTGAATAGTTCATGGTGATGCGCTAATTGCCGGTTTGTTCGCTAGGGCTGGTATGACATACTGCTCAATCATTGGCAACAAGTATGGATTTGTATTATTGACGTCCGCCGTGATGACGACAACCGCGTCGAGCTGCGGGATGATCAGGATAAATTGCCCGCCACTGCCAAAGGCCGCATAGGTGGAATATTCAGCCACGGTGGGCAGCCACCAAAGATAGCCGTATGCCACCCCCAGAGGAAAACCACCATCACTATGCTTCTGCGTTGCCTGCGCAACCCAATTTGCCGAAACAATCTGCTGCTCTCCCCAACGACCCTGGTTCAGGACAAGCTGACCCAATTTGGCCATGTCGCGGGGGATGAGACTCAAGGTGGAACTGCCCCAGTTGTGGCCGTGGAAATCGGCGTCCCAATATCCCGGCACAATGCCGAGAGGGCCAAACAGATTTTCATTGGCAAATTCCAGCTCACTCTGCCCCGATTTTTCGGTCAGGATGATGGATAGCAGGTGCGCGCCGCTTTCGGTGTACAGAAACTGATTGGTCTCAGGCGCATTTCGCACAACGCCGGCCAAACAGCCGCGCCAATCGTCGGTGCTCATCAAGCAATGGTCCATGTTGCCAAAGGTCACGGCATTGTCAAAGCCCGCCGACATGGTGAGCAGCTCTTCGATGGTCACTGCGCGCCACGCGCCGGGGTCCGGCTCCCCAAATAGGTGCGCGATTGGTTGGGCGGTGCTCTCGATCAGCCCCCGATCAATGGCAATGCCCACCAGAAGAGACGTAACGCTTTTGGTCACCGAATACAATTCATGATACGTGTGCTCATCGCTGCCCGGACGATACTGCTCAAAAATAATGTAGCCGTTCTTCACAATGAGCGTACTGTCGATGGCCGGATATTCGTTTTCAATCGCCTGGGCCAGAGCCGCAAGCGCGTCGGTGCTGACGCCATGCTCCGCCGGCGCGGCCAATTGCCATCCTTGCGTAATGTCATAATTGATGTGCGCCGCCATCGCGCTGGGGGGGTGCAGCGGCTGGCAGCCGCTCGATAGCAGCGCCGTTAAAACGGTGATGGCGAACAGCAAATTCTTTGGATTAAAGCGGGATGGAAACGACCGGCGCACTTAAGTACTCTCTTATGCATTTGCCCAATAATCGAACACCAGCACCTTCTCCAGATGCGGACGCAGCAGGCTGCCAAACGCCTTGTGATCCGGATGGGGTAGATACGCATCGCGCCCGGCTACATCGCCAAAGGTAACAAAGAAGCAGTGCGTATAGCCATCGGCCTTGCCCTCCACACTCACGTCGGTCCCCCACTCAAAGTCCTGAATGGCGTCGATCTTACCCGGCAACGCCCGAAACGCCTCGGCAATGGCTTGCACCTGAGCGGGCGTTGTGTCGTCTTTAAATTTAAATAGCACCACGTGGCGCAGTTGTCTCGTGTTGTTCATAGTTTGCTCGCTTTTTATGAGTAGAGGAGTGGAGGAGTAGAGGTGGACCGGCGACTCCTCTACTCCTCCACTCCTCTACTGATTACTCTCCCAATAATGCCTGCGCAATCGCATCCCATTCATCCTGCAACTCGCCCTCATAGACCGGCTTGCCCGCTTTGCGGTACCAGTAACCGGCATTGGAGAGATCGCCCTCCTGGCGGTGCAGCCAGGCGTGGACCCAATCCACGTTGGGGTCGCCCGGCGCTTGCGTGATTTCGTGGGAGGTATTCCAGGCGCCTTTGCCGGCTTGCCATAGCGCTTCCAGCGCCCGGTTGAGTCCAGCGGGCGGCGCGTCATTTTGGAGAGAGGTTTTGTATTCTTGGAAGGTCATGCTAGTTCCTTTCGTTGAAATGCGTAGGTCACACATGTTGTGTGACAAATCCGGTCACTTGTCGCTGTTTTCAGGACCATGTCACTCTGCAAGAGTGACCTACGACAGAGCTTGGCAAAGTTGCCCTACATTATTCCGGTGGTGAGAGATATTGCCCTTCCAGAATTCCCGCGGACCGCCGGGAATCTGCCAGGCTACGGAGAGATTGTCCTTTTGGCTGGCCTCTTTGTGATAGGCCAGAATGTAGTAGCGTTGGCCAGCTTCCAGCGGGATGAGACCCGACTGCTGCGCTTCGTATTTGTCCCACTCGCGCTGGCGCGTCCAACCGGGAACGCTGGCGATGATGGCCACATTGGCGGGTGATTCGTCGGTGCTGAGCCACAGTTCGGCGGTGTCGTCGCCAGCGATCCAGAAGCGGTATTGGCCGGTGACGGGCGGGTATAAGTAGCCGTGGATTATATCAGCGTAATCGTCGCCAAAGTCGTTGGGGCCTTCAAACGCAGGCAACAGTTCACGGCCCGACAGCGCCCCCAATTTTGAAATGGTCGAGCGGAAATCGCTGACCGATTCGCCGGGCGCGCCGTTCCAAAATTCGCGCAAAATCTGGCCGGAGCCGCCGGGCGCCACGCTGACTGGCGCTGGTGGCGCCGCGGCTGCCGGTGCGCTGGCCGGGGCTGGTTGGGCCGCGGGCGGCGCTGCTTCAACGGCGGGGAGCTCCGCAGCGAGTTCTTCGGCGGCCGGCGGCTCGTCGTTGATGTCGATGACTTCGGCATTGGGCTGAAGCTGGTCACTGCTGCCGCTGTAAATAGCAATTAGCGTCTGGTCGTTCTCGCCAATGGTGAGCTGGTGGCGGATTTCGCCGCCGTCCGACCACGAGGCAAACGTCAGGCCATCGGCGGGTTCGCTGGGGGCGCCGAGAGAGCGCTGGGCGTTGACGTAGGTGGTCACTTTGAAGGGCGTTACGTAGCGGCTGCCGGCGTAGAGGAGCGGCGCGCCTTCAGGCAGCGTGCGGAACGTATATACCACTTCCTCCGCGCGCAGATCGATGCACTGGCGGCCTTCCAGCCCGGCAGAATCGTGAGCGCTCAGGCACAGTTCCAAATAGGTGGCGTCGCCGTGATCCTCATACGTCAGTTGGCCGGTGGCGCCCGTGCCGTTGTAAAAATCGTAATGGATGTGGTCTTTGTGGTGCAGCACCGCCTCCCACACCAGTTCATCGGCGGGCAGCGGGCCGTCTTCGGTGTCGCTGGCCGCGCCGCTAAACTGGACCACGTCGCCAATGCGGTACGTTTGCTCCGGCGCTGGGCTCAAAATTTGGGGCTTGGGCGGATCATTGCCCACGCTGATCTGCACCGCGTTGCTGTTGGCTTTGCCATTGCCGTCAAAGACGGTGAGCGTGGCCGTGTAAATACCATTTTCACGATAAGTGTGTTCGCGATTGGGCAGCCGCGATGTGCCGCCGTCGCCAAAATTCCATAGATAGGTCAGCCGGTCGTCGTCAGGGTCGCTCGAATCAGCGCCGCTGAAAGTGACGGCCAGCGGCGCCCGGCCTGCCGCCGGTTCGGCCAGGGCCACGGCCAGCGGCGCACCATTTTCTTTTACGGGGGCCGGAGCTGGCGCCGCTGCTGATGCGCCGCCGGTTGACGCGCCCAAGGGCGCCGCCGATCCGCCCACCGTGTTGTTGCCGCCCGGCAGCGCGCCCACTGCGCCCGGTGCATCCGGCCCGGCGCCGTAGCGGATGCGCGACAGGCTGCCCAGCACAATCGAGAGCACATAGAGGCTGCCGTCCGGCCCGCGCGAAATTTGTACGGGGCCGTAGACGTTGGAGGCAAAGAGGTTGACCGATGGCGCGCCGCCATTGTAGGTAATGGTCTGGATAATGCCGCCGTTGTAGTCGGCAAAGAAATAGGCATTGCGATATTGGGCTGGATAGGCGGTGCCGGTGTAGAAATCGCCGCCGATGGCCGCGCCCATGCCCTGCGCGTGTGGATAGGCGTGGACGGCATAGGTGACGGGTTGGCTGCCGTCGAAAAGGGGCTGGCAGGCCGGGTTGCCCGACGCCTGGTCCGGCCCCTCGTAGCAGGGCCAGCCAAAGTTGGCGCCGCGCCCGCCGCGGCTGATCTCTTCCCACACGTTGTTGCCCACTTCGCCCACCCACAGCTCGCCATTGGCCGGATGCAGCGTAAAGCGGAAGGGGTTGCGCAGCCCGAACGCCCACACTTTGGAGCGATTGCTGCCTGGATCGCCATCGTAAAATGGGTTATTCGCGTAGCCATTGCCGGAGAAAGGGTCGATGCGCAGGATTTTGCCGGCCAGGCTGTTCACGTCTTGGGCGCGGATGTTGATGGCGTCGTTGACGCTGCCGTCGCCGTTGGCCACGTAGAGCGCCCCATCGGGGCCAAAGCGCAGCATGTCGGCCGTGTGGGCGGTGCTTTCGGCGGGCAGGCAGTCGCGCACGGGGCCGCCATTTTCATCCACACAGGTGAAGGGTGCTTTGTCCGGCGCATCGGGGTTGCCGATCTGTTCCCACGCGCCGTTGGCGCCCACAATTACAAAGGCGCCGCCCTCGCGCGCCACGTTGGAGTTGCCCGGATCGGCTTCGACGCGCAGCACGCGGCTGACGCGGGCGCCGCTGTCGCTGTGGCCTTTGGCCTCCAGCGGTTCATATACATAGGAGAGATAGATATAGGGTGTGGCCGGATAATTGGGGTGCACGGCAATGCCTAACAGGCCGCGATCGGCGGTCTGATTGACTTCGTGGCTTATGTCGATAAAGTTCTGGGGCAGCAGTGCGCCATTTTGCCAGACGCGCACCGTCCCCGCTTTTTGGGTAATAAAGATGCGGCCATCGGGAGCAAAGGCAAAGCTGGTGGGGCCGTCCAATTTATCGGTCAGCACTTCCTGCGTAAAGCCGTCGGGCAGGACGAAGTTGATGTTTTGGGCAATGGCGGGTCTTTGGGTTTGGGCGGGGAGCAGAGTGATGCTGAGGGTAATGGGAATGAGAAGTAAAATGCGCGTAATCAATCGGGTATTATATTGGGAATGGTTGAATCGAAACATAGAGGGTGCAATATCCTTATTTATTTGGCTCTAGTATAGATGAGAACCGCCCCCCAGCTAGAGACACGTTGAAATGATTTCATCTATGCCCAACCGCGCCTTACAACTTTTGCAGCACAACATAGAGCGAATCATCGGTTTCCATCTCGGCATAACCGCCGCTTTTGAGGAGCGCAAAATCCGGTTCAAAATGCGGCGCTAGCGTTGGCAACGTGTGATAGAAAAAGCGCATGCCGGCCATCTCTTCCACCCCCTCGCCCTGCCAGAACGAGTGCAGTGCAATACCGCCCGCATTGAGTAGCGCAGCCTGGCGTTCAAAAGAGCGTTTGAGTTCGTCAGGGGTGAGATGATGCAGCACTTTGTTCGAATAGATGCCGTCAAATTTGCGGTCAGTTTCCAGAGTGATGGCGTCTAATAAAAGCAAGTCTGCCTCTGGATGGTTTTGGCGGTAGAGATCGAGGAAGGGTTGCGCCCGATCCGAGCCGGTCACCTGAAAATCACGGCTTAGGATCCGCAAATCGACACCCGGTCCCATGCCCAATTCCAGCACGGCAGCGCCGCGGGGGAGATGCCCTTTCAGGATGCTAATCAAGTGCGCGCCGTCATAGCCTTCGGCCATTTTGATATATTCGGCGACATTTTGGGGGTTGTCATAATATGTCGTCATGATATGAAATATGTGTTGCGTGTTGCGTAGTGCGTGAACCAATCGAACAACTTGCCTCTCGACAACAATCTCAACCGGTATACGCAATACGCAATACGTAAAATGTAGTCTAATGCCCTTTGCGCGACGCAATCAGCGCATCCAGCACATTTCTGAGAATGATAAAAGCCAACCCTCGCTCCTCGTCAGAGAACTCGACCCCTTCATTGGACTCCATGAGGGCTTCCACAATATAACGCAGCACTTCCGGCTCGGCATAGCTCATTGTGGCAGCCGCCAGCATGAGATCGGCGTCGGGATCGGCGGCCAGCTCTTCCAGTTGCGTCTCGTTCTGTTCAATGGTGCGTTCCAGCAGCTTTTCGCCCACTTTGCGCAGCCGCGGTTTCCCTTTGCGCATAATAAGCCAAACCACAATCCCAACAAAAAAGACGGCTTGCCCCTCCTCCAGATCAAACGATTGCTCGGAGGCGGCTAGTAGATACATCATAACCACCGGCTGCTCGCGGCGCATCTGGTCGATGAGCATGGCCGCGTTGGATTCGGACATCTCGTTCATGCCCTGCCATGTCTCGGTGACAATCTGTTCAGAGATCATAATGGACTCCGTTGTTTATTGGGACGGTCGTTCGCCGCGGAGTAGTATATCATTTTCTGGCGGCGGAAACTAATGTTGGGCGGACATAGTAATCGAGGGGCGCGGGGGACCACGCCCCTGGGGGGGACAAGCTGGGAAGCTTGTCCTACAATCTAATCGATGCCCAGATAGGCTTTTTGGACGGTGGGGTCTTGTTGGAGCGCTTGGGCCGAATTGCTGAGGACGATTTCGCCGGTTTGCAGCACATAGCCGCGATGGGCCACTTGCAGCGCCATGTGGGCGTTCTGCTCCACCAGCAGGATGGTGGCGCCGGTCTTGTTGATCTCCCCAATGGTCTCAAAAATCAGGTCAACCAGCACGGGCGCCAGCCCCATGGATGGTTCATCCAGCAGCAGCAGGCGCGGACGTGACAGCATGGCGCGCGCCATGGCCACCATCTGCTGCTCGCCACCGCTCATGGTGCCGGCAAGCTGGGTGCGCCGTTCGCGCAGGCGCGGGAAAAGCTGGAATGCTTTCTCCAAATCTTCGGCAATACCCGCTTTATCGTTGCGGTGAAAGGCGCCCAATTCCAGATTCTCGGTGACGGTCATGCGGGCGAAGATGCCGCGGCCCTCCGGCACCATAGCAATGCCTTTGGAAACGAGCAGGTGCGGCGCATATTGGCTCAAGTCTTCGGCATCGAAAACAATCGAGCCCTCGCGCGGGCGCATAAGGCCGTTGATGGTGCGCAAGGTAGTGGTTTTGCCGGCCCCATTGCCGCCAATGAGCGACACAATTTCGCCCTGCTCCACCGTGAGCGAAATGCCTTTGAGGGCGTGAATGTTGCCATAATAGGCGTGAACGTTGTTGACTTCCAGCAGCGCCATCACTGCACCTTTCCTTCTTTTTGGGCGTGGGCGCCATTTGTATTCGCCGCGCCCACGCCGCCCGCGGCCCCGCGCCCCAAATAAGCTTCGATGACGCGCGGATTGCTCTGAATGTCAGCGGGCAGCCCTTCGGCGATCTTCTGGCCATAGTCCAACACCGTGATCTGCTCGGAGATGCCCATGACCACGCGCATGTCGTGCTCAATGAGCAGAATGGTAATGCCCAAATCATCGCGCAGCTTGCGGATAAAGCGCGTGGTGTCGGCGGTCTCGCGCGGATTCATGCCCGCCGTGGGCTCGTCCAGCAGCAAGAGCTTGGGGTTGCCGGCCAGGGCGCGGCCGATTTCCAAACGGCGCTGGTCGCCATAGGGCAGATTCTTGGCCAACAGATCGCCCTTGCCCTGCAAGCTCACAAATTCGAGCAGTTCACGGGCGCGCTCTTCGGTGCGTTCTTCTTCGGCGCGGGTGGCGCGCGTGCCAAAGAGCGCGCCTAGCCACGTCGATTTGAGCGACGGCTCCTGGCCCACCATGAGATTTTCAATAACCGACATGTTGCTAAACAGGCGGATGTTCTGAAACGTGCGCCCCACGCCCAGCCGCGTAATCTGGTCGGCGGTCAGGCCGCGGATGTCATGGCCATCAAAGGTCAGCGCGCCTTCGTCAATTTGGTAAAAGCCGGTGAGGCAGTTAAAAAAGGTGGTTTTGCCGGCGCCGTTGGGGCCGATGATGCTGGCGATGGCGCCTTTGGGCAGTTCAAAATCGAGCTTGTTGACGGCGATCAAACCGCCAAAATGTTTGGAGGCCTGGCGTGCAACCAGAATATTTTCTCGGCTCATGTTAATCTCCCGCCGTGACTGGTGAAACTTGTTCAGTGCGCATTTCGCGGCGGGTGACGGCCGATGGCCACAGCCCCTCCGGGCGCACCAGCATCATGACCATGAGCGCAATGCCGTAAAAGAGCAGCCGGAATTCGGCAAATTCACGCAGCAACTCGGGCAAACCCACCAGCGCAAACGCCCCCACCACAATGCCCGGAATCGAGCCCATGCCGCCCACGATGATCAGCGCCAGCACGTTAATGGAGATGAGCAGTTGGAAGCTGTGTGGATAGATAGAGCCCAGCTTGGCGGCAAAAATGGCGCCGGCCAACCCACCTGAGGCCGCACTGAGCGTAAAGGCAATAATCTTGACCCGTGTGGTGTCGATGCCCATGGCGGCGGCCACATCTTCATCTTCGCGCAAGGCCATCCACTGGCGGCCAGTACGTGAATTATTGAGCCGCCGCGACACAAAGAGCATGAGCAAACAGGCCAACACCAGCAAATAGTAGAGCTGCGGCGGCGTGCCAAAGACAATCTGCCCGCTGCGATCCACCTCCAGCAGGTTGATGCCAAAGCGGTAAAAGAGCCAGACAAATGGCAGTTGAATCCATGAGACGGCCCAGGCAAACCAGCCGGTCAGCGCGGCTTTGGGAATCTGTAAAATGCCCTGCGCCCCGCCAATCAGCGGCGCCAGCCAGTCCGACCGGGCCAGGATGCGGATGATCTCGCCAAAGCCCAGCGTGGTAATGGCCAAATAGTCACCGCGCATGCGCAGCACGGGCAGCGCCAGCACAAAACCGGCAAACATGGCCGCCAGCACGCTGATGGGCAGCACCATCCAAAAGGTGAACATATCCACGCCGCCTTTTTGCGCCACGCCCAGCGGACCGGTGGAAGTGAGCACCGCCATCACATAGGCGCCCACGGCAAAGTTGGTCACATAGCCCAGATCCAGCAACCCGGCCAGCCCCACCGCAATGTTGAGCCCCAACCCCATGAGGATGTAAAGCCCCACGTTATTCATAATTTCGGATAGATACACGCCCAAAATCGAAGGCAAAATCAATAGCACCAAAATAGTGAGCAGCAGGCCAAAGCGCTGCCAGCCAATGGTCTGCCGGTGCGAAAGCCCACTGCGATAGTTTTGATAGGCGCTGCGCCCCCAGCCTTGCCACAGCCAGCGCCCTACAAAAATGAGCACAAACAGAATGAGGGCTGTCATCAAGCGCAGCCCGGACGTGCCAAAAAGAGCATTCATAGCGGCGGCGCCCATGCGCGGCCGCAGAATGTTGATCAGAATTTCCGACATGACGCCGGCGCCAATGGTCCAGCCCACACCGGTGACCAGCGCATCGCGCAGTTGCGTGGGCAGCCGCGTCAGCACCGCCCCCAGCACCCCCAATACGCCGTAAATCACGATCAGATAGAGGCCGGCGGCAAACGCATTGGCTTGGCCTAGCGAGATAAATTCAATCAGTGTGGGCGAAACGTTGATAAAGGCCTGGCGCATATTGGGCCAGAGTAGATTGAGCACGTTGAGCCCAAAAATGGGCAGCGCCGCCACCGCACCGGCCAGCAGCCCACCCAGCAGCGCCGCCGACGTACTTTTCAGCCCCTGGCGTTGGCACACGATATAGCCCACCACCGGCGCCGCGCTAAAAAAGAGAATGCGTCCCAGGCTGATCAGGTCCGTGATCACGTCGCGTTCGCTAAACGCCTCGATCAGTCCGATCATGCATAAGCTGAGCGCAATGGCGCCGCCGATGAGCCCAATTTGGATGGCCTCTTTTGTATTTAAGCGAGACATAGTACCTTGAGGCATATCAGCCACCTACGCTTTCTTCTCGGTTAAACGTTCGCCCATAATGCCCTGGGGCCGGAAGATGAGCACCAGCACCAGCATGGTGAACGCAATCACATCTTTGAGTTGATGCGCGCCGGGGATGCCCAACCCCTCCAAAAAGAGCGGCGGCCCTACAGCCTCAATCAATCCCAGGAACAGCCCGCCCAGCGCCGCGCCCGGAATGCTGCCAATACCGCCCAGCACCGCCGCCGTAAACGCTTTGATGCCCGGTGTAAAGCCCATCAAAAAGTTGAGCTGCCGAAACACAATGGCATAGAGCACGCCCGCCGCCCCGGCCATGGCCGCCCCAATGGCAAAGGTCAACGTGATCGTGCGATCCACGTTGATGCCCATGAGCGTGGCCGTGTCTTTGTCCTCGGAGACCGCGCGAATGGCGCGTCCAATTTTGGTGCGCGTGACCAGAAATTGCAGCCCGATCAGCATAATAATGGCAATCACCATGACGGCAGCGTTAGTGCGCAATATGTTAACGCCCAAAATATTGACTGACCCCTTGAACATCTCAAATTCAGGAAAGGGGATGAGCGAGGAGCCAAAGAGGCCGCGGAAGAAATATTGCCAGAAAAAGGAGGCCCCAATCGCCGTAATCAGCGGCACCAGGCGGGGCGCATTGCGCAATGAACGATAGGCCACCCGCTCGGTTAGCACCGCTACGCTGAGCGACACCAGCATGGCGATCATAAAAATAAAGAGCAGCGATGGGATGGGATACTTTTCCAATGCGCCCGATTGGGCTAAGGGCAGAGCCACCAAAACGGTGCTGGTCATGGCCCCGGCCATAAAAAACTCGCCGTGCGCAAAGTTAATCATGAAGAGTACGCCGTAGACCATTGTATAGCCCAGCGCAATCAGCGCATATAAGCTGCCTTGCGAGAGCCCCGAGACGGCAAAGTCCAGCCAGTTTGCCGTGGTGTACGTATTGCCCACGCCCAGAAAAAGTTTGGAGATAGTTCCCCAGACCACGACTAAAATAATTCCAATCCGAAAAACCCACAAAATCGCGTCTATGTAATTGAATCTACGCGGCATCGGCATCACCTCGCCCAGGGATGGATGGTTGATTATAGTAAAGTAGGTCCCGATTTATGCCGGGACCTACTAAATACTGAACTAATAAATGTTGCTCAAAATCGACTACTCGACGCTGTACTGCCAGATGGCCTCAAAAGCGCCGTCTTTCACCTGGCTGACCGAGATCTTGGGGTCGGCGCAGTCGCCATTGGGATCACAGGTGATGACGCCCGTAATGCCCTCCATGCCGCTGGTAGCGCCCACGGCATCAATGAGGGCCTGGCGACCAATGGTCAGGCTGCCGTCTTCATTCTGCACGGCCACAGCCTCGATGGCGTTCAGCAGCATGTTGGTGGCGTCAAAAGCGTGGGCGTGGAAAACCGACAGCGGGTCCGTGCCATACTTTTCTTTGTACGCGGCCAGGAATTTGTCGTAGGTCTCGTTGCCAAAGCTCAGGTCCGGGCCGGACACGTACATGCCCTCGGCGGCGGCGCCGGCATTCTCCAAGAAGTCGGGCGACTGCACGCCATCGGCAGCGGCCAGAATCACGTCCTGCAGGCCGTCCACTTCTTTGGCCGTCTTGGTGATCAGCGAACCCAGCGGGATAAAGACCGGGTAGTAGATCAGTTCGGGACCGGCGGCGGCCACCGAGGTCAAGATCGGCTGCACATTGGTGGCGTCGGCGGCTTCAGCTTCAAAGGCCACAATTTCCCCACCCAGCTCGGTGAAGGCATCGCGGAAGACGCTGGCCAGCCCTTCGGTGTACGGATCGCCGTCGTGGATGGCGGCGGCTTTGCGCACACCCAAGTCGTTATAGGCATAGTTGGCCATGGCCGCACCTTGAATCTTGTCATTGTGGGCCGTGCGGAAGTAGCAGGGCTGGCGGCTGGCCGGGTCGGTCAGCACGGGGGCCGTGTTGGAGGGCGAAATCATCACAATGCCGGCGTCGCACACAATCTGCGACATGGGTACGCCAGCGCCTGAACAGCTCGTGCCGATGACGCCCACAATGTCCGGGTTGGACACAATCTTCTGACCGGCAGTCTGGCCACCTTCGGCGCTACAGCCGTCATCCTCGGCCTGCAACTCAACCGCATGGCCCAACACTTCGCCGCGGAAGTCGAGCGCAATCTCGATGCCGTACTGCGAATCGAGACCAAGCTGTTCGTTGGGGCCGGTCACCACCAGCGCCGAGGCGACCCGAATCGGCGCCCCCGCCGCCACTTCTACACAACCAATGGCGTCGGTGCAGCCAGCGGCTTCGTCGCCACCGGTGGCCGCAGAGGTATCACTGTTGCTTTGCCCACCACCCGCCGGGGCAGGCGCTGGCGCCGGACAGGCAGCCAACAGCATAGCGGCCACCATCAATAACCCTAAAATGGATGCCATTTTGGACTGTCTCATGGATTTCTCCTTGTGAAATTTTGAAATTTGATCTAACTTTTTGCTTGCGGTTGGGGGATGTCATTGCATGAGCTTACTATAACATAAGCCCAATCAGTTGCTAAAATTTTGAGCGTTTGTAGGACAATTTTCCAAAATTGTCCTATGGCAACAATGGGAAGCGGGCCGCTCCCAACTCAATAGACATTATCGATAATGAGGACATTTATAAAATTGTACGCTGATTTACGCGGATGAACACGGATATTTCAGAAAGAATCAGCGTTTATCCGTGTTTATCCGCGTACCCAATCTTATTCCCGATAATCTCTAATACACATGCCGCATCCGCTGGAACCAGCCCAATTGCGGATCGCCCAGCGCGGCCATATACACCTCCATGCGCTCCATCAAATCGAGGCGAATGGCATTATAGGCCGGGTCATCATAGCGGTTGTGAAGCTGATACGGGTCGTCGACCAGATCGTACAGTTCGCCAATGTCGTTGGGGTTAAAAGTGAACTGGTGCGTGCGCGTGCGCACCATGCGCTGATTGGCGACTGTGAAATGGTTGTTAAAAATGCAGAAAACCTCCTCGCGTCCGTTGTCCCATTCCTGTCCCAGCATGGCGGGTAAGAATGACTGTCCGTCCAGCCCCGGCGGCGCTTCCAGCCCGGCGGCGGCGGTCATGGAAGGCAGCACTTCGTGGAGATAGACCATGTCATCGCGCGCGGCGCCGGGCGTTTGGCAATCGGGATGCGCCACGACCAGCGGAATGCGATAAATCTCGTCATACATAAACTCGCCTTTTTCAATGAGCTTGTGTGCGCCCAGACAGTCGCCATGATCAGCCGTGTAGATGATGATAGTGTTGTCGAGCTGGCCCAGCCGCTCCAGCGCGTTGACCACACGGCCCACCATGTCGTCGATCAGCGTGCAGTGGCCAAAATAGCGGGCGCTGATCTCTTGAAAGCCGCGCCAGCCGTAGTCGCCCAGCCCCCACATGCGCTCGATGATGCTTTGCACGCGCGGCTTCTTTTCAAACGTTTCGCAATAGCTGGGGTGTTCGGGAATATCGTCCGGGTTATACATGGAAAAATAGGGCTCCGGCACCAGGCAAGGCGTATGCGGTCCCCAGAAGTTCGCCCACAGAAAGAAGGGTTCACCCTGCGCCGTCATCTGCTCCATGACGCGGATAGCCTCTTCGGCCACAAAATATTCGATGCACGATTCGACCGGCCCTTCGTGTAGCGCATACATTTCCTGCGCGCTGCACCCCGGATTGGTCCCCACGTAGCGATGGGAAACCGTGGGCAGCGCATAGCCGCGTTCAGCCAAATAATCGGCGTACGGATTGCCCGTTTTGGGCCTGGGCGCAAATTGCAAACCGGGCAGCAGCCCCGCCCCTGGAAAGGCGTAGCCCATAAAATCCTGCCCAATAAAACCATAATCGCTGGGACCGCGCACATCATCGGCGTGCCACTTGCCCGCATAGCCGCTCTGGTAGCCCGCGTCGGCCAGATAATGGTTAAAGCCGCGCACGCCTTCGCGAATGGCCAGCCCGTTGCCCGTTACGCCGTGGTGATGCGGATAGAGCCCGGTGTAAAACGAAGCCCGCGCCGGCGAGCAAATCGCCGTGGGCGTAAAGGCCTGGCTAAAGCGCACGCCGCGCTGCGCCAATGCATCAATATGGGGCGTGCGAATCAGCCCATTCAGCCCGTACGCCCCCACCGTATCCAACCGCTGCTGATCGGACATCAACACCACAATGTTCGGCCTTTTCACTGTCATCGCGTCTCCTCTGTTCCTCTCTCCCGTTTCCTAAGCTTGCCGAAGGACCACTCCTCTACTCCTCTACTCCTCCACTGTTCTTCCAAACCGAAACTGACGCAAATCAAATCGACTTTCACCGTCCGTCGCCAATTGGGCAATCACCTCGCCAATGGCTGCCGAGTGCTTAAAGCCGTGACCGGAACAGGGGGAAGCGACAATAATTTCCGGGTGCTGCGGATGAAAATCGATGACAAAATGTTCATCCGTGGTGTTGGTATAAAGGCAAACGCCGCTCTGCACGCAGCTGTTTTGCAACCCGGCCATGCGCTGCGCGATAAAGTGGTCGTACATATAGGCCACTTCGGCGGGCGCCACCTGCCGGTTAACCGTGGCGGGAGACGTGGTTTCCACATATTCTTCGGTCAACACTTTGACGGCCCGCATCGAATCACTTAAGACGGGAAATACCGAAAAGAAATCCTCCTGGCGGCTGGCAATCCAGATCAGGAAAGGAAAATGGCCCTGCTGAAAGCGTTCAATTTCAGCGGCCTCAAACCAATAAATCACCTGGCGATAGACCGAGAATGTTTGTTGAAATGCATTGCCTAGTAGATCACCGATCCACGGGCCAGCGGCCAACACTACTTTGGCCGCCGCATAACGCCCCTGGTCGGTCACCACCACGGCCTGGCCAGGGGACGCTACATCCACATGCATCACGCGCTCGTTGGTATGAATCTCAGCCCCCAACGCGCGGCCCAGCGCGATCTGCGTTTGCACAATGCGTTCGGGACGCAACAGCCCGCCATTCGGCTCATAGTAGCCCATCTCATTGCCCTGCAATTTGAGCATGGGCGAATGCGCGCGGATGCCGGCGGCGTCCAACACCTCGTGGGCAATGTCGTATTCACGGGCCACTTTGGCGGTGCGCTCCACAAAGCTGCTCTGCCCATGAAAATGCGCACCGCCCGGGTCCTCCACAATCAGCCCCCCGGTGATGGTCAGCAGTTCCTGTTTGGTGATGGCCTCCACCTCGCGCCACAGTTCATACGAGCGCAGCGCCAACGGCGTATAGGCCGCGCCTTCGCCATTGGCCTGCCGCGTAATGCGCGTTTCGCCGTGGGTGGAACCCAGCGTGTGGGGCGGGTCGTACTGGTCGATGCCCAGCACGCGCACGCCGCGCCTGGCCAATTGGTAGACCGCGGCGCTGCCCATAGCGCCCAGGCCGACAATGATGACATCATAGGATTGGTTCATTTGGTTTCGCTTGTGTGATAGATTGAATTGGGTTGAGGTATACCGACTATGCTATCACTGCAAATCGCTCTGCCGCAAATCAGGCGAAACACTCATCCCTGTTCAGGAGATTGCTGCATAATTTTCTTTGTGCTAACATTTGGCGATGGACCATAGTTTCTTTCTGAAACAGGCTGAAGAATTGTAAACACGGATAGGGGGAATACGGATAAAAAAGCAGATATCCGTGTTCCCCCTATCCGTGTTTACAAAATTCGCTCAGTTCGCATGATTTTTTCGACATCAATCATTCAGAAGAATAACGCATAAAAGGAGAACAAAGGATGGAACCCAACGGAAAAGTAGCCATAATTACCGGCGGCGGCAGCGGCATCGGCAAAAGCAGCGCGCTGGCATTGTTGCGCGAAGGCTATGCGGTGGTAATTGGCGGACGGCGGCTGGATGCGCTGCAATCGACTGTTGAAGAAGCGGGCGAGGCCAAGGATCGCATGTTGGCCGTGCAGACCGACGTGACCGACCCAGATTCAGTGAAGAATCTGTTTGCGCAAGCTGTCGAGAAATTTGGCCGCGTGGACTTAGTTTTCAATAACGCCGGCCGCGGGCGCCGGGCGTGCCGCTGGAGGAGTTGACCATTGAGCAGTGGCGCGACGTGGTGGACGTGAATTTGACCGGCTCGTTTCTGTGTACGCAGGAGGCGTTCAAGGTTATGAAGGCGCAAGAGCCTATGGGCGGCCGCATCATCAACAACGGCTCCATTTCGGCCCACGCACCCCGCCCCAATTCGGCGCCCTACACCTCCACCAAGCACGCCATCACCGGCCTGACCAAATCGACCTCGCTGGACGGTCGAAAATACAACATTGCCTGCGGTCAGATCGACATCGGCAACGCCGCCACCAACATGACCCAGCGTATGCAGGGCGGCGTCCCCCAGGCCAATGGCTCCACCATGGTCGAGCCGCGTATGCACGTGGACAACGTGGCCCGCGCCATTGTCTACATGGACAGCCTGCCGCTGGACGCCAACGTGCAATTTATCACCGTCATGGCCACGCAGATGCCGTATGTGGGGAGGGGATGAGGGAGGGATAAGATGAAGGGATGACAAGATGAGGGGATACCGGGTAAATTTACGTTATCCTGTCATTGTGTCATCCCTTCATCCCTTCATCTTGTCATCCTGTCATCCTGTCATTTTCTACCCCACCCAGAACGCCTTTTCCAAGTCCTTAAACTCCGACGCTGGGCCTTCGAATTTGTTGCGGCCCAGCTCGAGCACGTAAACGTAATCGGCGATTTTGAGCGCTTCGCGAATCTCCTGATCGACCAGCAGAATGGTCAGACCGTCACGGTCGCGCAGATTGACCAGCATTTGATAGACTTCCGCGGAGAGCAGCTTGGCCAGGCCGGCCGTGGGCTCATCGACCAGGATCACTTTGGGGTCGGTCATCAGCGTGCGGCCGATTTCGACCATGCGCTGCTGTCCGCCCGATAACTCACCGGTGAGCTGTTTGCGCTTGTCGCGCAGAATGGGGAAGCGGTCGTAATTTTCCTCCAGCTTGCGCTTGAGCCGCGCTTTGTCGCTGCGAAAGGTCCAAGCGCCCACTTCCAGATTCTCCTCCACCGACATCCAGCGGAAGACGCCCGGCTGCTGCGGAATATAGGCCAGCCCCATTTTGATGCGCTCATAAGTGGGTACGCCCAAGACGCTCTGCCCGTCAATCAAAATATCACCCTCATTGGGCCGCAAAAAGCCATAGATCGCCTTAAGCGTGGTCGACTTGCCCACGCCGTTGGCCCCCAATATGGTGGTGATCATGCCCTCTCTGGCCGTCAGATTCACGCCCTGCAAAATATTCAGATCGCGGTAGTAACCGACGTATAGGTTTTGAAGTTCCAGCATAATTCGTCCGTGTAAATTAGAGCAAGGAAGATTGGATCAACAGATTACACAGATTTTAAAGATTATTAGAAATCTGTGTAATCTGTGTAATCTGTTGATCACTCCCCCTCTTCGTCTTCCCCCAGATAGGCCCGTTTGACCAGCGGATCGTTCTTCACAATCTGCGGATCGCCGTCCGCGATCAGATCGCCATAGTTGAGCACCAGCAGCCGCTTGCTCAGCGTGAAGATGGTGTCCATGTCGTGGCTGATAATGATGAGCGCTTTGCCATCGCCAGTGACCCGGTGGATATACTCGTAGATCACCTCCATCAGCCGCGGATGCACGCCGGCAAAGGGCTCATCCAGAATGATGATCGCCGGGTCGAGCATAAGCAGGCGGCCCAGCTCCAGCAGTTTTTGTTGACCGCCGGAAAGCGCCCGGCCATACTCGTTGGTCAGGTGGCTCATGGTCAAAAATTTGAGCACCTCGCGCGCCTTCTCTTCAAAGTCCTTTTGGCGGGCGGTGGCGTGGAGCGCCATAGCCGGCACCAGCAGATTCTCCAGCACCGTCATGCGGCGGAACGCGCGCGTCACCTGGAAGGTACGCCCCAGCCCGGCGCGCGCCACCATGTAGGGCGGCAGCGTATCGACGCGCTTATCGTTCAGATAGACCGTGCCGCTGCTCGGCTTGATGGCCCCATCCAGAATGTTGGTCAGCGTGGTCTTGCCGGCGCCGTTGGGGCCAATCAGCCCGATCAGTTCGGGGCCGTTGACCTGAAACGTCACATCCCTCAGCACCTGCAGCCCGCCAAAGTTTTTATATAGATTGTTGACTTCTAACTTGAGCATTGAATGCCCTTTTGTGTATTTTGTGTTCTTTGTGGCTATTTTCCGACTTTACAATCAAGCCAACTATGCATCCGGCGCGGTCGCGGCCCGGTTGGCCACTGTCTCCCGCGCCACATTGCGCCGCGTAAACCAGGTGATGATCGGATGGATCAGCCCGTTGCGGCGGAAGCGCAGGGTTAGCATGAGCAGCGCGCCAAAGAAGACCAGCCGCCACGTGGTCATGTCCACGCGGAAGGGGCCAATGTCAAAGCTGTTGCGCAGCAGCTCCAGCATAAACTCGATGATGATGGCGCCAATGGCTGCGCTGACCAGACTTTCCAGACCGCCAATGACCGCCATGGCGATCACCAAGCTCATCTGCAAAATGATCAGAATATTGGGCGTGATAATGCCGATGTAGTGGCCTTGGATCACGCCCGCCGCCGCCGCGATGGTGGCCGTCACCACGAAGACCAGCACCTTGTAGCGCACGACGTGGACGCCCAGCGCCGCCGCCGCCTCTTCATCCTCGCGAATGGCGCGGATAAAAAGGCCAAAGCGCGACGACGCCAGCCAGCCCATGATGGCCATTGAAATCAGGAAGAGCAGCAGCATGGCGTAATAGGGCGGTACTTTGGCGGCGGGACCAAACTCCATGCCAAAGAGGGTAATGCCGCCGGGGAAAAGGGCGCTCATTTCCAGCCCGCTTTGGCCCTGGGTGATGTCAATTTCGGCGCTGATGACGGCGCGCAGAATCTCCGAGAAGCCAATGGTGAAGAGCGCCAAATAGGTGCTGCGCAGTCGCAAGACCAGCGAGCCAATCATAAAACCAAAGAGCGCGCCCATCAAAATGCCGGCCAAAATGCCGGCCCACACGGGCGGTCGCATAATAATTGTGCCCACCGGCATGGTCGCTTTGGCCATCTCCAGGCAATTGGGCGTATTGGTCTGCGTCACGCCTTGGGGGTTGAGCAGCACAATCCAGATGCCGCCCAGCGAAAATTCGCGACACAGATTGGTGGCCGCCGTGGTAAAGCGCACGTAGTAGCCCAGCAGCGCCGCACTATAGGCGCCGATGGCCATAAAGGCCATGTGGCCAAACGAAAATTGACCCGCATAGCCGGCCAGCAGCGACCAGCTTGAGGCCAAAATGGCATAGAAAAATGAGGTGATGGCCAGGTGCATCAAATAGGGTGAATTGGTCAGCCAGATGGGCGCGATCAGCAGCGCGATAACGCCCGCCGCACCCAGAATCCAACCACCGAGGCGATTTATGCTCATAGCTCCCTCCCAAAGAATCCGGTGGGTTTTAGGAGCAACGTCAGCGTGAGAATCACCATGCCGTAGGCTGGAATGTAGGCAGCGGCGCGTGTTGTGTCGGGAATGCAGCCGGTGCCGGCGGCTTCCACCAGACCCACCAGCAGCCCGCCCAGAAAGGCGCCCGGCAGTGACCCCATACCGCCCAGCACAATAATCACAAAGGCGCGCGCCGACGCGGGAATGCCCACCTGCGGCAGCCAGGCAAAGACTTGCACCAGCGTGGCGCCCGAGAGCCCGGCCAGCATGGCGCCCATACCAAAGGCCAGCGTATTCATGGTGTTGGGGTTGATGCCCGCCACCGCCGCCGCCTGCTGATCCTGGCTGACGGCGCGCAGCCCTTTGCCGGTCCATGTCTTGTAGAGAAACCACATAAGCATGAGCAGCAAAATCACCGCAATGGCCGCGGCCGTAAAGCGCGGGTTGGGGATGGAGACGGCATTGAAGAGTTGAATGTTGCCGGAGGTGGTTTTGACCAGCCACGCCGCGTCCTGGCTGGGGATGCCCAGCTCTGGAAACGAGAAGAAGCGCTGCACTTTGACCGGGTTGGCGCCCACCAGCGCCTGCGTGGCGTATTGCAAAAAGAAGGCCAGGCCAAAGGTCACCAGAATGGCGTACTCTTTGGGGCGCTCGATCTGGCCGGTGTTCATCACGCGCAGGAACATGCGCTCGAAAACCACGCCGATCAGAAATGTGACCAGCGCCGCGCCCAGCAGCCATACAATCGGATTGGCGTTTTCAAAGAGCGCCGACACGCTCATGTAATAAACGACCATGCCGCCAATCATATAGAACTCGCCGTGGGCAAAGCTGACCACGCCCAGAATCGAATAGATCAACGTAAGCCCCAGCGCCATGAGACTATATATAATGCCGATCACAATGCCGTTGGTGAGCTGCGAGGCCACAAAACCGCCGTTGGTGACGCAGAGGTTGCCGGGGTCGGCGCGGGCAAAAGCTACGGCCAAAATGGCCACAATCAGCAACCCCGCCGCCGTGATCCAACGGGATGAAAGGGTGGGTGTAAAATACCAGAGCGGAATTAACCCAATGGGACCGGTGGCCGCGCCAATAAAAGCGCCGCCCAGCCGGGCCTGCGACACATCCAAGTTGCGCCGCTCGTAGATCCGGGGCGTTACAATGCCCCCCGCCATGCCCCAGGCGATGATCCAGAGCATGGTCCATCCAAAAATTGCGCCGTGTTCCATAACGAGCCTGTCGATGATGAGAGCTTTTGATCAACAGATTACACAGATTACGGAGATTTTTAATCTTTGTAACTACTAACCCCTCCCTAGCCCTCCCCTTCAGGGGAGGGAACTGTGGCTCCTCCCCCTCGAGGGGGAGGTTGGGAGGGGTTTCACGTCTTCGGAGTTACTAATCTTTTAAATCTGTGTAATCTGTTGATCAAAAAAATTGAGAAAGTAAGCGTGGATAGATTGGGTTTGAAAAGCGGGCGTCTTGAATGTTTCAAAACGCCCGCTTTGTTGGGGGGACAACTTGGAAAGTTGTCCTACAATTGTTTAATTTTTATCGCCGACCCAGATGACTTCACCCGTCTGATAGATTTCGGGGTAGACCACGGTGGCGACGGTCGAGTCCTGGCCTGGTTCCTGATACTGCACCATGGTAATGGCGGGGTCGGGGAATTGATGCCACCATTTGGGATCCTTGCCGGCCGCCTCGGGCGGATTGGACGAATTGACCGGGAAGGTGATGGTGCCTAGGGCGCCCACATATTCAATGTTTTCCAGCGCCGTGATGATGGCCTGCGGGTCGGTGGAGCCGGCCTCTTCAATGGCCTGGGCAATGATCATGATCGAATCATAGGCTTCCAGGGCGTAGGATTCGGCAGCCTGTTTGCCCGTGCGCTCAATGTAGCGTTCCACAAACGATGTGGCCACATCGTTATATAGCTCAACGGGCAGGCCGACGCGGCGCACGAAGCAGAGGTTGCCGTCGGGTACGTTGGTCCAATAGGCGCCGCTTTCCAGGGCCACCTGGTTGCACTGCATGGCCACATCCTGCGGACCGATGCCGGCTTCGGCGGCCTGCTGGATAAAGTTGTAGGCCGATTCGCCAGTGTTGAGCACCATGATGTAATCGGGCTCTTCGGCGCGCACGCGCTCGATAATGCCGGAGAAATCTTGCGTGCCAATGTCAGTGGTGAAGGTTTCGGCGGCAATACCCGCTTCGGCCAGACCATTGGTGGTGGCTTCGGCGGCGGGGATGCCGTAGTCGGTGTTCTCGGTGATGATGACCACTTTTTCGATGACCGCACCCAGGGTGTCGCGCAGGTAGGTGATAAATTTAACATCCACTGCCGACACTTCCGAGTTGAGCGGCGCAATGCGGAAAATTTCGGCTTGCCCGTCGCCCGTAATGGTGTCGTTCCACGTTTCGGCAAAGACCACCGGAATGCCGTTATCGTGGGCCACTTCTTTGGAAGCCACGCCCACCGAGCTGTGATAGCCGCCGCCAACGGCGACGACGCCATCCTGATTGATCAGCTTTTCCATGGCCGCTGTGCCGCGCTCGGGCAGACCTTCAGAGTCTTCAATGATTAGCTCAACCGGGCGACCCAATATGCCGCCATTAGCGTTGATCTCTTCTTCGGCAATGCGCATGGCGTCGACCATGGCCTCACCACCCACCACGGTGCCGGGGGCGGAAAGAGGGGCCAACGCGCCCAGCTTGAGCACGTCGCCAGCGGGGGCATCAGCTTCAGCCTCTGCCTCTTCAGCGGGCTCTTCGGTGGCTTCGGCTTCTTCAGCGGGCGCTTCTTCAGCGGGCGCTTCTTCAGCGGGGGCTTCGGCGGCGGGGGCATCGGCCGCCGGCTCTTCGCCAACTACTTCCTGCTGTCCACCACAGGCGGCCAGCGCCAGCATGAGCACCAGCACCGTCAACAGGGCAGGCAACCATCTAAATCGTTTTTGCATCCTTATTCTCCTTTTTGGTTTTTGTTCTGATTACGTTATGACGCTGTCGTTGGATGTGCAAAACGTTTTGGCTCGCAATAATACTTGGCTCTTTCATAGATGAAAATCGACTCCCCGACTAATTTGAGCGTAATCCTTTTCATCTATACCAATCGCTAGTATATTCCGAACCGTTCCGCACCATAGGGCATATCAAAATTACGTGCGGCGATAAACGCCCTTATCCCGCGGGGTGTGTGGGGCTAGAGTCTACCATCCACACAATGTTAAGTCAAAATACAGGTTGAAAGAGGCTCGCGCCTAGGGCAGCGGACGGAATATAGGTGTATCCGCTGTGCGGTACACCTCCGGCCAGAGGACTGCCATATCGCTGGAAAGCTGATTTGGTTCGGTGTATTGAAGATAGAGTAAGGGGACATCGGGCCACTGGTGCCACATAAAGGCAGGGGCATTCGTCGCCGCCGGCTGGTTCTGCGCGCCGTAGGGGAAATAATAGCGACCTGAAGCTAGTTCTATGTCTATCGATTCCAACGATGCAATGATTGCATCTGGCGCCAACGATTGGGCATTTTCGATGGCCTGCGCCAACAAACGCAACGAATCGTAGGCCTCAAACGCATACGATTCGGGCCAGCGGTCAAAATAGGTGCGATAGTCGGTCACAAAACGTTGACCCATATCTGTCACGGTGGAATACCAGGGGCCGATCTTCTGGACCACTGTATAGGCGCCGTCGGGCACATGCGTCCAGAACGCGTCTGCATCCAATACCGATTGACGGTCGACTAGTATGGTCCCTTTGCTGGGGCCAATACCGGCCTGCCCCAACTGCTGTTGAAATGTGTAACCCGCTTCATCGTTAAACCAGATGTACATGACGTCTGGTTTATGGGTGAGAGCCACAATTCGCGCAATGGCTGAAGAAAAATTGTCGGTCGGCAGGTCCACAGGCACGGTTTCTACAACAATGCCCTGTGGGGTATAGAGATCCGTGACCATCTGCGCCCGATTCAGCCCGTATTCAGTATTTTCGGTAATCAGCACAATGGTCTGCTGGCCATCACCGTTATAATCACCCAGTGCCTGCAGCCAGCCTATATCGGTCTGATTGAGTAGGGAAAAGGTGGGGGCAATGCGGAAAACTTCCGGATATTGGTCGGCCGTCACTTCATCCATATAGGGTTCGGCAAAGACGATGGGCGCACCATAATTATGCGCCACCTCTTTGACGCTCATGGCCACCCGGCTGTGATAGACGCCGGCCAGCGCCACCACGCAATCGTGCGTAATCAGGCTTTGCGCTTTAGCGGCGCCCCACTCCGGATCGCCCTGCGTGTCTTCCACCACCAGCCGGATATTTTTGCCGTGAATGCCCCCGCTGCTGTTGATATGTTCAGCCGCAATATTGAACGCCGCCTGCATGGCGTTGCCGGCTTGCGCTGCTCCGGGGCTCGATAGCGGAACCAAAATGCCGATGCGGATCTCATCGACATCGGCAAGGTTTTCGGGCGCACAGCGCGTAGCAGGGGCTGGGGTGACGGGAACTTCACGCGTAACTTCCACCGTGACGGGAACTTCGCGGGTAACAATCTGCGGGGTTTGCTCTGGCAACGTAGCGGCATCTGCGGTGGGCGGCGTACTAATGCCGCTACAGCCAGCAAGTATTACCAATGCTAGACAGAACAGGAAAGTATGGATGACCGGAAACGCCCGATTCAAAATAGGTGCCGCCTGCTGATTTCAAGAGTTTTGGTTACAATTGGCGCTGGTGAAAATGAAAAAACGGTGACAGTCTGGCTGCTCAACCCGCAATTTGCATGCACGGCAGCGCCAAATTTTTATCTGCCCAAAACATGGTTCTGGAGCATGTTCCGCCGGTACTCTTTGAAAGATGTTTGACGTAATTTGTAGTGTATTCGGAAGAGAAAGCGTATTGGAGCGAGATGCTAGGGCTACAACGAAAGGGGATATGTGCCGATTGGCAGTATAGCAGACATTAACAATAAAGGCAAACTTGCTCATGCGTTGTTGACTCTGAAAAACCCTAGAAACGCGATGAATTCTTTCGGAAAATCTGTTTTTAACTACTGAGACCTTACGAACGGGTAATGAATATAACAATGTCAATAATGGTGTCGCTGCACGTCTTTTGCGCTGCTGGCGCCAACTTGCGTACGGGAATAGTGGCGTAACATAGTTGAATTGACATCCCCAAAAAGCGAGTGATATACTGCCCCCACCACTTTTATACTTGGCTCTGTCATAGAGGAAAATCGACCATCCGCCGAAAAGTAGGCGTAATCCTTTTCACCTGTGCCAAACGCGAGTCTATGTACCGGATAAATCCACGGCCAGCAAGGCTGAAATGGCCACGAAACGGAGAATCCTCACAATTTTACGTCAAATTCCTTTCTGAATTATGTCCGTATGATGATTGTGTAGTGTTTTTCTCATATCTCGTGGTCTTAAACATGCAAAGGAGAAAACATGATCTGCTGTCGTTCTGCCCGCCAATTGTGCCAATGGGGGCTGCTGCTCGCCCTTGTGCTGGTCATCAGCGGCTGTGTAGCCCCTGCGCCGCCCGCCGATTCAGCCGCCGCGCCTGCCGTCGATGAATCCAAAATGACCATCAAGCTGGCCGAAAATCCCTGGTCGGCCTCGGCCATCAACGTCAACGTGGCCAAAATTTTGCTAGAAGAGCAATTGGGCTATCCCGTCGAAATTGTAGATGTGGATGAGAACGCCCAATGGGCCGCCCTATCGACAGGTGACCTGCACGCCAGCCTGGAAGTGTGGCCTTCCGGTCATGCCGACAATGTGGCCGAGTATATTGACAAGCAAGGCGTGGTGGAAAATGGCGGCGCCCTGGGCGTCATTGGGCGCATCGGCTGGTACATTCCCAGCTATCTGCTCACCGACCACCCCGAGCTGGCCGCGTGGGAAGGCTTTGCCGGACCGGAAGCCGCCGCTATGTTTGCCACGGCAGAGACGGGCAGCAAGGGCCAATATCTGACCGGCGACCCAAGCTGGGTCTCCTATGAGGAGCAGATCATCGACAACTTGGGCATGGATTTTCAGATTGTGGCCGCTGGCTCGGAAGAGGCGATTCTCTCCTCACTCAGTGCGGCGGAGTCGCGCCAGGATCCGCTGCTTTTCTACTTCTGGACGCCCCACTCGATCCACGCCAAATATGATCTCACCCGCGTGGAGCTGCCTGCATACAGCGACGAATGTTACGCCAAAGCGGACGCCAACGGCGTGGATTGCGACTATCCCGAAGACGTGCTCTTCAAAATCTTCTGGGGTGGATTGGCCGACGCCGCTCCCGACGCCCACGCCCTGCTCACCAACATGAGCTACGCCACCGAAGACCAAATCCAAATGATTGCCGCCGTGGAGCTGGACGGCAGCACGCCCGCCGACGCCGCCCGCGCCTGGCTGGACGCCCATGAGGATGTGTGGCGGAGCTGGCTGCCGCAATAGCTTAGAATTCCAGTAACTACCAAGCCCCTCGAGGCCTGAGCTTGTCGAAGGCCGGTGTTCCCTTCGACAAGCTCAGGGAACGGCTTGGTAGATAAGAATTCCAATTGCCAAGTGGAACGCCATTAAGGAATGAGTGGATGAGCGTATGACAAGATGACGGCTGCCTCTTCATCTGCTCGTCTACTCATCCTGTCATCCTGTCATCCTGTCATCCGCTCATCCTGTCATCCGCTCATCCGCTCATCTCGGCTTTCAGCGCACCAAAAACCGCTCCACCACCGCCTCATCCAACTCCACACCCAGCCCCGGTTCTTCCGGCACGTGTACAAAACCATCCACCACCGGGAAGCGCTGGCGGGTCAGCGTCTGGCGCAGCGCGCTCTGTTCGACGCAATATTCGAACCAGTGGCTGCTGGGCAGCGCCGCCAACATGTGCAGCGACGCCGCAATGCTCACGCCGGTTTTATAGGAATGATTGACGCACAATTTGCGGCGCCGCGCCACCATCTGGCCAATGCGCCGCATGTTGGTCAGCCCGCCCACGCGCGCCACGTCCGGTTGCAGCACGTCCAGCCCGCAGTCGAGCAGCCGCTCAAAGCCATCCAGCGTCACATCCTGCTCACCGGCGGCGATGCGGATAGGTGAATTGGCGGCCAGCTTCGCGTAGCCATGATAATCGTCGGGGTGCAGCGCCTCTTCGAACCAGAAGGGGCGCTGCTCGGCAAACTGGTGCGCCCGCCGGATGGCCGTGGCCACATCATAGGCCAGCCCGGCGTCAATCATAAAGTCAGCCTCATCACCCACGCCGCGCCGCGCCGCCGCCACGTGCGCAATGTCGCTGGCCTCGGATTCGCCCAGCGGCCCCCAGCCAAACTTCACCGCCGGAAAGCCTTCGTCAATCCAGCGCCGCCCAATATCGTATGTCTCTTCCGGCGTGTTGCCAAAAAGGATAGATGCATAGGGGCGCAGCCGTTTGTGGAAAGCGCCGCCCAGCAGCTTATAAACTGGCTGTTCGTACACCTTGCCGGCAATGTCCCACAGCGCAATGTCAATGCCAGAGATGGCCTGTTGCGCCGCCCCGCCGCGCCCAAAAAAGATGGAGCCGCGATACATCTTTTCCCACAGCAGCTCAATCTCCAGCGGGTCCTCACCGATGACGCATTCCGCCAGCCCCTTGGCAATAAAATGGGACATGGGCGCCTCAATAATGGCCTTGGCCACCAGGGGCGATGAATCGACCTCGCCGATGCCCACAATGCCGGCATCGGTGTGTACGCGCACGATCAGCGTGTCTTGCGTGCCGTCGGCGCGGTCATTGACTTCGGGCAGGCGCAAATAGAGCGCCTCAACATTGGTTATTTTCATGGTTTGCCTCGTGTGATGGGAATTGGAATATTAGATCAGATGTGGAAACAAGAGATTTCAGGAAGCAGTTGGTTTTTATTATGATCAACAGATTTGACAGATTTGATAGATTTTTTCTTCGTCGCTTTCTGAATTGGGATAGTGATGATTTTAAATATGCGCATCAAAATTGACAAGTCCGGCCCAGAGTGCGATGCACCCATTCCGTGATAATGACTGCCCCTTGGGATGCGCATGGGTGCATTGCACTCGCCGCGTACTCTGTCGGCGTTGCGCACATGAGCCGGCGCGGCTAGCCATTTGCCATGCGCAATGTTACCATTCTGCCAATTGCACACATTTCCACTTTTATAAAATCGGAGAAACCCACATGACCAGCCAAATCCTAAACGCGTCTGCGCACCCCACGCTGCAACCCACCGTCGAGCTGCAACACCTGTCCGCATCCAGCCCACAATTTCCCTTTACCGCCGCCAATCTGGATGAGGCGTGGGCGTGGCAAAGCGCCTGCCGCGCCGCCCTGGCCGAGACAGTCGGTTTTCTAGACAGCCCGCTGGTGGACCCGGCGCCGCAGCTCATCGAAGAAGTGGATCGCGGCGACTTTGTGCGCCAGAAGCTGCTCATTGCCATGGCGCCCTATGCGCACATGCCGCTCTATTTGCTGATTCCCAAGGGGGCGACCGAGCCGCTGCCCGTAGCCATTGCCTATCACGGCCACGGCTATGGGGCCAAAGACATTGTGGGGCTGTGGGAAAATGGCGAGGAGCGCTGGTCGCCCGACGGCTATCACAAAGATTTCGCCATTGAACTGTGCCGCCGCGGCTTTATTGTGGCCGCGCCGGAGATCGCCGCCTTTGGTGAGCGCCGCACCGACTACGGCTATCTGAACCGCACCATGGGCCAGCCCGAGCCGACCACCTGTCACAACGCCGCCACTTATGCTTTCATGCTAGGCAAATCGCTGGCCGGCATGCGCACACGCGACGGGATGCGGCTCATCGATTATTTGGAAACGCGTGAAGAGGTGGACGCCACCCGCATTGGCGTTATGGGCATTTCGGGCGGCGGCATGGCCACTTTCTTTCATGCCGCCCTGGACGAGCGCATCAAGGCCGTGGTGCTCAGCGGATATTTCAGCAGCTTTAAGGACAGCATCTTGGCGATGAATCATTGCACTTGTAACTTTGTCCCCGGCCTGCTCAACATCGGCGAAATGGCCGACCTGGTGGGGCTGATTCTGCCGCGGCTCTTGCTAGTGGAAGCGGGTACGTTCGACCCCATCTTCCCCATCCAAACCGTACGCCAAAGCGTGGCCCGCGCCCGCGAAATCTGCGCCATTCTGGGCGGCAACCCAACTGCCGATGTGGAGCTGGATGAATTCGAAGGCCGCCACCGGATCAGCGGTCAGCGGGCGTATGATTTTCTGTGGCAGAAGTTGACCGGATAAAATGGACACGCGAATGATCGTACACACATTAGACGTTCGTTATTGGGAATAACTCTCCTATACCCGACAAGGTGGCAGGATGCTGTCACCTTGTCGCCTTGTCAAAAAGAGCGGTCAGTTGCTTATTCCAAATAAGCTCTACTATATGGAGGAATACTAGACCAATGAAAGCCATTGTCTTTCCCCAATCCGAAACCATTGCGTTTGAAACCGTCGCCGACCCCACCTGCGCGCCTGATGAAGTGGTGGTGCAGGTGGCCATGAGCGGTATCTGCGGCACCGATCTGCACATCTATCGCAACGAATATATGTCGAACTTCCCACTGATTCCCGGCCACGAATTTGGCGGCCGCGTGGTGGAAGTGGGCAGTCAGGTGCAGACCGGCGTCAAGGTGGGCGACCGCGTGGCCGTGGACCCCAATCTCTACTGTGGCTATTGCGAATTCTGCCGCCGCCAGGAGGCGAACCACTGTTTGAATTGGCAGGGCGTGGGCATTACGCGGCCGGCGGCTTTGCCCAATACGTGGCCGCGCCGGCCAAAGCCTGTTATCCCGTGCCGGAGAGCCTCAGCGATACGCAGATGGCCTTTATCGAGCCGCTGGCCTGCATTGTACACGGCATGTCGCGCCTGCGCATTCCGCCGGCCGACTCGGTGCTGCTCTTTGGCGCCGGCCCCATTGGGCTGCTGCTGCTGCAAGCCATGCGCCACAGCGGCGCCGGCCCCATTGTGGTGGTGGAAAGCAGCCGGAGCGGCTCCAACTGGCGGCCCAACTGGGCGCCACGGCCACGCTGGCCGCCGGACCCGACCTGGCCGAGGCGCTGAAAACGCTGGCGCCCCACGGCTTTGGCGTGGTGGCCGACGCCACCGGCGTCCCCGCCGTAATTCAGAGCGGCTTTCAATATCTCAAACCGCGTGGCCAATTTTTGATGTTTGGCGTAGCGCCCATGCAGGCGCAGATCAACCTGCGCCCGTATGATGTCTTCCGCAATGACTGGCAGATTATCGGCAGCTTTGCCCTCTGCTACACCTTTCAGCAGGCCATCACCTGGCTGGAGACTGGCGTGATCGACATCGATCCCCTGGTCAGCCACACGGCGCCGCTGGCCGATTTTGCCGCCCTGTTCCACCAGTTCGCCGCAGGCAAGACGCGCAAAGTCCATTTGCAGCCAGCATAGAGTGCGCTTCAGTTTGGGGGCGAGATGGCTGACCGCAGGCGCAGGTCTATCAGGTCTCATCCGTGCGACGGTCATCGCTTGCCCCCAACGTGAAATACACCCGCCAGTCTTATCAACGCACCGTTGGTCAGGCTGGCAGTTTCCTGCCCCTTCTAAAATCGCATATTGACATCCCGCCCCATTTCGCCTATGATCGACTCCACACACCACCGCGACGCACACCGACCAATACTCAACACTCAATACTCGATATTCTCCCATGCTAACTGGTAAACAGCTCCACCAAATTCAAGAAGCGCTGCTCCACGCCTTCCCCAGCCGCGACATGCTCGCCATGCTGGTGCGCATTGAGCTGGACGAAACGCTGGACGCCCTGGCCGATGGCGCAAACCAGCGCGTCTTCATCTTCAACCTGCTCACCTGGGCCGAACGCACCGACCGCGTGGCCGACCTGATCGCCGGCGCCGTCAACCAGTCCCCGCGCACCCCCGCCCTGCAACAGCTTGCCCAAGACGCCCGCACTTGGGGACTAACCCCGCCCGCGGCCGCACCACTTGCCACTCGCCCTTCGCCACCCGCCACCCCGCCACCCGCCACCTGCATCGACATCTTCCTCAGCTACAGCCGCCGCGACGCCGCGATCATGCAGCGGCTGCACGCCGACCTGCGGTCAGAAGGTTTTGCCGTCTGGATCGACGAGGGGCTGGAGCCGGGCACGGCCCATTGGCAAACCGCCATCGAAGAAGCTATTGAACAGGCCCGCTGTATGGTGGTGATTTTGACGCCGAATGCCAAACGCTCGCACTGGGTGCAGAGCGAGATCGGCTTTGCCCACGTATGGGGTCGCCCCATTTATCCGCTATTGGCTAGCGGGGACGAACGCAGCGCAGTGCCGTTGGGGTTGATCAATGCGCAGCGTGGACATTCGGCAGGATTATGGCGTGGTGGCGGCGGAACTGCTGCCGGCGTTGCGCAGATTTTTGCAAGCAGGCGTCGTTGTGGAACCGCCTCCTCCCCCTGTGCCAATACCGGTGAACCCTGTGCTGGCAACCCCAATTCCCTTCGAGTGGGTGGAAGTGCCGGCAGGTGGTTTCAAGATGGGCAGCAACGATTATGACTCTGAAAAACCGCCGCATACGGTTATACTGCCCGCCTATCGCATTGCCAAGATGCCGGTGATGGTGGCGCAGTTCGCCCAGTTTGTCAAAGCAACGGGCTACACGACTACCGCCGAGCAGCAAGGCTCAGCGTGGGGTTGGAATGGCAAGGAGTATGTGGAGATTCAGGGGCGCGCATTGGGCGCTCTGCGGACCAAAGAGCAACGTAGAGCAGAAAGCCGAACATCCGGTCACGTGTGTTTCCTGGCATGACGCTATGGCTTTTTGTAAGTGGGCCAAGGTGCGCCTACCCACGGAGGCCGAATGGGAAAAGCCGCCCGCGGGACGGATGGGCGCACTTTCCCGTGGGGTGAGGATGAGCCTAATAAAAATCGTTGTAATTTTGATATGAACGAAGGTGACACTACTGCTGTCGGCAGCTATGCCAGCGGCGCCAGCCCCTATGGCTGTCTGGACATGGCGGGTAACGTGTTTGAGTGGTGCAGCAGCCAATACAAAGAATACCCATATAAAAAGGCTGATGGACGGGAGGATTTGGAAGCGGATAAGCATCGTGTGTTGCGTGGCGGTGCGTTCTACCTCGACCGTGATTTCGTGCGCTGCGCCGTCCGGGTCTCGTTCGACCCGCGTAGTCGGGACGACCGTGTGGGTTTTCGTGTGGTTGCCCCCGGCTTTTGAGCCTCTGGCCTCTGTCTTTCTCTGGCCTCTGTTTTTTCTGGTATTCTGATCAGCGAGCAGAGATACAAGCCGGCCATCGCGCCCTCCCGCCGGTAGGCGGGCGAATTTTTTTTGGAGGGGGAGAGGCGCGCGCGGGTGGTGAGCGTGCGTTGCACTCCCCCAGCCGCTGACAAACTATCAGCCGCGTTGGCGGGGAGTGCAACGCACGCGGGTCAACGATTTACAACCCCTCATTCACCCGCTGCACCGCCTGCACCATCGCCATCGCCTTCCCCATGGCCAGTTCCGCATTGCGCCGCCCAAAGCCGCACGAAGGGCAGATCAGCAAACGCGCTGCCGGCACATAAGTCAGCAGCTCGCGGATTTTGACGACCAGTTCATCCACGCTCTCCACCACCGGCGATTTCACATCCACAATGCCCACCGCCACCTCCATGCTGGCCGGAATCTGCCCCAGTAAGCTGCGCTGCGCCCACTGTTCGGGCAGCGAGAATTCCAAGACTACGCGGTCCACCGTGCGGTCCACCACGCCGCCAAGCTGCTGAATCAGCGACAGCAGCGGCTGAAAATGGCGATTCTGCGTCCACGTCTTGGCCTGAAAATCGCCATAGCAAAAATGCACGCTGCGCCGCACGCCGGTGATTCCGTGAAAGATGGCGCGGATCGTCTCCTCCGGATCGCCGCTCCACCAGCCGTCCGCCACCCCCATGGCCACATGGGGCAGATCGAGCTGGACATCCTGCGCGCCGGCATCGATGCACGCGGCGATCTCGCGGCGGATGAGTTCAATGGCGCGCGGCCAGGCCGCGCGGCGCCGGTCGGCAGGCCCAATCATCATCATAATTTCCGATGGACCCGGAATGGTGACTTTGGCCAGCGCGGGATCGATGCGCTTTTCACGCCGAAATGCCGCCGCAAGGCCCAGCCCCGCCGGCGCATCCAATACGCCCACAATGCGATAGTCGCCGCGCCCATCCCAGGCGTCTGTATTGGCGGTCGGCTCAATGCCGGTCAGATATTTGGGGAAGTGCAGGATAAACGAATCGGCCGACGTTTCGCCGCCGGTATACTCGTCCAGCCCGCACGCTTTTTGCTGCTGAATGGCTACCTCGGCCACATCGCACAGCAGTTGCTCGTGGTCGCCTGCCGTCAGTGTTCCGCGCAAGTAATGCGCCAGCGCGCCCCTAAATCGATCCTCCGGCGGCCAACTGCCCACAACGGTTGTCCGTATCATATTCGCTTGTAACTCCTGGTTGTGTTGTGCGCTTGTGAGGCTCGCCGCCACACCTACGAATTTATTGCTGACGCTTTCATTGCGCCGCACTGGGCCGCCACACGCCAATCAGCAGCACAAGCAGCCCCGCCACCATTACATACATGCCCCAGCCCGGCGTCAACGGCGTGATAAAGTTCACCCAGCGTGGGCAGCCGCGCAGAAAGTTGCGCACCGGCAGCCAGATAGCCGGCAGCGCCAGCAGCGTGATCAGCAGCGCGGCCAGCCGCCGCGGAATCAGCGCCAGGAAGGGGCTGAGTAGCGCCGCGCCGAGGCAGAGCGCGATCCAGATGGTTTGCAGGCGAAATTCGGGCGTGCGCAGGCGCGGCGGATCCCAGGCCGGCGGCAACATGTTGAGTGCGGCTACGGCAGCAATGCCCAGCAGCACCAGCCGCGTCGGCCAGTTGTAAGCAAACGAGGGTCGAAAGGCGTGCAGCGCAAGCGCCAAACTCATGACCAGCAGCGGCAGATAGAAGCCCTCGCGCCACAGCGTCATCTGCCCGCTGCGGATCGGTTCCAAAAACTTGACCACCTCGCCCAGGTCCAGCCCCAAAATCACCAGCCCGGCCACGCGATGGTTGACCCATGGTCCAAAATAGCCCGCCATGCCCATCAGCACGCCCAGCGGAATGAGCAGCCGCTGCTGGAACAGTGGAGCCTTGAAGTTCCGCGCGGCTGGTGCAGAATAGGGCATAGTTGGGTTGCTATCGGATACTGACATGATTTACTCCCGTGCGCTCTGGCGACGTTTGGCCAGGCGATGTGCCTGGCGCTCTTCGCCCTGGGCGAATCGGAGCCGCTCCGCGTCCGTGTCCAGCCGTAGGCGCGGCACCTCGGTGGGATGGCGGTTTTCATCCAGCGCCACGTACACAAAATAGGCGCTGTTGGTGTGCGTAATCTCACCGGTGAGCAGACTTTCAGCCTCCACATGCAGCTCCACCTCGATGGAGGTGCGCCCCACATAGGTGACCCGGCCGTGGACGGAAAGCAGTTGACCCACGTAGACCGGATGGTGAAAGTTGACGCTATCAATGCTGATGGTGACGCAGGGGCGGCGGGCGTGGCGCGCCGCAATAATGCCGCCGCATTCATCACACAGCTTGAGGATCACGCCGCCGTGGACGTTGCCCTGGCTGTTGGAATGTTCCGGCTGCATGGATTGGCTGAGGGTGAGCGCCGTTTCGGCAACCGTGCGTTCGATAATTTGTGTGGACATGGTTGGTGTTCCTTGGGTGGCCGCTCCTCCCCTTGACGTACTTTGTACGTCTTTCCCTCTCCTCTCCAAATTTGGAGAGGAGAGGGAGGAGCGGCTACTTTGGCAAAACTTTCTCATATGCGCCCAGCAATTGGCGCGCGCTACGTTCCCAAGTGAATTGGGCGGCGTTGGCCAGCCCATCTGCACGCAAGCGTTGGCGCAGGTTGGCGTCTTGGGCCAGTTGCAGAATGCCGTGGGCAATACTTTCTACGCTTGCGGCCTGCACATAGATGGCGGCTGTTCCGGCTGCTTCCGGCAGACAGGAATTGTTGGCGGTCAATACGGGGGCGCCGCAGGCCTGCGCCTCCAGGATGGGGATGCCGAAACCTTCGTATAGCGACGGGAAGACAAAGAATTCAGCGGCCCGATAAAGCGCCGGCAGATCGGCGTCATCAATAAAACCGGGCAGCAACACATGATCAGCCAGCTTGAGCTGCTGCACCTTGGCAAAAATCTCGTCAAAGAGCCAGCCCTTGCCGCCGCCGATGACAAGCCGATGGGGCAGATTGGCCTCTTGCCGGGCCAGGTGAAAGGCGTCGATAAGGCGGGCGAAATTCTTGCGCGGCTGCAGCGTGCTTAGCCCCAGCACAAAGGGGCGTTCGCCAATGCCGTAGCGCTGGCGCACCTGCTGCTGTTTGTCTGTATCATCGGCGGGATGAAAGTGCGCATGGTCCACGGCGCCCTGCACCACGGTGATGTGCTCGGCTGGAATCTGCCACTGCTCTTGCAGATCGCGCGCCGTGTGGCGGCTATCGGCCACCACGTGGTCGGCGCGGCGCACGCTGCGCGGCACTACGACATTGAGATAGCGATGCAAGCTGGGCATGGCCGCATTGGGATAAAAGAGAAAGGCCAAATCGTGGACGGTCACCATTTTGGTGCGGGCGCGGCTGGGCGCCAGCACAAAATCGGTGGCGTGGAACAGGTCAAGCGGCCCGCCGGTGAACCATTCGACGCGCGGCAACGGGCTGTCGAGCCGGTGCCACAGGCGCACCATATTGCGTTCGCTAATGGGGGTGCTGTGTAGGGGCAGGGGGACTTGCTGCTGTTGGGCGGTCGACACGGGGCCGACCACAAAGAGGCGGATATCAAATGGCGGGTCGAGCGCCAGTAGCGCCTGGATCTGCTGGCGAATAATGCGCCCGATGCCGGCGCTTTGGCGCATGGCTGGCGTGTAGTCGATGGCGATGGTTGGCACGCGGACGTTTAGAGCCCTCGATAGGTCCAGAACCGATTGGCCAGAAAGTTCCAAAAGAGCACAATGCCAATGGCCACCGCTTTGGCAAAATTATAGCTGATCGTGTAGCCCAGCGCGGCCTGGCCAACCAGGTGAATCCAGTAACCTTCCAACAGGTGATGAACGGTTACGACCAGAAAAGTGTTGATGCCCAGACCAATCAGGCTGACAATCACGAATTGCAACAATTGGCCGCCGGCGTTGCGTTCGCGGCTTTCCGGGTAGGTCCAGCGTCGGTTGAGCATAAAATTCTGGACTACGGCTGCGCTAAAGCTAAAGACATTGGCCAGCGCCAGCGGAAAGCCGAGCAACTGAATCAGCAAATTGAGCACGGCAAAATCGGTCACCGCGCCCAGTGCGCCCACGGTGGCAAATTTGACAAAACGTTTCACTTCTTTGGGTTGAGAGTGGGCTATGGCCCGTACTTGGGTGATGAGCAAAAAAGTCTCCTCGTCGTTGCCGCCATCGCCTTCGACAGCTTAAGTTAAGTCCACAAAGGTTTTGAACCACGAAGATACACGAAGTTTCACGAAGAAAAAACATAATCTCGTGAGTCGTTGTACACTTGCTGGGATCTCTTATTTATGCGGCGTCGTTACCGGTAATTTCGAGCAGGGCTAACCAAAAGCCGATGAGCAGATAGTTGCCTTGTACAAACAGATTATCCACAATGTTGTGAATGCTCAGGTGCATGACGACCCCAATGACGCCCAGCGCCAGCGCCTGGTTCCAACCCACATGGCCGCTTCGGTCGGGCGGAATCGACCTGGATCTGCGCCAGAGCCAGCCGACCACGACCGTCCAGAAAAGTAGATAGGTCGCCAGCCCCACCAGGCCGCTTTCGGCCAGCACATTCAGATATATATTGTGCGCGTGCCCCAGCGGATTGGGCCAGCGCAGAAGCTGGGTGTCTTGTTGAATAATGGCCGGATAGCGCGTGTTGAAGTTGCCGGGCCCCACCCCAAACCAGGGCGCTTGCGACCACATACGCAGCGCCGCCGACCAGTGCGCCAGCCGCTCGATGATGGCGAAATTGTCATCGGTAACCGGCTCTTTGAGCGCCGCAGTCAGCCCGCCGCGGTTCAGGCCAAAATAGGCGGTCGCATTAGCAAAGCGGGCTGCAATGACCGTCAACGGGCTGTTCGTTGTGGAATCGCCCCCTGCATTGTTCGCCCCAGCCGCCGTCAAATTGATGCCCGCCAGCAAAATTACGCACACGGCCAGCACAGTTGACATCAACACAGCTATCGACTTACGGCTGCGCATACCCCCCACGGCGACCACGGCTGCCGCGGCTCCCAGCCAGCCGCCGCGGCTCCAGCTTGCCAACAGGCCGGCGGCGATTAGCGCGGCTGCGCTGCCGTTCACGATGGCCGCTAACAACATCCGCCAGCGTCGTTGGGCATCGCCACTTTGCCCAAGCTGACCCAGCGCCCATAGGCACAGACTGACTGGCGCGGGCAAGATGAGCCCCAAATAACCCGCCAACGGATTGGGCTGGCTAAAGCTGCCGCTGGCCCGCATAAAGCGCCCCAAGATGGCAAACCATTCCGGGCCGATGCGAAAGACGAACTGATAGAGCCCGAGCAGCGATTGGGCTGCGCCACCCGTAATCAGGGCGGCGGCCAGCCAAGCCGCCCGCTGCTGAGGGACCATCTGGCGCACAAGCAAAATGAGCGCCAAAACCTCGATCCATTTTACCACTTCGGCAGCCGCTTCGCCCAAATTCTGGGCGTTTAAGGCGGCGCAGAGCAGCGCGCCAATATACACACTAAGGGCCGTCAAAATGGGCGACCAGATTAGGCGCAGCGTCCCCCGCCGTACGCCATCTATAAACCAGAGCAGCACTGCCCCGGCCAAGCTGATGTCGGTCAGGCTCAACGGGCCCACTTTGACGCTGCTGGTGAAGGGTAATGCCGCCGCCATCCCCAGCCAGATCAGCCACGGCCAGCGCAGCAAGAGGACGCCCACCGCGCTGCCTGCGGCCAATAGCACAATGGTTGACATTGGCAAGAATGCCAGCGCCAGGGCAACCAGCGTCAGGAGTCCACTCTCCGCAACGCTTGCAAAGCTTAATTGGCGCGGGCCGCCCAGGGCCATTGACTGCATCTTGTTCATCATTCTGTGCCGCGCCGCGGACTCCTTTCATTTTCAGTTTTGCGTTCTCAATTGAAAATGCAAAATTGAATATGGCCACAGCGGCTCTAACCGTAAAGACAACAAATGCTCAGACTATGAGCCTGAGCATTCATTGCACAATATTCGTCTCGTAAAAGAGCCGTTGGCGGAGAGGGAGGGATTTGAACCCTCGAGGGCGTTAACCCTACGCGTTTTCGAGACGCGCGCACTCGGCCGGACTATGCGACCTCTCCAAGATTGAGTACAGAGTTTACCCTGTTTTGCCACTATATGGCAAATTGATAAGGGTTTCATCCAGAACCTTGTGCGTAGCCGGTGATTTCTGCCCCGCCTCCGGTTGATTGCAATGGAGCGCTTGCCGGATGTGTGCCAGCGAGAGCTTTCCGTTGCGAGAAAATCGTGGGGGCTGCTGAACTTGCGTCGCAACCGCAGTGGTTCACTTGCTTCTGTCGGTGAGCGCACTCGCTCGCCACCACGCAAGCTGTCGATTGCATCCAGTCCGGCATCGCCTCTTTTCTCGAAACTCTGGTATACTTATTTTCGGAAACGGTCGAACATAGATGGCTTTTGCTTTGTGTTCAACGCGACCTATTTTCGCCGATTCCTTTTCAGTTGTTAAAGTTCACCACCCTCTATTCGACTCTAGACTCAAGTGGTATTAAAAGGTGAAAGCAATAATTGACGCCCCCAAGGAATCTGAATGAAGGAGAACCCCATGCGCATCGGCGTAACCGGAGGCAGCGGCGCCATTGGCCGCTATGTGTGTGATGAATTGTTGCAGGCTGGCCATGATGTGATCTCGCTCGACCGCATTCCCCCATCTGGTAAAATCGGCGGAAACGCCGGCTATATCGAGGTCGACCTCGGCGACCTGGAAGCAAGCTGCGCGGCGCTGGCCGGCTTTGACCAAATTGTGCATCTGGCCGCTATCCCCGACCCCTACTTTGACCCGCCGGTCAAGGTGATCAGCGTTAACACGGCCATCAATTTTTGTGTCTTCGAGGCGGCGCGGCTAAATGGGATTCAGCGCGTCATCTACGGCTGTAGCGATTCGAGCACCGGCTTTGGCATTCATAATACGCCGCTCAGGCCGCTCTACGCGCCCATCGACGAGGAGCACCCACTTTGGCCCCACGAGAGCTACAGCCTCTCTAAACACTTTGGCGAGCGCATGGCCGAAACCTACGCCAAAGCCTATGGCCTGGAAGCGCTCTCGCTGCGCTACAACTGGGTGTGGGTGCAGCGCTGGCATGAAAAAGCCGCCCGCACCGTGGCCGCCGCCCGCAACGAAGAGTGGGGCGCCGACGAAGTGTGGGTGGGCGGCTACATCTCCGTGCGCGACGTGGCGCGCGCCGTGCTGGCGGCCAGCAATTACCATTTCCCCGCCGACCAGGAGGTGCGCTACGAGGCCTTCTTTTTCACCGCGGCCAACACTAGCTACGGCATTCCCACACTGGAATTGCTCAAGGAAATCTATGGCGAAGCTCCGCCGCTGAAAGAGGCTGATTATTATGCGCGCAATCCGTTTGCCTCGGTTTATGATCTGCGCAAGGCTGAGCGGCTGTTGGGCTGGCGGCCGCAGGACTCCTGGCAAGATTTTGAGAAGTTGGAGTTTTAACCAATAGAATTTTACCAATAGAATTTTAACCAATAGAAGTTGTCAGAAAGAACAAGTCAGAAAAGAAATTGTACCCAATCTATACCCGATAATCTTATATCGCAGAGTATAACCAAAGGAGAAACCAATGAGCACCCCAACCAACCCCGCCGAAAACCTGGCCCAACTCAAGCGCGATGGTTTCCTGCTGCTTAGCCAGGCTATGGACGCCGCCACCGTGGCGCGCTGGAAAGAGGTGCTGTACGACCTCTACGCCCGCCAGCAGTATGAGATCAGCAATGGTGTGGGTAACGTGGCTTTTGAAAAGTTGTTGGCGCTACAGCCGGAGATGGCCAAGGCGCTGCTGGCCCACCCCAGTACGTCGCCCTATTTGCGGGCGATTTTGGGGCAGCAGTGTCAATTGCGCAGCCTGCGCGCCCACGTCAACCCGGGCGCGTATACGCAGGAGTGGCACATGGATTTTTACGACTATTACTATCAGACCGAAAAAGCCGCCGCCGAGCAGCCGCTGGTGGGCCTCTGCATGAACGTCACCTTTTACCTGACCGACAACACGCCCGACCACGGCCGGCTGACCTTTGTCAAAGGCTACATGGATCGGCCCGTGCCGGAAAACCTGCGCCCCAACCTGCGCTACACCGAAGACCGCAACGATCCCTTCCAGCGCTGGTGCGATGCGCAGGAGCATGTGGATCTGCATCCGCTGGCCGGTGACGCCGTGGTTTTCTACAGCCACATTCCGCACCAGGGCGCCAAGTTTGGCATCGACGCCGAAGGGCAGATGCGCGCCAACATTGTGCTGCACTATCAGCAGAACCCCATGTTCCCCGGCATCCGCTTTGTCAGCGACCCGCAGTTCACGTTGGAGACGCTGGGTTACCGCGGCACTTTTCCGTTTGCGGAGTAGCTGAAAGCAAACTATGATTTGGATGATTAGGGGATGGGCTATGATTCTGGATTGTCGGGGAGCGAAGTATGTCCGCCAGGAGCAATCATAGCCTTCATAAAATCACAGATTTGAAAGATTTTCTCTTCGCAATCTGTGCAATCTGTTTAATCTGTTGATCGATTCTTCTTTCTAATTCTTTATTGATCTTACATTTCCTTATTAACGATGAATGTCAATTGACTGCCCGTCCCTTTCGGCGGAGCGCAGCATGGCGTCGATCATCTCCACCGAACGGGCGGCGATTTCGCCTGGCGAGTCGTTGCGGCCCTGGCCTTGGATCAGTTCCACAAAGCGTTGCGGCGGTCCGGCGCATTCATAGTCGCCGGCATTGGGCGCCACGGCGATCTGCGTGTTGCGGCCGTCGTGGCGGCGCACTTCCATGCGCTCGCGCTCCACGTCCAGCAGTAGCGCGCCTTCGTTGCCAAAGATGCGGATGTCCACCTGATATTTGCTCTGATCGGGCAGGGTGGCGGCGCTGGAGATTGTGCCGAGAGCGCCGTTGTCAAAGCGCACAGTGGCCGCGTTGTAGAGATCGACCGCGGCGTTGGGCGCACTCATGCGGGCGCTGACTTCGGCGGCGCGTGCAGCCGGTCAGCCAGAACATGAGCGCTGACGAGTGGTGATCTGGCCGTGGGCATAGCCGCCGCCCTGCTCTTTGCGCTGCCACATTTGGGGTCAGGCGCAGCAATGGTGGGCGTCCACTGCGAAGGTGGTGGCGCGCCGGCGGGCCAAAGAGCCCCAGCGTCGGCGACGCCATGTGGCACAAGATGTACTCAATCTGCCCCACAGCGCCTTCGTCCATCAAGCGCTTGGCTTCCTGCACAAAGGGCTTGTAGTGCCAGCCGTAGGGGATGATCAGATGCAGGTTGCGTTCCCGGGCCAGCTCCACCAAATGCCACGCTTCGTTCGCCTGGAGCGTCATGGGCTTCTCCACCATGACGTGGCAGCCGCGTTCAAAGCAGCGGGCGTATGTTCATAGTGCAGGTGATGGGGCGAGGTCACGACCACGCCATCCAGCTCAATTGCAGCAGTTCACGATAATCCTCGGTGGCCACGGGAAAGCCAAACTTCTGCTGCACGGTGTGCAGCAGCGCGCGAAGCTGCAAACGCCGGCCAGCTCCACGTCCGCGCGCTGGGCCAGCAGCGGCATGTGATTGGTGGTGGCCCACCAGCCGGCGCCGATAAAGCCGATGCGGATTTTGGGCATGGGTGTCTCCTTTGTGAGAGATCATTTGGTTATTTGACAAGATGACAGGATGACAAGATGACCGGATGAAGAATCATCTTGTCATCTTGTCATCCTGTCAGGGAAAAAGCCATCAGCCCGTCGCGACGCCCCGTCTCCACCAGCCCGTAAAGCGCCATGCGCTCCAGATGGCCATACAGGGGATGGATGAAGGCTGGATACGCTTCCGGCGGCCATTGGCCCATGCGTGGGGCCAGGGCGTCGATCAGTTCTTGGGCTGTGCGCGGGCTAGCGGCGTTGCCAATCATGGTGAATGGCGGCGTCCAGGCGCTCCACAAAGGTGCGGCTTTCGCTCAGGAACTCCTGTACGCCGGGGCCGGTGTAGACCGGATAGTGGCTGGTCAGGAGCGTGTCGATGGGCATGGCCTGGAAGCGCTGGATGGTCGAGAGGTAGCTGTCCACATAGCGATAGGTGGGCGGGAAGGCGTGGGCGCCATCCTTGCGCAGCACCGCGTTATAGAGAGCGGCGTCGGCGATGATCAGGCTGCGGCTGTGGGCGTCGTGCAGGCTGAGGTGGCCGCGGGTGTGGCCCGGCGTGTGCAGCACATTCACGCGCCAGCCGTCGCCCAGGTGAAGCTGCTCGCCGCCGCTCAGCGCCATATCCACGGGGACGTGGCGCGTGTTGGCGCGGATAAAGGCTTTGCTCTCATCCTTTCATCCACGCCGTGGTCGGCGCGAAACTCGCCATAGCGGTCGCTGATCATCAGCTCAATATCTTCGACCAGGGGCCGGTCCAGGGCGTGACAGAGAAAGAGGGCCTGTGGCGCCAGTTCGGCCAGCGCGCCGTTGCCCGCCGTGTGGTCAAAGTCTGAATGGGAAGTGATGACGTAGCGAATCTGCGCGGGCGCTACGCCGATGGCATCGAGATAGGGCGCAATATAGGTGTGGGGCGTGCTGTCAATGCCCGTATCGACGAGCAGCGCACACTCCGACCCCACCAAGAGGTAAACGCAGACAAAGCGGTCGCCCAGCGGCGCCTCGATGCGGTGAATGTTGGGAGCAACTTGCATGGGGTTTCTCCTTTGCCGGGGGTATTCTTTGCAATTACGTGGGCAGCGTTAGTATACCAGGAGTGTGGGTTGTGCAGCCAATATCAGTGCGTGACTTTCGGGTTGTGCCGCGAGAATAATGAACCACGAGAAGGTGCACGAAGGTCCACGAAAAAAGCGTCACCTTCGTGTATCTTCGTGTATGATTAAATGAAGGACGTCACGCTTCAAGAGTGACCTACGATAGACTTTGGTTGCTCTCTGCAAAAACCGGGGTTATACTTTGTGTGTTCGGCGCCGGTTCTACAAGTCAAGTTTATTCGTCACTGTAGAGGCGGCGGTAGGGATACCCGCCCTACAAAAACTTGACCCTCATTTCCCAACAGTAAACTGAACCGGTACACGCACCACGCAATACGCAACAAACAACTCACCAAAGGAGCACTCATGTCCGCAACCGTTACCATCCAAGACTGTGCAAACCATTCTCACCCAGCCTGCCGGCTCGCGGCTGGTTATCGTCAAGATCATCACCTCGGAGCCGGGGCTGTATGGGCTGGGCTGCGCCACCTTTACCCAGCGTTATCACGCCGTCCACGCCGCCATTGAGCACCACCTGAAGCCCTTTCTCATCGGCCGCGACGTATCGCGCATTGAGGAGATTTGGCAGATGGCTATGGTCCACAGCTACTGGCGCAATGGGCCGGTGCTGAGCAACGCCATCTCCGGCGCCGACCAGGCGCTGTGGGACATCAAAGGCAAAATGGCCAATATGCCGGTCTATCAACTGCTGGGCGGCAAGTGTCGCGAGGGCGCGGCCGTCTATGGTCACGCCGACGGCAAAAGCCCGCAAGAGGTGGCCGAAAATGTGCAGAAATATATGGCGGAGGGCTATCGCTATGTGCGTATTCAGATGGGCGGTTATGGCGGCAAGAGCGGCGGCATGGTCAAACCCGAGGGCGCGCCGGATGGGGCCTATTTTGACCGCCGCGAATATACGCGCAACATGTTGAAAATGATGGAGCATGTGCGTGAAACCGTGGGCGAAGAAGTCGAGCTGCTGCACGACATCCACGAGCGCTTGCAGCCCATTGAGGCGGTGCAGTTTGCCAAAGATGTGGAGCAGTTTAAGCTGTTCTTCCTGGAAGATGCGCTGGCGCCCGAGGATATTGACTGGTTTGCCCACATTCGCGAACAGTGCGCCACGCCGCAGGCCATGGGCGAACTCTTCAACAACCCGCACGAGTGGCGCATTCTGATCGAGCGGCGGCTCATCGACTTTATCCGCATGCACGTGAGCCAGATGGGCGGCCTGACGCCGGCGCGCAACGTGGCCGCCTTTGCCAATTTTTATGGCGTGCGCACGGCCTGGCATGGACCGGGCGACACCTCGCCCGTGGGCCACGCCGCCAACCTGCACCTGGACCTGTGGGCGCCCAACTTTGGCATTCAGGAATGGTGCCGCTTCCCCGAGCACGTGTACGAAATGTTCCCCGGTCTGCCCGAAGTGCGCAACGGCTACATGTATCCTTCCGACAAGCCGGGCCTGGGCATCGACATCGACGAAAAGCTGGCCGCCCAATATCCATGCCAAGATCAGGTTGAATTCTGGACGCAGACGCAGTTGCCCGACGGCACACCGGTGAGGCCGTAAATGGGGCGGGTTGGTGTGCGGGTGGCGGGTTGCGGGTTGCGGGTGGCACATTACCCGCCACCCGCCACTCGCCACTCGCATCACAACCGCGATAGCTCATAGTGGCGCACTTGGGCGCCGTGGAATTCGGCTTTGTCGGTCAGGACGCCGTGTTCGTTGAGCCATTCGTCCATCAGCTGGCGGCGGTCCCACATTTGCACTTCGCTGCTCAACACCCACAGGCTGGTGGAGCCGGCCACCATGGCCCGCATTTGGCGATCCACGTCGAGGCGGGCCTGTTCATCAGTAGAGCCGTTGTTGGTCCACAGCCCGCCCGCCCAATGGCCCAAGCGGGCATCGCTGTCCTTAAACGGGTCGGGGCCCTGGTCGCTGCTGTAATAGCGATAGCTGTATTCCATGTGCGGGATCTGCAAAATCAGCAATTCATCCGGCGCACGGTGGGCGGTCACATAGGCCACCGCGTCGCGAATGTCATACTTGATGTCCGTATTTTTTTGCTCCCATCCCGCATAGAGCCAAAAGCCCACCACATAAAGCAGCAGCAGCGCGGTCAACGGCTTCGACAGAAAAAGCGCGTTGCGCCACACCACCATCAATCCCAACACCAGCAGCATAATGGCCGCCGGCGCGATCCAGATGATGTAACGGTCCACAAAAATGGGCTGGCGCAGGCTGATGAGATAGATAAACAGAATGGGCATAATGAGCCAAGTGGCGATCAGCAGAAAGCGCCGCCAATTGGAGAGCCGCCACAGCGGCAGCCCCCGATAGAGCGTGGCCTGCTGCGAGCCGCCCAATTCGGTGGCGCCCATGAGCAGCCCGGCCAACCCCAAAAAGAAGATGGGCGACAGCCAGATCAGCTTGTCCGGCGGCATAAAGCCGCGCGTGTGGTTGAGCAGCAGCGTCTGCACCATCTGCTCCAACGGCGTAAAATTAAAGCCGGTCATATGGCGGCCCGAGGTGAGCATGGCCCAGTGCCACCAGGCGAACGGCACATAGGGCAGCGTCAACCCGGCCAGCGCGCCCGCATAGCCGCGCCAGCGCCGCTTGCTCTGCGGCCACGCAATCCAAAACCACAGAAAGTGCAGCGGAATCAGTAGCACCATGAGCAAGTGCGTATACATGGCCAGGCTGGTCACCCCAAAATAGCCCAGCCAGTTGCGCCAATTACGCTGCCGGTCGCGCCGCCAAATGCCCATAAGCCAAAACCACGAAGAGAGCAGCGCTAGCGCCGTGGTCAGCGTATACATTTTGCCTTCCTGGCTGTACCAAAGCTGATATGGGTTGCAGGCAAAGAGCAGCGCCGCGATGAGCGCCGCCGTGTTGGCGCTCCAGGCGCCCGTCTCTGCGCGCGGCCGCAGCAGGATGCGCGCCACGCGCCACAGCAGCAGCGTGCTGATCACCCCGCCCATCACCGAAATATAGCGCAGGGCGAATTCGCTGGAACCGGCGCTTTGCAGCCACGGGCGCAGGCTGACAAAGTAGAGCGCACCGTTTTGCGCCACCGCCGTAAACATAGAGAGCGTTTCGCGTAACGGGCGCAGCGCAAAGTAGATGGCGTCCACTTCGTCGCGCCACAGGCTCTGGCGGACCAGATCATGCAGCCGCCAGCCATAGGCCAGCAGCGCAATGGCCATTAAACTCAAGCGGGAGAAAAGATCTTTCATGGCAGAGATGCGGGCCAGTTGTTGTCATCCGCGGCTTTGCCGCTTGGGCGGCGACTTCTGATTGGAGAACGGCGGGGAACCGCGGATTCCGCACTGGTGTGGGGCGGCGGCTCAATAATATCCAGATCATAGCCGGGTGGTACGTACAGGTCCATGACATCGACGTTGTCGAAACGGGTGGCGTCGTTGCTCTCTTGCACCGCCGGGGCCAATGGCGCTGGATTGGTCGCATTGCCCGTATCAAAATCGTGATAGTCCGCCACATCCATTGCGCTGCGTTGTAAATCAATGTCGTTGGTGGGAGCCTTGTAGCCAAACAAGCGCGCAATGGCGCGCTGTTCAGGATCGGCGCACAAGCTGGAAGCGCGCTCTCCTGCTGCCGGAAATAGAGACCCGCCACCAGACCGCCATGCCGAAAAAGAGGATCGAGCCGCAGGCAAACCAGATGCCGCCGGCGGCCAGAATGCCCATGTCGATGGCGCGCGCCATCAGGAGCATGGCGTCTGGCGTGGGGGCGGGCGGCGCGGTTTCAATGGGCCGCAGTGGGTCTATGGGCGTTTGCAAGAGCGCCACCGCGGCCAGCACATCGGTGGGTGTAGCGGTTGGCGTCTCCGTGGGTGTGGCCGTGGGTGTCTCCGTGGCTGTCGGTTCCACCGGCAGCGGTGCCGGCGTCTCGCTGGGTGTGGCCGCGGGTGAAAGGGCGGCCTGATTGAGGGCGACCTGCTGTGCGGTCTGGGCCGCTACATTGGTGGCCTCGATGGATTGGGCCGTGGCTGTGGTGTTGGCGGCCAGCACTTCAGGCGGCACAATTGGAATCGCCGGTGTGGGCGTGTCTACCGCCAGCACCAAACGCGTGGTTGGCGTGGCCGGGGGGGTGGGCAATGGCGAAACAGGGGTGGGCGTGGGCGACAGCAGCACCGGTGTGGGCGACAGCGTCGGCCCTGGTGTAAAGGTCGGGAACGGTGTAGGATCGCGGCTGCCCGGCACGTGCGTATTGGTGGCGGTGGGCGCCGGTGGCGACGTATTGGTAGGCGTGGGCGTGGGGGTAATGGTGGGTGGCGTACTCAGCGTGGGAATGAGATCGACGGCGGCCTCTGCTGTGCCGCGAACGGTAAAGCCTTCCAGCGTGCGCCCGGTATAATTGATAACATTGGTCATGCTGGCGGTGACATTGATTGGCCCCAGTGCATCGATAGACCCAAACTGTTCTTCCAGAATCTGATTGGTAAAGGTAAAGCGTTCGCCGGGCGCAATGAGTACCGAATGTTCTTCAGAAAAATCGAGCTGGTCATCGTTGATAATGTGGTCTTGCAAGGTCTGATTGCCAATATTGAAAATGACGAAGCAGAAGTAAATGGGCGTATTGGCGCTGACGCCGCCGACTGTGCCGCACACATCGGGCGTGTTGCCGGCGCGCTTGTAGAGGAGCACCGATGCATCTCCCTCCTCTGTGATCTCGGCGGCGGCGGAAGCAATCGCGCTCTGCGCGTCCGCCGTGCTCGATGTGAACGTGGCTTCGCTGCGCAGGTCGCCTGTCACGTTGTAGACGCCCAGCGTAGAAATCACGCCGGTTGGGTTTGGCCCATTGCTGCCAAGGAGCATACTGGAATTGGGCGGGAGCACAAAGTTGAACGTCTGATTGATTTTCAGGGCAGGGACGCTCAACGTGTGTTGAGTCAAAGTAACATTGCCCGTGTTTTGGACAAGCAAACAGTGACGGATGGCGGCATTCAATGGCGCTGCCAGATTGCTCTCTGCGCCACATGTATTAATATCCGCGCTCAGCGTGTAGGTAATGGCCAGCGCCGGGGTAATCTGCTGGGCTGCATCAATCACGGCGGCTGTCGAACGGTTGGCTTGACGACTGAATTCAGCCGCTGTGGCGCGCGGCCCTAGCTGCATTGTTAGCAGCAGGAGCAGCGCCATCAGCACAAATAGCCCCACACTTAGTCCTAGGCGGAATGCGCTTTTGCCAGCCTGTAAAATTCGGTTTGACATCTGAATATTCTGCCGCATAGGGTCACCTTTGGCGCGTGAAAACAATTGCGCCCACGCCCAACAGCGCCACAATCAGCGTTCCAACCAGCGCCGGGCTGACCTGATTGGCGGCCACGCCTGAGTAGAGCGGACCGCTGGTCAACATGGCGGCGGGCGAGTCGGTGATAGTTGGTAGCGTCGGTGTGGCCGCCACAGGCGCGGGTTCAGCGGTGGGCGGCAAAGTGGGTTCCGGTGTATCAGTTTCAAGCGGAGATGCAAGCGGCGATAGCGGTGAAATTTGTGCGGCTGGCCCATTGAACAGCTTGATCCCCCCAGCGCTCTGGGCGCGGGGGGCGTCATTGGCCTGCACGCTGACGTTCCACCAGGGAACTGAAAAGGCAACAAGCAAACAGCATAATAAGAACAGTTGGCGCAGGCGCCGAAAAATAGATACGAAATCGATCATCCAATAATTACTCGCAATTGGTTCGCCGGACCGGATTTTAAAACATAATCTGGATTATACAATGAACCATTGGCTTCTGTTTAATTTGGCCGTAACGTCACAACGCCAGCGCTGAAATGGCGGCGCTCATGTTGCGCGTTTTCGACTATTAAATCACCATCCGATGTTACGTCGACGGCTGTGCCTTCAAAGCAGCCTGCTGCTCCCACCACGCCATTGTCCATTGTGCGCACGGTGACCGGTTGCCCCAGCGTGTGCAGCAAGTCGCGCCATCCGGTGTAAATGGCCGTCGGCGAGGTTGTGAGTAATGCGCTCACATTGCGGCACAAATTCACCAATAGCGCCGTGCGATCCAGCTTGCGCCCCAGGCTGCTGCGCAAGCTGACCGGCGGTGGCGCACCGTCTTGCGCGGGGGGCAATTGCGCCGCCGTTTGATTCACGTTGAGCCCAATGCCAATGACCACATAGTCAAGACGATCATGGTGAAATGATGATTCCAACAGGATGCCCGCCACTTTGCCCAAAACCAGCGGTGCGGCCTGCGGATCAATCGCTAACAGAACATCATTCGGCCATTTTAACGCCACGCGCCGCCCCAATAGTTCCTCTCCTGGCGCCACGGGTAGCGCAGCCAGCGTGCGCACCACGGCCACCCCACTCAGCATGGGCAGCAGTTGCGGCTGCCGGCGCAATTGGGGCGTTAAATGTGTTTCATCCAGCGCAATGCTCACCAGCAGCGCTGTGGCGTATGGCGTTTCCCACGTTCGTTGCAGACGCCCGCGGCCGGCGGTCTGTTCCTCCGTCACAAAAATGGCGCCGGACGCATCAGCCAAACCGCCCGCTGGTTGACCTGCCCTTGCGCGCGCCGCCATTGCCGCGTGAGCCAGCGGCATGGTGCTGGCCGTTTGCTCCCAATAGTGGATCGTGTGGCCGATGGGGTAGTCACGCAGCGTTTGGCGCAATGTGGGGAGGTCGAGTGTGGTTGGTTGGTTGGTCATGGATAGTTTGGGTGTTGCGTATTGCGTAAACTGGTTTTGACCTGACTGGGCGGCTTGAAGCTGTGTTCGTTGACGATGCGTGTATCTACGCAGCCGCTCCCTGTGCTTGTCGAAGGGAACGGCTGCGTAGATACCGGTGCGTTACTGATTGGGAAAACCGACCTACGATAGAGCGACACGCCACCCCACCACAACCTTAACCGGTACACGCACTACGCAATACGCAACACGATCCCCCCTGCTTTAAGTATATTTTAACGAAATCGTGTAGAATGGCAACGAAAAGATACGCCAACTCGAACCCGTTTCATTTTGCGCCATGCATATTCCGACCGATGATTTGAGCCAATTTAATTTTGACCTGATAGAGGAGCCGGATGTGGCTCCCTCGCTGCCGATCATTCTGCTGAGCACAGCAACCGGATTGGCCAGCGGAATTCTGGGTTTATATGTGGCCTATCGCACGGTCGGGCTGGGGGCGCCGATTAGCGCCGGTGTGGCCACGGTTTGTCTGTTGGCCGGGCTGAGCCTGGCCGCGGCCATTCTCTCTATTTTAACCGATTCACGCGCCGTTCTGGCCAATATTGGTTTTAGCTGCGGCCTTATTCTATTGAGCCTGCTTTTCTTTGGCCTTTGCTCCGTCATGGGCGCACTGGCCGCGATGATTATCTTGTTCTATGGAAACTAAACTTCCCGCTGACCCATCGCTTTTCGCCACAAACAACAGACGGCAGGAGCGCTTAACGGTGACGCCATCACCCGGCGCGCGCAACAGCCTGGTGCTCTGGCATCAGACCGTGTCGCCGATCAAGGTGCTGCGCAACGGGCTGTTTATTGTGCTGGCCCGCCATTCGCCCAGCCTGGCGCTCAAGCGGCTGCTCTATCGAGCCATCGGCATGAAGGTGGGGCGCCACGTCAGTTTTGCCTGGCAGGTGACGCCCGATCTCTTCTTTCCAGAGCTTATCCACGTAGGGGATAACACAATTATAGGCTATAATAGTACTATTCTCACCCACGAGTATCTTACGCACGAATGGCGGACGGGAGCCGTCCGAATCGGCGCTAACGTGACCATCGGGGCCAACTGCACCATCCTGCCCGGCGTGGAAATTGGCGACGGCGCCCTGGTGAGCACGATGAGTTTGGTGAACAAAGATGTGGCGGCGGGCGCCCGTGTGGGCGGCGTGCCGATTCGCGAGTTGTAAAAGATACGACAGCAGATTCGGAAAACAACAGATGATTCCCCCCAAAAAAGGTCATTTAACCGCAGATTTCGCCGATTACACAGATTATTTCCTCTGAGAAAATCTGCGGAATCGTTCGACTGAGCTAACGTCGAAGTCTGTGCAATCTGTGGTTTAGCTCGAAACCGGTTTGTTGAGCAAAGGTGCTGGAGAAGGAAGTTCCTATGCGCTGGATTGTGAAACAATTGAATATGTTGCACCCCTTTGTGGCGCGCGCAGAGGTTATGGGGCTGGTTGTGGCAGCCACGGTGGCGGGCTATTTTGGCGGGCTGCTCTATTGGTATGGCGGCTATATTGTGCAGACGCAGCCACCCATGTGGGTGTGGCTCTTTATTCCCGATTGCCCACTTTTCGCCTTTTGGGGCGGGTTGGCGCTGATGGGCGTGGCGGCGCGCCGCTATTGGAGCGAAAATGCACAGACGCAGGGCCAGCGCGTGCTGATCATCGCCGGCGTGGTCATGCTCATTGGCTGGCTCTCCACATACCTGCCCAATGCGCCGACCGGTTGGGTCAATCAGCAGGCCATGTTGGGAATCGCCTGCTGGAGTTTTCTGCTTTTTGGTCTGCTATTTCGCCGCCTGCCGCTCTGGTTGTTGACCATTGGGGTTTTTGGCAACATTAAATATGGCGTGTGGACCGTCAGCGCCTGGCTCATCTTCTGGCGCAGCACGGCATTGGCTTTGGGATCGCCCTATTTTTCCGCCGACAGCATTTTTATGACCATCACCCATTTGGGCATGATTGGGCTGGGCATTTTCCTGATTACCTGGTTTCGGCCCAATGGGACGGCGGTGCTGGCAGCGTTTGTCTGGTTTGGGCTGAGCGATTTTGTGGACTATGGATTGGGCTATTATCCGCCGCTGCCGGAATTATATATTCCAGTTTATTTGATGGAGTGGAGCACGATTGCCATGACGCTGCTGCTGACGGTTTGGCTCTTGTGGTTGAGTCATCAGCCGGCTGTGCAGGAGGAAAAGTTCCCGACGGCGGCAACCGCTTTGAATGTATGATTTGGACATGAGGTGCACGTGATGTCTAGACTATGATGTAAATGATTAGGTGATGGGCTATGATGCCTAAATGTGAGGCAGGGTGAGCCAACCGAGAATATTCGCCACACAGAATCATAGCCTTTATAAAATCATAAAAATCACAGTACAGACAAAGTTTTTCGGCGCCTTCCTGAAAGTAACGTCGCATATTAAGAAAGAAGTGTACGTTGAGCGAAAATATACAGCAAAATAGACTTGATGAATTGCATCGCCGCCGCGCCGAAGCCAAGCTGGGCGGTGGTGAGGAGCGTTTACAGCGCCAGCACGCCCAGGGCCGCATGACCGCCCGCGAGCGGCTGGAACTGCTGGTGGACAAAGGCACCTTCCGCGAGCTGGATACATTTGTGACCCACAACTGCAATGACTTTGGCCTGGCGGATCGCAAATATCTGGGCGACGGCGTGGTGACCGGCTACGGCACCATCAATGGCCGGCTGGTTTACGTCTATTCGCAAGATTTCACGGTTATCGGCGGCACGGTAAGCCAGGCCCACGCCATGAAAATTTGCAAGATCATGGATATGGCCATGCAGAACGGCGCCCCGGTCGTCGGGCTGAACGACTCGGGCGGCGCCCGCATTCAGGAAGGCGTTATGGGGCTGGCGGGGTACGCCGAGATTTTTTACCGCAACGTGATGGCGTCGGGCGTGGTGCCGCAGATTAGCGTGATCATGGGGCCGTGTTCGGGCGGCGCGGTCTATAGCCCGGCGCTGACCGATTTTGTGATCATGGTCAAAGACACCAGCTACATGTTTGTGACCGGCCCCGATGTGGTCAAAACCGTGACGCAAGAGGATGTGACGTTTGAGGAGCTGGGCGGCGCCTTTGTCCACGCCAGCAAATCGGGCGTGGCCCACTTTGCGGCCGAAAATGAAGAAGACGCGCTTTTCTTGGTGCAGCAACTTCTGGACTACATCCCGTCCAACAATCTGGACGATGCGCCCCATCAGAGCGGCCAGGATGACCCGCTGCGCCAGGAGCCGGAGCTAAATACGCTAGTGCCCGATAATCCCAACCGGCCTTACGACATGAAGCGCATCATCAAGCTGATTGTGGATGACGGCTATTTTCTGGAAGTTCACGAAAATTTTGCCCAAAACATCATCGTCGGCTTTGCCCGTCTGGGCGGGCGTTCGGTGGGCATTGTGGCGCAGCAGCCGGCGGTGCTGGCCGGCGTGCTGGATGTGGAAGCCAGCCAAAAGTCGGCTCGCTTTGTGCGCTTTTGCGATGCGTTCAATATCCCGCTGGTGGTGCTGGAAGATGTGCCGGGCTTTATGCCCGGCATCAACCAGGAGCACGGCGGCATTATTCGCCACGGCGCCAAGTTGCTCTACGCCTTTTCCGAAGCCACCGTGCCCAAGCTGACCGTGATTGTGCGCAAGGCCTATGGCGGCGCCTATTGCGTCATGAACCCGCGCCACCTGGGCGCCGACCTGGTGCTGGCCTGGCCCAGCGCCGAAATCGACCCGTTATGGGGCGGACAGCGGTGAATGTGATCTTTCGCCGCGAAATCGCCGATGCTGAGGATGACGGCCCGCAAGGGCGAACTGGTGGATGAATATCGCCAGCGCTTTGCCAATCCTTACGTGGCCGCTTCCGCCGGTTTTGTGGATGACATCATCGAACCCAGCGAAAGCGCCCGCGGCACGATCAACGCGCTGGAGATGTTGCAGAAAAAGCGTGGTTCACTGCCCGCCAAGAAGCATGGTAATGTGCCGTTGTAGAGGCAGAAATTGGGGTCAAGTATATGAAAATCGTTTATGAGTACTCCCATTTTGGTGGGTCAGAAATATTAAAGTGCGACACCCTGAATTTGAGCGGAAATCAATGAAATTTGGTCTCGTGCATCCAACAAGAAGCTTGAATGATGGTGGAAATATCTTGGATGGACAGTCGACTGATCGCACTGCTGATATTTATTCACAATTTGGCTCATATTTTGGCCAATTCGGTTATCACAAATTAAGTGATGCTTATACCACCGCGATAATCGACAAGAGTGATGAACAGAACGGTGACTACAGGCAGATTGACTTCGTCAAAGACAAAGTTCTCATCGAAGTTCAGTTTGGCAAGGATGCGTTTATGTTTTATGACATGGCCAAGCTTCAATACTTCTTCAATGAAAATAAGGCAGATGTTGGTATTGAAATCCTCCCTTATCATGCTTTACAGAAACAATTGTTGAACGGAGTTTCAGACGATGACCAATTGGTTTACCACATCGAGCAGTTAAAGCGACATTTTCCAGTGGTGCCAGTGAAACTAATTTTTGTCGATGTTGATGCGTAAAATCAGAATCCCCAATCAACGAATCATCCGATCAACACATGGCCCTACCCGAAATCGAATTTGAACTCACATCCGAACAGTATGAACTGCTGGGCTATCCGGGCCTGACGCAGGGGCATCCTATGGCGCTGGTGCTGGAGGTGGGCGTGCTGCTGCCCGATGTGAACGCTGACGGCTGGTTTGCCGTGCAGAAAGCGCCTCTGCCGCCGCAGCTTGTCCACGTGGGGCCGGCCACCTATGCCTTTTCCGGTCAGATTATGGAGGCTGAACTTTTTGATGAGGATGGCGACGAAAGCGCCATTTTGCTGGTGGAATGCGGAACGACCATGTTGCGCGTCACCTGTGGGCCGGATGACGACGGACGGCTGCCCTACGGCACTTGGGAAACGCGCTATCTGACCGGCTTTGGCCGCCTGCGCGGCGTGCTGGAGGAGGACTTCTCCACGGCCATAGGCCGCGCCATCGGCGCCACGGTGTGGAGCGTACGGCGGCTGATTTTGACGCCGGGCGATCCGCACTTTGGCCAGTGGATTGAGAGTCACGAGTTGCATCCGGCGCCGTTCGAACACGATCTGGTGCTCATCACGGCCCGGTTACATCGACAGAAGATTTAAAACAAACCGCACTTTGTGAGGAACAAATTAATTCAAGCGGATTTTAAAACTCATGATCAACAGATTACACAGATTCAACAGATTATTTTCCGAAAGTGAAAACTTTGTATGGCTACAGATATTAAGAGCTTTCAACGCCTATTCTGTAATGTCTGTGCTTGTTGTGGTGATTTAAGCGCTCGCCGCAAACCTGAACGAAAATCTGTGTAATCTGTGTAATCTGTTGATCATCTTAATCATGAGAATCGACTATGTTTAAGAAAGTTTTGGTTGCCAATCGAGCTGAGATCGCCGTGCGCGTGTTGCGCGCCTGCGGTGAGCGCGGTATCTCCACGGTGGCGGTCTATTCCGAGGCGGACCGCTCGGCGCTGCACGTGCGCTATGCCGACGAAGCCTATTGTATCGGCCCGGCGCCCAGCCGCGAGAGCTATCTGCGCATCGACAAAATTATTGACGTGGCGCGCAAAGCCAATGTGGACGCCATCCATCCGGGCTACGGTTTTCTCTCTGAAAATGCCGAATTTGCCGCCGCCTGCGCCGATGCCGGTATTACCTTTATTGGCCCCGGCGCCGACGCCATTGAAAAGATGGGCGACAAAATCACGGCCCGCGAAACGGTCGCCAAGCGCAACGTGCCGCTGGTGCCCGGTTCGGCCAAGGGTCTGCGCAATGAAGAGTTGGCCGCCGTGGCCGAGCAGATCGGCTTCCCGCTTATGATCAAGGCCAGCGCGGGCGGCGGCGGCAAGGGGATGCGCGCGGTCCACAAGGCGGAGGATTTCCAAAGCAACCTGGAAGCAGCGCGGCGTGAGGCGGCCGGCGCTTTTGGCAATGACGAAGTTTATCTGGAAAAGCTGATCACCAACGCGCGCCACATCGAAATTCAGGTATTGGCCGATCGCCACGGCAACACCATTCATTTGGGCGAGCGCGAGTGCAGCATCCAGCGCCGCCACCAAAAGCTGATCGAAGAGGCGCCTAGCCCGGCCGTCAACGCTGAACTGCGCGAGGAGATGGGCAAAGTCGCCGTGGCGGCGGCGGAATCGGTCAACTATGTGAACGCCGGCACCATCGAGTTTTTGTACGACGCCAACGAGCACAAATATTATTTTCTGGAGATGAACACCCGCTTGCAGGTGGAGCACCCGGTGACTGAAATGGTGACCGGCGTGGATATTGTCAAGGAACAGATCGCCATTGCCGACGGGCGGCGGCTGCGCTATCGCCAGCAGGACATTGCGGCCAAGGGCTGGTCTATTGAATGCCGCATTACGTCCGAAGACCCGCTCAACAACTTTATGCCCAGCACGGGGACGGTGACCTATCTCAAAGAGCCGACTGGCCCCGGCGTGCGCGTCGAGAGTGCGCTCTTTCGCGGCTTCGAATCGAGCCTTTACTATGACCCCATGGTGGCCAAACTGATCGTGCTGGGCGACAACCGCGCCGAGGCGATTTTGCGTATGCGGCGGGCGCTGAACGAATATCGCATTGGCGGCATCAAAACGTCGATTCCGTTTCATCAGGAGATTATGGACAGCACTGAATTTATCTGGGGTACATTTGACACGAGCTTTGTGAGCAAGCGTACGGTGGGCAAACGCACCAACCACACGCCGGAGTTTGCGCGAGTGGCGGCGGTGGCGGCGGCGCTGATTGCCGAAGAAGAGGGCCGACAGGCGGTTCACATTGGCGGCAACCAGCAGGCTGAAAATGGCAGCATTTGGAAGCGGTCTGGCCGCATACGCGCGCAAGGAGGGGGCTGGTGAAATATTACGCGACGGTGGATGGGGTGGAATATGAAGTGTTGATTGAGCAGGATCGCGTGTTGGTGGATGGCGAGCCCATTGACGTTGACCTCAAACAGAGCGGCGTCAGCGAACTTTACAGCCTGCTCTTCAACGGCGCCAGCTTTGAAATTCTGATCGCAGCCCAGCGCTTTAATTATGATGTGACGGTGCGCGGCGAGCATTTCCAGGTGCAAGTGGAGGATGAGCGCACGCGCAAGCTGAACACCGGGCGCAAAGTGCCCAACGTGCCGCACGGCGAGCTATCGATCAACGCGCCGATTCCGGGGCTGGTGGTCAAAGTGCTGGTGGGACCGGGGGATGCCGTGCAAGAGGAACAGCCGGTGGCCATTTTGGAAGCCATGAAGATGGAAAACGAAATTCGCGCCCTGCGCTCCGGCACGGTCAAACAGGTGAACATCACCCCCGGCCAGCGCGTCGAGCAGAACGCACCGCTGGTGATTTTGGAATAGAATGATCAACAGATTATACAGATTACGCAGATGATAAAATCTGTGTAATCTGTTGATCAAAATTGTGCTCAATTGAAAATCAATATGATGAATGAACGCACCCATTGGGAAGAGCGCTATGCGCAGGGCTTCCTGCCGTGGGACAGCGGCATTACGCCGCCCGAAATTGAGGCGTTTTGGCAGAGCGAGCGAATTTTGCCGCAACAGCTTGCCGCCACGCTGGGCGCGCGGCCCGTTGCCATTGACATGGGGTGTGGCACCGGCACCAATGTCGCTTTTCTGGCCCGCCAGGGCATGCACGCTATCGGCGTCGAGCTGGCCGGCAATGCGCTGGAAGTGGCGCGGACGCGCCTGCGCCAGCGATCGCCCGAATTATTGCTGCATGTGGATTTTATTCAAGCCAGCGTGATGGAGCTGCCGTTGGGCGCGGCCAATGCGCACTATATGATGGACGTGGGCTGTTTCCACAACATGCCGCTGGTCGGGCGCCCCCTGTACGCCCAGGGCGTTACCCGCAACCTGGCCCCCGGCGGTTATTACCAACTCTACGCCTTCGATTGGATGCCGGAACGCGCCAACGACCCCAATAAATCTCCGCGCGGCATGCGTGAAAATGAAGTCGCCGAACTCTTTGCTCCCCACCTCGAAGTCATCGAAATTCTGCGCGCCAATCCCAACCCCAAGCCGTGCCGCTGGTATCTGCTGCGCAAAAAAACGTGATGATATTTACGAATTACGATGTACGATTTACGAAGTCACCTCGTTGACAAATTGTCGCGTAAATCGTAACTCTACCCGACGATATTCGATATACGGAACTATTTTGTTAACGAGACAATTCGTAAATCGTAAATCAAAAATCGTAAATATCACGCCATTGCTTCTGCCACCAACCGCCCCTCCCAATCCCGATGCGGCGTCAAGCCCAGGATGTGGGCAATGGTGGGCGCGGTGTCGAGCAGGCTGACGGCGGATTGGATGGTATGATTTTGGCGGATGCCCGGCCCGGCGATCAGCCACGGGATGAGCATATCTTCCGGCATGTCGGTGCCGTGGGTGCGCTCATGCCCGCCATGATCGGCCTGGATGATGACGGTGGTGTCCCCGGGCAGGCCATCCAGCAGCAGCGCCAATGCCTGATCCACGCGCGTCAACTGCTCCAAATAGCCATCCGACATCCAGCCGTGGCGGTGACCGGCCACATCGACCGTGCCAAAATAGACAAAGGCAAAATCGAGCGCGTGCGTTTTAATGGCCGGCACAGCCTGGCGCGCCATTTCGTGGTCACCCAGCGGGTCGCTATAGCAGTTATCCAAGTAGAAATTAAAATAAAGGCTTTCCGGTCGGTTCAGATTGCGCAGCGGCTCCCAATTGTGGATAAAGCCGCAGCGCAGACCGGCCTCTTTGGCAATGTCCACCAGGCCGGGCAGCGGGCGCGCCATGGGCTGCCAGTCGTTAGTCACAATGCCGTGGCGGCTGGGCGGCACGCTGTGGAAAATAGACGTGTGGCAGGGCAGCGTCACCGAGGGCATCACCGAACTGGCCTGCATGGTATAGGCCCCGCGCCGGCAAAAAGCGTCCAGCGTGGGCGCAATGGTCGGCGTGAGAGCGTCTGGCCGGACGCCATCCAGCATGACAAAAACAACATTGGGCATGAGCTTCTCCTTGATTTAGACCGCATCGGTCCTGGGTTGAAAAATGATGATATGCATGGTCAGTCGAGCGCAACGGCAGGAAATAGGACCGGATTCACCAATCGAGACCGATGCCAATATCGCCAACACCGTTGCGGTGTACTGATCGTAATGAATCGGGGCAAACCCGTCAACAATCGGCTATGGCAAGCATTCTAATGGAAAACTCATACAAACCTCATCAATTTGGGAATAGCCATTACAATATATGTGGGGAAATATTGCCACAATATATGCGCATTTGCGGTTTGCGCCCAAAACTTACTCAGTTCACCCCAAAACTATGCGCCGATTCCTTCCCCCTCTCCAAAACTCAGCGTGGCTTGCCCTGTGCCTTTTTTTCGCCGCCATTGCGTTTTATAGTCCCATTCTACTTCAACAGGATCTGGATTACGAAGAAGGCATCAATTTGATGAAAGCGCTGTTGTTTCAGCGCGGTTATGCCCTTTACACCGAAATTTGGAGCGACCAGCCGCCGCTGTTGACGGCCATGCTGGCCGGCTGGTTTGCCATTGTGGGCGACTCGGTCTTTGCCGGACGTGTGCTCATTTTGGCATTTGCAGCCGGGCTGATTTTGGCGCTGCACAACGCTGCCCGTCACTACACCAGCAGCCTGGCCGCGCTGGGGGCTGTGTTGTTGCTGCTCTTCAGCCAAGAGTTTATCCGCCTGAGTTCGTCGGTGATGATTGGCCTGCCCGCGCTTGCTCTGGCCATGGCCGCGCTATGGCTGCTGTTGCGCTACCGACAGACAGACAGCGGGATCTGGTTGGCCTTGTCGGCGGTTGCGATGGCGTGCGCCGCCCAGATCAAGCTGTGGGCGATTGTGGCGGCGCCGGCCGCATTGCTCTATTTGTTGATCACAGATGCGGCGCATCCCAATAAAGCGCGCATTACCGGCCGCAGGCTGTTGGAGACAGCCGGCTGGTTTGTGGTGACCAGCATTGGCTATCTTGTGATTGGTTTTATCTTTGGCGCGTTGCGGATGGACCAACTCATTGCGCCCCACTTTGATCCCAACACGCGCGACGCATTTTTGTATACCGATAATTTGCTCTATCTGCAACAGGCGGCGCAGCGTCATGCGCCCTCACTGCTGCTAGCGCTGATTGGCATCATTGGGGCGGTGCGCTGGCGCAAAGTTGAGATAATTTTGCCGCTGGTCTGGTTTGCGGCAGCCGTGGGCGCGCTGATGGTGCAGCGCCCGCTGTGGCACCATCACATTACGCTCTTCTCCATTCCCCTCTGCTGGCTCAGCGCGTATGGCATTCAAGCCGGCGTGCAGACCGTGCAGACAATGGCGCAAAAGCAGCGCAATAGCCGCGGCGCAATTTTCGCGCATATGGCGTGGGCGTCATCGCCACAGGGTTTCTGATTGCAATTCTGTATTATCCCGCACCCATATTGGCGCTGATCCGGCAGGAAACGCGCAGCAATCTGCCCACCTATCGGGCGCAAGTGGTGGCTCATCTGCGCCAGGATGTGCAAAACCAGCCCGGCGTCATCTTCACCGACCGGCCCTATTATGCGTTTCAAGCACACGCCCTCACGCCGCCCGAAACCGCCGTGATCAGCCGCAAGCGCTTGCAGTCTGGCGGCATAACTGATGAAATGTTGGTCCAAGTGCTGGCGCAATATGAGCCGCGCTACATTATCCTGGAGCGCTTCACCCCCATTTACGGAGATAATTTTCTGCACATGGTCCACGATCGCTACACGCTCGGCTTTGAAATGGACTCATCGCAATATTACATGTTGAATCATTAACAAACCGGTAACACATTCACAATCAGTTGTAAATAGAGACGTGGTATGATCAGAACGACGTAAAGTCAAAAGCCTGAGAAACTCTAGAACAGCAGAGAGGGCGGCGCTACATGTGAAGATTGTAGCACCGCCCTCTCTGTGTTTCCACATAGTGTGTGATAGAATATTGGGATTGAATCGGGGCTCATGCGGTTGAGCGTATCTTCCCGTCAATCACATTTGACCCCCGGAAACAGGCATGAACGGCAACAATCCAAAGGAGCCACAAATGAGACCGGTATTTCGGTGGGATGATCCATTTCTGCTCAATGAGCAGTTGAACGACGAAGAGCGCATGGTGCGCGACGCCGCCCGCACCTATTGCCAGGAGCAGCTCATGCCGCGCGTGCTGGAGGCCAACCGGCACGAAACCTTTGACCGCGCCATCTTTAATGAGATGGGCGAGTTGGGGCTGCTGGGCGCCACGCTGCCCGAACAGTATGGCTGCGCCGAACTCAATTATGTCTGTTACGGGCTGATCGCGCGCGAAGTGGAGCGGGTGGACAGCGGCTATCGCAGCGCTATGAGCGTGCAGTCGTCGCTGGTCATGCATCCGATTTACACCTATGGCGCCGAAACCCAGCGCCAAAAATATCTGCCCAAACTGGCGCGCGGAGAATTGATCGGCTGCTTTGGCCTCACCGAGCCCAACCACGGCAGCGACCCCGGCAGCATGGAGAGCCGGGCCAAAAAGGTGGACGGCGGCTGGATTCTGCACGGCAACAAAATGTGGATCACCAATTCGCCCATTGCCGACGTTTTCATCGTGTGGGCCAAAGCGCAGGGCGGCGACGCCGATGGCGAGATTCACGGCTTTATTTTGGAAAAGGGCATGAAAGGGCTGAGCGCACCCAAAACCGAAGGCAAATTTAGCCTGCGCGCCAGCATTACCGGCGAAATCGTCATGGATGAAGTCTTTGTGCCGGATGAAAACCTGCTGCCCGCGGTGACGGGTCTCAAAGGACCGTTTGGCTGTTTGAACAAAGCGCGCTACGGCATCTCTTGGGGCGCATTGGGGGCGGCTGAATTCTGCTGGCACGCCGCCCGCCAATACACGCTGGACCGGCATCAGTTTGGCCGTCCCTTGGCCGCCAACCAGCTCATTCAGCTCAAGCTGGCCAACATGCAAACCGAAATCGCCATCGGGCTGCAAGCGGTGCTGCGCGTGGGCCGCCTGATGGATGATGACAAAGTGACGCCCGAAATGATCTCGCTGGTCAAGCGCAACTCGTGCGGCAAAGCGCTGGACATTGCCCGCATGGCCCGCGACATGCACGGCGGCAACGGCATCTCCGACGAATTCCACGTCATCCGCCACGTCATGAATCTGGAAGCCGTCAACACCTACGAAGGCACGCACGACATTCACGCCCTCATCCTGGGCCGCGCGCAGACGGGCATCCAGGCCTTTATGGCGGAATGATGGGATTTACGATTTCAGATTTACGAGGTGGTCTCGTTAGCGGAGTAGCTTCGTAAATCGTAGTTGTCGGCGTTTAGATGTACGATTTACGCGATAATTTTGTCGACAAGGCGACTTCGTAAATCGTACATCGTAATTCCCAAACACCTTCACACTCCGAGACCTCTCCACCATGGCCAATACGCTTCGTAAAACGCTGGCTCTCCCCCAAATTGACTTTCAGTCGCCGCAGACGCGCATCCTGATTGGGCTGATTGCGCCGTCGGTGATGACCGGCATGGCGCACCACATGTTTGGCGTGACGCTGCCTTCCATCCGCGAGGATTTTGGGCTGGATGCCGACATGGTGGCCTGGGTCAGCATGATTTATACGCTGCCTTTTATTGCCTTTATGCCGCTCTATGGCAAGCTGGGCGATGATCTGGGCAAGCAGCGGCTGCTGGTGTGGGGGACGCTTATTTTCTTTGTGGGTGCGGTGATGACCATGGCGGCGCCCAATCTGTGGTGGCTCATGCTGGGCCGCGCCATTCAAGGATTGGGCAGCGCCGGCTTTGTGCCGCTCTCCATTGCCATCATTGCCCAGCGCTTTGCTGCCTCCGAGCGCGGGCGCGTTATGGGGGCGTGGAATTCGGCGGTGCCGCTGACCGGGCTGATTGTGCCCTACATTGGCGGGGTGCTGGTGGATGCGTGGGATTGGCGCGCGATCTATCCGCTGATTTTGGCGGCGGCGCTGATTTCGCTGGTGATGATCCAGCGCAACGTGCCGGGGCAGGCGCGCACGGTCAATTGGCGCTATTTAATGCAGTTTGATTGGTGGGGCGTTTTTCTGCTGGGGGCAGCCCTCTCCACTTTGCTCTTTTATACATCCAGCCGACCCATTACGGGCGTAGAATCCTTGCTGGATTGGCGGCTGCTGGCCCTTTGTGTGGCGCTGTTCGGCGCTCTCATCTGGTGGGAGAGACGCAGTCGTGCGCCCTACTTTAATCTGCGCATCTTTTCCAATGCGGTCTTCACCATTGCGTCGTTCACCGCCGGGCTGCGCATGTTTTTGATGAGCAGCATCAGCTTTCTCATCCCGCTTTACATGGACGAGGTCCACCAGAGCAGCGCGTCCTTAATCGGCGTGGCGCTGGCCTTGCAGGCCGGCTCGCTCTTTCTGGTGTCGCGCTATGGCGGTGAGCTGGCCGACCGCTGGGGCAGCCGCCGCCCGGTGGTGCTGAGCATGGGCGGGCTAATTTTTGTGACCGGCGCGCTGGCGCTCTTGCCCGCCGGCGCCCCGATTTGGCTGATCATGGTGCTGGTGACGCTGCACGGTTTTGTGATTGGCATTTCGCTGGCGCCGCTGCACCGTTCCGCCATGCACGGCGTGGCCGATGAAGAATCGGGCAGCGCGGCCGGCGTCTACAGCATGATCCGCTTTGCCGGCACTATTTTAGGCACGGCTATGGCGGGGGTCCTACTGCAACGCGGCTTGACTTCGCTGCACTCGGCCATCGGCGCCTACCAGATGGTCTTCTGGTTTTTCACCGCCGTGGCCCTGGCCGCCACGCTGCTCAGTTGGCGGCTGCGCGATTAAAATGTAGGGCGATTTGGAAACTCGCCCGCACTTTGGCAACGCGCGATCTCCACCCGGCGAATAAACACCATTCGCCGACCAGATTGGACGGGCGACTTGGAAAATCGCCCTACAACAAGAAAGGCTGCACCGGATGGCCAAACGCAACTGGTCGCTCACCATTGCCAACCCGCTCATGAAGTTCATATTGCGCTCGCCGCTGCACAAAATGGCCAGCAGCCAGATCATGCTGATCACGGTGACCGGGCGCAAGAGCGGCAAAAAGTACACCACGCCGGTCAACTTTGTGGAATTGGATGATTTTGAGGAAGACGGTTTGCTGTCTGTGGTGAGCCACCAGCACCGTACGTGGTGGCGCAATCTGCGCGGGGGCGCGCCGGTGACGATTGTCTTGCGCGGCCAACAGCGTGAAGCCCATGCTGAGGTTATTGAGGATCCCGCCGAAGTGGCCGAATTGCTGTATGGGCATTTGCTGGAAGTACCCCAGTTTGCCGTGCCGCTGGGCGTCGGGCTGGATGACGCGGGCGTCCCCATCCGCGCCGATGCCGACACCGCCGCCATCGGCAAAGTCATGGTAGAAGTTTGGCAGGAATGAAGGGGGCTGGAGATTGGGGATCAAGGATTAGGGAATGGGAATCGCCTTGACGCCTACTCCCTACTCCCTACTCCCTACTCCCTAATCCCTACTCCCCAATCCCACAACAAAGGAGGAAACGATGAAGATCCCCGTTGGTGTTAATGTTTGGTCGCGCCTGGTCGATAAGACCTTTCCCTATCTGGATCAGGTGGCAGCGCCGTTTGATTCGATCTGGTTTCCCGACCACGTGCAGTATGGCGGCCACAATGTGGGCGAGGGCTGGAGCTTGATGACCTATGGGCTGGGGCGCTATCCCGACAAAATGTGCGGTCACGATGTGCTCTGCAACAGCTTTCGCAATCCCGCCCATCTGGCCAAAATGGCGGCCACCATGCAGGCGCTTTCGGGTGGACGCGTGGTGATCGGCATTGGCGCCGGCTGGAATGAGGAAGAGTATCTGGCGTACGGCTGGCCCTTTCCGTCGGCGCGGGTGCGCATTGAGCAGCTCGCCGAATCGATTCAGATCATGCGCGCTATGTGGAGCGAGGCCCCGGCCACCTTCGACGGTAAACACTATCAAGTGACCGAGGCCTGGTGCGAACCGCGCCCCGACCCCATGCCGCCGATCATGGTGGGCGGTTCGGGTGAGAAATATCTGCTGCGCGTGGTGGCGCAGCACGCCGATTGGTGGAACTACATTTTCATTGATCGGCCCACCTATATCCACAAACAGGAAGTGCTGAAAGAGCACTGCCGCGCGGTGGGCCGCGATTATGCGACGATCAAGCAGGTGATCCACGCCGGCGTCTATGTGGCCGAAAATGAGCCGGCGCTCAAGCGTATGCTGGAACAGCCGCATGTGCGCCCGTGGGGCAGCGGCGATATTCTTGGCACGCCGGAGCAGGTCACCGAGCGGCTGCTGGAGGCCATTGATCAAGGCGCCGAACGCATTACCATTCACTTTGGCGATGCGCCCAGCCCAGAGGGGACGTGGCTCTTTGCGGCGGCGGTGCTGCCCTATTTGGCGAAAAGCTAATAGCTAAACAAACTTATTTTGCGGGACAGTAGAAACGGAGTTTTTGTCAAAAACTCCGTTTCTTATCCGGTCACAGAATGCTTTCCCACCACCAGGGACATTTCGTATTGATGTTGTCGAGAAGGAAGATGTGATGCAACAGCGAGGAACTAGCTTGCAGCGGATACATGCACTTTGTGCCGGCGCCGCGATTTCGAAACTGCCCCCATTATGGTGGCTGGCGCTCTTGTCGACATTGGTGTGTCTCCTGTTGACGGCCTGTACTAGCCCCAATCAGGCGGCCGCTGGCGGAACGAATCCTACTGTCAACTCTATCGAACTGGATCAATTGCCGGCCGGAATGGGCCGCGGCTACCCCGTGGCCCAGTTGGACGGCATCGACAACGCCGCTGCCGGCATTGTGCCGGGGGACACACCGCCCAATTTCCGCATGGCGCTCGATGATGAACGCGGCCTCTATCTATCTGATCTCCAGGGACGGCCTGTGCTGCTCAATTTTTGGGCCACCTGGTGTGCGCCCTGCCGGCTGGAGATGCCTGAGCTGATTCGCCAGGCGGAAGCCAATGCAGAGCTGGTGATCCTGGAGATCAACGTGATGGAAAAGCGGGCGCCTGTGGAAGCCTTTGTGGCCGATTTCCAGATGCCCATGCCCGTGGTGATGGATGCCGACGGCGATCTGCGCGATGCCTATCTGGTGCGCAACATGCCCACCAGCGTTTTCATCGACCGCGAGGGCAAAATCGCCTCAGTCTGGAAAGGCATCCTCACGGCCGATCTGCTGGATCAGATGTTGGGAAAAATCGTGGAATGATCGATACGGGGGAACGGCCGGCTGCGCGGCCGCCCGCGTCGTCAATGACCGCTATCGGCTGCATCGGCCGATCTGCACGGGCGGCCGGTGCAGGCGCAAATCGTCAATGTTTCGCTGCAGGGCGTGGAAGAGTTGCAGGTGGTGCTGCATTTGCAAGGCTTTGTCAAACCGCTGGTGCTCACTGATGAGCAGCGGCGCGACCTGTTGCAACTGATGCAGGGAGCGCGCTTTGAGCAGTGGATCGGCCAATACATCACTTTACGACCGCGGCGCGCGGGATGCGCAGAGCATCGAAATTACCGCGGCGCATGTAGCCAAGGACGCACCGCCTGCCATGCGACCTGTGCGCCCCGCCATGCCACGCATCAACAACTTCCTGGCTGGCCTCTCCTCTGTTGACTCGACCGTGAATTCATATGCGGCGGCTTTGCTGATTTTGTTGGTGCTGGGGCTGCTTTTTGGCGTGGCATATCTGATCGAAAACCCCGACGCGTGGCGCTCTCTGTTGGGTCTATAAGTGGTGGTTGGGCAAATGAGGCTGGACAGACCCGCCTGCCCTGAAAATAGCCACAAAAACACAAAAGCCACAAAAGGAGAACAGTTTTTCATTCCCCCTGGCGCACTGTTGTGCATGGGCAGCTTCCTGGAAGGCTTGCGCCGCCATTCATCCCACCATAAAAATCACAAAACTGAAAGCTAGCACCGCCCCAATGATCAGCCCTATCTTCCCCGCTTGCAGCCAGAGCCGATCCTGCAATGCGCTGTTGCGCAGCGCTATTTCCAGCCATGTAATAAAGATGAGCCAGAGACCGCCCAATCCCAGGATCGATAACTTGTTGATATAGACAAGCATATTGACCGTCCAATAGGTGGGCCGCCATACCGGGTGCTCGATCCAGAGCGTAAATAGATAGAGAATGGCCAGATTCAGATACCAGGCCGTCAGCCCGGCAAAGGCCGACAAGAGCAACCATAACAACAAATAGAGCACACCGGCGCGTTTCATAATTTCATTCCATCTCGGTGTCTATTCAAGCTCTCGAGGGCTGAGCGTTCGACTGAGCCTACGCCGAAGTCTTGTCGAAGCCCGGAGCCGCCTTCGACAAGCTCAGGCAACGGCTGAATAGTCATTCCATCTCGTTCAGAGCGCTAAGTGAACTGATGACCGGGTGCAGCGTCTCCTGCACATCATATAGTGTGGCGCCCATTTCTAACGCCAGTGCCGCTTCACCCAAAATGCTGGCGGCATCCGGCGCCACGCAGGTGGCGCCCAGCAGCACGCCGCTCTCGGCCTCGGCGGTCAGCAGCAATATGCCGTCGGGCGGCGCCTCAGGTGATGGTTTAGCATCCAATATATCCGCCAAATCCAGCCGCACTTCGTTTGCCGCATAACCCGCTTCTTGCGCCGCCCGCCGATTGAGCCCCACCGTCCCAAACGCCGGATCGAGCTGTATCAGCCGCGGTACGGCTTGCGGCGCATAAATGACGCGGCGACCCGCACCATGTGCCGCCGCCACCAGCGCCTGTTTGATGGCCGCGGCCGACGGCAGGTCGGGCGCCACGCATTCGCCCACGGCACATACCGCCGGATTGCTGCTCTGCATTGATTCATTGACGCGTACAAAGCCCTGCTCATCCAGCGTGACGGCAGCGTGATCCAGCGCTAATTCATCGATGGCGGGCGCGTTATCGGCGCAAAACACCGTGCAGGCCTCAGCGTCCAATTGAGCCATCCACTCCGATGCGGTTTGCGTCAATGTTTGCACTGCAATGTGCAGATCGCCAAGCTGCCTGCGCAGCAGCGGCTGCACCGCCTCATCAAACCCAGCCAGTAACTGGACCTGTGACGGGATGAGCAGCATCACATCTGCCCCCAAGCGCGCCCACAAAACGCTCAATTCAATGGCTGCATCGGTTGTCCCCAATACGTACAGCGGCGCGGGCATAGTTTCCAGCATCGTTGCCTGGGCCGGCGTGAGGATGCGTTTGTCATCAGTTGGTGCGTCCAATGGCGCAGATTGGGCGGCAACCGCGAGGATGCATTGGTCAAAGTGCATGCGCTCGGCGCCATGTTCAGACGCAATGCGCACCTCATTGGGGCCGGTGAAGTGAGCCTCGCCGCGCTTGATTTCGATCTGCAAATCGGCGCACTGCTGGCTGAATTGGTGCGCCATGCGCCGCAGAAAACCTGTTTTCCACGCCTGCAATTGGGCCAAATTGATGGGAGCAACTGTAGCGCCCAGTCCAAGTGGGGCCAACTTTTGTCCATGCCACCGGCGCGCTGTAATGGTCAACAGCGCCTGACGCAGCGTTTCGCCAAAAAGAGACGCGCCCTCCGCCAGATCATCGCCCGGCAGCCGCGGGTCTACCAGCGCGACTTGGCGGCCCAATTGGGCCGCGCGCAGCGCAGCGGCCCGTCCCGCCTCCCCCGCGCCGAGGACCACCACTTCGGACGCGGTGGTCAGCTCGCCCACGACCATTAGCGCAGCTCCAGCAGCAGCAGGCTCGGCTGTTCGATGAGCGCTTTGACGCGGGCCAGAAAGCGCCCGCCCAGCTCGCCGTCAATCAACCGGTGGTCAAAGCTGAGCACCAGCGGCAACAAAGGGCGCACGTGCAGCGCGCCCTCCACGGCCACTGGTTTGTCGGCAATGCGACCCGTGCCCAAAATCGCGACTTCGGGCGGATTGATAATCGGCGTGCCAAGCTGGCCGCCAAAGCTGCCAAAGTTGGTGATGGTAAAGGTGCTGCCGGTCAGCTCTTCGGGTGGCAATTTGCGCTCCCGCGCGGCCGCGGTCAAGCGTTCGGTTTCGGCGGCAATTTGTTGGATGCTCAGGCCGGTTGCATTGCGCAGCACCGGCACCACCAGCCCCTCCTCAATGGCCGTGGCAATGCCCATGTGGACCTGTGCGTGCACCACAATTTCAGCCTCATCGCTCAACACCGAGACCAGGGCGTGATCCTCCGCGCCCGCTTTTTCCAGCGAGGCGTTGAGATACGGAAACTCGTTCAGCGCCTGGGCCGTGATTTTGATCAGCAGCGGCAGATAGCTCAAACGTTGGCCTTGTGCCTCCAATGCTGGGCGCAATTGCTGACGCAGCGCCATTAGATTTTGCGCATCGGCTTCATCCCAAACCGTAACGTGCGGAATGGTGCGCCACGATTCCTCCATGCGCTGGGCAATGCGGCGGCGGAGGCCGCGCAGGGGTTGGCGGGTGGTGGGGGAGGGCTGAAAGGGGCAGGGGGAAGGGGCAGGGGAGCGGGGGCTGCGGGGAGTGGGGGGTGGGTGCTGCGGTGCTCGGCCAGGTGGCGGCGGATGTCGGAGGGGAGGATGCGGCCAAAGGGGCCGGCGCCTTCCACGTCGGCCAGGTCAATTTGGTTGTCGAGCGCCATTTTGCGCACAGCGGGGGCGGCCAGAATGCGCTGGCCGGGACCGGCAATGCCGGCTTTAGTCATCGCGGAATTGGGCGGCGCAGCCGATGCCGGCGGTTGGGGTGCTTGGCTTTGGTGAGAAATTGGCGCTGGCGGCGTGGTGGAGCCGGCGCGATGGCCGGGGCGATCACCAGCAGTACGGCCCCACTTTTACATTTTCACCCTCGACGGCGCAACTCGCGTATCACGCCAGCTACTGGGAGAGGGAATTTCGACCAGCGCTTTGTCGGTCTCAATTTCCAAGATGGGCTGGTCGCGCGCCACCGTATCACCCACGCTTACCAGCCAGCGCGATCTCCGCTTCGTGTAGACCTTCGCCCACATCGGGCAATTTGAATTCGAGCATGTTGATTTGCTTCAATTTTCGCTGCGGGTGTGCGGGTGGCGAGTGGCGAGTGGCGAGTGGCGGGTTGGTTGTACTACCCGCCACTCGCCACTCGCCACCCGTTTTACCAAACACTCTACGGCAGCCAAAACCCGACGGATGGCGGCGGCCACGCGTTCGGCATTGGGGATAAACTGATCTTCCACGCTGGGTACTGGAAAGGGCATGTCGGGGCAGGTGACGCGTTCCACCGGCTTGAGCAGCGAATAGAGGCTGCGCTCGTTGATGACGGCGATCACTTCGGCGGCCACACCGCCGGCCCGCGGCGCTTCGTGCAGGATGACGGCGCGGCCCGTTTTGTTGACCGAGGCGGCAATCGACTCTTCATCCAGCGGCGCAATGGTGCGCAGATCAATGATCTCCAGGCTTATCTGTTCGCCGCGGGCTGCGCTTTCCGCCGTCACGATCTGGGCGGCCTGTTGCGCCACCTGCACCATGGCCCCGTATGCGATCAGGGTGGCGTCCGCTCCTTCCTGCACAACGGCGGCCTGGCCAATCGGAACCGTGTAGCGCGCTTCCGGCACCTCCTGGCGAATGGAGCGGTAGAGCTTCATGTGCTCCAACATCAGCACGGGATCGGGTGATTCAATGGCGGCGTGCAGCAGCCCTTTGGCGTCGTATGGCGTGGCGGGAATCACCACTTTGATGCCGGGCATCTGCATAAAAAAGCCTTCCATGCTGTCCGAATGCAGTTCGGGCGTGCGCACGCCGCCGCCAAAGGGCGCACGAATTACGATGGGCGCCGTGAAGACGCCGCCGGATCGGCTGCGCAGCCGCGTGATCTGCGACGCGATCTGGTTAAAGGCCACAAAGCTAAAGCCCGCAAACTGAATTTCCACCACCGGCTTGAGCCCATAGACGGCCATGCCCAGCGCCGTCCCCACAATGCCCGATTCGGCCAGCGGCGTATCGAAGACGCGCTTGGCGCCAAAGCGCGCTTGCAGCCCATCGGTCACGCGGAAAACGCCGCCGTTGAGCCCCACGTCTTCGCCGCAAATCAGCACGCGCGGGTCGCTCTCCAGCTCAATGGCCAGCGCGTTATGGATGGCTTGCACCAGGGTCCACTGCGGCATTTTGGAACTGTCCTCTGCTTATCATCTTTTTGCAGTCGCTTCATACCCGTCAAGCACCGCGTACAGCACTTCATCCAGAAAGTGGTGCAGCAGCCGCTCAATACGGATGTCGCTGGCGTCGAGCTGCTCATCGGTGCGCACAATTTCGACGAGCTGGTTGCGGAAAAATTGCACGGCCCGCCCGATCTCAACCAGGCTGACCTGGTTGGCGGCGGCTTCGTGGCCATATTCCAGGCCTAATTTGCGCCCCTCATTCTCCAGTGCCTCGCGCTGACTGGGCTTGAGCACATAGGAGAGCGCCAGGGCAAAGAGACGCTGACCGCGCTCACGGCGGGCGCGCGCCAGGTTTTCATCCAGCGGCCCGCGCCAGGAGATCTGCGTGTCCGGCCGTTTGGCCAATTCCTGGCGCACCCGCCCCAACGCCGTGTTGACCATCTTGTCCAGATTGACCACAATCATGTTGCCGGCGCGCTCATCCAAAAAGCGGCGTAGATCAGCCAGGCTAAAGCGGCGATGGCCGCCCGGCGTGCGAAAGACCGGAATCTCGCCCTTGTCGGTCCAGGTGCGCAGCGTGGTAAAGTGGACGCCCAAAAAGTCGCTGGCCTCTTTAAGGGTCAGCCATTGTTGGGCGGGTGCAGCGGCATCCACTTGGGCGGCCAAAGCTGTTTCTGAGGTTTGGGGGGCATGAGGCTGCTCTTGCATAATTTACGTTTCTTTTGTAGAAGTTACATCGAAAATGTCAACGCGTTTCCCCATTATAACATGCTCATGGGGTCCACGTCGACGCGCCAGCCAAAGGGAATGGGTTGACCGCGCAGCAGCGCCGCCGGATCCGGGCCGCGCGCCAGCACCTGCCAGCGATAGTAGCCGCGGAAGCGGGCGAAGAAGGCGGGCGCCGGACCGGCCACGTCGGTGCGGGCGGCCATCGGACCCAAGGACTGCGCGCGATAGCGCAACAGATTGGCCATCTCTTCGGCGGCCAGCTGGGCTTTTTCCAGCTTTTTGTCCCAATAGACCAGCCGCAGCAGTCGCATGGTGGGCGGATAGTTGTGCTCGCGGCGGAAGGCGATTTCGCGGCCATAAAAGGCATGATAATCATGCTGGGCGGCGGCTTGGATGGCGTAATGCTCCGGCGTATAGGTTTGGATGACTACGCGCCCGCCCCGTTCGCTGCGTCCGGCGCGGCCCGCTACCTGGGTCAGGAGCTGAAAGGTGCGCTCGGCGCTGCGGAAGTCGGGCAAATAGAGGCCAGTGTCCGCTGAGATGACGCCGACCAGCGTCACCATAGGCAGGTCCAGCCCTTTGGCAATCATCTGCGTGCCCACCAGCACATCGGCTTCGCGATTGGCAAAGCGGCGCAGGATGGCTTCGTGGCTGCCCTTGGCGCCGGTGGTGTCGGCGTCCCAACGCAGCAGACGGGCGCGCGGCGCAATTTCACCCACCATCTCCTCGACGCGCTGGGTGCCGCTGCCAAAATATTTGATGCGCTTGCTGTGGCACTCACCGCAGAGCTGCGGGATTTCCGCCCGCTGGTTGCAGTGGTGACAGACCAACACGGCGGCATTTTCGTGATAGGTCAGCGGCGTGTCGCAGCGCGGGCAGGACTGCACGTGACCGCAGTCGCGGCACATGACAAAGGTGCGGGCGCCACGTCGATTCAGAAAAAGAATGGCCTGCTCATTGGCGTCCAGCGTGGCGTGCAGTTCGCTTTGCAGCAGGCGGCTGAAGATGCTGCGGTTGCCCGCGCGCAATTCCTGGCGCATGTCGACCAGCTCCACCGGCGGCAGCTCGGCATAAATTGTGTCGTCAGCAGCGTCGACCATCGGAGCGCCATTGGCGGGCGTTTCGCGATGGCCCAGCACGCGTCGCGGCATTTCTAAAAGGGTCCAACCGCTTTGGGCGGGGGCGGCGGGCTGTTCTTCATCGCCGACCACCGCAAAATACGCTTCCAAACTGGGCGTGGCGCTGCCGAAGATGAGTACGCTATTGGTCAGCGCGGCCAGTTGTTGAGCCACCAGGCGGGCGTCGTAAAAAACGGTGTGGCTGCCCCAGGCTTCGGCGTTCTGTTTATACGAAGTTTCGTGCTCTTCATCCAAAACAATGAGCCCTAGCCGCGGCAGCGGGGCAAAGAGCGCGCTGCGCGGACCGATCACCACGTCGTATTCGCCATCGCGCACGGCCCGCCACACGTCATAGCGCTCGCCCGTGCTCAGCTCCGAGTGGATCACGGTGACGCGGTCGGGGAAGCGGCCGGCAAAGCGGGCCACGGTCTGCGGCGTCAGCGCAATTTCCGGCACGAGCACAATGGCCTGGCGCCCCTGTTGCAGCGTCTGCTCGATGGTGCGCAGGTATATCTCGGTTTTGCCGCTGCCGGTGACGCCGTGGAGCAGAAATTTGGGCGCAGATTGCGGCGGCGCACCGGATGTGCTTCTAAAAGCGTGTTCCGCAATGGTTTGCCAAACACGCGCCTGATCGCTGGTGAGCGGTGGCGGCGTGGTGCGGCGGTAAGTCTGGCCAGCCAATGGATCGCGAAAGCGCACGCGCTCGGTCAGGCGGACGAGGCCAGCCTTCTCCAGCGTGCGCAGCATGTTGAGATCGGCGTCGGCGCGTTGGTAGAGTTCGCTTTTCCAAAGCGGTACATCGGCCTCTTGCAGAGCGGTCAGTACCGGCACCAACTTGTCGACCCCGCGCAGTTCGAGCAGCGCCTGGCGGGCGGCTGCGGACTCCAGTGCCAGCCGCACCCATTGACCGGGCGTGGATGCGGCGGCGGGCGCTTCCGCTTCGGTCAATATCTCTTTGGCTAGCAACGAACGGATGGCACTGTTGGAGCGCAATTCGCACTCGTCCATGAGCGCCCGCGCCGCAATGGGCGTGTCACCATAATCGATGAGCCAGGCCAGCACGCTCGCTTGCGCGCTATCGCGGCCCAACGTGGGCAGGCGCGTGGCGATCTCGTCTGCACTGGCGGCCAGCTCGATTTGTAATTCACGTTTGGCCCGGGCTTGGGTTTGCGAGCCATCTTTTTTGGTGCGAGTCAATAGGCCGGGCGGCAGAAAGAGCTTGATGGCATTGACAAAGGAGGCCAGATAGTAATCGGCAATCCAGGCGGCCAGGGTGAGCTGGGCGGGCGTGAGCACCGGCTCGGGGCGGGCCAGGCGCAGGAGCGGTTTGGTCTCCACGGGCGCGCTGTCGCTCAGGCGCACGACGATGCCCTGCACTTCCTGATGCCCAAAGGGCGCCCAGACCAGATGGCCGGCCTCAACTTTGCCCAGCAGCTCGGTGGGGATGTGATAGTGGTACGTTTGCAGCCCCTGATAGGGATCGTCGCCCGCGGTTTTAGATTGGGCGCCAGAGAGACGCACGGGCGCGCCCGCGCCCATTTCGGCTTCGAGGTCGGGTTCGGGCAAATCAAGGAGGTCGGACGGCGGTGCAGCGGAACTGTCGGTATAGCGGCGGCTAAAAGTGCGCCGGATGGGGATGTTTACAACGGTTTCGGCGTAGGGCATTGGCTGTTTGTTAGGCTCACTCGGCGGTGCCGTAAATTTTTTCCTGGCTGGCGCCAAAGGCAAAGGCCACGATGGCGGGAATCCAAGCGGCAACGGGATTTTCCTGCGGATTAATTTCAAAGAGCCAGTAAATGGCGCCCAAAGCCAAATAGAGCAGCAGGCCGACCAGCAGCCCAATCAGGGGCAGAACAGCGCCGAGCAGACCATACTTGCGGTCAAAATAGCCATATTCTTTTTGGCTGTGACGCCAGGCGTTGATGAGCGCGGCGAATGCGCTGCCCAAGGTGGCGGAGGCCAGCGTGCCCAGCAGAGCGACAATGTGCTGCGACAAAAAGCCGTCGAGTGCAAAGGCCGCCAACTGGCCCAGCCAGAGACGCATCAGGTCGCTGTATAAAATGCAGCCCGCCAGCACGACCGCCGACAGCCCCAACCAGGCCGTCAAATAGGTAAAAAGCCGGGTGCGATAGACGTTGGACCACTGGACGCGCTGGCCTGTGCGCTGCACCATGGTGCGCACCTGCTGCACATAATAGGTCACCTCGGCCGAGCGGTCGGGGTCATTTTCCAAAATGGTGCGCCCCTTGTCCAGCAGATGTTGCGCGCGTTCCGAAATGTCCAGCCGCCGCCGAACCAGCAGGTCGATCTGCTCTTGCAGCGTGTTCATTTCCTGCTGCAGCGCCTGAATGTCAAAACGGCTGTGGCGCGGCCACACATTGGTACGGCGCCTGGCCTGAGCGCCCACGGCCATCGAATCGGCAAAACGGGCCGTTTGCTGCTGATAGGACGTCGGTCCCAGCACAGGATCATAGGTGTAGCGCGTTTGCGGCGCGCTGTAGGGTGTATCGTTGCGCCGCGGCACGCTGGTCAAATAGTCACCCGGCCCGCCGCTGACCACGGACCACGGTTTGGGCTCTTTGGACGGGGCAAATGGCTCGTTGAAATCGCCTGGCGCCGACGGCTGGCCATAGGGGCGCCCGGCGTCGGCGGCCGCTGGATCTGGATAGGGATAGACAGGCGGCTCGCCGGGCTGACGATAATCTGTCGGCTGGCGGTCGTCAACGGGGGGTTGGTATCTGTTTTCAGTGGGCTGCGGCGGTGGTCCTAGGAATGAAGAGCTGTATGGGCTCTGTTGATGGCGCGCCCCTACGGCGGAAGGGGGGCGCAACATGGGTTCATCGGACTGCTGTCCGCGCGGCGGCTCAGTAGGGGTGGGGTCAGTCCGCGGAAATGGCGACTGGCCCCAAGGTTGATCGGTGGCATCGCGAAAATCTGGCCGCGCGTTCCGATAGTCCGGGCGATTGGACAATGCCGGCGAGAATCGGTTACCGGCGCCATCATCATGCTGGCGATCTGTATCCTGTATGGATGGCCGCCCATTTTGATGGGATGTATCCTGCCCAGGGGGAGATGCGGCTGAATCCCCTGCATGTGTGTTGTTGAAAGGCTGGTCCCACTGCGGAGCTGGATTTTCGCGATACGCGGCGCTTGGCGAGTGATCCCGGTGTTCAATTGGTGGGGAGCCGTTAGTGGCCTCCCGATAGTTGAATGAGCCGTTGCCTTGCGCACTTTGACTTGAACGATTGTTGGGGGTGGATGAAGATGTATTTGGCGCCATGCGGGTGGGCGAGGCGGCGGAAGCATCGATGCCGCCCAGCATCATTTCATCCAATAGGGCATCGGCGCGCCACCGCAGCAGTTCGGGGCTTTCTTCGGGAACTTCGCGGTTATTTTGAGAATGGTAATTCTCAGAATCTTGCGTCGAGTACGCGGCCATTTTTTCTCCTGTAGGTGCAGGTAACCATGCTAACTCAACATACTACCACTTCTGCTGCGCCTTGCCAAGTATGCTGGATGGGCGGGTGCTATTCGCTTGAGGGGCGAGCGCCGCCTTCCTGGAAGGCTGTGGCCCCAGCGTGCAGCGCGCCCGCATCGGTGTTGGGGGCGGATGACAGTTGATCTCTGGAAAAAGGAGGCAAATTTGACAGCGCTCTTTTAGTGCGCATATAATAGCCTTTTGTAAACAATTTAGTTTTCACTATGTCGCCTGTTCAATGTCAGCATATCGCAAAGGTGTTGGCGATGTGGGCATCGGTCTCATCTTTTGCCGTTGTGATCTTCTGAATTTAGGCGAATTCAGAAAACTATATTTGATAAGCGCATAGGTTTGCTGGCTTGTTCCACGCTGGCAATATCTGGCCGAAAAAATGATGACTATTCAGGCTCTCCCTGAGCTTGTCGAAGGGAACACCTGAATAGTTACAAAAAATGAATCTATTTCAAAAGAGAAAATTAAGTTTAGGAGTAAATTATGCCAAAGCGAACGTGGCAACCCAAGGTGCGGAAACGATTGAAAACACATGGCTTTCGAGAGCGGATGCGGACGCCCGGTGGGCGCAATGTGCTAAAGCGGCGCCGCGCGGTCGCAAGCAGCTCACCGTGCAATTGACCATTCGCAAATCGATTGATTGATATAGTCGTTTTGTGAAAAGGCGCTATCGAATTCGCACGAATGAGCATTTCCAGCAGGTGCGCCGCCAAGGTTCTGCATATAGCAATCGGCTGGTTGTGTTGTGTGCATTGGAAAACTCGCTTGCGTATAACCGATATGGGTTTTCAGTCAGCAGCCGCATTGGCAATGCCGTTGTGCGTAACCGGATTAAACGACAGATGCGCGAAGCGGTGCGTTTGCGTATGGAGTCAATAAAGCCCGGCTGGGACATCGTTTTTATTGCAAGGCACGCAATTCGCAGCGCAACCTATCATGAGATAGATGATGCTTGCGCCCGCCTCCTTCGGCGGGCGCATTTGTTGCATGGCACATGATTATGAAGCCAATCGCTTTGTGGTTGATCCGCTTTTATCAGCGCTTTCTTTCGCCATTAATGGGAAGCTCTTGTCGTTTTCATCCCACCTGCTCACACTACACATATCAGGCCATTGAGAAGTATGGGGTGGGCAAAGGAATTTGGATGGGCGCCAGGCGCATTTTGCGCTGTCATCCGTGGAATCCGGGCGGCTATGATCCCGTACCCTGAGGAGAATTTGGGAACTGTGAAACGAAAAAAATGGATACTTATCGCCGTGCTGCTGCTTGTGGGCGCGCTCTTGTTGAGCGGGTGCGGCGTTTCACGTGAAGGCGTTGACGTAACAACAACGGCTCCTAATGGGCCTTGGCAAACCTTTGTGGTTTGGCCCATGGCCAAAACGTTGATCTGGATCAATGATTTTCTGACGGCCGCCAATTTTCCTTACCATTGGGGTTTTTCGATCATCATTTTTACGCTGGCGGTCAAGCTGATCACATTGCCGCTCACCGTTCAGCAGGTGCGCGGCATGCAGGCGCAAAAGGATATTCAGCCCAAGATCCAGGCGCTGCAGAAAAAATATGGCAAGGATCGTGAAAAGCTGGCGCAAGAGCAGATGAAGCTTTATCGTGAGGCGGGGGTGAATCCGCTGAGCGGCTGTTTGCCATTGGTGATCCAGATGCCTATTTTGTTTGGTCTCTATTCCTCGTTGGTGGCCCTTGGCCCCCATTTGGTCAACGCCAACTTTTTCTGGATTCCCGATTTGGGCTTCCCCAAATATACCCAGGGCATGAGCTGGATAATGGAGGACTTTAATGGCGGCAATTATGGACACCTGGCGGCCTATTTAGTGCTGCCGATCTTGCTCATGGCGTCGCAATACGTTATGCAAAAGTGGATGACGCCCGCCACACCGGATGCAAGCGGCGGCGATCAGGCGGCCATGATGAAGCAGGTCACCACCATGATGACCTTTATGTTTGGCTTCTTTACATTGCAAGTTCCCGCTGGTTTAAGCCTCTATTGGGTTACTAGCAACCTGCTGCAAATGTTGCAGCAGTGGTTGATTACTGGCAATAAAGCCGGGTCCGCGGCCAGCACAGATGAGAGTACGGCGTCTGCGGTTGTGATTGATGAAGATGAGGAATTAGATGATGACGCGCCGTCTCCCTCTGTAAATGGCGCCGCGGCCAATAAAAGTGCGGCCAAATCTAGAACGCAACGACGACGCTCTAAACGCAGATAATCTGGTTTTGTATAGCCACCCAAATGGAAGTGAATTATCGTGAATGAATCTTACGAATTTCAGGGTAAAACCGTCGATGACGCCATTGCCGAGGGCTTGATCAAACTTGGATTGAGCCGAGAACAGGTGGAGGTTGAAGTTATCCACAAAGGCAGCCGCGGCATTTTTGGGCTTGGGAGTGAGCCCGCGCGTGTGCTGCTGTCGCAGCGGCTGGCGCAAGCGGGCGAAGGGCAGCCTGCCGCCGCGCCGGCGGAATCGGTAGTACCCCCGGCGCAACCAGCAGCGCCTGCGGATGGCGATGAGGACGATGGACAGCCACCCTTTGCCGAGGCGCTGGCGGATGACGAGCCCGACCAGGACTTTGACGAAGATGTGGACGATGCACGGACCGATGAAGGGGTTCTGGACGATATTTCGGATGCTGGATTGCTGGAGCTCGCGCAAGGCCTGTTGCAGCAGATGGTCGCGCTTATGGGCTATGACGCCGATGTTCTGGCGACCTGGCAAGAGCCGGAGCCAGGCGAGCACGAGCGCTGCTTGATGCTTGATGTGCAGGGCGCCGGTTTGGGTACGCTGATTGGGCGCCGCGGCGAAACGCTTTCCAATATTCAGTTCCTGTTGCGCTTGATGATCAATCAGAAAACCCACGCCTGGTACAATATTGTGGTCGACGTGGCCGGCTATAAACAGCGCCGGGCCGAACAGTTGACGCAGCTCGCCCTGCGCATTGCCGAACAGGTGATGGAAAGCGGGCGCTCGGCCTCGCTGGAGCCCATGCCGTCCAACGAGCGGCGCATCATTCACATGGCGCTGCGCGAGCATCCCGATGTTTATACCCAAAGCTCCGGCGAAGGCGACCGGCGTAAGGTACACATTGCGCCGAAACAATGATTTTTGCTTCTGCCTATGCCAACTCTTCGTAACAGAATTTCACCGCCCTGCGCCTATTGCAGGGCGGTTCTGTGTCTACAACCAATGGGCCAAATGCATCTCGGCCATTCCAAAAAATAAAATATCCCGCATGGCCTGCACGCTAATCCAGAAAATCGATTTGAATTTGGGTGATTATTTTTCTGGATTAGCCCTACTGAAAATAGCCGATTCTTTGACCAATATTTCGAACTATTTCTAAGCCGTGCTACAATTCATCATATGTCCAACACCAACGAACACACCGATATATTGCTTTTGGGCCACGTCACGCAGGATCTGATCACCCAGGATTTGAAAGATGGTTATCGTTTGGGCGGCACGGTGAGCTTTGCCGCCATTACGGCTTTACGCCTAGGCCGCCGGCCCACCATCATCACCAGCGCGGCGCCGGACACCGATCTGAGCGATCTGCCTGCCCAGGTTGAATTGGTGGTGCTGCCCAGCGCCCAGAGCACCACTTTTGCCAACGTCTATACGCCCACGGGCCGCGTCCAATATTGTTACGCGCAAGCCCGCTCCATAACCCCGGCGGATGTGCCGGTTGCTATGCGCCGACCCAATGTGGTGCTTTTGGGGCCGCTGGTCAATGAAATTTCGGGCGACATGGCGGCTATTTTTGCCCAGGAGACGCTGGTGACTGCGGTCCCCCAGGGCTGGATGCGGCGCTGGGACGCGAGTGGGCGCGTCTTTAGCAAGCCGTGGGAAAATCAGACCGAAATTTTGCCCCATTTGGATGTATTGGTGCTTTCGCAGGAAGATATTGACTACGATTTGAGCCGCTTGGAAGCCGCCTTTCAGCTTGTGCCGCTGGTGGTGATGACCGAGTATCGCGACGGCAGCACGGTTTTTATGCGCCAACCGGATGGCTCAATCAGTCAACAGCAGGTGCCGCCGCGGCCGGCCCATGAGGTTGACCCCACCGGCGCCGGCGACATTTTTGCCACGGCCTTTATTTTGCGCCATCAGGAAACGGGCGATCCGCTGCAATCGGCGCGTTTTGCCAATATAACTGCCTCCTTTGGCGTGGAGGCCCAAGGCGTCTCGGGCATCCCCACGCGCCAGCAGGTGTTGCGCTATATGGAAGAGCATCCATTTGTACCGTAAGCAATGCAGATGACAGCCAAGAGTTTTGCGTTTGCCAATCAAAAAGGCGGGGTGGGCAAGACCACCAGCGTGGTAAACCTGGGCGCATATGTGGCCGCGGCCGGGCGGCGCGTGCTCATTGTGGATGTGGACCCGCAGGGCAACGCCACGACCAGCCTGGGCATCAATCCGCGCGAATTGTCGTTGAGCCTTTATGATGTGCTGGTGGAACAGACGCCGGCGCAGCAGGCTATTGTGTTGACAGACCAATTGGGGTTGGATTTGCTGCCCGCCACCACCGATTTGGCCGGCGCCGAGGTGGAGCTGGCGGGCCAAATGGCGCGCGAACAGATGTTGGCGCGCGGTCTCAAACCGCTGCAATCCCATTATGACTACATCTTTATTGACCAGCCGCCCAGCCTGGGCTTGCTCACCATCAACGGCCTCACCGCCGCCAGCCACGGCGTGATCATCCCGGTGCAGTGTGAATATCTGGCGTTGGAAGGGCTGAGTTTGTTGCTCAAAACCATTCAGCAGGTGCATGATGTGTTGAATGATCGGCTGTGCATTGCGGGCGTGCTGCTCACCATGTACGACAGCCGCACCAACTTGGGGCAGCAGGTGGTGGCCGAGGTGCGCAGCCATTTTCCGGCCAAGACCTTTCGCAGCGTGGTGCCGCGCAACGTGCGTTTGGGCGAAGCGCCCAGCTATGGCCAGAGCATTGCGCTTTATGCGCCGACCAGCGCCGGCGCGCTGGCCTATGAAGCGCTGGCCGCCGAATTTTTAGAACGATTTGAAGGATAGATCAGCATGGCGATTGGCGGGAATGCAGGGCAACGACGCGGTTTGGGACGTGGGCTGGGCGCCCTGATTATGAACACGCAGGCAGCGCCCGATGAAGATGCGGCCCCAACCGCGGGCGAGCGCGGCGTGCAGATGGTCGCCGTCAATTCCATTGCACCCAATCCTCACCAGCCACGCACGCATTTCGACCCCGCATCGCTTCAAGAATTAGCCGACTCTATTCAGGAACATGGCATCATCCAGCCGCTGATTGTGACGCAAGCCGATCACGGTCAGCCCGCCCAATATTGGATTGTGGCCGGTGAGCGACGCTGGCGGGCGGCCAAGCTGGCTGCTCAAGCAGAAGTGCCGGTCATTGTGCGCGAAGCCTCGACCGAGCAGCTTATGGAATGGGCGCTGGTGGAGAACATTCAGCGCGCCGATCTCAACCCGCTGGAAGAAGCGGCAGCCTATCAAGCGCTGATGGATGAGATGCATTTGACGCAAGCCGAGGTGGCCAAGCGGGTGGGCAAAAGCCGCTCCGCCGTGGCCAATACGGTGCGGCTGCTCAACCTGAGCGCAGAAGCCAAGGAAGCGCTCCTGGCGGACCAGATTTCAGCCGGTCATGCTCGCGCCATTGTGGCCTTGTCCTCCGATAAAGAGGCCATGCAGACGGCGCTGACAACCGTGCTGAACCAGGATTTGACCGTGCGCCAGACCGAAGAACTGGTCAAAAAGCTGAGCGAACCGGAGCCGGACAGCGATTTCGCCGAACCTGACCCCGCTGAACCCACCCCCGATGAACTTGATGCGCAGCTCCAACATCACGTGCGCGATCTGGAAAACCGCTTCCGCAATGTGCTGGGTACGCGCGTTTCGCTCAATCGCAACCGCGACGGCAGCGGTAAGCTGGTGGTCCACTTTTTCAGCGATGAAGACCTGGCGAAAATTTATCAAGTGATTTCGCGGGATGAAGAGGATTTATAGCCACTCTCACAAACACACATGACCGTTGTGCATCAGCCCCAATTACCACCATCGTTGCATCGTCATATTTCCGGCACATATGAGGATTTTGAGCCAATCCAAATTGGCATGTCGGGCGCGCAGACGTATCGATTGCTGGATCACGCGGGCAACGTCTGCTATTTGAAAATCGGCCCACCCACGGGCATTGTGGGCCTGCGTGATGAGATGCAGAGGCTGCAATGGTTGGCGGGGCGCTTGCCTGTGCCTGAACTGCTTGCTTATACCGAGGAAGAGGGCCAGGGTTATCTGCTCACCTCTGGGTTGATCGGTGAAAATGTGGCCGATTTGGTGGCGCAGCCAAATACAGATCGCGCACGCTGGGTGACGCTGCTGGCGCAAGCCCTGCGCCAGTTCCACGCCCAGCCGTGGCAAGATTGCCCGTTTGATCATCGCTTTGCCGCCATGTCTGAGATGGCGCGGCGGCACACACAACTTGGGCTGGTTGATGAGAACGAATTCGACGATATTCGCCAAGGGCGCCGCTCTGCAGAACTGCTCGATGAACTGGCCCAATTAGCTCCTGAATCTGAAGAATTGTGCCTGACGCATGGCGACTACTGCCTGCCCAACATCATTGTGGACAGTGATTCCGTCACCGGTTTTGTGGACCTGGGCCGCATGGGCGTTGGCGACCGCTATCGCGACCTGGCGCTGGCCCGCCGCAGCCTGGACTACAACGGCTGCACCGATCTCATCCCCCTCTTTTTTCAAACATACGGCTTGCCCACCCCCGATGATCAAAAGCTGCATCTGTATCAACTGATCGACGAATTTTTCTGATTCTCAATCGATTTGAAGGTTGATCAACAGATTACGCAGATTGCCCAGATTTTTAATCTTTCTAATCTGTGTAATCTGTTGATCAAAAAATGAGATAGCAAGGAGGCATATGACCGTTTCGCGCGAGAATTCCAAGATGGTCTATCAGGGCATCAAAGACGCCGGGGTGCGCTTTATTACGGCGCTGCCCGAAACGTGGCTGGTCTATCTGCTGCAAATGGCCGAGGATGACCCCGAGATGACGCTGATTGAGGTGGCCAAGGAAGAGGAAGCGGTGGGCATTGCCGCCGGCGCCCACTTTGCCGGCGCACCCAATATTATGCTGCTGCAAAATCACGGCTTCCTGGGCTCGATCAATGGCATCGTGTCGCTGGCCATGCTCTATCGCGTGCCGCTCTGCATGTTGATTGCGCACCGCGGCCACATGGGCGAGCCGTACCCGTGGCACACGCAAGGCGGCATGGTGACCGAGCCGGTGCTGCGCGGGCTGGGGCTGCCCTTTGACTATGCGCGCGAGCCGCGCAAAATTGGCAAGCAGATTTATGAAGCATACACGCTTTCGCGCAGCTCGCTCGTCCCCACCGCGCTGCTGCTGACGCGTGACCTGATGGAGGGCGACGAATGAAACGTGCCGAATGCATCAAAGCGCTCTATGAAGAGCTGGAAGATTGCCTGGTGGTGACCATTATGGGCGCCTGTGCGCAGGAGCTGTATGACCTGGGCCACCGCGAAAACTTTTTCTATTTGCAGCACGCCATGGGGCTGGCCTCTTCCATTGGGCTGGGGCTGGCGCTCAACCGGCCGGATGACCGCGTGGTGGTGCTGGATGGCGACGGCTCGGTGCTCATGAATTTGGGCACGCTCACCACGCTGGCCCGCTATCGCCCCGCCAATCTGATCCACATAATTTTTGACAACGGCAGCCTGCTCTCCACCGGCGGTTTCGTCTCGCACACCGCCAGCGGCATTACGGACCTGGCCGCCATCGCGCGCGGCGCCGGCGTGCCCAATGTGGCGCTGACGACCACCGCCTACGAATTTATGGAAGCCGCCGCCGATGCCTTTGACCGCAACGAACTGAGCGTCATCGTGGCCAAAGTCGAAGCCACCGGCCCCGATCACTTTGGCATGGACCTCAAACTGCCGGAGAACGCTTTCCGCTTCGAACGCTACATCAAAGAGAAGAATTGAGAAGAGGGATCAACAGATTTCACAGATTCTAAAGATTTTGATTCTTATACTCAGTTTAGGTTCAAAAGCGGAGTGTGCGAAAAGGGATTGGGGATTAGGGGTTGGGCCGTCGCCACGCATCCCTATCCCTGATTCCCAATCCCCAAAAACTCGGAATGTTATTTTGAACGAAGAATAATCTATGAAATCTGTGTAATCTGTTGATCCAATCAAAAAGGAGAAATCAATGACAGCCCCTGTTACCGTTTTATCGCTGCTGGTGGAGGAGATGAATCGTGGTCGCATAACGGTGGTGGACTTGACGCAGCCGCTCAGCCCGGAGACGCCGGTGATCGAGCTGCCGCCCATGTTTGCCCAATCGCCCGGTCTGAGCGTTGAGGTGATCTCGAATTATGACGACAACGGCCCGGCCTGGTATTGGAACACGTTGACGCTGGGCGAGCACACCGGCACCCACTTTGACGCCCCGGTTCACTGGATCACCGGCAAGGATCGCGCCAACAACACCACCGACACCATCCCCGTGCGCCAATTTGTCTCGCCGGCCTGCGTCATCGACGCCTCCAAAGAGGCCGGCCAATATCCCGATTACATTTTGACCCGCGAGCACGTACAGGCGTGGGAAGGCGTTCACGGCCGAATTCCGGCCGGCGCCTGGCTGCTGCTGCGCACCGATTGGTCCAAACGGGAAGGCCGAGAAGCGTTCCTCAACGCCAGCGCGGATGGCCCCCATTCGCCCGGCTTCCACCCCGACTGTCTGCGCTATTTGGCCCACGAGCGCGATGTGGTGGGCGTGGGCGTGGAAACCGTGGGCACCGATGCCGGACAGGCGGGCGGTTTTGACCCGGCCTTCCCCGCCCACAACATTATGCACGGCGCCGGTAAGCTGGGCTTGGCCAGCCTCTGCAACCTGGACAAACTGCCGCCCACCGGCGCCGTGATCGTGGCCGCGCCGCTCAAAATCGTCAAAGGCTCGGGCAGCCCGCTGCGCGTGTTGGCGCTGGTGCCGGCGGCGTAGGATTACTACAGCAGATTCAGAAAACAACAGATAGACATCAAAAAAAGGTTTTCCAGCCGTCCCCTGAGCGCCCAAACTGTGCTTTGGATGTCGAAGGGGGCGGATGGAAAACCTTTTTGTGCTAATTGGCGCCGCCCCGGAGCAAATCAACAACATCCGGTGGTAAACCGGCAATTTCGGCAAAGGCGGCCAGTGCGCTATGCCGTTCTGGGTCCCACAGCCACTCTGGTTTGAGCCAAAAGCCAGACAAGACGGTCGAGTGATAAATTTGATTGCGGACAGGCATGGACTGATATTGGCCATTCTCATTTAACACCCAGAATTCGGCGCTTTGCACTTCGGGCCGCGGATCGATGATCCAGTATTCGCGAATCCCAGCTGCTTCATACTCGGCAAATTTGTCTTCGTGGTCGCGCCGGACGCTTTCCGGCGAAATTACTTCAATCACCAGATCGGCTGCGCCGGCTAAACGCTGTTCTTCTAGATTCCTGCGATTTTCGTTGGCCACAAACAGAATGTCAGGCTCACGGGCATTACCATGTGGAGATACTTTCATTTCATATGGCGCCGACAGAAGTTCCCCTAAGCGGAAAAATTCGACGTAACTCCGCAATAGATGAATGAGATATGTCACAACAATTTGGTGTCGTGTTGCCGCCGACATAAAGATAACCGCCTCTCCGTCAACCCATTCTACATGTACATCTTCATCAAACTCATTCTGATATTCTTGATAGGTCATCGGTATGCGAATTTCGTAGTCGGCAACCGTTTCGCGCAACGTTTTTTCCATAATCGACATAGCTCAGGCTTCCCTTCCTTTCTAAAGCTCCACGAGTCCGCCGCTATGGGTTCAGTATACCACATGCCTAAATATTACGGCCATCGGTAGCCTTATCTTTAGCCTGGCAGAAACACATTCTTCAACCCATCGCGCCGCTCGAAGGTATCGAAGGCGGCCTGCCAATCCGCCAGCGCCCACGTGTGCGTGATCAGCGGCGCGGTCTGCACTTGACCATTCTCCAATAGGCGCAGCGCCTTGCGCCATGAGCTGGGTATGGTGGCAAAGCTGCCGCTCATCTGCACCTCCTTGTAGCAGATCTGATTTTGATCCCACTCGACGGCCTTGCTAAAGAGACCCACCTGCACATAGCGCCCGCGCCGTCGCACCCACTGCAAGCAATTGCGCGCCGAAGCCGCCGCCCCCGAACACTCAAAGACCACGTCGGCCCCCAATCCATCGGTGCGTTCACGAATGGCTGCCTCCACATCTTCCACCTGCACGTTGAGAATGGCGTCTGCACCCAACTGTTGGCCCACCTCCATGCGTGCGGCATCGGCATTGGTCCCCACCAGCAGCACCGTGGCCCCCGCCGCCTTGACCACCTGCATCATCAGCAGCCCAATGGCCCCCGGCCCAGAGACCACCACCACGTCGGAGGGCTCGACGCGGCTCATCTCCAGGGCGTGGACGCAGCAGGCCAGCGGCTCGGTCAGCGCACCGCTGCGCACATCCACATTTTCCGGCAGCCGGTGGACGCTCTGCCCGCGCACCAGCACATAGCGGCTGAACGCGCCATCGCACGCCGCTGCCAATCGACAGCCGCTCGGGACACATGTTGGGCAGGCCGGCCCGGCAATAGGCGCAGCGCCCGCACAGGTGAAAATAGGGCTCCACCGTGACGCGGTCGCCGACGCGGCAGTTCGGCACGCCCGCGCCGGTCTCCACCACCACGCCCGCCACCTCGTGGCCCAATATCACCGGCGGCCGGCTGGGATATTCGTCGTGATAAATGTGCATGTCGGTGCCGCACAAGCCCGCCGCCGCCACCTCGATAATGGCGTGGCCAGCGCGCACCTCCGGTTCGGGCGCCTCCAGCAGCCCCACGCGGCCGGGGCCAGGCGCCAACTTGGCGATGCCTTGGATGGACATGTTGGTTTCTCCTTGTTGAATCGATTGCTCTATTGCTCCGGGCGTAGGCAACACAGCAATACAGCAATAAATACGCATATTGTGCCTTGGCGATAAAAGCTATTATAGCTGGCTTGCTCCAGAAGATGAAGCCCGCCTCGCCATAGTGGTGGGCAAAGCAACGCTTGCTCCCAGCCCATCGCGCTTGCCGCTGCGGCTGTGCTCAGGGCGAGCTGCCGCATAATGCTGCATCACGATGAAACGCGCCGAAATTTTTCACCTGCCAATCTTCGTTGTTGAAAAAGCGGGCATTGTGAAAAAGGAAGATCATCAACATGCTCAGCACGCGCAACCAGTCGATATCATAGGAGCGTTGTTTGGCGGGCATTACATATTCCTTTCCGCAAACAGAGCATCAAACGCAGCAATCGCCAGTCCGGTCCGTTCGCGGAAAAGCTGATGTACCTTGCGGTGTGGCTCCATGTCGGCGCGCATGGCGGCCACAGCCTGTGCGTTCATCCCCATGCGCCCCGCGCCTTGCGTGAGTGAAATGGTCAGATCCAGCAGTCGCCGCGCGCAGGCCATCGCTTCAAAAAGCTCGATTTGCACGACCGGTTGTCCGGCATAGTGTTGGTAACCCTGCAAGATGTGATCACGCCATTCTGGGGGGCCATAGGCGTGCGCCAGAACGAGCGTCCAGGCTAGATCAAAGCGGGCATCGGTGACGGCAAAACCGGTCCAGTCGATGACGAGGGCGCGATTATTGCTCTGCACCAGGATGTTGCCGGGATGAAAATCGTGGTGTACGGGTGATGGGCGCTGACAGGCCAGAAGCGGGCGTTGAGCGGCCACCCAATCAACAAAGGGCGCAGCGTCAATGTCAGGAAAATTCTGCAATGTCCGGTGCGCGTCGTTGAGCCACCGGTCAATGCAGTAATATGGCTCTTCACCTGGCACACTCCTATCGAACTGCCGCCAATCCAATGCGTGCAACTGGGCGAACAGCCGGCAGAATTGGTCGATCAATGGCGCCTGCTGCGCGACCGGAGCATGTTCGAGCAGCTCCCACATCATGGCGCCCTCAATATAGTCCATGATGACAAAGGGACGCTGCGCCGGCGACGCTGCGGTTTCGAGCAGGATGACCTGTGGTACAGGGTAACCGGCGGCAAAGAGCTGCTGCATTCCTGTGAATTCCCGCGTCGCCTTGGCCTCACTGCCCACGCCCGAATAGAGGCGCCAGACCCACTTTGTGCGCCTGTGCGGTGCGCCATATTCGACGGTGAGAACGTAATTGTCGCTCTCCCAACCGTCGCGCAATTTGGCGAGCTGCGTGACGGTGAGTGCGCTCGTGGCGGGGAAGTGGTCCTGTAGATACTGCTCTATGAGTTGCTGATATTCACGCATAGTTCCTCTTTTCTATTATCAGTACACCGCAACGGTGTTGGCGATACAGGCATCGGTCTCGATTGGTGAATCCGGCTCCATTTCTTGCCGTTACGATCGGCTGACTATCAGTACACCGCAACGGTGTTGGCGATACAGGCATCGGTCTCGATTGGTGAATCCGGCTCCATTTCTTGCCGTTACGATCGGCTGACTATCAGTACACCGCAACGGTGTTGGCGATACAGGCATCGGTCTCGATTGGTGAATCCAGCCGCCCACTGGACCGCTTTGTCTTTGGGGGCCATCGGCAGGACGCGTATAATTCAGGAACATGTCATAGCCTACCGAATCGTAGACGATGGTGAATGTCTGCTGCAAATCTAGCGCTATGTCATCGTAAGCCAGGTAGCTGTTCTCGCATTGGGATGCGTGGTCGCTGCCCAATAGGTCGATCGACGTACACTCGCAATGATTCCTGATTCTCTCAAAAGAGTGATATAATTTGTCCCCCTTGATCTCGGTAACCACATGCAAAGAAAGCGACACAAAATGGCGCAACGTGACCTGATCCTGGCGCTAGCCAAGGTAATTATTGCGGCGGCGTGGGCGGATAATGAGCTGACGCCCGCCGAGCGCAACAGCATGAAAGATCTGCTCTTTCGGCTGCCCGAATCGTACAGCAGCGGCAATCGGCGGCTCAATTCGCAGGAGTGGACCATGCTGGAAATGTATATGGATTCGCCGGTAGATGCTGTCGAGCGCGCCCAGCTCATTGCGGATTTGCAGGCCGCGCTGCGCACGCCCGCCGACAAAACACTGGTTCTAGAGTCGTTGGAAAATTTGGTGCGCGCCGACGGCATTATTACAGCCGAAGAGCAGCGAGTGGTGGCGGAAATACAGACCGCCCTGGATGCAGTGGATGTGGGCTTTTTGGGCCAATTGAGCCGTTTATTGCAAGGCCCCATGCAGAGGCGCACAGAGGCAATGGGCCGCGCCGCCAATCGCGAGCAATACTTTGAAGAGTTTGTGCGCAACAAGGTCTATTATGGGGTGCGGCGCAAGCTGGATCAGGAGCATGTGGAGCTAGAGTTGTCGGATGAAACGCTGCGCCGCCTCTCCAGCATTGGCGGGCTTATGGCGCGGGTGGCGCACGTGGATGGCCAAGTGACTGACGATGAATTTACCGAAATGGTACATATGCTGCAATCGACCATGAATGTGACGCACGAGCAAGCGCTCTTTATCACCGAAGTAGCGGTTTCTGAAGTGAGCCATGAACTGGACTTTCTGCGTCTGACCCGCGAGCTGGCCGCCGAGATTACGCCGGAAGAGGGTGACCGTCTGCTGCATACGCTCTTTCTGGTGGCCGAAGCCGATGGATTTGTGAGCGACGAGGAGATTGAAGAGATCTTCAAAATCGGCTACAGCCTCAACCTGACCCATCGCCAATTCATCCAGGCCAAGCTGACGATTCCCGCTGAAAAACGGGCGGCGTGAACCACCGATTGCGCAGATTCAAGAAATTAAAACGAGGCATGAGACCCCCTCCCAGCCTCCCCCTCGAGGGGGAGGAGCCACAGTTTGTTCCCCTTGCGGGGAGGGCCAGGGTTTGACTGCCCGGACCACGGAAATACTGCTTTAACGCTTTAATAAAATAGACGAGTAAATGGGGGCTGAGCTTGTTGAAGTGACTTCGACAAGCTCAGCCCCTGCTCTATTCTCCTGCTACATTTTTGAATCGCGATAACAGAGCGATTCACTGCCCCAGCTCAACTAGGGTGTGAATCCCCATCGAGAGCAAATCCCTAATACCGACAGACAAAGGTGGCAACTGCCAACAGCCCAAATTCAATTGACATCAACCAGATGGTTGATTCATCAATCGACCTCTACGCTACACAAAAACCATCGAACGGTGGATTACAGTTGCCTACTTCTTTTCTATACTTTAGAACGTATCGGTAAATTCGGTTGTGGCCCAGTGGGAACAGAGAATTTACGGATAGACACTTATTGCGCACAATCATTGTCATTCTGAAGTCAGAATAAGAGAATTCAGTCTTTTCTACATCATCAAGGAGATCAACATGGATACGAAAATGGTAGCAACGATGCTAGGCACGCTCGGTGTACTGTTCCTATTTGCAGCGTCCTACAGTATTTTGCCGTCAAACATTGGCCAATTTTTAGCCATGACCTGCTTCGTAATCGCCGGCGCATTTTGGTCAGGCGCTTTCACTGGTGCAGCTTGGTTCCGTAAATCGGATAAGTAAGGAGAACGCTATGCCACCCATCGTCCAAACCCAGAACCTCTCGAAAATGTTCAAACGCGCGGATGGCGCCCCTGTTCATGCGGTCAAAGATGTCAACCTGACGATTGAAGAGGGCGAAATCTTTAGCCTCCTCGGACCAAACGGCGCCGGGAAGACCACCACCATCTCCATGATCAGCGGATTGGTGGAGCCATCCCACGGAGATGCCAGTATCGGCGGCTTCTCTATCACCAAGCAGCCTATCGAGGCCAAGAAGCTTATGGGCTTTATTCCCCAGGAGATCGCCCTTTACCCTGAACTAAGCGCACGCCAGAATCTAACCTTTTTTGGCAAAATGTACGGCATGAGCGGCGCAGCGCTCAACAAACGAGTTGATGAAGTTCTGGAATTCATCGATCTGACCGACCGCCAGAAAGACCGCATCGATACCTACTCTGGCGGCATGAAGCGGCGGGTCAACATTGGCGTCGGTCTGCTCCATCGCCCACGGCTTGTCTATATGGATGAGCCAACCGTGGGCATCGATCCGCAAAGCCGCCGCCGCATTCTAGACACCGTCAAGCAACTGCGTGACGAGCACAAGATGACCGTTCTTTACACCACCCACCTCATGGAAGAGGCCCAGGAATTGAGCGACCGCGTGGGGATCATTGACCACGGCGAAATTATTGCTTTGGGGACCCAGCATGAGTTAACCCAACGCGTGGGCGAAGAAGATCGGCTGGAATTTCTCATCGGCGAGCAAAGCGTATCCGAGGCGCGATTGGCCCAGCTCCAGTCCCAGGTAATGAGGGTTTCCAAAATCACCTTTGATCCACCCGAGCAGCTTGCCGAAGGCAGCAGCGACGCCGTACCCGGACGAATTACGGCGTTCGCCAAAGAGGGACGCCGCGCGCTGCCGGCGCTGATCCAAGGCTTGACGGACGCCGGCATCGAGATCCAGTCGGTTCAGGTCAAAGAGCCGGACCTAGAGGCTGTTTTCCTGGCCTTAACGGGACGGGCATTGCGGGACTAAATTACAGGCAGTGCCGGTTGAGTAGGCCCAGGCAGTTTGGGGCCGTATCGAAACCAAACGGGTCGACCCGCAAATGCTGGTTTCGATACCGCTTCGCTACTTAACTGGCCTTTGCTAGCCCTCTGCTGTAACTTATTCGGGGCTTTGTTAGGAAGGGGGAAAGAGAAAACGATGTCAAAGATACTCAACTTCGCGGGAAGGAACTCTATACAACCTTCCAAGATCGGAATCTCCTGCTGATCATGTTCATCACACCCATAGTTCTCTCTACCATCATGGGGCTTGCCTTTGGCGGCTTTGGCGGCGGATCCGGCTCATCTGCGCTGATGCATATCCCCATTGCCATTGTCAACCTGGACGAGGGGGCTAGCTTTGGGGATCGGCTCCCCGCGGGCGCGGGTGCGGAGCCGTCCCTGAGCGAACTGGAATTCGCAATCGCCGGCGAGACGGTTCCTGTGGGGACACTTCTTACAAAATGACAATCTAAAGGTCGATGAAGTCGCTCTCGCGGCGGGAGATGCATCGTTTAACTTTGGCAACCAACTGGTCAGCATCCTCTTGGCCGAACCGGTGACGGCAACAGAAATCATCACCAATGCCAGCGGCATGACAGAAACGACTAGCGTGGCAGGCGGCTTCAATTTGGCCGACCTGACCTGTCCCCTCGTTGAGGATCAACCGGCTGATGATAACGGGAATCCCTTTGGCTTCGAAGGGACGCTGGCCGATCTCTTTGACGCCACCGAGGTCGCCGAGCCCAACGCAGCCAAAGCCGCGGTCGAGCGCGGCGAATATGTGGCCGCCATAATTATTCCCGCGGGCTTTAGCAATGGCCTGTCGCCAACATTTGGCGCTGGGGATACCGTCACAGACACTGTTACGGGCGCCGTCACCGTGAGTGATACGAGCCCCGTCACTGTGGATGATACGGGGGATGATACGGGGGTGATATAGCGGGCATGGTCGAGATCTATGCCAATAGCGGACAACCGATCCAGGGCGCGATTGTACGGGCTGTGGTCGACGGCATTGTCAATCAGCTTGTGCGGATCAGCGTGGCCATTGATGCCGTCCTCTACAGCGCATTTTACACGGTCGGCCCCCAGTTACTGACGTCGAATCTTGCGCTGGCCAACCTGGACATTAGTGCAATCACAACAGGGATTCAAGCCATTGATTTGTCTATTTTGGAGCCGCTGGGCTGTATGATTTTGCCCGGCGTTGACAACATCCAACTGACGCGTCAGCCGCTGGATGACGTGCAGAAGGGCAGCGCTTTCAGCGTTACGATGGTGCTCTTTGGTTCGGGCCAGGCCATCTTCTTTGCCCTCTTCACGGGCATCTTTGGGATGAATTCCATCTACCAAGAGCGGGACAATTGGACGCTACAGCGGCTCTTTGCCGCCCCCATACCCCGCAGCTATATCGTGATTGGCAAAATGCTGGGCAACATTGTCGTCGTGGCGGCCCAATTAACGGTCCTTTTCTTGGCCTTTACCATTGTTGCCGGCATTGTCGAGGGCAAACCAATCTTCCTCTTTGGTTCAAATCTACCGCTGCTGGCCGTGACCATCTTGGCGATCAGCATCTTGGTCGCGGGCGTTGGGGTCATGGTGGTGGGGCTGGCCGCCACGCCGGCCCAGGTCCAAACCTTTGGGCCAATACTCTCGATGGTATTTGGCGCATTGGGGGCCTACGGCTTCCGTCTCCCGCCGGCGGTAGCCTCCATCTCACCCGTCTGGTGGGGCAGCGAAGCGTTGCAACGGCTGGCCGCCAATGAGACCAATATCTGGATGCCGCTGGTCGTTTTGTTTGGTGTCGGGCTTATTTTCTTTACCATCGGCACGGTCTTCTTCAAGCGGCGCATGGAACTGTAAAGTAAAGCCAAGAAAGCCATTGGGAAACGGAGGCTGAGCTTGTCGAGCCGAAGCGGCTTCGACAAGCTCAGCCTCCGCTACGACCGTCCTTATTTCTGAAAACTTTCTTGGAATTACTAATAAACCTTCGGGAAATGACTGAAGTGGAGAGATAACATGAACGCAATACGCACGATTGTCCAAAATGATTTGAAGATCTATTTCTCCCAGATGGGCAACCTGATTGGGCTGATTATATTGCCCATTGTCTTTACGCTGGTTCTGGGTTGGGCCTTTGGCGGCGCCGGCAATGAGGGCCCACGCGGGTGCGCGCCGATGTGCTGGATGAAGATGGAACGGCCGCATCGGCGGCGCTTTTAGCACAGTTGCGGACAACGAACGACATAATAACGCTCTGCCCCATGGAAAACGATGCCGACGACTTCTGCCGCATGGGTGAGCAGCCCCTCACGGTAGAACTCGGCAAAGAACGCGCCCAAGCGGAGCAGACCGACGGCTTTCTGGTCATCCCGGCCGGCTACGCGCAGGCCATTGAAAATTTGGAGCGCATAGAGTTCCAGTTTTTCGCAGCCGGCAACCCAACATTGCCCAACGCGGTACAGCAAACCATCGAAGCCGTGCTGCGCAAGGTCAACGCAGCGTCGACAACGGCCCGCGTGACCAACGCACTGCTCGACCGCTTGGCCGCACAGACGGGACTTGATGCGCTGATCGGACCGCTCCAGCCCACCTTTGTCAATGCGGTCTATGTGGATGCCTCAGCCCGTCTTGATGCCCGCGGTGCTGCTGTACAATATCAGACCACCACAGGTGAAGAAGCAACCGGGTCGGACAGTGGCTTTGGCCAGTCTGTGCCGGGCATGGGGAGCATGTACGTCATGTTTACAGTTTTGGCCGCCATCAATGTCCTGCTGCGCGAGCGCACCCAATGGACGTTGCAGCGTTTGGCTGCGCTGCCCTCACTCGCGCCCAAATCCTGGGCGGTAAGATTGCCACCTACTTTATTCTGGGCATGATCCAGTTTCTGGTGATCTTTGCCGTGGGGCTGATCGTGGGGCTGGATTTTGGCGCCCGCCCCTTCCTTTTGTTCCCCATCATGATTGCGTTTGTGCTGTGCATCACCGCGCTGGCTTTTGCCATTGCGCCTTGGGTCAAGAGCGAGGGGCAGGCGGGTGGCATCGCGCGCCTGTTGGCGCTGGCCCTTGCGCCCTTGGGGGGCGCCTGGTGGCCACTGGATATTGTCCCCGACTTTATGCGCATGATTGGTCATCTCTCGCCGGTTGCTTGGGCCATGGATGCCTTCCACGACATCATGTGGTATAGTGGTGGCCTGACTGAAATCAGGCCAGAATTGGCGGTTTTGTTGGGGGCGGCGGCGGTGCTCTTTGGGATTGGGGTACGCAGCTTTCGGGTTGCATGATGCATGGTGCATGAACGAACGATGACAGAAACAGACCTTTGGCAAAAGACAATTTGGATTTGGTCGGCGATCTTTATCACAGCGCTGCTCTTCTCCGCGGCGACAACCTTGATTGAGGACGACTTGACGGCAGGAGGGCAACGGTGGGTGGTTATTCTGACCACCGTTCTCGCCCTGTGGCACGCTGCTTTCCTCTCTTATGTTCGTTTTCGTGGTCCGGCGCTGACTGGTCTTTTCCGCCACTTATCACGCTCGTCTACTTAACGGGGGCCATGGCGTTATGGTTTGCACTCACCCTCCTAGACCCGAATTTCAACTTTGTCTTAATGGGGCTATACCCACAAATCTTTGTCTATCTGCGGATTCGATTGGCCATACCGGTTGGCTTAGTCCTGACCGGTATGGTCACCTATCTAGAAATCCGTGACGCCGGCATTACTTTTCTGAGTGTCAGCAATCCCGTGTTGTGGGCACTCTTGATTTTCACCGCGGCAGGACTGGCCATGGCCTTATTTATCAGTAACATTATTGCTCAAAGCGTCCAACGGCGTGAGCTAATTGAGCAGTTGGAGAGCACCCGCGCTGAGCTAGCGGCAGCGGAACGGCGTGAAGGCATCTTCCAAGAGCGCGAGCGCTTGGCGCGCGAAATCCACGACACCCTGGCGCAGACGCTTATCAGTATCGTCACCCACTTGGAAGCTAGCGAACAAAATTTGCCGGACATCGCGACCCGCAGCCACCACCATCTAATGCAAGCCAAGGCGACCGCACGGCAAGGCCTAACCCAGGCGCGGCGGGTGGTGCAGGATTTACGGCCAGAAGTCCTGGAAAAATCACCACTACCCCAGGCGGTTGAACGCGTCGTGCAGGGCTGGTCAGCGCAGAGCGGCATTCGCGCGGAAACGGCTGTAACGGGCGCCCACGTCCACCTGCATCCCGAAGCGGAAACAACGTTGATTCGCGCGGTGCAAGAGTCGCTGGTCAATGTCCAAAAGCATGCGCAAGCCTCGTCGGTGCGGGTTACGCTCTCGTACATGGGCGATACGCTCATGTTGGATGTCTATGATGACGGCATTGGTCTCGACCAAGCTCCGCCGCCGGTGCAAGGCGGCGGTTACGGGTTGATTGCGATGCGCCAACGCGTGAGCCAAGTTGGCGGCACACTAACCATCGAGAGCGAGCCGAATGAGGGGACAACTGTGGTGGTACAGCTACCGCTTTAATTCAGGATGACAGGATGACAAGATGACAGGATGACAGGATGACAGGATGACAAGATGACAGGATGACAGGATGACGGATGGGTTTCATCTTCTCATCCTGTCATCTTGTCACGGTTACAAAACAAATTGATATACGCTCTACTAAGAGGAGACTCATGAAACCCATTCGGATTCTACTTGTCGATGACCATCCGGTTGTGCGCGCCGGCATCGAAGGCATCTTAAATAGCCAGGACGATATGGAGGTCGTCGGTGAAGCCGGTGATGGGGCGGAAGCCATCCGTCTGAATCAAGCGCTACAGCCCGATGTCATCTTGATGGACCTGCGCATGCCCGACACCGATGGCGTCACGGCAATTCAGGCGATTACCAAACAAGCGGCGCCGCCATACATTTTGGTGCTGACCACCTATGACACCGATGCCGATATTGTGCGCGCGATTGAGGCCGGCGCAACCGGCTACTTGCTCAAGGATACGCCGCGTGAGGACTTTTTTACGGCCGTGCGCAATGTTGCGCAAGGGCAATCGGTTTTGACGCCGGTGGTGGCTTCCCGCCTAATGGAGCGCATGCGCGCCCCGGCCGAAGAGCAATTGAGCGGTCGCGAGATTGAAGTGTTGACGCTGGTCTCCCGCGGCCATGACAATAAAGCCATTGCCAAGCAGCTGCACATTAGCACGGCGACGGTCAAAACGCACCTGATTCATATTTATGGCAAGCTCGGTGTAAACGATCGCACAGCCGCCGTAACAACGGCGCTGGAAAAAGGCATTTTGCGCCTCAATCTGCCGTGAGTGCATCGCGTAGTAACCTACGGGACGTCAATCATGGCTTGCTCACAGTTAAACTGTGATTACACTCCCCACGCCTTCCGTCGACGCAATAAAGATCACCAGCCGCCTCTTTAATCGCACCACACTTTCCTCCAATCGCTTCCCACCCTTTTTCCATCCCTCTTGCCATCCTTTGGTGTGGTGACGCCCCATCCTTTTAGCTGCTATCCTCAGCTCATCACACGTTTGTGAAAAGGGGATGCAGCCATGAACAACCCACGAGATTCGTCAAAACCACAGAACCAACTGGATCATCAACCGGAGCAAGTATCCGCCGCGGCTTTCCCCAGTGACTACGAACTGCGCATCAGCGGGCGCATTAGCACACACGCCGCGGCCTGGTTTGAGGGGATGACAATCACCATTGATGATTCGACAACGCCCCCGCAAACCATCATCCGCAGCCGCCTGGTTGACCAGGCCGCGCTCTACGGGCTGATCAGCCGCGGCGCGACTGGGGTTGACGCTGCTGGCGGTGGCCCGCGCCGAACCAGGGCAAGGCGCGGCGATGGATATAGATGAATAGTGCCGGAATTGTCGGCCATTGCGATTCAGCAAAAAGGAGAGAAGGCTTGTGAAAACACTTTTGGAAAAACGGCCCCTTTGGTTTGCTCTGAGTTTACTCGCGATTCTATGGCAACTCTCGCTGACTATCTCGAACGCGGCTCAAGCGTCGACGGCCGCGCTCCAGGCGAGCGGCGACCCACTGCTTGACGCCGTTGTCGCAAAAGCCATGCGCCAGCACGATGTACCCGGCCGCGGTGGCGGTCGTGAAAAATGGTGCGGTTGCGTGGGCGAAGGGCTACGGCATGGCCGACCCCGCACAAGGCAAGCCGGTGCTGCCGGAGACCGTTTTTGACGCGGCCTCGGTCTCCAAGCCGGTGACCGCCTGGGGGATCATGAAATTGGTCGAGGCTGGCCTGCTCGATCTGGACGCGCCGATTGAGCGCTATCTGACGCGCTGGCACCTGCCGCCGTCCGCTTACGACCACAACCTGATCACCATTCGGCGCATTCTGAGCCACACGGCCGGCCTATCGACCGATGGCGACACCGGCGTTGACCCCGACGCCGCGGTGCCAACGGTGGAAGAAGCGTTAAATGGCGCCGTGCGGGGGATGCGACCGCTGCATGTCGCCTATCCGCCCGGCGAGGATTACCACTATTCGTCCGTCGGCTACACCCTGCTGGAGATCGCGGCGGAAGAGGTGACCGGCGAGCCATTCGCCGGCTACATGCAGCGCGAGATTTTGGATCCGTTGGGCATGGTCAACAGCAATTATGAGTGGACGCCCCAGCTGCGCGCCAATGCCGCCATTGGCCATGACTGGTACAACCGACCCTTGCCCTTCTATCAATATGCCACCCGCGCCCAAGGCCGTTTGCACACCACGGCCGCGGATCTGGCCATTTTCCTGGCCGCGTCCCTGCCCGGCCCCAATGGCGAGCCCATCGGCCGCGGCGTGTTGACGCCGGCAGCGGTAGCCGAGACGCTCACCCCTGTCCCCTTTGCCAAATCTGCTGAATCGAGCCACAGCGCGGGGCTGGGTTACGACCTGATCCGTGTGGATGATACCGTCGTCGGCGCGCGCAAAACCGGCGATAATCGCGGCTACAAGCCGATCATCGTGATGGCCAGCGCGGTGAACGAGGGGATCGCCATCATGACCAATTCAGACCGGGCCGCGATTGGCTTCCTCATCGACATTGTCTGCGCCTGGAGCGCCAATGTCCCCGGCAACCTCATGCAAAGCGACTGCGGTGAATTGTATATGATCCGCAATGGACAGGTGGGCGTTGCCGCTCTATTAGCCCTCGGTGCGCTGATCTATGCGGCGCTGGTTGCGCGCGGCTTCCGCACCGGCCATCGCCAGCTCAGCTTCGCCTTCAGCCGCGGCAAAGTGATCCGCCTAGCGATCCTGGTCATCCTGCCTGCGCTCTGGTGGCTGTTCTGGCACACGGATCTCTGGTTCACACGCATCATGCAGCGCTACCCCTGCTGTGGCTACGCCGTCACGGTGCGCGCAATCGTCCCCTGGCCAACCGCCTTTGTCTGGATTTCGTGGGCAATCACGCTCTGGTTTGTGGTGTGGATCGCTGTCAATTTTGTCCCCAAGAAGGCCGCGAGGGGATGGCAAGATGACAGGATGATAAGATGACCAGTGGTACTCATCCTGTCATCCTGTCATCCCTTCATCCTGTCATCTTGTCCCCAGTACCAAGTAAGTCGATATAACATTCAACACGCATCTCAAGGAGAGAACCGCAATGAAAGCATTTATGGAAAAACACCCCTTCTGGTTCGCCCTAGGCTTCACCGTCATTGTGCTGCAACTGCTTGGCCTGATTGTGGTCGTTGTGGGTGCGCGCGTATTGGGCTTTCCCATGTTGCCCATGCGGGTGATGGCGGCGCTGGTGACGACGATTGTGCCGCTGGTTTATATTTGGCGGGTGGGGTGGTGGCAGGATGTTGGTTTTGTCAGCACCACACAGAATGTCTATGCGTTGACCTTGCCGTTGGTGCTAATCTTTTTCCCGATGGTCTTTTTTGGCTCAGCCGGCACGCCGACGCAAGAACTCAACATCTTCTTGGTGGCGGTCTTCTTGACCGGATTGAGCGAAGAAGCAATTTTCCGCGACCTCTTCATACGCGCTTTTTTGCCCCAAGGCAAATGGCGGGCGGTATTGCTATCATCGCTGCTCTTCGGTGGCGCACATATCGTCCAATCATTTGGCGTCGGGATGACGATGCAAGACAACGTAGTCCAAATGGCCAACGCGTTCTTGGGCGGCATCTTGATGACTTCTGTGCGACTGCGCGTCAACAATCTTTGGCCGCTCATCATCATCCATACACTGGAGGACTATTTCTGGATCATCGCCGGCTTTACAACTGGTGTGCATGATCTCTCTGAGATTTCGCTCTCCCTCTATGTGATCAAGTGGGCTCTGGAGATCATCACCGCCGTCTACCTCATGCGCCAACCGGCAACCGCCACGATTGATGGGCAGCCGGTGGGGTAGTAATCAGTGGGACAGTGGTCAGTAGACAGTAAGTCAGTGAAGCAGTCACTGGTCTACTGACCGACTGTCAACTGAGTTGCTGACCTCTACTCTCTTGTTCAAAGGCGCATTTTACGATGCGCCCATTTTTTTTAAGGTTTAGGGTATTGACTGACCGTCGGTCAATATGATATACTAGGCGCAAGGGAGGTTAATTGACGATATGGTTCGCACGACAAAAACAACCGAAGAACGCCGGCTGGAGATTATCGAAACAGCCAGGAAACTATTTAGTGAGCGGGGCTTCAGCAACACCCCGGTGGACGCCATTATCAAGGAAATGGGGGTGGCCAAAGGCACCTTTTATTATTATTTCAAATCCAAGGAAGAGATTCTCGAAGCTATTGCCGACCACACGTTGGATCAGATGGTGGCAATGGCAGAACAGGTGGCAAATGAGCCGGCGCTGAGCGCTTTGGCCAAGATGGAACTCTTGCTATCCAACAGCCAAGTTGGCGATGAAGAGATCATGGAAGACTCACAAGCCGTGGCCGAACAGTTACATTTACCCGCCAACCGCGCATTGCACGAGGTGACCAGTGTTCAAACCGTACTGAGGCTATCACCTATTTTTGCCAAAATTGTGGAGCAAGGCATTGCCGAAAAGGTCTTTGCTGTAAACCGACCGCTGGAAACAATGCAATTTCTGTTAGCCGGTGGAGGATTTTTGCTTGATGGCGGGTTGTTTGATTTTTCTGCGGAAGAGATAGTAGAACGACGGCTGGCCATGCAGGAGATCATCGAAAGAGCGTTGGGCGCTGAACCCGGTGCGTTTGGGTTTATGAATCCACCCCAATAAGGCGCCAACCGCTTCCCTATGCAGATCAGGTTTGAGGCTAAACATCCATTGGATAGATATATTTTTGTAACTATGCAGCCGTTCCCTGAGCCTGTTGAAGGGAATGGCGGCCTTCGACAAGTTCAGGCCTCGAGTGGCTTGGTAGTTACATATTTTTTTTGCCTTTAAATATATGACTGACGGTCAGTCATTTTAGCGCGATCTGTGCAATGAAACAATATGCTGATCTCGCCAACAAAACCGAAATTCACGACACATAAAATGGAGAGTCATCAATGATCGATCCACAATTGAATGGGAAAGTTGTCCTGATCACCGGCGCCAATAATTTGTATGGCATCGGCGCGGCAGTCGCCAAGGCATTTGCTCAGCAAGGGGCCAAGGTGCTGCTCACCTATTTGCGGCTGTCGCCGGCAGAATTTGGTGTGGATCAAGCGGAAGCAGCACAAGCCACGGAGGCCGGCCTGCCCTTTTACCACGCCAGACGCGCAGAAGTTGCCACGGAGGTGGTGGAGAGCATCAAAGCCGTTGGGGGCTGGGCGGCAGCGTTTGAGGCCGATTTGTCCGACCCGGCGCAAATCTCACAGCTCTTTGCCTGGGGTGAAAAAAGTGCCGGCCCGATCGATATTCTGGTCAACAACGCGGCGGCCTATCAGGAACCGGATACCATCTTCACCGCCACTTTGGCCACCTACCGCAAGACGTTTGACGTCAATGTGGGCGGGACATTGCTCATGATGGCCGAATATGTCCGGCGCTTTGGGGAACAGGGGCGGGAGCGTGGCAGCATCATCAACTTGAGTACGGATTCAGCCCAAGTTTTTCCGGGACAAATTAATTACGGCGCAAGCAAGGCCGCGATCGAAGCCTTTACGCGCAGCGTGGCGGTTGAGGTGGGGCCGTTGGGCATCAGAGTGAACACGATTGCGCCAGGGCCAACGCAGACGGGCTATATTGCAGCCGAGTTTGCGGAAACGCTAAAAGAGAGCATTCCGCTGAGACGCATCGGGGAGCCGGAGGATATTGCCGATGTCGCCCTCTTTTTGGCGTCTGATCAGGCCCGGTGGGTGACCGGGCAAGTCATCAAGGTGTCCGGCGGCCATGCGTTGTAGGGTTGGTGATTGAGACGACAAGCTTGGTTGAGTGTGTTGCGTCGAGCACCTAGAAAAGGGAAGGAGGAGTATATGTTCGTTGCCAAAATACTGAAAAAAGATTTCCTCCGCAAGAAAAGCATCACAATCGTAGTTTTTGCCTTCATGTTTCTTTCAGCCTGGCTGGTGGCGGGCGGCTCAAATCTGATCGTGGAATTGAGTAGCGCGCTCAACGGCCTCTTTGCCACCGCGCAGGCGCCGCATTTCATCCAAACGCACGCCGGCGAAATTGATCAGGCTGCAATTGAGCGCTGGAGTATGGATAACAGCCTGGTGGCCGCGCAGCAAACCGCCGAGATGATCACCATTGACGGCGCCAGTCTCTATCTGGGCGACAGCTCCACCGCCGAAAAAGAGAGCGTGATGGACATCAGTTTTGTCCAGCAAAATGCGGATTTCGATTTTCTGCTGGATCTGGACAACCGGATCATTCAGGTTGCCCCCGGCGAAATTGCCGTGCCTATCTATTTTATGCAGGAAAAGCAGCTCAAGCTTGGCGACAACGTCAGAATTAACAACAGCGTGCGCAACCCGCCCTTTGTGCTGGACCTCACCATTGCGGCCTTTGTGCGCGATGCATTGATGAATCCCGCCATCATCCACTCCAAACGCTTTGTGGTGAACGCTGCCGATTACGCGACATTGGCTGGAAGCTTTGCGGAAAAAGAATATCTGATCGAGTTCCTGCTGACGGACGCCGGCCGGGTCAATGAATTCAGCGCAGATTATCTGGCCTCCAGCTTGCCCAAAAAGGGCGAGGCGCTTGACCAAACGGTCTTCAAACTCTTTAACGCGCTGACGGACGGCATTGTGGCCGGGGTGGTGATTGTGTTGAGCCTGCTGCTGATGATCATCGCCATCCTTTGCCTGCGCTTTACCATGTTGGCCACCATTGAAGAAGATTATCGCGAGATCGGGGTGATGAAAGCCATCGGCATTGCGCAGGGCGACATCAAACGGATCTATTTGTCCAAGTATCTCGCCATGGGTGCGCTGGCCGCCCTGTTGGGCTATCTGGCTTCCCTGGTGAGCCATCAATATTTGGCCGCCAATATCCTGCTCTATATCGGGCGCGCGTCCAAGGGGCTGCTGCAATACGCCATCCCCGCTGTAGCCGCTGCCGGCATTGCCCTAATTGTGGCGCTGGCCTGCCTGCTGATCCTGCGCCGGGTGAACCGGATCAGCGCCGTGGAAGCGCTGCGTTCCGGCGGGACCGGCGCCGCGGTCAAGAATATGAAATTCCTACGCCTTGGGCAGAGCCGTGTGCCGGATATTAATGTCTTGCTGGGCTTGCGCGATGTGGTGCAGCGCTTTCGCATGTTTGGCCTGCTCTGTTTCGTCTTTTTCTTCTGCGCCTGCGTCGTGATCGTCCCGATCCATTTTCTGACGACCATGACGTCGCCGACCTTTATTGCCTATATGGGAATCGGGAAAGCGGATCTTCGCATCGATCTGCGCCAATCGGAGGAGATCGTTGACCGCTTTGCGCACATGGTTACGACAATTGCCGACGATCCCGACGTGGCGCGCTTTGCGCCCATGGTGACTTATCAGTTCGAGGTGCTGTTGGATGATGATGATATAGGGGAGCGCAAAACAGAAGCGATCAACATTGAGACCGGTGATTTTACCATGTTCCCGCTGGACTATCTGGAGGGCGGCGCGCCGCAGAACCAGGGCGAAATTGCGCTCTCGCTGCTCAAAGCGCAGGATATGAACAAAGGCATAGGCGATACCGTGACATTGCTGGTGAACGGCCAGGAACAACTGTTGACGGTGAGCGGCCTTTACCAAGATGTGACCCATGGCGGCCGGACAGCAAAGGCGGTTTTACCGGCGGCAATTGCGCTCGATCCGGCAAAGGCGTTGTGGTACATCATCAATCTGGATTTGACTTCAGCCGACAAAATTCCCGCCAAAGTACAAGAATATTCCGCCGCGTTTGCCCCGGCGCGGGTGACCGATACAGCGGGTTATCTGGCCCAAACCCTGGGCAACACGATTGGCCAACTGGAGATGGTGACGCAGATTGCCGTTGTGGCCGGGCTGTTGGTCTCGGTGTTGATGACCGCCCTGTTTTTGAAACTGTTGATTGCCAGGGACGGCGCACAGATCGCCATTATGAAGAGCCTGGGCTTTTCGTTGCGCCACATTCGCATTCAGTATCTGACCAAGACTTTGTCCCTGTTGGCCATCGGCATCGTGCTGGGCACGCTCTTTGCCAATACGGTCGGTCAACGTTTGGTCAGCCTGCTCTGGTCGTTTATGGGGGCGGCGCAGATCAGCTTTGTGATCGAGCCACTTCAAGCCTACGTGCTGCTCCCATTGCTCTTGCTGCTGACTATCGCGGTCACCACAGTGTTCAGCATTACGGGCATTAAGGATACGAATATCATCCAGATGATTACGGAATGACTGTCAACAACGGAGTGTTTTGTGAAATAAGTCAGTTGGCCATGATTGATGATCTCTACCCGAGTGAAGGGTTTCGTCCCGTAGGGACGGCTGAATTTAGAGATAAATTCCTGATATTCCAGACTAAATTCAAGTGTCCGTACGGGACGGATTAATCTATCAAAACATAGTTGACAGTGTAGGAGGACAAAAATGGCTACCCTATTAGAATCAAAACAGTTACGCAAAAGCTTTACCCTTGGCAAGAACAACGAACAGACGATCTTGCGCGATGTAGACCTGCGTATCGAGCGGGGCGAATTTGTCGCGGTGATGGGACCATCCGGATCAGGGAAATCAACGCTACTCTACAACATCAGCGGCATGGACCGCATGACAGCCGGCAGTGTGTTCTTTGACGGCCAGGAACTCGCCACGCTCTCTGAAAAGGCATTGGCCGGGCTGCGTTTGCACAAGATGGGCTTTATCTTTCAACATAGCCATCTCTTGAAAAATCTGTCGGTCTTTGACAACATCGTCATGACCGCCTATTTAGCCAAACAACATAGCCGTGATCGCATCAATCAACGTGCGCGGGAATTGATGGAGCAGACCGGCATTGCCGCGCTGGCCGATCACAGCATTAACCAGATTTCCGGCGGACAACTACAGAGGGTCGGCATCTGCCGCGCCCTGATCAATGAGCCGGCGATGATCTTTGGCGATGAGCCGACGGGCGCGCTGAACTCAAAATCGGCCGGCGAGATCATGCAATTGCTGGGGGAGATTAACCGGGCCGGCACCACGATTTTGCTGGTCACCCATGATGTCAAAGTGGCGGCCAAAACCGAACGGGTGCTCTTTATGTTGGACGGCAAGCTCGTGGGCGAATATCGGCAAGAAAAATACGATGCCGCCGGCGACGACGGCAAAGCGCGTGAAGAAACACTGAATGCCTGGTTGGTGGAGATGGGATTCTAAAATGTCAACAACAATACAACAACCACAAGAAAAAAACTCCATGCTTAACGTGCTATCCCTGCGCGATTTTCGATTGCTCTTTGCCGGGGTGGCCACTTCACTGCTGGGCGATCAATTTACCCTGATTGCCACGCCCTGGCTGGTGCTGCAACTCACCGGTGATCCGCTGGCGCTCGGTATTGTGCTGGCGTTGGAGGGCATTCCGCGCGCGCTCTTTATGCTCTTTGGCGGCGCGATTACGGACCGCTTTTCGCCGCGCGTGATCATGCTGGCGGCGGACATTGTCCGTTTGGTGCTGGTTGCCCTGCTGGCCATCGTGGTCTTTGCCGGTACGGTGCAACTGTGGATGGTCTATGCCTTCAGCCTGGGCTTTGGGTTGGTGGCCGGCTTTGCCGTGCCGGCCGGGAACAGCATTGTGCCGCTGCTGGTCAAAGAAGAAGATTTGCAGGCCGGCAATTCGCTGGTCATGGGGGTGGGACAGTTGGCCGGCTTTATTGGCCCGTTTCTAGCTGGTATCCTCATTGGCCGCTATGCGGAATCGCTGGTGGGGATCGGGTTGGCCTTGGCGATTGACGCTGCTACCTTTGCCCTCTCGGCGCTGACGCTCTGGTTGATGCGTGGCGGCGGCAAGCTCGCCGCTTCAGCCGATGATGCAGAAAAGGAAAGTGTCTGGGCCGAGATTGTCGCCGGTCTGCGCTATGCGTGGCGTGATCAAGCGCTGCGGCTGATCTTTCTGCTGATTGCCGCCATCAACTTCCTCTTTGTGGGCCCCATTCTGGTGGGGATTCCGGTCTTGGCTGAACAACGGCTGCCCGAAGGCGCGGTCGCGTTTGGCATGCTCATGTCCGCTTTTGCGGTGGGCAACCTGGTCGGCTTTTTACTGGCCGGCGCGCTCCCCCGTCCCAGTGGCCGGATTATGCGGTTTCTGCTGATTACGCTGCTGGCCGCGTTTGGCATCGCCACAGGCTTGATTGGGGTTATCTCTGTCACCTGGCTCGATTTTGGTTTGATGCTGCTACTTGGGTTGGGCGTCGGGTACGTCACCATCATTCTCTTCACCTGGATCCAAACGCGCACACCCAAAACCATGCTGGGCCGCGTGATGAGTCTATTGATGTTATCGAGCGCCGGCTTGATTCCCATTTCACAAGCGCTCGCGGGCGCGGTGATCATGTGGAACCTGATGGTGCTCTTTGCGCTGGCCGGCGGCCTGTTCGTGTTGGTCACGTTGTGGGCGGCCTTCCAGCCGGCGCTGGTTACGGTTAGTGAAAGTCTGGCCGCACAGAACTGATCTGGGGTCTCGTTCTGCAAAGTTTAACACTTTCCATATTTCATTTTGCAAGTCGAACGTGACCTGAATGTTGGGGGTGCGTCCCAAATTTTGGGGCAATATTGCGGGCCGCGCCGCCTCTCCCTGATTTGGCGCTTTAGCGCCAAATCTGTCCCTCCCCACCATGTGGAGAGGGACGCGGCGCCCCCGCAGGGTGCAGAGCCGGGAGAGGCGTCTCCCCCATTGGGGATGCACCCGGATGTTGGATGACGATTGCGGGCGTGGAACACAATATGCTATACTTAAGACTCCCATGACGTAGAGTAATCTCCCCTTTTGCTGACCAGGCGGGACAATATGTCTATTCCAATCCTGCAAACCAAACTCTACCTCCCCCCTCCGCGTCCGCAACTGATTGCCCGCGCCCATCTGATCGAGCGGCTCAATGCCGGGCTTGATCGCAAACTTACGCTGGTCGCTGCCCAAGCCGGCGCCGGTAAGACAACGCTGGTCAGCGCCTGGCTGGCCCACCTTGACCGGCCCGCGGCCTGGCTGGCTCTGGATGAAGCCGATAGCGAGCCAGGTCGCTTTGGGCTCTATGTGATTGCCGCCCTACAAACCATCGATCGCGCATTGGGCCGCGCCGCGCAGAGTGTGTTGGAAGCCTCTGGCGCACCGGCGGTTGATGTGCTCTTGACCAGCTTGATCAATGACATTGCCACGCTGACGATGCCGATCATTCTGGTGTTGGACGATTATCATTTTATCAATCATGCTCTGATCCATGAGGCCTTGGGTTTTCTGGTCGACCATTTGCCCCCCCAACTTCATCTGGTGTTGCTCACGCGCGAAGACCCGCCGCTGCCGCTTGCCCGCTGGCGGGTGCGTCAACAATTGACCGAATTACGCGCGCATGATCTCCGCTTTAATAGTGCAGAAGCGCAACTATTTCTCAATGAGACGATGGGGCTGGGGTTGCAAGCAGACGCAATTAACACCTTAATACGGCGCACCGAAGGGTGGGTGGCCGGCTTGCAGTTGGCGGCCCTATCACTGCAAAATTTGACCGACACAGCAGGCTTTATCGAGCATTTTGCTGGTGATGATCGCTATCTGGTCGATTATTTGCTGGCCGAGGTGCTCGAGCGCCAACCGCCGGTGATTCAACAGTTTCTGTTGCAGACCTCGATCTTGGGCCGCCTCTCAGCCCCCCTCTGCAATGCCGTCACAGGACGGACAGACTGCTTAGCGATTTTGATGAAGTTGGAGCAAGCCAATCTCTTCTTAGTGCCGCTGGATAACCGGCGTGAATGGTATCGCTATCATCAACTCTTTCGCGATCTGCTGCGGCTTCAGCTTCAAGAAGAGTACAAAACGGCCGAAGTCAATGCATACCATCAGAGAGCCGCGCGCTGGTTCACAGACCAAGAGAGCATTGGTGAAGCCGTTTATCATTATTTGGCCGCACAAGACTTTGTGGCCGCCGCTCAGGTGATTGAGAAAATCGGCATTCATTGGATTGTCCGCGGCCACTTGCGCCAGGTGTTGGCCTGGCTGGATCACTTTCCTGAAGATGTGCTGCACAGCCGCCCGTTGCTCTGCGTTTGCAAAGCCTGGGCGCTAAATGTTAGCGGCCAGCCGACAGAAGTGGATCAATTGCTGGCCATTGCGCAAGAAACGCTGCCCACAGCGCCGGCTGACCAGCAGCGTGAGATTTGTGGGTTAATCAACACCGTGCGCGCCTATTTGGCCCGCAACCACGGCAAAATGGCGGAGTCAATGGTTTGGCTGCGCCGAGCCGTAGCCGACTTACCGGAGAGCAATCTCCTTGTGCGCTGCGCGGTCAATTTAAATTTAGGCTTCAACTATTCGATCATCGGTGAACTGACCTTGGCTGATCAGGCACTGGCGGCGGCCATTGACGAAAGCCGGCAGTCTGAAGCCATCTACATTCATCTCATCGCCCTGGCGCTGCGGGCGAATGTCTATGTTGCCCAGGGCAAATTACAGGCGGCGAAGCGGCTTTGCCAGGAGACGATTGACATGGGCTTGGCCCAAAATGGCGGACGTCCCTTTCCGGCCGCTGGTTATGGCTACGCCTGGCTGGGGTATGTCCTTTACGAACAAAATGATCTCGTTGGTGCTGAAAAACATCTGCGGCAAGCGATTGTTTGCAGTGAATTGATCGGCGACTGGAGCATGAATCGACGCGGGCTATTGCCATTGGCCTGGTTGAAGCAGATGCAGGGGCGGCCGGAAGAAGCGCAGGCGTTGTGGCAGCAGGCGCTCACGGTTGTGCAAAAAGCCCGCGATGCGTATGTGGAAGCTCAACTCCGGGTTCACCAAGCGCGGCTCAGCTTGGCGCAGGTTGCCATGACTCCCGATGATCAAGCCAGCCTAGCCGCCGCCAATCGCTGGGCGGCAACGTACCGCCAACAGCAGGCCGAACCACGAAACTACACACAAGCGCCGGCACAAATGACACTGGCCTGGCTGGAGGTTCTGCAAGGCCAAGTGCAAGATGCACTCAGCCGTTTGGCCGCCATGGCAGATGGTGCAGCGGCGAAAGGACAAAATGAGAACCTCATCCGCATCCAAACGCTGCAAGCACTTGCGCATCACGCCGCAGGCGATACGGAATCTGCGTTGGACAGTCTGCATCATGCCTTAACCCGTGGCGCCCCGCAAGGTTACCTCCGCACCTTTGTCGACTACGGCCCAGCCATGCAGCAACTGCTGCAACATGCCGCGGCTGCCAACATGGCGCCGATATATGTCGGGCAACTGCTGGCGGCCTTTTCACCAAATGCAAAGATCACTCCCCCCACACCACCGCAAGCCCCAATCCCCGGTCCCCAATCCCCCCAACTTGTCGAGCCGCTCAATGCGCGCGAAACCCAGATCCTGCGTCTGATGGCCGCCGGTTTGATGCACCAACAGATTGCCGACGAACTCTATCTTGCGCTCAATACAGTGAAGTGGCACGCCCGCAATCTGTACGGTAAACTGGGCGTATCGCGCCGTGGCGCGGCCATTCAACGGGCGCGGGAGTTGAATCTGCTGTAACTGCTCAATCAATGTCATTAAGTTAGCAGTTATCAGTCCCCAGTTTTCAGTAGTCAGTCTCGACATACACACTGAAAACTGAGCACTGAAAACTGGTTCCTTTGACAAGATATTTGCTTAACTTAACGATATTGAAGCAGCAGTAACGCAGAAAGCAGCACTTCGAAATTGAACCTCACTACTATTCAAGGAGACTAGCATGAAAACAAAACTAGTGACCATCGTGTTGACGGCTCTGTTTACGCTGAGCGCAATACTGCCGGCATCAGTTTGGGCGGCGCCGGCCGCCGACCTGAGCACCGTGGCTACATCTGTAGCTCGCATTGAAGTCTTCGATTCTGCCGGTGACGTTATCGGCGTTGGTTCGGGCTCCATTATTGACAGCCGCGGGCTTGTGCTCACCAACTATCATGTGATTGAAGCAAGTGCAGAGACCAACTATATGGTTGGCGTCCAGGTTCCCACGTCGGTGCGGTCGAACGAATTTACACCCTATTCTGGGTATGTTTCGGCGGTTGATGCGGAACTCGATCTGGCGGTGGTGCAAATTGTGGCGACTCTCGATTGGAAACCTGTTGAGGCGCTGACATTTCCCGCTCTTGCGCTGGGTGATTCCGATGCGCTAGAGTTGGGCGAAGAAGTTATCGCCATCGGCTATCCGGATATTAGCGTGCTGCACCTGGCAACCACGCGCGGCAACATTGCCGGTTTTATGGAAGACCCGGGCTGGATTCTATCGGACGTAGTAACCTCCAATGGCAACAGCGGCGGCGCCCTAACCAATCTTAACGAAGAGCTGGTGGCAATTCCCAGCATGGTAAACACCGGGGCCAATTCCGGCTCCACCATGTCCTATGCCCGCCCTGTCAACCTGGCCATGCCGCTAATTGAGACTGCGCTGGGTTCATACGAGAAGGTCGCCAATGTCGTGTTTAGCCAGAGCGCTCAGACGGTGGGTAACCATTCACCAGCAG
>JAWKON010000017.1:0-135731 GCA_041391125.1 Caldilineaceae bacterium
CTAAAACGCACTCAGTATGCTTAGGGTCATTTTCAGCAGTGCGTTGTTGTACAATATATCTGTTTGGGCAGAGTGGATCACAATGGTATAATCAACCTATCAGCCTGGGTATATTTCATAGAATCAACGGCTACGACCAGGACGGTCAAACGAGCCCCCTTCGATTGCAACATTCTCCCCTGTTGGAACGATTTTGCGGCTAATTAGGTTTCCGAGCGAGATATTATTTTCCTTATTATATGAGGGTATAGGCAAATGGATATTACACAACTTGCCCAGATGGTTAACTGGTTAGATGAAGAGCATCGCCGCGATCGCGCCGAGATTGCGCGGCTGCAGCAGCGGGTGGAGAGCCAATCGGCGGATATTATTGAACAGGCGCGGCGCATTCAGGAGTTGGAAGCGCGTTTGGCATCCACCAACAGCCAGCTTGGCCGTTTCGGCCAAATTGAGGCCGTGGTGGAAAATACCAAGCAGGAACTGATTACGCTGGTGGATCGCACTGACGAGGACCGCGTGCAGGGGCAGCGCGAACTGGAACGCGCCCGTCTGAGCGACCGCGAAATGCTGGCCCGCGAAATCAACGAAGTGCGCCGCGAACTGCCGCGCATCTCCCGGCTGGAAGAGGCGGTGGATGTACGTTCGGTGGAGGATGACCGTCTCTCCGAATTGATCATGGGCATGCGCAACCAGATTGGCGGGCTGGCCAAAGAAATTGAGGAGCGTACCCGTCAGATCCCATTTCTGGCCGAGCAGCGCACCAGCGACACCAAACGCATTGCCCAATTGCAGCAGGAGACCGTCGAGCTTTTCAAGCGCATTGAGGCCCACGTGGGACGCGTGGCCGTCATCGAAGAAGCGGCTCGCCGCGTAGCCGTGGAGCAGGAAAAGTTCCCGCCACAGGTGCAGAAAGTCAAAGACGAGCAGGAAAAGTTCATGGAGCGCGTGCGCGTGGCGCTGGCCGAAAACACGCAGAATGTCTCGCGCTGGCAAGAAGTGTTGGACCAGCAAAAGGTGACCATCGCCAAAGCCTACGAGCGCATCCAAAGTTTCACGCAACAGGTGGAAACCAGCCGCCGCGTGGTCCAAGAAATGCAGGAATTCAAAGATCTAATTTTGCGTGAGCAGAGCCAGGTGCAAGAATTGCAGCGACTCTCCGAAGAGCGCGTGCGCCGCGAAATGGACGAGTTCCGCGAAGAGTACGACAAGCGGCAGCGCAAAGATGAGCTGCGCCAGGAGCACCTCTGGTCCGAACAGGATAAATACAACCGCGAAGTTGTGGAAAAATTCCCACCCCTCCAACACGAACTCAAAGTCAACGAATCGCTCATTCGCCAATTGTGGAAGCTGCAGGAAAGCTACAGCGAACATTTCCTCACCAACGCCCAATCCTGGCTCAACGGCATTCAATCCTCGGTGCGCGAACGCGATGAATTGATGCGCAATATGGATGAAACCTGGCAGCGGCAGCGGCGCAATGCCGAACTGTACGCCAACCAGAACGGTATTCGGCGCACCTCCGGCGTGGTAACGGGCGAGGCGCCCGCCGAAAATGGCAACGGCAACGGCAGGCAACGCTAAATTCTCATGCGCGTAATTGGCACCGCCGGTCATGTGGACCACGGCAAATCGACCCTCGTGCGGGCGCTGACCGGCATCGACCCCGACCGGCTGCAGGAAGAAAAAGCGCGCGGCATGACTATCGACCTGGGCTTTGCCTGGGTCGATCTACCTCTCATTGACGCTGACGGCGTCGCTTCTCCTGGTTCACAAAGCGTAGGCATTGTGGATGTGCCGGGCCACATTGACTTCATCAAAAACATGCTGGCGGGTGTGGGCAGCATCGACGCCGCCGTGCTGGTGATTGCCGCCGACGAAGGCGTTATGCCCCAGACGCGCGAGCATCTGGCCATTCTGGATCTGCTGGCCGTCCCCGCCGGCGTGGTGGCGCTGACCAAAATTGACCTAATCGACGAACCCGAATGGCTGGATCTGGTCGAGCTGGATGTGGCCGAGCTGTTGCACGGCACGCGCCTGGCCGATGCCGAAATTGTGCGCGTCAGCGCCACCACCGGCGCCGGTCTGGATGAATTGCGGCGAGCGGTGGCGGGCACGCTGGCCCAGTTGGCCCCGCGCCGCAATCGCGCCCGCCCGCGGCTACCCATTGACCGCATCTTCACGTTGAGCGGCTTTGGTACCGTGGTCACCGGCACGTTGAGCGACGGTCATTTTCGCGTGGGCGACGCCTTGGTGATTCAGCACAGCGGTCGCCAGGCGCGCATCCGCGGCCTGCAAACGCATCAGAAGCAGATTTGGCAGGGCGAACCGGGTAGCCGCCTGGGCCATGAATTTGAGCGGTGTGGGCACCGATGAGATCCGCCGCGGCGACGTGGTCATCAAGCCGGACACGATTAACGGTTCGCTGCTCATTGATGTCGCGCTTTCGGCTGCTGGCCGATGCGCCCAAAGCCCTGGAGCACAACATTCACGTCGATTTCTTCAGTGGCGCCACCGAAGTGCCGGCGCGGGTCCGGCCTGTTGGGGACAGAAAAATTGGAACCCGGCCAGGAGGGCTGGTTGCAGCTTCAGCTTGAGCAACCGGTGATTGTGGCGGCCGGATCGCTATATTTTGCGCCAACCCTCGCCCAGCGCCACTTTGGGCGGCGGCGTGGTGTTGAGTCCGCAGCCGCGGCGGCGCTGGCGGCGCTTTGATGCCAGCGTGCTGGAGCGCTTCAAAACGCTGGCCCGCGCCCCTGATGAAATTCTGCTGCAAACGCTGGCCCGCACGCTCACTTTGACGCCGGCCGAATTGATGGGCCAAAGCGGGCTGGATTTGGAGATTGCCCAAGACGCGCTCAACGAATTGACCGCAGCGGGCGCTATTTTTGCGCTGGCGATGGGCAATGATGCCATGCTGCTCGCGCTGGAAGCCTGGGAGGGGCTGCTGGAGCAGACGCGCCAGATTTTGGCCGCGTTTCATGCCCAATCGCCGCTGCGCCAGGGCATGGCGCGTGGCGAGCTGCGCAGCCGCTTACAGAGCGCCCACCCGGCCGCGGTGCTCTCGGTGCGTTTTGTAAACGCGCTGATTGAAGAGGCGCAAAAGGCTGAAATCATAAATGCCGACGACAACCTGGTTTGGCTGCACGATTTTCAGGTAAACTTGACGCTCCATCAACAGGCCATGATCGACGAACTGCTGGCGGCATTTGCCGCCGCGTCTATGCGCCACCCAATGCGCAGGAGAGCTTGCGCACCTTGGGTGACAGTGAAGAATTGCTCGATTATTTGTTGGAGAGTGGGCAAATGGTGCGGTTGGGCGGCGGCGTTCTTTTTCGCCAAAGCGACTTTGACGCCATGCGCCAGCAGATTATTGACTTTGCGCGCCAATGGCTCGATCACCTTGGCTCAAGCGCGCGACCCTCTTCCAAACCAGCCGCAAATATGTGCAAGCGCTCCTGGAAGAGCTGGACACCCAGCGCATTACCCGCCGTGAAGGCGATGAACGCGTGCTGCGGATTGCGTGAGTTTGGGGGCCGCTCCTCCCCATTGACGCACTTTGCGCGTCCTTCCCCTCCTCTCCACGAGTAGAGAGGAGGGGCCGGGGGAGGGGCGGCTCCCCCTATTTATGCACTAGCGGCATGTAAACAAGGTGCGGTAATTGGAGCTTAGGCGTAATGTTGTCCGCCGTGACAGCGGCCAGATTCGGATCCAGCGTGAAGGAAGCCGACGCGCTTGTCCCGCTCCCCGTCACCACATATTTCCCCGGTGGCGAATCCACATTGGTTACCAGCAGGGCGCTAAAACCACCGCCACTGTCGGCCAAAGCGAGCCCAACGCCGCACCATTCACATAGAGCGTGACTGCTGCGTTCGGCGTGAAGCCGGCCCCCATCACAATAAACTGACTGCCCGGGGCGCCGCTGGTGCTGCCCGGAATGGTCAAGGACGCGCTGTTTGTGGGCGTGGCGGTGGCCGGTATGGGCGTAGGCGTGCCGGGACCCACCGTCGGCGTCGGTGTGGACGGAACAGGTGTATTCGTGGGCGTTGGCGTGGCCGTGGGTGGCGTAGTCGTCACCGTGATGGTGACCGCTGCCGACTCCGTCGAGGCGCCGTTGTTATCTTTGGCCACGGCTTTCAGCGTATAGTTGCCCGCGGAAACGTTGGGCAACTGGCATTCCCAAGGCGCGGCTGTGTCGGTGCAGAGCACCGTGTTATTGCTGTAGAAAACCACTGCCGTCACTGTACCATCGACATCGTCGGCGCTGGCCGCCATATTCACATTCACGCCTACACCAAAGAACGCACCGTTAGCCGGCGCCGTGATTGAAACAGTGGGCGGCGTTGACTCTAATACTTACTCCGGCCGATGCGGTGGCCGCGCCATCGTTATCCGTTGCTTTCACCGTCAGCGTGTGTACCGGTAGGGGCATCGTTCCAGACACATTGCCAAGGCGCGCCGTTAACGGTGCAGAGCAGATTGGCTGCCAGCGAAAAATTCAACTTTGCTGATGACGCCATCCGCATCGGCCGGGTTGGCCGTAATGGTGATGACATCTCCTTGGGCAAAGACGGCATTCGCAGCGGGCGCTGTGATATTGGCCGAGGGCGGCTGGTTCACCTGAGCGTAATCGGCGCCGAATCGGCGGCCACGCCGCCATTGTCGACGGCTCTGGCCTTTAGCTGATACGTGCCGGCCGGCGGGCTGTTCCAAGTTGTTTCGTAGGCCGCGCTTGTGTCGGTATCCAGCAATGTGTTATCCGCATAAAACTCAACCTGAGTGACGGAGCCATCGCTATCCGTAGCGGTGGCGCGGATGGTGACATTGCTGCCCAGCGTAACCACTGTATTGTTAATTGGCTCAGTAATCGACACCGTGGGCGGCTGGTTTAGCGGCACGTTGTAAAAGGCCAGCAAACCGACGCCGTTGCTGTTGGTCACCCATTGACCGGCCCGTGGATCATCGCTGGTCTGCCACGGGTCGCCCAGCACGGCGGGGTTCTGACCCGTGTGGCCCAGATAGGAAAGACCGCTGGCGCTGGCGCCGCTGCTGGGAAAGGTGAGAGATGATGCGGTTGCCGCTGACCGAGCCGCCATTGGCCACAATCGTCGAACTGCCCTCCAGGCGGAAGTCCTGTTCGGCGCCACTGTTCCAGACCAGGGCATCGTCTGCATCGCGCAGCACAACCGTGACTTCGGTGTCGCCATTGCTGAAATAGGCATAGTCGATATTGGGGGCATCAATATTCTGTGTGTCGCCGGAGCCATAAAAATCGCGCGCCAGCAGGCGGAAAATATTGTCGCCAATTTTTTTCATAGCCGCCTTCATAGGGGAAATGGCAGCCGTTGACCTGCGGATCGACGCCGCTGGTAGACATGATTTGCAAGTTGCTGTAGGTGTCGGCAAAGAGGCGTTGGGCCTCGCGCAAGGCAGCAATTGATTCTGGCGTTTTCAGGTCGCCGCAGGTGCCGATCACGTTGCGGATCTGGAACGTGTAAATCTGTTGGAGGCCGGTGAAATCCTGCTGCCAGGCATTGTAGAGGGTGGCGAATTTACCAGCATAAGCAGATGCCAAAGCAGTTTTGCTGTCGGCCTCGCCTTGAAACCAAAGGAGTGCGCGCGCCTTTTGGGTCACACCGGCCCGATTTGTGCGCCAGAGCAGGCGACCATAGATGGTGTTAATGTCCTCGTGGTTGTTTGTGATTGGGCAGGTGGCTCAGGAATCTCGGAGCCGTTGACGGCTCCGTTGATCAGCCCCACCGGAATGCCGTATGTATCTACAATGCGCCCGGCCATGCGCAAACTCCACTGGCCCACGGCGAAAAACCCTCGCCATTATCCCCATTGGCCTGATTCCAAACTGTATTGCGTGACCGTGTTGCCATTGGAGGCGTGTTCGCTATTGACTTCGCGATAGCCAAAGGAACGAATGAAGGGGCTCTGATTGGTATTGGCGCTGGCCGAGCCGGGGCGCTTTTGGGCCGCCGCGCTCGACTGGCCGTTGATGATATAGACATCACCGGCCAGCACATCCTGCACGGTGAGGACTGGTTGATTGGTAGAGCTGCGCACCACTACGTCGATCTGATAGCGCGTCAATTCGGCATCCAGCACAAGGGACAGCGAAAAGGGCGCCGAACCGCCGCTGTAGCTTAACGTTTGGCTCTTGGTGTCCTCGACCGTGGCCGTACCCTGGTGCGTGGCGGTGACAATAATTTCATCCTGGCTGGCGGTGGCTACTTCTCCGCTGATGGTAACTGTGGCTTTGTTGGTGGAAGGATCGCGCTGGTAGAGCTGCATGGTTTGGGGGGCTTGGGTAAAGTTTACGGTAACGCCACCACCGGCGGCCTGTACCGGGGCCGCCGTGGCGGCAAATCCGATGGGCAGGAGACAAAGGGTGGTGCAGAGTAGCATAAACAGATGTTTGAGCGGGGGCAGTCGAAGTTTTTGCATTGTAGATATTCTCGCTTTGGAACAAATGAATGAACAGCTTTACAAAAGAGCATGACCACAGATAGGGGCGGCTAGCGGGCTCTTATCTGTGGTCAAGTTGTTTGTCACGTTTACGTATTACTTAAAATACGGTGTACTGCTTTAAAAAGTTACTCCCAATTATACACGCAATACGCGGGGATTTTCTTTCAATGACTTGTCAGTTTGCCAGCAACAAAATGTGCAGCTCCCCTGGCCCGTGCATGCCCAAGATCAGCTGCATGGCAATATCGGCGGTGCGACTGGGACCAGAGATTACCACAATATTGCTGGATTGGCGAAAGCGCGCCAGCTTTTGGGCGCGTTGCGCGGCAATCCAACTCTCAAAATCGGGCAGGATCTGTGATTCCTGCACCAGCGCAATATGCACCGGCGGCAGCAGCGACGCCGTGCGATATTGACCACCGCCGCTAGCCAGCACCAGAGAACCGGTGGCGGCCAGCGCGGCATCCACGCCGCTAATGCCCACGCGCACGGTGGGGTCGCGTGGGTCGGCCACCGTAATACCGGCTTGCGCTAATGTCGCGGCCAGATTGGGCAGCGGCAACAGCTCCGGCGTCCATGAAATCACGCGCTCGTCGCCTGCGAGCAGCGTCAGTAACGTTTCCAGCGCATTGGCGGGCGAATCTACCGGATGCACCCGGCAGGCAAGTTTTTCGGCTTCGGCAATAAAGCGCTGACGCAGTGCCGCCGGCGTCTGATCGGGCAGCGGCGTCATGGGCAGATAGGCGGCCGGTTTTTCGATTGGCCCAAAGGGTTGCGCGGGGGCGTTGCGCAGGGAATTGAGAATGCGTTCGCGGTTGCTCATGGTTGATTGGTTCGGCTCGTTTGTGTGCAGTGAAATAATTGTTGCGTGTTGCGTATTGCGTGAACCGGTTCAGAAAGTTGTTTCGGAACCAGTTCCAAAACCGGTTCACGAAACACGCAATACGAAATACTTTTCACGCCGTTCCCCTGTTTTTCCGCGACCGCTTCTGCCGCTCCTGCCACATTTCTCTGAACGGCTTCTCGGCAAATTCGGGGAAAGCGCGATATTTGGTCCAGCCTTGCAGGGGGCCGGGCAGCTTGGCCAGGGGCAAGGTGCGGGTGGCCCAGGCGGCCAGCTTGCCGCCCAGGGCGTAGAGGGTGGGTGAGCTGTTGCCAATGGCCCAGGCGCGCATGCCGAGCATCCATTCGCCTTCGCTGTCGCCCTGCTCCACCAGGTCGTGGCGCAGATCGAGCAACATGCGCGGAATGTCAATATCAACCGGGCAGACCTGTTTGCAATTGCCGCACAGGCTGGAAGCATAGGGCAGCGGCTTGGCGTTTTTTAGCCCCACCAGCAGCGGCGAAACCACCGCGCCAATGGGACCCGGATAGACCCAGCCGTAGGCATGGCCGCCGGTCGATTGGTAAACCGGACAAGCATTGAGACAGGCGCCACAGCGAATGCAGGCCAATGCCTCGGCATATTCGGTGTTGTAGATGCGGCTGCGCCCGTTGTCCACCAGGATCACGTAGACATGCTCCGGCCCATCGTCCTCGTGGGCGCGGCGGGGGCCGTTGACCATGTGGGTATAGACGGTCAGGTTTTGGCCGGTGGCGCTGCGCGGCAGCACTTGGGTCAGCGTGGCGTAATCTTCGACGGTCTCCACAATTTTTTCAATGCCCACCACCGCCACGTGGACGCGCGGCAGGCTAGTGACCATGCGGGCGTTGCCTTCGTTGGTGACCAGGCAAATGGTGCCGGTTTCGGCAATAATAAAGTTGCCGCCAGAGACGCCCATGTCGGCGGCCAGAAAATCTTGGCGCAGCTTGACGCGGGCAAAGCGGGCCATTTCATCGGCGCTGTCAGTGTGGGGCATTTGGATCTCGCGCTCAAAAATGTCGCGAATGCTGTCTTTGGACTTGTGGATGACGGGTGTCACAATGTGGCTGGGCGGCTCCTGGTTGAGCTGCAAAATGTATTCGCCCAGGTCGGTCTCCACCACGCGGATATGGTGCTCCTCCAGCGCGTGGTTCAGCCCCACCTCTTCGGTGACCATGCTTTTGCTTTTAGCCACGGTCTGCACGTTGTGTTCCCGCGCAATCTCCAGCACCATCTGGTTGACTTCGGCGGCGTCGATGGCCCACAGCACCGTCATGCCATTGGCCTGCATGTTGGCTTCGGCGCGCTCCAGCAGCGCGGGCAAATTGTTGAGCGCGCGCCGTTTGGCGGCGGCAGCCTGTTGGCGCATGGCCTCGCCGTGTTCACGGCCGGTTGCGAACATGGCGGCCAGCCGGCGGTTGTACGCCGTACCGGTGCCGGTGGTGACGGCAGTGCGCTGTTCTTTGTTGGCCACGGCAATGGCAGCCGCCGGGATAAAGTTGTTGGATTGAATCTGCATGGAGGTTTACGATCTGTGACTTGTGGTTTACGAACGGATGGCATCGCCCAAAGGCCTTATGGGAAATCGGTCATAGTCGCTATTATAGCACAGCATCCTGATAAGATGAACGATTGAATATGGTATACTACCATAAGTGTAAACTAGGAGACCAGATTAGTGCCGGTTGAGTAGGCCACGGCAGTTTGTGGCCGTATCGAAACCAAGGGTCGACCCGCTCACTCTGGTTTCGATACGGCTGCATACTGCCGCAGCCTACTCAACCGCCGTTCGCTTCCTTAAGTTTACAGTTATGGGTATACTACTATTCGTATTATCTCTCCCATCCATTTTCAGTACATCGCAACAAAGTTGGCGATATAGGCGGCGGTCGCGATTGGTGAATTCGGCCCCATCTCTGGCCGTTGCGATCTACTGATTTTACCCGACAGGGTCACCCAACCAGACCAGATTGGTAAAACTTCATGCAATCGCTCTTCGCTTTTCCGGCCTTCCGGACGCGATGTCAAACTGCTCCTGGCGGCGACGGGGCTATTGGCCATCAGCTTCTTTGGCATTCAGATGTTGCTGAAAATTCTCTACGTGCTGCGCTTGGGATATGGCCCGAATATTTGGGGCTGTTCAACGCGGCGGGCGCACTGGGCTATATGGGCATGAGCCTGCCCAGCGGTGCATTGGGCTCCGCTTTGGGCTGACGCACCATGTTCGTCGGCGCGCTTGATTGCGGCGCTGGGTATGGGGCTGCTGCTTTTACCGAAATGCTGCCGGTCTGGATGCACTACGGTTGGCCGATCATCACGCAGGTGGTGCTCGGCCGGTTATGCCATGTTTAGCATCAACCTCCGCCGGCGCTCATGGTGGTCACCTCGGCGGAGAATCGCAACAGTGCGTACGCGCTGAGCAGCACGTTGCGCAGCCTGGGCACGCTGATCGGCACGCTCTCCGGTGGGTTGCCGGGGTTGTTCGGCTTTCTGCTCAGTCAAGAATTGAGCGATACGGGGCCGTACCGGTGGGCGCTGTGGCTGAGCGCGGTGCTGGCGCTGCTGGCGCTGGTCCCGCTGGGGCGACTGCGCCGGGCAGAACATGGGGCAAGAAGAGCGAGCGCCGATTGAGGGGCATTCCCGATGTGGCCGGTGGCGATTATGTTGCTGTACGTGTCGTTGTCAAGCGGCCAGCGGCGTGTCAATCGTTTTGCAGCGCGCTTATGGATACGGAGCTGCACCTGTCGCCGGCGCTGGATCGGGGTGATCACCAGCGCCGGTCAATTTGCGGCGGTCTTTGCACCGCTGATCTTGCCGCGCCTGGCCCTGCAGCGCGGCAACGGGTGGACGTTGATGATGGTCACCTTTTGCAGCGCGCCTCAGCATGGCGCCGCTGATTTTGCTGCCCACCTCATTGGGCGTGGGGCTGGGCCGTTTTGGCACGCTGGTCCTATCGGCCATGTGGATGCCGGCGCTTCAGGTCTATCAGATGGAGATGGTGGAGCAGCGCTGGCGATCGCTGGCCTACGGCGCGGTCTCCATGGCCATGTCCCTGAGCTTTGGCGCCATTAGTTTTAGTGGCGGCTACGTGGTGGCGGGTTGGGGATACGGCGCCCTCTTTATGATTGGGCTGACGCTCTCGGCGCTGGGGGCCGCGGTGATGTGGGGGATGGTGCGGCGGCCGGCGTTGGCGGTGGCGGCGGGGCGGACGGTGCGGTAGTTAAAAGTCAGATTAGCGAAGTTACGTCTGAGCAGCTATTGTTGTTCAGGCAGCAGCGTAAAATAAGCACAATGGCGCGGTCGATAAAGTCGAAAATCACGATAGTCAACGGTCAACACCGTCGTAATCTTCATCCGTTCAGCAACGGCCATCACGGTACCATCAACAAAGTCAATCCGACTGGATGTATAGCGCGCTAAGATATCGGCTGTTGTTGACAAATCCTGATCATTCAATGCGGTGACAGTAAATTTGCTGGCCGGTAATCCATTCAAGAATTTAACCATGGCGCCTTCACCGGCTCGTTGGCGCAAAAGGTAGGCAATTTCCGTCAATGTACTCTGTGGTAAATAAATCTGCTGCAACGCATGGTACACGGACGCAGATGGCTGGTGATTCTTGTCGCCGCGGTAAAATCGCAACGACAAAGCCTGTATCGGCAACGGCAATCATGGCGTGACGCTATTCGGTTCGTTGTGAAACATGCCTTGCAGGATTTCTTCCGCATTTTCAGAGAGCAGTGGATCACCCAAATCAAACATACCGATTAATGGATCTTCCCCAGCCATACTTTCCTGTGCTTCGTCAAAAAAGTGATAAAGGGCCTGGCGTACAATCTCTTCTTGGCTGATCGATAGGCGATGGACTGCTTTGTTCACAATTTGAGCTAGTTCATCTTCGATTGTAATTGTAATTGTTGTCATAGCGCAGCTATCTCTCATTCCACCCAATTGCTTACTTCCCATTACGTTATCTTGATGTCTAAATATGCAAGACAAACTGAAAACCGCATTGTTCCCACGTAAAGGGTAGCAAGCTGGATTATTCAGATTTTCTCCTATTATATCGCAACTGATAGCCAAACACGAATTGCAGGAAAATTACAACCGTACTCTCCCCAACTGCAACAGATTTCTCACCACAAACCTCACAAAATTAACAACACCATTGTCTCCACCGCTTGTATCTGACGAAGATCAAAACTGGCAATTCACCCGCCTACTGATCCACCACCGACCCATCCACATTGAGCCGCGTGTGCACCCGCCGCGGCTTGTACGGATGTTTCACCGCAGCGTCCTCGGTCAGCTCCACGCCGATGCCCGGCGCGTCGGGGATGATGATATAGCCATTTTCGGTGCGCAGCGCACTCTTGACAATCTCGCTTTTGGGCGGCGCGTCTTCGCCGATGGGATACTCTTGCAGGGCAAAGTTCGGGATGCACGCTGCCAGTTGAATGCAGGCCGCCGTGCTCACCGGGCTGAGCGGATTGTGCGGCACGACGCCCACATGGTGCGCCTCGGCCAGCGCCGCGATCTTCTTGGCGTGGGTCAACCCGCCAACCATGCAGACATCGGGGCGCACATATTGGACCGCGCCGCGCTTAAGCAACATCTCAAATTCCCAGATCGTGTGGATGCGCTCACCGGTGGCAATGGGGATGTCGATGTGCTGCGCCACCAGCGCCATGGAGTCAAAGTGGTCGGGCAGGATCGGATCCTCGTAAAAGAAGGGGCGATAGGGCTCAATGCCGCGCGCCAGCACAATCGCCTCGGCGGGGGTGAGTCGACGGTGGATCTCGATGCAGAGATCTACCGCATTGCCCACCGCTTCGCGATATTGGCGCACCGTGTCGATGGCGTCCTCCATTTTATCCACATGCGTTTTGAAAAAGGGAACGCCATGATCTTCATCGAGGAAGGGTGTGAGATGGCCCACGGCGGTGAAGCCCCGGTTCTTGGCGTCGATACAGCCCTGGATCAACTCTTCCTTGGTCGAGCCGAAGACGTGATAGTAGACCCGCGCCTTGTCGCGCGTCTTGCCGCCCATCAACTGGTAGCAAGGCACGCCAAAGTGTTTGCCCATAATGTCCCACAGCGCAATGTCGATGGCGCTCAGCGCGCCCATAATGGCCGCGCCGCGAAACGCGCTCCAGCGGTAGAGATATTGCCAGTGATGTTCAATGCGCATGGGGTCCTGACCGATCAGATAGCGCTTGAAGGTCTCGACCGCGCCGGCGGACGCCTCCAAATAGCCCCACGCCCCCGACTCGCCCAAGCCGGTGATGCCGGCGTCGGTGTGTATCTGCACAAAGAGATAGCGGTCGACAAAGATGGTTTGAATGTCGGTGATTTTCATGTTTATATCCCAAAGAGCCTGGTCGCGTTGCCAAAACGAATTTTATCCGCAGCATCCCCAGCAAGCCCCAGCGCATCCACCATTTCCCCAGGCCGCGCATAGCCCATGTCAAACGGGTAGTCCGAGCCCACCATGACCTGATCGACACCCACCAAATTGATCAGATATTGGAGCGCCTCCGCCGAATGGGTGATGGTGTCAAAGTAGAATTTTTTAAAGTACGTGCTGGGCGGCGCGCTGATGCGCTGCTGCACTTCGGGGCGCACGGCATAGGCGCGGTCCAATCGTCCGATCTGATAGGGCAGATGGCCACCGCCGTGAAAGAGCACCACCTTGAGATCGGGGAAATCGTGCAGCACACCAGCCAAAATCATGTGGGCGGCGGTGTAGGCCGTCTCGGCGGGGTTGGCCCAGGCATTCCAGAGGTAATATTGGCCATTGGTCTTGTTGCCCACGCCGGGAACAGGATGGATTTCGACGATGGCGCCCAGTTCCTGCGCCGCGGTCCAAACCGGGCGGAAGCGGTCATCGCCCAGATAGACGCCGTTGACGTTAGTGCCGATCTCTACCCCCTTCATCCCCAATTGGGTGACGGCCCGCTCCAGTTCGGCCACCGCAGCGTCGGCATCCTGCATGGGGATCGTGCCCAGCGCCGTAATCTGGTTGGGGTGGCCGCGCTGAATGCGCGCCAGGGCGTCGTTTTGAATTTGGTTGACGCGCCGCGACTTGTCCAAATCGAGTTCATAGCCAAAGAGGGATGACCAGGGCGTCAGCACCGCGTGGGTGACGCCGGCGGCGGCATTTTCCGCGATGATCCGCTCAATGTTGACGGCGTCGCGCCACATGGAGGTGAGCCGCTTACCGTCGAAATCGCAGATCTGCCGGCCGTTCTCCCAAGTGACGGCGGGCCGCCACCGGTCGGACGGAGCGGCGGCGCGCTCAATTTCGGGGACGATGATGTGGGCGTGGATGTCGATGAGCATCACACAATTCCTTTTCCGTTGTAGTTCAGGCAACTGCAAACTCTGTATACTGACGCATATTGGGTGGGTGAAAAGCGAGGACAATATCTTCTGTTGGTACACCGCGTTCAACAAGTGCATCAACAATTTTTGCTTCTGTCCAGTCGTTCTCCACCCAAATCTTGCCATTGTGGAGACGAATATATAATGCCGGAACCAGCATCCGCCCCTGCTTTGTCCATCCGACATTGAGTAGCAGGTAGTTATCATGCACCTCATCGAAGCTCAACTCGGTTTCAATAACGGGCTGAGGATGCCGCTGCATATGTTCAGCCTGACACTGCAATAAATCTTTGACAATGGTCCGATACTTTGTTATTCGATCCATCCGACAATCTCCTTCTGATCGATATCCACAACAATCAGCATGATCGAAAATCGCTCGACGAGCCGCTGCACAGCTTTGAGCCGAAATGTATCATGATAGGTTTGCGAGCTAATGGCCAGATACACCTTGCGCTCCGGCTCCACTTCTTCCAAATATGTCTGGTAGATCACGTATTGCCCAACAGCATCTTTTACCTCAGTAGTGGTGGACCGCCCCAGAAAACTCTTTACTTCTACCGCAATTTTTCGTTCGCCCCGCTGAGCGGCGAGCGCACGTTCAGCAGCCAGATCAGGGTAAATTGTTAATTCTTCGTATCGTACTGTGAAATGCTCGGCAGTAATAGTCCAGCCATCATTTATCAATGCTTCTTTGACATAGTCGTGAATCACATCTTTTGCCATGAAGTATACTTATCCCCATAGTATGAATGATTTTCCGATATTTTATCATGGTGAGCTGCCCCAAACAACCGTTGCGGGCGAATGTGCCGTCAGATTGGGCGAGAAACAGAGGATCAGTTCCATTGGCTATACTTCTTGGCCGAACAGCTAAAGCTTATTCTCATCTATACGTAATGCAGTATAATGGACATATCGTATATGACGAGCTTTTCTCCGACGTCTCAGGCACAATCTTGCTGGAAGCAAACGGAATCAAAATGATGGTGGTGGATATCGATAAAGAGGAGATCGTAGAATGGATAAAGTAGAACGATATGCAGATATCATCAAACAGATTCTGGCTGAAGACGCGCAGATCAAGCCGGCTTATGGCGAGATCGAGCCGCTACTCATATTTGACGACACACGTGGCAGTTACCAACTCATGTATGTTGGTTGGCAAAAAAGGCGACGCGTACATGGGTCTGTCTATCATCTGCGTCTGCACAACGACAAAGTCTATGTGGAAGAAGATACAACTGACCAACCCATTGCACTCTCTCTACTTGAAGCTGGCATTCCGAAAGAAGACATTGTGTTGGCCTTCCATCATCCGACCAAGCGTGAATACACAGACTTTGCTGTTGCATAACAACTTACGGCACTACGCTACCCGTTCCCAAATCACCTCATAATCGGGAACGGCAGCTTTAATCAAACTATCCACCGGACAATATTTAGACACCAACTCCTTAAGTCGTTCCAGCCGCTGATCCGATTCGGCGGTTTTGATTTTGATAAACAGACGCACTTTTTGATAATGCACTGGCACATCAGCCAGCCCTTTGCGCCGCGCGTATCCAGTTCCCCCACGGCTTCGACTCGAAATCCTCATATTGAAAGCGAATTTTGGCGGCCAACCTGGCCGTTGACACATTGGCTCACGCACAGAGTGCGGCCAAAATGTACTCCAGCGGGGAGGGGCCTTTGTCCGTGCCGCCGCGTGAGGGCGGTTCGTCCGAAATGACGGGCGGCAGGTGGCGAATGTGGATTTCCGTGGCTGAATGGGAGAGGGAGACGCCGCGAGCGCGGTTGGTGACGATGTTGTCCGGTGTGTCTTGCATGATTGTTCCTTTCTACTCCCAATCCAGCATTTTCGGCAACCAGCCGCCGCCGCAGCGTCCCCACAATACCTTCGGGGAAAAAGAGCAGCACCACCAGCATGATTATACCCGTGCCGGCAATATTTAGCTCGCTGGCGCCGAGCTGGCTGATCAGGAATTCGTTGACGCCGATGAGCAGGATGGCGCTCCACAATGGGACCCAACAGCGTGCCTTTGCCGCCCAGAATCGACATGAGCACCAGGTTGGCCGCGATGAGTACGACCATGAAGATGTTGGGGCGGATGTAGGTTAGATATTGGCCCCAAAAGCTGCCCGCCATGCCGACAAAAAGGCGCTGATGGCATAGGCCAGAATCTTGTAAAAGGCGGTGGGGATGCCGCGGCCTCGGCCTTGATTTCATCTTGCGAAATGGCGCGCAGCCCCAGGCCAAACTTGGAATGTTTGATGCGATAGGAGGTGTAGACCGCGGCCATGGCCGTAATCAACATGCCATAATAAAAAGGCACTTTGACCAGATTGACCGGCAGATTGATCAACGGCATGGTGACGCCGCCGGAGCCGCCCACCAAATCCCAATTGTCAAACACAATGCGCACGGTCAACAGCAGCGCAATGGTGGAGATAATAAAGGCTGGGCCGCGCATTGCAGCGTGATAAAGCCCACTCCAAAGCCAATAATCATGGCCAGCAGCCCGCCCAGCGGCGCTGTGACAAAGGACGGCACGCCATAGAGCACGAGAATCATGCCGGAGAGGTAGCCACCAATGGCAAAAAAGACGTTGTGACCCAGCGAGACGTAGCCCGCATAGCCGCCCAAAATGTTCCAGCTTGAGGCCATGGCAATATACATGAGCAGCAGCAGCGCCATGTGCAGCGGATAGTTCAGATTGGCGCCCAAAAAGGAGGGGATGGGCAGCGCAAAAAGGCCGAGCAGCACCACCGCCAGCAGAATTGCTCTTGCTCTCGATGGCGCGGTTTCCAACACGCGCTCGGCGTTGCGGCGGCGGCGGATCTCTTCGGGTGAAAGCTCGGCGGCCATTGCCACATTTTCGGACATCAGGCAGCCTCCATCTTTTCACCAAAGAGCCCCTGTGGGCGCACCAGCAGAATCACAAAGAGGGCCAGGAAAAGGTGAGCGGCGACCAGGTCGGCCCGAAGATGCTGCTCACATAGGCAGCCAGCACCGCCAGCAGCAGCGCCCCCACTACCGCTTCCAGCAATTTACCCATGCCGCCCAACACAATTAGCGACATGAGCAGCGCGATCCATTCCCAATGTTTGGCCGGGAAAAAGCTAAAGAGAAAGCTCATTAGCGCGCCGGATGCGCCGGCCAGCGCCATGCCAATGCCAAAGGTGATCATGGAGACTTGCGCCACGTTGACGCCCAGCACTGGCGGCGGCGCGGTTTTGCGTGGTGGCGCGGATGGCGTAACCCAGCGGCGTGTATTGCAAAAAGGCCCACAGCGCGCCCACCAGCACCAGGCTCAAAACGCCGGCATAAAGCTGCGCCTTGGGAATAAAGAGGTCGCCCATAAAGAAGGCTTGCGTGGCGTAGGCCGGCGAAGTGACGCGCTGCGTATTGGTGAAAAAATAGCCCAGCAGCCCGTCAAAAATCATGGCCACGGCAAAGGTGAGCAGCACCGTCATCTCAGAATAGCGCGGGTTGTCGGCATCGCGCGCAAAGACCAACTTGTAAACCAGCACGCCCACGCCAAACATGACCACCATGTTGATAGGCAGCGAAAGCAGCGGGTCCAGCTTGAGGCCGGTAAAAAGGTAATAGCTGATGTAGGCCGCGCCAATAATAAAGATGGGGTGCGCCAGGTTGACAATGCGCATGACGCCAAAGATCAGCGTCAACCCCGACGCCATCAGCGCATAGACGCCGCCCAGGCAGAGGCCAAAGATGAGGATTTGCAGATATGCGGTCATAGATCAGTTCCTGGCCCGCTTGCCCAAATAGAGTTCCTGAATACGCGGATCGTCCAATACCGTACCGGCCGCGCCCTCAAACAACATGGTCCCCAGATCGAGCACGCAGCACCAGTCGGAGAATTCCAGCCCTTTGCGGGCGTTTTGCTCGACCAGCAGCACGGTCATGCCTTTTTCGGTGAAGAGCTGCATAATGCCAAAAACCTGCTCTACAACCTGTGGAGCCAGCCCCAGCGACGGCTCGTCTAGCATGACAATGTTGGGCTGCAAGACCAGCGTACGACCCATGGCCAGCATTTGCTGTTCACCGCCAGAGAGGGTGCGCGCTTTCTGGTTGGCCCGCTCGCGCAGCCGCGGAAAGGTGTCGAAGACCTCATCAATGCGGCGCTCCAGTTCGGCCTTGTCGGTCAAAACGTAGCCGCCCATGCGGATGTTTTCGCGCACCGTCATGTTGGGGAAAAGGCTGCGCTCCTGCGGCACAAAACAGATGCCGCGCTGCAAAATCTGATCCGGGCGCAGGTGGCTAATGCGCTGTCCCCCCAGCCGGATTTCGCCGCTGCGTGGGTGCAGCAGGCCAGAGATGGCTTTGAGCAGCGTTGATTTACCGGCGCCGTTGGGGCCAATAATGCAGACCACCTGCCCCTCTTCAATGTTGGCGGTCAGCCCTTGCAATATATTGGGGCCGCGGCCATAACCAGCCACGACGTTGTCGATTTCAAGGAGGGCCATATAAGTTCGTTATGATATACGCGCAGGACTAGCGAACGGCGGTTGAGTAGGCTGCAGCAGTTGGCAGCCGTATCGAAACCAGAGTGAGCGGGTCTGACCCGTTTGGCTTCGGCGTGAGCTCAGTCGAACGGTCTCGATACGGGCGGATACTGCCCCGCCCTACTCGACCGGCACTAGCCTTTATTGGTAAGTCCCAACAATGGTCAACCGCTCGATTCCATGTTCATTAAAACCTCGGTGAAAAATCACCGGGCTGCGCAGCAAAAGATCGCCCACTTCCATGTTAATTTTGACCGCGCCCGGCATATCCTGGCCCCGGCGTTGCGGGCGGCAATTTCGGCATCGGTTAGCTCGCGATCATGCGAACCGGGGACCAGCTCGTGAAAACGATCGCCCGGCAGCAGCGGCAATTGAAAGGAGTGAATGCCATTCGCGGGCGGCCGGTCGCGATGCCAGCCCAGTTTCACCGGCCGCGATTGGGTGGCGATCAGCAACGCCAATTCAACCAGCCGTTCAACTTGAATGCCCAGCTTTGCGTACAGCGGCTTGAGCAAGTCGTCAAGGGCCTGCCTGAGCTGCGCATTCTCAATGAGATTGGGCTTGCGCTTTGTGATGTCCATGGCGGTGACCAGCAGACGGATTTCGGCGGCGGCATCCACCGGAATGCATTGACGAACAATTGCATAGCCCTCTGCCAGATAGGATTCAGAAAGCTCCATCAGAGGTTTAACCATTTGAGAATTTTCACAAAAGTATTTTGGCCTAAAGATTGTTCAAATACGGCCGCTACGGCTGCAACGCACGGCTGACTTCGCGACTGCAAGGTTGGAATTTTCTGATGCCGTGCATCGCAGTCTCCACTATATGAGTGATATTGATTTTACCCCAAATAGGCCTCGAGCACAGCGGGATCGGCCTGAATGGCATTTGGTGCGCCGTGGGCGATGACCGAGCCGTAGGCCATAACAATGACCGGGTCGCTAATGCCCATGACCAGGTCCATGTTGTGTTCCACAATCAAAAAGGTGATGCCCTGGGCATTCAGCTCCTGAATGCGCTCTACAATGGTCTCCAGCAGCGCCGGGTTGACGCCGCCCGCCGGTTCATCCAGTAAAATCAGCTTAGGCTGCGACATGAGCATGGCGGCAAAGTCCATAAGCTTTTTCTGGCCGTAGGAGAGGTTGCGCGTCTCCTCATAGGTCAAATGTGCAATGCCCACAAACTCGAGCAACTCCTCAGCGCGCGCGCGCTCGTCCGGCGTAATGCTGCGCCCAAACAGACCGCGCATCCCCTGCACCGGCGACTGCACCACCAGATTTTCCAGCACCGTCATCTCTTCCAAGTTGCGGCTGATCTGAAAGGTGCGGTTCATGCCCAGCCGCGTGATCTTGTGCGGCGGCAGCCGGTCAATGCGTCGCCCGTCAAACCAGACCTCGCCGGAATCGGGCGTCAACACACCGCTGATCAAATTGAACGCCGTGGTCTTGCCCGCGCCGTTGGGACCAATCAACGCGGCGATTGCCCCTTCCTCCACCGCAAAGGAGCAATCGTCCACGGCCCGCAGACCGCCGAAGGATTTGGTGAGATGTTTGACCTCGAGTAATGGCATAGGGATGACAAGATGACAGGATGACAAGATGACAAGATGACAAGATGACAAGATGACAAGATGACAAGATGACAAGATGACAAGATGACAGGGTGATGCGTGGTCTGTCACCTTGTCATCTTGTCATCTTGTCAGGTTTTTACCATTCCGGCTTGGGATAGATCAGCTCCGCCACGCCTTCAAATTCATCCAGCGGATAGACGAACTTGAGTTCGCCGTCCTGCCACTGGGTCATGAGGAAGCTCTTGCCGATGGGCAGACCGCGCTCGTCCCAGTTGAAGGGGCCGGTGATGGTCTTGACCGGCTCCTCGGCGGTGCGGGCGTGCAGCCACTCGCTCAGGGCGGCGTTGTCGGTGGCGCCGGCGCCGCGCATGGCCTGTTCCATGCCCTGGCAGACGGCGAAGGGGATGGCCACATCCTCATCCGGCTCGGCGCCGTGCTTGGCCTGATAGGCCGCAATAAAGTCCTGATTGCTGAACGGTTCACCGGCCAGTTCGCCCACCCAGGCCGCGCCCGGATGCCAGGCGGCGTGAATCATAATGCCGTTGGCCGCATCGCCCACGCCCTCCAGAAATTCGGACTGCGTGCCCTGACTTAAATAGACCGCTTTGGGCTGATAGCCCACGGTTTGCAGACCGCGCACAAGCTGCACCGTCTCTTCGGGCGAGGCGGTCAGGCCAATCAGCATTTCGGCTTCGCTGGCTTTGACCGAGTTGGCCAGATTGAGCCAATCCGAGAAACCTTCCTCGGGCCACTGCTCGTCATAGACGACCTCAATGCCCGCTTCGGCCAGCAGACCGGGGGCTAGATTGGCCACCACGGCGCCATCGGGATTTTTCACTTCATTACCCAGCAGGCCGTCGGCAATGCCGTTGGCAAAGAAGTCATCGGCGCGTACAAGAGCCACCGTTTTGGGCAGATCCTCGGCCGCCACCAGATTTTGCAACATGCCGATGGGGCTGCTGCCCACATACTCCGCCGGGGCCACCTGGAAGTAGAAGAGATTCTTAAAGCCCTGTTCATAAATGCGCAGAGCGCCACCCGCCGGAATGGGCATGACCATGCCATACTGCTCGGTAATGGCCGAGACAGGGAACGTCAGACGGCTGGAGAAGGTGCCAAAGAGCACGTCCACCTGGTCCACGTTGATGAGCCGCTCGTATTGAGAAATAGCCGTTTCGGTGTCTGAACGGTTGTCATTGATGATGATCTCGACCGGACGGCCCAAAATGCCACCCTTTTCGTTGATCAAATCTACACAAAGCTCATACCCCTCTTTGTGCTTGACGCCGTTGACCGAAAAACCGCCGGTCATGGGCAACGACGCGCCAATCACTATCTGGGGCCACCCTCGGCGCTGGCCGCTGCGTCACCACTGCTGGCATCGGCTATCGCCGCGCCTCTCCTGCCGCGGGCATGGGCGCGGCGCACGCCGCCAGCAGCAGCACGAGAATCAGCAAAAACGAAAATAGGGAAGTGCGTTTCATGGATTCCTCCTGGTTGATCTGTTGATTGAGCAGAGAAACAGAGAGATATGATCAACAGATTTCACAGATTATAAAGATTTTTAATCTGTGAAATCTGTGTAATCTGTTGATCAAAATCCCCCTTCAAAATCCTTGATTGTTCAAGTAGCATTTAGAAATCGTCGGGTTTGTCGGCCACTTTGGGCTGCCAGTTTACCAGTCCGGCCATGCGGGCCAGCACGTTGAACATGCTGGCGAAATCGTGTTCGCCTAGCCCCATCCCATTGGCGGCAGTGAGATAATCATTGCAGAGCGATGTGGTCGGCGTGGGCGTGTTGAGCTTTTGGCCCAGCTCCAGCGCCAAGTTCAGATCTTTCTTGCATCATGTTGGCGTTGAACCAGGCCACCTGCGGCGTCTCCAGCACAAAGGGGCCGCGATATTTGACCATGGGCGAAGCAATGGCGCTGTTGGTGAGCACCTCCACGGCGATCTCGCGCGGGATGCCGCTCTTTTCGGCCAGCAGCACGCCTTCGCTAAAGGCCAACATCTGCGCGGCCAGGCTCAAATTGGTGGCGATCTTCATGGCCACGGCCAGCCCGTTGCCGCCCACGTGGGTCACCTTGGGGCCAACATCCTGCAAAACGGGCAGCGCCTGCGCAAAGGCATCCGCGTCGCCGCCCACCATGACGGACAGCTTGCCCTGCACCAGCGTAATCACGCTGCCGGAGACCGGCGCATCCAGCATTTTGGCGCCGGTGGCCGCCACCTGCACAGCCAGCTCCTTGCTGTATTCGGGACTCATGGTGCTCATGTCTATGTAGAGCTTGCCCGGCCCCAGCGCCGCAATAAGGCCGTCCGGTCCTTGGGTGATGGCTTCCACCGCTTTGGTGTTGGTCACCATGAGAGCACGATGTCGGACGCTTCGGTGACTTGACGCGGCGTATCCGCCCACTTCATGCCTTTCTCGATCAGCCAGTCGGCCTTGCGCGCGTGCGGTTGTAGCCGGTCACCGTGTGGCCGGCGGCCAAGAGGCGCGCTACCATGCGGCCTCCCATTTCGCCCAGACCCACATAGCCTAAATTTGCCATAATTGCTCCTGCTCGAAACTCATTAATTTGTAAACACGGATGGGCGGAACACGGATAAAAAGGGCAAATATCCGCGTTCTTTTGTATCCGTGTTATAATATCTGCGTATTTCGTCTGAACGTCATATGTTCGCTGAGGAAAATCGGCATGACGCCCGTACGCTCCATTAAAAATCAATACCGCGGCATTAATGCCCACCTGCATAGCTATTGGCAAAGCGCAGGCGGCTGGCACGAGTTCCACGCTACCTACATTATCTATCTGGCCAATACGCTGAAGGCCATATTGCTGCCCATGGGCTACACGGCTGCCATTGAACCATCCCTGCAAATTCGCCGCCTGGATGCGCCCGCCAAAGCCAAATATCCAGAATCAGATATTACAATTTATGATGCCGAGCCACAACGTTTGCCAACCACTTCTCGCCAGGGTGAACAGTTGATAAGCACGGGAGAATTGGTTTTGCCGCTGGCCGAAACCCTGTTCACCGAACCGGTTTCGTCCAAAGAGCTAAACGCCATCAAAATCTACGCGCTTACCCAAAGAGGGCCCGATCGCGGCGAGCCGGTGGTCTGGATTGAAGTCCTTTCGCCATCCAACAAACCCGATGGCCGTGACGGCGACGAATACCTGAGCAAGCGGCTGAAAATCATTGAGAATGGCATTGTTTTTGTCGAGATCGACTACCTGCACGAATCCTCGCCAACCTTGACCGGCATCCCCAATTACCGCGCTCGCCAAAATCGCCCCGCCGATGCCGACGCCCATCCATATCGCATCTTAATCGTAGACCCGCGGCCCGATGTGGTGGCCGGTGTGATTCGGGTCAGCCAGTTTGATGTGGATGAGCCGCTGCCCACATTGTCTATCGCGTTGCGGGGAGCCGATGTCCTGGCCATCGATTTTGGCGCACCCTATCACCAGGCAATCCAAGATGCACTTTATGGGCTGGAATTGGTTGATTACAGCGTCTTGCCTCAGAATTTTGACCGTTATTCTCCGGCCGATCAGGCTCGCATTGTGGTGCGAATGCTGGCCGTTCTGGATGCCAATGCGCAGGGCGTTGATCTGGAATCCGGCCCCTTCCCCGTCCAGCCGATGCCGCTTGAAACTGCATTAGAGCGACTGGCCACGCTCACCACTGCATAAGACATTATCGGTAATAACACACTCGAAAAATTGTACGCTGATTTACGCAGATGAACGCTGATTCTATCAGAGAAAAATCCGCGCGAATCTGTGTTCATCCGCGTACCCCATTTTTGTCTCTAATAAACTCAATAGAGTCAAAGCCCGCTGCGGCTTGCGCCTGCGCCACCATAGCGCCCAACGGCCCATCGGCGCTGTAGTCCAGATTTTTGTGCGACTCGGTCTCGCGCATGAGCGGTAGCGGACCGGTGGCGGCATAGTAGCGCACGCCCGCCACCATCAGCTCCTCGGCGGGGAAGCGGCTGATCACCTCGCAGCCGTCTTTGGTCACGACCAATTCTTCCTCAATACGCGCCGCCGACCAGCCATCCGACGCCGGCCAATAGGTCTCCAGCGCAAAGACCATGCCTTCCTTAATTTCCTCGGGATAATCGAGCGATACCTGGCGGCTAAAGATGGGCTTCTCCCAAATGGCCAGCCCCAAACCGTGGCCATATTGGAGCGCAAAGGCCGCCTCCTCGTTGGGGAAGCCAAACTCCTGCGCCTTGGGCCACAGCTTGACCACATCCGCCGTGGTGACGCCGGGCTTGATCATGTCGATGGCGGCGTCCAAATAGTAGCGGCACTGCTTGTATGCGTCGACCTGGGCGCGCGAGGCGCTACCCACGGCAAAGGTGCGATAGTAGCAGGTGCGATAGCCCATGTACGAATGCAGGATGTCAAAATAGGCCGGGTCGCCGGGGCGCAGCGTGCGGTCGCTGTGCAGGTGCGGGTGCGGGCTGCAGCGCTCGCCCGAAATGGCGTTGACCCCCTCCACATATTCGGAGCCCATGCTGTAAAGCACGTTGCTGACCAGCGCCACGCACTCGTTTTCGCGCATGCCCGGCTTCATGGCTTCATAAAGTTGATGATAGGCCGCATCGACCATCATGGCGGCGTGGTTGAGCAGCGAAATTTCGTCCTGCGTTTTGATCACGCGCACGGCCTGCATAAGCTGCTGACCGTCCACCACGTTGATGCCCTCAGCCTGCAGCGCAAAGAGCACCGACGGCTCGACCAGATCCACGCCCACCGGCTCGTTCATCAAGCCGCGTGCTTCCAATTCGACGCGAATTTTCCGGGCTACATTCTCGGCCATTTTGGCTTCGGGCAGCATGGCCCCACGCAGCGTAGAGGTGCCGGGACGCGAGCGCTTTTCACCATCCAGCCACGGGCAGTAGAGCGCGTGGTGACGGGCCGCCGAGCCAAAGTCCCAGTTGATCGGCTCGTCGTCCTGGGGCAGCAGCGCCCAGCGCGCCACCTTGTCAAAGGCCCAGGTGCCGATGGTGGTGGCCGTCATATAGCGGATGTTGTTCATGTCGAAACAGAGCAGCGCGCCCATCTCCGACTCTTTCAAAAAGCGTTTGAGCCGAGCCAGCCGTTCGGTGCGCAGCCGCGCAAAGTTGATGCGTTCTTCCCAATCGACGCCCATGGGGCCGTGGGTGGGCAATGCCATGATGCAGCCTCCAGTAATCGGTCAATTTGATTTTCATACAAAAGGGATAAGAGGAGTTAAACAAAAGCCTAGCATGGCCCGCCACATTTGTCAAACCTGATTTAACAAAATAGCCAAAATGGAGCTTTGTAACTAGCAACTGTTTAATCAGGGTTGACGAAGGTTGTGCAGATATTTATAATGATAGCCATCGTATTTCGTGAACAGTGCAGATTTTGTAAACACGGATAGGAAGAACACAGATTTTTAAGGTTTTTATCCGTGTTCCCCCCATCCGTGTTTACAAAATCTGCGCCATCTGCGGTTGGCTTTTATAGAGGGAAATCTATGTTAGGGATTGGTCAAAAATTACGCGACGCTCGGCTGGCCCAAAATCTCAGCCTGCGCGACCTGGCGGCCAAAACAGAGGTGACCGCCAGCCTGTTAAGCCAGATTGAAAACGAGAAGGCCAATCCCTCTGTGCGTACGCTGCACAGCCTAGCGGATGCGTTGGGTTTGCCCGTCGATTATTTTTTCCCTGACCGGGACGAGGGCGACGCTGAAAATACGCGAGCAGTGGCCGCCAGCGAACTGACCGCCAGCGAATTGCGCCAACAGCAGATCAATGGCGTTAACAGCAGCCCGCCTATTTTTACCCCGCCGCCCGAAAAGGCGCTCTCGCCCATTCTGCGCGCACACGAGCGACCAACTATCCATCTTCAAGGTGACGTGACCTGGGCGCGCTTGACGCCCGGCAAAGAAGCGGGCAAAGAATTGATGGAGATTTGCTATGCGCCGGGGGCCACCTCGGGCGAACGCTTGTCGCATCACAGCGGGCGCGAATTTGTGATGGTGCTGGCGGGGGAACTAACGCTGGAACTCGGCTTTGATCAATATAAAATGGCGCCGGGAGATAGCGCCATCTTCGATTCTGAAACGCCGCACCGCTTGAGCAATTATGGGGAAGAACCCATGCGGGCGGTTTCGATTATTTTTGCTCAATAACCCATTATTTGTTCAACTGCACAATCCAATTGCGAAATGTACTCAGCCAATCGGTGACAAATTTGAGCGTCATTTCATCGGTAATCGTGTCGTTGGCCAGCTTTTCATGCATTTGCGGAATGGCCACCGCCGGTCGCGACAGCACGTGCATGCCCAAATGGTTCAGCACCGAACGCAGACCCTCCTGCGCTTTGGTGGCCCCCAATGCGCCGGGCGAGCCGCTAATGGGCGCCACTGGTTTATTGGCCAGGATGCCGCCGCGCGATGCCCAATCGATGCCGTTTTTCAGCACGCCAGACATGCCGCCGTTGTATTCCGGCGTGGCGAAGATCAGGCCATCGGCGGCTTCGATCTGGTCGCGCATCTCCTGTACAGCGGCGGGAAAACCATGATTGTTCTCCACATCCTGGTTATAGGGTGGCACATCATTCAAGTAAAAAATCGAAATCTGCACATCGGCCGGCGCAATTGGTTGAAGCGAACGCATCAATTGGCCCGTCAGAGAGGCTTGGCGGAGGCTGCCTGGAATTGCCAAAATGTTGATTGTTTCCATACTGATCTCAAATGTACCTTTCTACAGCTTTGTTTATAGATTTTCTTCCAAAAATTGGATGACGCGGCTCATGCGCCCCGCCGAATTGAGCGTAACGGCGCGGCTGGCGTGATGGAGCGAAGTGACAATGCTCCACAACTGCGCCTGCGCCAGCAATTCATTTCGACGCACTCTATCCGCGGTATATCCCTCTAACATCCATTGGGTCTGCGCTTTGCCATGAAAGCCCATAAATGAACCGATGTCGCCGACTACCGGCCCCACCATGGCGTCGCCAAAATCGAGCAAACCGTTGAGACGGCCATCCACACAGGGCATCTGCCGCTCATGCAGATCGGTGTGCAGCGGAACGCCCGGCTCCTCGTCCAGCAGGCTCAGCAGATCGTCCCGATATGGTTCGATGCGGGGCAGTAGATGTGGCGCGGCTTGGGCGATAGGATGCTCACGCAGATTCATTGGGCGGAAGGGCCACGGATCCTGCAGGCGCGTGCAGAGCCCATCTATCACATTATCCGCCCGTCCCCTGATTGTGTCGCGCCTATTTACCAACAGACCATAACCCTCGGCGGGCAAAGTGTGCAGCTTGGCCAACAATTCACCCAAATCGTGGCAGACGTTCTTGGGCAGCGCCCCGCGGATCAACGTTTCACCCGCCACAAAGCTGTCCACACACCACTCAATTTCCGGCGCAACCAGTTCGGGATGCGTAACGTTGGAGGCAATTGGCTGCGCCACCCGGGAATCCCGCGCAAAAAGTTGGACGCGCAGACCGGCTTCGCCTTCAAAGCGAGCGGATTTACCATCGTGTGGCGTGGCCAAACGCACAGCCAATGCGTCTTGGTCTGTCTCTACTCGCCAAACCGCGCTGGTGGACCCCTGATCCACAAAGTTGATTTGCCTGGCCGTGCGTGTGATGCCCGCCACGATCTGCTGCACAGCGGCTTGTGCTTGAAGCTCGTTCATTTGGTTGCTCAAACTTTGGCCCGCTCCAGTAACACAGTCACGCCCATGTCGATATAGCGGTTGCGCAGCGCCGGATCATACGAACGATAGCAGAGTTTGATGTCCGTATCGGCCAGTTGCTGCAGCACGTGGCGCACGCAATCGTCGTCGCTCTGGAAGGGGTGATGGGGATGGCTGGCCATGTTGAACGCCAGATCGGCCGGCCCCCAGGAGAGGCAATCGACGCCCGGCTTGGCCAGCTTGCGCGCATGAGTCACGGCATTGATCGACTCGATCTGCATCCAGAGCACGCCCGTGTTGTTCCACCATTCAGCATAGGCGAACTGCTCGGGCGTCGCATCCACCTTATAGCGGGCGGCGCCGCCCCAACTGCGCAGGCCCCGCTGCGGATAGTAAAAATAGGCTAGCGCCTCATCCACTGTGGCCTCGGTCTCCACCTGCGGCACTTCCACGCCAGCCGGTCCCAAATCGAGCAGGTTGCCGATGAGATAGGTGTGGCGCGTGTGCTTGATGCGAAACTGCACCGGCACGTCCAGCTCGGCGGCGTGTCCACAAAACTCGACCAGCCGCTCTTCGTTGAAAGCTGAATGCTGGCTGTCGGTCGATACAAACGCATAATCGTCTTGGCTCAGTATCGCTTCCAACCGGCTGCGCGAGGCCGTCATGGGCGCCGAGACGCCGATCAAGATGTCGCCGCGATGGATACGCTCTTTGAGAGATGGTTGGGTAGACATGGGGTTGGTTCCTCCTGTGATAAAAAGATTTATAGCCACAAAAACACACAAAGAAATCTTGAGAGGAGTACTTAACTATGATTTGGATGATTTGGTGATGGCCTATGATGGTTTATAGACAAACCATCATAGGCCTCATAAAATCACAAAAATCATAGTTTGGACAAGACTTTCTGTTATCTATGGCTCATTTTGTGTCTATATGGCAATACGTTTGGGAACATTGGATCTCATTCAAAGTCGTGAAATCCCGCCACCGTGACCCGCCAGTTTGCTTCATTTTCGCCGGGTGTAAATGGCAAATAGTAGCTGACGCGATCCAGTCGGTCGCCATATTTCTGGCGCACTTGGGCGGGCAATTGCGCCCAAGTGCCGCTCACGGCAAAGGTGTCCAGCATGTCGTCGCCGATCAGCCGCGGCATGTCGTCCCACTGGCCGCGGCGGGCCAATTTGCTCAGTTGAAAAGCCGTTTCCTCCCAGCCGTGCAGCTCGGTGATGACGCGATAGGCGGGCGTGCTCAAATAGAAGCCAATCTGCTGGCGCACCGAGGCTTCCATCGCTGATGCATCCGGCGCGTCGCTGGGGATGACGAAGACGCCGGCCACGGCTGCAAAAGCGGCGCGCGGTGTGCCGCTTTGGGCCAGCCCGCGGTGCAAATGCGGCCAGGCATATTCATCCAAATAGCGCACGGTGTGGATGGGGTGAATGTGGACGCCCTGGCCGTGCGAACCCGCCAATCGTAACATCAATTCGTTGACGGCGGCAATATAGATGGGCACGTTGGGATGCGCAATGGGGCCGGGGTTGAAGAACGGCGTCATCAGCTTGAGCGAAAAGTATTCGCCCAGATAGCGCAGCGGCTCACCCGTCTGATAGGAATGCCAGATGGCGCGCACGGCCTCGATGGTCTCGCGCATTTGGCGCACCGGCTTGTCCCAAGTGGCGCCAAAGCGCCGCTCCACGTGGGCGCGCACTTGCGAACCCAGCCCCAAAATAAAGCGACCATGGCTCTGCTTGGCCAGGTCCCAGCCGATTTGGGCCAGCACGCCGGGCGCCCGCGGAAAGGTGACGGCAATAGCCGTGCCCAACGTAATGCGCCGGCTGTGTTCCGCCGCCATGACCAGCGGCAGGAAGGGATCGTGGCTGGTTTCGGCGGTCCACAAACCGTCAAAGCCCAGCCGTTCCGCCGCTGCCGCATAGTCCGCAATGGTGGCCAGGTCGTGATTGAGCAGCATGAGATCGATTTTCATGATTCCCCTTCATTACCCGCGAATTAATGTGATTTGGCGACCCGCCGGCGACGCCACCGTTTCCACCGTAGTGCGTTCGCTAATGTCGGGCAAACCGGCACGCTGATCAAAGATGACCAGCCAGCCGGTGGAGAGTTCCAATTTGTTGAGGTAGCCATCCAACTGTTCGAGCCTTCCAGTTAGCGGATCAGGTTTGCCGTCGCAGACATTGAGTTCAAGCCCAGCGCTGGCCGCCGTAGCGAGATACAGGTCCATGCGGCCTCGCCCAAGCATATTCGGATTAGATGCCGCCGCCATTGACCCGCGATCCAGAAAGGCCATCATCACCAGGTGCGGCGCAATCCGTGGTAATGCACAGAGCGCAGGCGGTGGCCATGTTTGCGCCAAAGGCCAGAAGGATGCGCAATTTGTCCTGAGCCAGGCTGCCATCGGGGTTGAGCGTGGCGCAGGAGGGCAGCGAGGCGCGGGCAGGTATACGCGCGCAATCCGCGATAAATCGGATTAGCGATGACCAGTCCCCGGTTTCGACCAGCGACAGAGCCTAAATCGATCACATATTCATATCGTCAGCGGTACGTCAGTCATCGTGTTCGGTAGAATGGGCTCAATAACCTGCCGCACCGCGGTCGCGCAGTTTGTCGGTCAGTTGGTCAGGGGCGTTTGCCGTCGCTGAATCAAGTTCTCTTTGGCCTGCTCAATATCATGGGCCGTCACCGCTGCGCCAGATCGGGGACCAGATCTTCGACGCTTCTTTGGCCAATGCATTCACCAGCCACGGCTCTTGCGTCAATTCAAAACACGCGGTCGCTTCGGCGTAAAGCGTTGACCGTTTCATCTGTATGCTGCTGGAGAGTTCGCCTTCGTTAGCCGTAAAGTTACGCAAGGTGATTGAGCTGCACGGCCACGTTAAATGGGCTGGTGAAATAAGACGGTCGCTGCCAACGACTTTATGTCGCGGATATCGCAGACCAATTAACGCCAAAGCGGCAGGGAATTCTTGGGGACGTTGGAAATAGCCGCCCGCAGTTGGCGTGTAATACGAACAAACATTTTTCTCATCAATTTCATCAAAAGACAACGAGACGGTCAATACTTTTCGCCCATTGGGTTAAAGGGCGAATCTGTTGGCCTTCAGTCACATCTTCCCACGCAAGAGGTAATTCAGCGGAATGTGAAAATTGATGGCGCTGCGCCAACTCGATAGAATTGTTTTTCAGCACCATCAATAGGGAATGGTGCGCCCACCTCCATGACAGCACCGACACATACCGAACGTAACTGGCGCGCCAGCTATTATGGCTGTTGTCTTGCCGGTTGCCAGGCATGCAGAATAAAATAGTTCTGCTGCTCAATCAGGGCATGACGTTTTCGTCAGAGGGCCGTGGCGCTCAACATAGGAGAGCGGTTACAGGCCTGCCGTATTAAAGCGCATCGGTCATCTCCACTTCGCGTTGCACCAATTCGATGCGGACATTATAGCCTATTACCGCTCTACCATTCCCTACTTTTCGCCCGCCTGCTTATCGATCCGCCGAGCCATCAAAGACGGCGTATCCAGCACTTTGTCCTGATGAAGCGAGGCGCTTCGTGGTTCGATGCCCAGCCCCGCCCGGTCGGCACGGTCAGATAGCCCGCTTTGAGTTCCAGCGGCTGCAAGCAGGTCGTTTGGGCGGTGCGATTCGCCTGGTATTCCAGGCAAGTTGGGAATGCAGGCGTCGAGCTGAATGGGGCGTGCTGACCGGGCTGAGCGGGTTGTGAGGAATCACTTTGACGTGCTGGGCTTCGGCCATGGGCGGCCACTTTTTTGCAGCCGCTGAGCCCGCCGCACAGACAGACATCGGGCCGCACATAGGCCGCCCTTGGCTTCCAGCAGTTGCTGATATTCAAAAATGGTGGTGAAGCGCTCGCCGGTGGCAATGGGGATGTTGCACTGTTCCTGCACATCGGCCATGCGCCGGGCTGTCCGGCAGCATGGGGTCCTCATAAAATAGGGGTGAAACTGCTCCAGCCGCCGCCCCAGCCAGATCGATTCGGCGGGCATCATCTGGCGGTGGATCTCCACGCAGATGTCGACGGCGGCGCCTACGGCTTCGCGCACGGCGCCCACCGCCGCACGGCCTCGTCGGCCCATTCGGCGTACGATTTGTGCAGATAGTAATCGGGCGGGAAAGGCGAAAAGCGCACGGCAGTGAAACCTTCATTGGCTTTGGCCAGGGCGTCGGCAGCCAACTCCTCGCTGCAGTGGCGCCGTTGACGTGCATGTAGCAGCGCACGCGTTCGCGCGTCATCCCGCCCATGAGTTCATAAATCGGCACATCCAGCCGCTTGCCTTTGATGTCCCATAGCGCAATATCGATGGCCGACAGCGCGCCCTGCACCACCGACCCCATAAAGTGGGACGAGCGATAGAGCCACTGATAATGGTGCTCAATCCGCGACGGGTCCTGGCCCAGCAGATAGGGCGCCGATGACTTCCAGCATGGTTTTGGTGGGCCGCTGCCAGCCGTGGACGCCGCCTTCGCCAATGCCAATGGTGCCGTCTTCGCAGTAAATTTTGAGCAGCAGCCAGCGGTCCCAAAGAATCGGTTCGACTTTTTCAATTTTGGTTGGTTTCATGTGGGGAGCCTTTCGTTGAATTATCTCTCCGCCGTCCTGATCCGCCGTTCGTACCAGCGCAGAATCAGGCTCAGCGTAATCGTCATGGTCAAATAGAGAAACGTCAGCACCAAATACGTTTCGCGGAAGCGGAAGGAACTGCCCGAATAGAGCTTGGCCTGCTGGGTCAGGTCGCGCACGGCCAGCAGCGTAACCAATGATGAGTCCTTGAGCATGGCCACAAAATCGTTGCCTAGCGCGGGCATAATATTGCGGATGGCCTGGGGCAGAATCACCAGCCGCATGGCCTGGAAGGTGGTCATGCCCACGGCGTGGGCTGCTTCCATCTGGCCTTTGGGAACCGATTCGATGCCGGCGCGGAAAACTTCACCCAAAAAGGCGCCGTAAATAATGGCTAATGCCGCAATGGCGCGCGACGTATTGGTCACCGAATTTTCGACTCCCATAAATTCCGCCACGGAGGGTACGACGACTAGCGCCAGCGTAAAGATGAGCACCACGGTGGGTACGCCGCGCACAAACTCGATATAGGTGGTGGCCAGATTGCGCAGCACCACATTTTTGCTCACGCGGCCCAGCCCGGCCAGCAGCCCCAAAATCAGCGCCCAGAGAAAGGCCGCCAGCGTAATATAGATGGTCATGGTGATGCCCTTGCCCACCACGGCCTCAATCCCCCCTTGGCCAAAAGCGGTGATGTCACCAGGCGCACCCCAGATAAATTCAAAGGCATTGCGGTACTCTTCACCAGTAAAAACCAAAATGGCCATGACGACTAAAAATAAGATGATGGCCGCTAACCACCAGGGGAATTCCCGCCATTTGGTATTGCTGGCGGTGGCAGAACGAGGGGGAGAAGCGCCAATTGCTTGTTGGCTCATTGCGGTATCCTTCCGATGACGTTTATTCAACAGAGATAGCAACTACCAAGTCGTTCCCTGAGCTTGTCGAAGGGAATGGCGGCCTTCGACAAGCTCAGGCCCCGAGCGACTTGGTGGTTACCACAGATAACAAAAAAGCGCCAGACAACAAATAGTTCTGACGCTTTTTGCATAATCAATCTGACTTGCTATTTACTCAATATCATCATATGTAATGGTGAACGCATCGGTAAAGTACTTCTGAGCCAGTTCCTCCATGACGCCATTGGCCTTGAGTTCATCCAGCGCCATATTGACCGGTTCAACCAGATCGCTGCCCTTGGGGAAGATAAAGCCCAGTTGGTCGCTGGAGAGCGAATCACCCACCAGCTTCAGCTCATCGGCGTTGACGCCCACATAGCCCAGCCCGGCCGTTTCATCAATAATCACCGCATCCACATCGCCGGCAATCAGCGCCTGCACGGCAAAGGGGAAAGTCTCAAACGCGCTCACGCGATCATCGCCCACCAGGTTGACCGCCGTCTCATAGTTGGTGGTGCCGGGTTGGGAACCAACTTTCAGACTTGTGTCTGCCGCCAGCTCGTCGGATGAAGTAAAGCGATCCTCATCGGCGCGCACCAGAATGCGCTGCTCAATGTTGATGTAGCCATTGGAGAAATCGACAATCTCAGCGCGGTCTTCAGTGATCGTGATGCCATCGGCAGCCATATCGTATTGGCCATCGGCCACGGACTGAATCATGCCGTCCCAGGCCGCTTCCACAAACTTGGGCGTGCAGTTGAGCAGATCGCAAATGGCCGCAATGGCGTCATAGTCCCAGCCGGCCGGCTCACCCGTGGAGAGCGCAATGTAATTAAAGGGCAGATAGGCGTTTTCCACCGCAATGGTAATTTCACGCCCCCCCAGGTCGGGCAGGCCGGATGCGCTGGGGGCGGCGGCTTCTTCAGCAGCGGCGGCGGTGGGAGCAGCCGCGGGAGCAGCACCTTGGGGAGCTACACAGGCGCTCAGCAGGGCTGTCGCCAAAAGGGCGACAAACGCAATATATCGGAAGTGCTTCATATATTTCTCCTTAACTCGAATTGGATTTAACAGGATTAAAGCAACTCTTTCACAACAGGGTCCACGCTTCTGCGGGTGCAATGGACAACGAAAATGGCATTCGTGGACTCCGCAACCAGCATTTTCAAGTTAGTTTATCAAGAGTTAAGGAAAGTATCAATATTTTGATTTGCCATTTGGCTCAAATGGCTTTTCTAGAAGCGTTGCCCCTATCGACGCATCAGCTTGAAGGCAATGTTGCGTCCCTGGCCTTGCGCCATTGCCAGCGTGATCCAGATCATAGCCAAGGGCTCTAAATAGCGCGCTTGGGTGATGTCCCCCATATCGGCCACGTCAAAACCCAGCTCCTCGGCCAATTGTGCGATTGTGGTCTTGGCGGTGGCATCATTGCCGGCAATAAACATGGTGGTTGATTGGCCATTATAGATTGGAACGAGCATATTATTATAGCCCGTGGTGTTGAAGGCTTTGACTACCCGCGCATTATTAGCCCATGTCTGCACCAGCTCGCCACCCGAGTTATTTTGGCCCACCGCCAGTCGAAAACCTGGCCCAATGGGATTGGTGGCGTCGACTAGAATTTTGTCCGCCCACGGCCCCACGCTTTTGACAACCGCTTCAGCGGCGTTCCAGGGCACAGCCAGCACTACCACTTCGGCGCCGTCCACTGCATTTGCGGTTGCCTGGATTTGCACTTTGCTCTCAAATTCGGCGACCAATTCCTGCGCTTTGTCGCCAGTGGGCTGGCGTGAGCCAAATGTAATTTCGTGACCGGCGCGTAGCCAACCAGTGGCTAACGCCTTTCCCACATTGCCTGTGCCGAGAATTGCGATGTTCAATGTGAAATCTCCTTTGTTTGAAACACTATCCGTAGATCGCCACGGTGAGAGATGAGACCAGATTCACCATTCGAGATTGACGTCTCAATCGCCAACACCGTTGCGGTGTACTAACTATCGAATGAACCCACTGGCTATTATACCCCCAGGGCCTCGATCACCAATTTCGCCGCGGCGGCGCCTGAATATTGCTGCTGACCCGTGATCAGCCGCCCATCGCGCACGGCAAAGGGTTTGAACATGCCATTGACCACAAAATTGGTATTGGGCAGCTTGCGCGCCTCCTCTTCAATCCAGAAGGGTTGGATGCGTTTGCCCACAAAATTGTCGGCAAATTGCTCTTCGCTGTTGGCGAATCCGGTCCAGGTTTTGCCGGTGACCAGCAGTTCGCCATTGGCAAGCCGGGTCTTGAGCAGGGTACATGTACCGTGGCAGACAATCGCCACCACCTTCCCCGCTTCGTAAAAATCGGCGATAAATTTGTGCAGCGCGGCATCATCAATCATCGTGACCATGGGCGACTGTCCACCGGCGACAAAGAGAGCATCGTAGGCAGCCATGTTCACTTGGGCAATGCTCTTTGTGTTTTTCAGCATTTCAGTGTGGGTCGGCGACGAGAGAAAGCCCAAGCTAATCAAGTCGTGAGCCGAGTAACCGCTGGCGTCGCGTGGATCGCTAAAGCCATCAATGGCCAGATCACCACCATTGGGGCTGACAATTGCCACCTCATAACCACGTTCTACGAACTCCCAGTAGGGGTGTGTCAGTTCAGCCGCCCAGACGCCAATGGGCCAGCCGGTGGTAGGCGAAACGGCCGGATTGCGGCCACCATTAAGATGCGTTTGGCTGTGCGGGGTTTAGAGTATCAATTGTTGCGCTCATCATTTTCATTTGCTATTTTCAAATGCTATTTTCAAATGCTATTTTCAAAATGTGCAATCCAATTTTGTGTTTGTATGACAGCCATAGCATAGCGCCATTGTATTCCATTGTGAAGTACGCACTTTTTTTATAGATAGTATCTTGAAAGATACTAATAGACTTGGGGAGGGAGTTTCGCTACAATTACTCCACATCATCAAAATGCAAGTACAAAGGAAGGAATCATTGCGGATGAAAATGTGCAGCCGAATACACGAATGTCCGGTTGAGACGAGTTTAGAATTGTTGAGCGGCAAGTGGAAACCGCGTATCTTGTGGAAATTGCATCAGCAGGGAGTCATCCGCTTTGGCGAGCTTAAACGGCAATTGGCCGATATTACGCCCAAGATGTTAACGCAGCAGCTACGCGAATTGGAGCAGGATGGCTTGGTGCATCGTGAAGTCTATCCGGTGGTGCCGCCCAAGGTGGAATATTCGCTGAGCGATTTTGGCAAGACGCTCAAGCCGATTTTGGACACTTTGGCGGAATGGGGTACGGCGCATCACAACACAGTAATCGAAATCCTGAGTGAGCAAGACGCATGACAACACAAGCACGTTCAGAATCACGCGCTCCGCAACCCGCGGCGCCGGGCAATGTTCTCTATCTGCTTATCCTCGTGGTCATCGTGCAATTCAGCTATCCTATGACCGCCGGAAACTCACCGGTCTGGCTGCTGGCCTATCAAGCGCTCTATTTGACGTTGATGATTGCCGGCATTTTGGTAGCGCGCGAAAGCCCGCACTACATGCGTGTGCTGATCTATTTAGGGCTAATCTGGATTGTGACCGGGGCGATTTACGCCTTCAATCAAGAGGCGTTGTGGGCGCAACTGGGCGGCTATGGAGCGATTGCCGCCTTCCAGATCATGGTGGTCATCGTGCTGGTCACATATATGTTTCGCGCCCGCATTGTGACGCGTAATGTGTTATACGCGGCTAGCACGATCTACCTGCTGTTGGGCGCCATCTTTGTGCCCATCTTCGGCATCATCGAATCGCTGACCTTTGCTTGGTCGGGCGGCGCCCATGCCTTTGCCGACGGTGTGGTGGCAGTGGGCGAACTGTTCACCTGGCAGAATTTTGTATATTACAGCTACGTCAACTTGACCACGCTGGGCTACGGCGACATTCTGCCCCAGACCATGTGGGCGCGTTCGGCGGCCACGCTGGAGGCGTGCATCGGCGTGCTGTACACGGCCATCATTATCTCGCGGTTGGTGGGGCTGTATGCGTCGCAAGAAATTGCGCACGATATGGAAGAATTCGTGGAAGAACAGGGGCGTTTTGAGCGATCATAAATAGATTTCAATTGCTCCCAACCTCGCTATAATTACCGACTTTGGGGTGATGCTGGTATCATAATAAGACTATACAGAAGTTAGCCACCGCGTGAGGGCCGCTGCAAAAGAACCCACCACAATCACCCGTCAAATAGTGAAAGGACCAAATCTACATGCCCACACAGGATTTTTTCCAGGCGCAGGATACGGTTGACACCGGCAGCGGGGAGGCTGTCTACTTCCGCCTGGATGCGTTAGAAAAGCAAGGGGTGGCCGACATCGCGCGTCTGCCCTTTTCCATCAGAGTTTTATTGGAAGCGGCTTTGCGTCAGGCCGATGGTTTCGAAATTACCAAAGAGGCCGTGGAGACCATTGCCCAGTGGGGACCGGAGACGGCCGGCAAAGTAGAAATCCCCTTTAAGCCGGCGCGCGTGGTCCTGCAAGATTTCACCGGCGTGCCCAGCGTGGTGGACCTGGCGGCGCTGCGCAGCGCCATGCACCGGCTGGGCGGCGACCCCAAAAAGGTCAACCCGCTGGTGCCGGTCGATCTGGTGGTGGATCACAGCGTGCAGGTGGACCGTTTTGGCAGCCGCTTTGCGCTCATGTACAACGCCGAGCGCGAATTTGAGCGCAACCGCGAGCGCTATGAATTCCTCAAATGGGGCCAGGAAGCCTTTGACAACTTCCGCGTAGTGCCGCCGGCCACCGGCATTGTGCATCAGGTCAACCTGGAATTTCTGGCCAAATGCGTCATGCGCGCGCCCTATAACGGCAGCCCCATTGCCTACCCCGATTCGCTGGTGGGCACCGACAGCCACACCACCATGATCAACGGGTTAGGCGTGCTGGGCTGGGGCGTGGGCGGCATTGAGGCCGAGGCCGTTATGCTGGGCCAGCCCATCTACATGCTGCTGCCCGAAGTGGTAGGCTTCAAATTGACCGGCGCTCTGCCCGAAGGCGCCACCGCCACCGACCTGGTGCTGACCGTCACCGAGATGCTGCGCAAGAAGGGAGTGGTGGGCAAATTTGTGGAATTTTACGGGCCGGGTCTCTCCAAGTTGAGCCTGGCCGACCGCGCCACCATTGGCAACATGGCGCCCGAATATGGCGCCACCATCGGCTTCTTCCCGGTGGACGAAGAGACGCTGCGCTACATGATCGGCACCGGGCGCACTGAGGAGGAAGTGGAACTGGTGGCGCGCTATACCAAGGCGCAGGGACTCTTCCGCACCGATGATTCGCCCGACCCCGTCTTTAGCGATACGCTGGAACTGGATATGAGCACCGTCGGCCCCAGCCTGGCCGGCCCCAAGCGCCCGCAGGATCGCATCGAACTGCACAACTTAAAGCGCGATTGGGCCTCGTTCCTCACCTCACCGGTAGGGGCGCGCGGCTTTGGGCTGGAAAAAGAGGCGCTGGACACCCGCGTCGAGATTACGCACGGCGGCCAGACCTACGCGCTGACCCACGGCAGCGTGGTCATCGCCGCCATTACCTCCTGCACCAACACCAGCAACCCCAGCGTCATGGTGGGCGCCGGGCTGCTGGCCAAAAAGGCCGTGGAGCGCGGCCTGCACGTCAAGCCGTGGGTGAAGACCAGCATGGCCCCCGGCAGCCAGGTGGTGACGCGCTATTTGGATGCGGCTGACTTGACGCCCTATCTGGAGGCGCTCAATTTCCACACGGTGGGTTATGGCTGCACCACCTGCATCGGCAACAGCGGCCCGTTGCCCGAACACATTAGCCAGGCCATCAGCAAGGGCGACTTGGTGGCGTCGGCCGTTTTGAGCGGCAACCGCAATTTTGAGGGCCGCGTCAACCCGTATACACGGGCCAATTTCCTGGCTTCGCCGCCGCTGGTGGTGGCCTTTGCCATTGCGGGCACCACCAATATCGATCTAGAAAACGAGCCGCTGGGCTACGACCCCAACGATGAGCCGGTCTATTTGCGCGACGTGTGGCCTTCGCAGGAGGAAGTGCAGAGCGCCATCCGCCGCAGCCTGAAGCCGGCCATGTATCGCGAGCAATATGGCAACGCCTTTGACGGCAATGAACAGTTCAACGAAATTCCGGTGGCGGGTGGTGAGCTATTCCAGTGGGATCCCAATAGCACCTACATTCGCGAGCCGACCTTTTTCATGGATTTGACGCTGGACGTGCCGCCGGTGCAGCCCATTGTAGGAGCGCGCGTTCTGGCCGTTATGCCAGACAGCACCACCACCGATCACATTAGCCCGGCCGGCTCCATTGCCAAAGGCAGCCCGGCCGCCCAATATCTGGAAGCGCACGGCGTCGAACGTAGCGAATGGAATTCCTACGGCAGCCGCCGCGGCAACCATGAAATCATGATGCGCGGCACCTTTGCCAACATCCGCATCAAAAATCAGATGCTGGACGGCCAGGAAGGCGGCTACACGGTTTATATTCCCGACAACGAGCAGATGACCATTTACGACGCCGCCATGAAGTATCAGGATGACGGTACGCCGCTGATCATTCTGGCGGGCAAGGAATATGGCACCGGCTCCAGCCGCGACTGGGCGGCCAAGGGACCGCAGTTGCAGGGCGTGCGCGCCGCCATTGCCGAAAGCTTTGAGCGCATTCACCGCTCCAACCTGGTGGGCATGGGCGTGCTGCCGCTGCAATTCAAAGCCGGCCAGAACATCGACAGCCTGGGCCTGAGCGGCTTTGAAACCTACGATATTTTGGGCCTCAGCGAGGAGATGTACCCCGGCCAGGAATATACCGTGCGCGCCACCGCAATTAATGGTACAGTCACCGAATTTACGGTAGTCAGCCGCATCGACACGCCGGTGGAGGTGAACTACTACAAGAATGGCGGCATCCTGCACACGGTGCTGCGCCGATTGGCGAGTGAGGGATAAACTACGCAGGGGAGAAAGGGAGAAAGGGGGCAGGGGAGCATTCTCCCTTTCCCCCCTTCTCCCTTTCCTTGCTCAATACGAATGGAGAATAGGAACACCGAATGACCGTTGCAACCCTAGAACCAACCAAACAATATGAACTCTCCGGCTGGGATTTGAGCGAGCTGCTGCCCGAACCGTCGGAAGCGTTGATCAACGACCGGCTGGATACACTGGAAGAGGCCGTGGACGCCTTTGTGGCCAAGCGCGCCAGTTTAAGCCCCGATATGGACCCCAATGATCTGGTGCGGATTGTCAGAGAGTTGGAGGATATTTCCCAGCGGCTCTATGTGCTCTTTGCCTATGGCAGCCTCTGGTTCTCGTCGGACACACAGGATTCGGCGGCGCTGACCTATCGCAACCGGATGCAGCGCGTCTTGACCGATGCGCAAAACCGCATGCTCTATTTCGACTTGTGGTGGAAGTCCCTGGAGGAAGAGGAGGCTGATGCGCTGCTGCCTGCGGCCAATGAATATGCCGACTATCGCTTCTATTTGGAAGACATGCGGCGCACCAAGCCCTTTACGCTGGATGAAAAGTCGGAGCAGATCATCAACATCAAAGATGGCAACGGCATGAGCGGACTCATGACCATTTACTCCATGTTGACTTCGCGATTGGAATTCAAAATGGAGGTCGATGGTGAAGAGCAGACGCTGACGCGCGATGCGCTGATGGCTTACGCATTTTCGCCTAAAGCCGAGATGCGCGCCGCCGCCTATCAAGAGCTCTATCGAGTTTATGAAGGTGAGGCCAAGATTTTAGCGCAGATTTATGTGAACCGCGTGCGCGATTGGTATGAGGAAAATGTGGAGCTGCGCCATTTCAAATCGCCCATCGCGGTGCGCAACATCTCCAACGACATTCCCGACGCCGCCGTGGAAACGCTGCTCGATGTGGCGCGCAAGAACGCCAAGGTGTTTCAGCGCTATTTCAAGCTGAAGGCCAAATGGCTGGGCGTGGAAAAGCTGCGCCGCTATGACATTTATGCGCCGCTGGCCGAGTCGGACCGTGAAATCTCCTATGGCGACGCGGTCGACATGGTGCTGGATACCTTTGGCAAATTTCACCCGCTGGTGCAGCAGCACGCCCGCCGCGTTTTCGAGCATGATCACATTGACAGCGCGGTGCGCAAAGGCAAGCGGGGCGGCGCCTTTTGCGCCACTGTATTGCCCAGCCAGACGCCGTGGGTGCTGATGAACTACACGGGCAAAGTGCGCGATGTGGCCACGCTGGCCCACGAGTTGGGCCACGCCATCCACAGCATGATGGCCGAAGAGCATTCGGTGTTGACCCAGCATTCGGCGCTGCCGCTGGCCGAAACGGCTTCGGTTTTTGCGGAGATGCTGCTCACCGATCGGCTGCTCGAAGAGGTGCGCGACCCCATGGCGCGCCGCGAATTGCTGGCCGCCGCCGTGGACGACATGTATGGCACGGTTATGCGGCAGGCCTATTTTGTGCGCTTTGAACTGGATGCGCACGAGGCCATTTTGAACAACAAATCGCCTGAGCAACTGCACGATATGTACATGCAGAATTTGCGCGAGCAGTTTGGCGACAGCGTCGAACTTTCCGATGAATTTCAGTATGAGTGGGTGAGCATTCCCCACATCTATCAAACGCCATTTTATTGCTATGCCTACAGCTTTGGGCAGCTCCTGGTGTTGGCGCTTTATCGCCGTTTTCAGCAGCAAGGTGAAAGCTTCAAGGCCGACTATTTGAAGATGCTGGCCTATGGCGGCTCGGCGCGGCCCGAGGAAATTCTGAGCGAGGTGGGCATTGATGTGACCGACCCGGCCTTCTGGCAGGGCGGCTTTGACGTGATCAGCGAGATGATTGATGAATTAGAGGCGATTCGGTTGTGAGTCTGCGGCGCACTGGCGAGTTGCGCATAACGGGTGACGGGTAGTTGCTCGACAAAATTTGCGCTATTGACATGGATTTTTCGTTACCGGATTAGAGTCGACCGGACATAAAAACAGCAGCTTTAGCAATCTAAAGCTGCTGTTTTTATGTCCGGTATTGTTATATTATTTTCTGGAAGATTGCCGCTAAGCCGTGATTGCTCTTCTATGTGCTATCCGGTATAATGGGAATACCTCTAGCAAGGCTCATCACTACAAATTCCCCAGGGGAATTAATTTCTACGGATGAGCGCCTATCGAAGCGCCTTATTACAACCATCCGCTATGCCAGATCAGAGTTCGCACAAAATGGATACGATTCGGATCCTGTATGTGGGTCGCAAAAATGAGGTCGCCGCTGGCATCGAGGCTGTGTTGGCTGAGCAAATAAAGGGCAAAGGTGACCCGCATCGCACGCTAGCGATCACATTCAAGCAGATCACCAATCAAAAAGCGGCCATGAGCTTAACACGCACAGAGCCGCCGAGCATGGTTTTGGTTGAGTTGGACGGTAAGCGCAACAGCCGGCTGACTTTCTGCCGGGCGCTACGCAAACGGCTGCCCAATTCAACCATTTTTGCCGTTGCTAATTACGCGCCTAATACCCCTTTTCGGTTTGACGCCGTCATCGAATTGCCTGTGCTCTCCGAAACTGTGGCGCCATTGCTTCTCAAAGGCCTCCAGCATTCGGCGCTCAACGTCATGGAGTGCGGCCCCATCCGGCTCAACATGGCCGACCGCACGGTGACTACCGGCAACGGCCATTATCACATGACGCCCAAGCAGTGCGCCCTGCTGCGACTTTTCATGAAAAATCACCGTCAAGTTGTGCATCGATCTGAAATTATGGAGGCGATCTGGAATACCTCCTACATGGACGATACGCGCACGCTTGATGTGCATATCCGCTGGCTGCGCGAACGCATCGAACCCAACCCCTCTGACCCTATCTACCTGCGCACTGTCCGCGGCGTGGGCTATCGTCTTACATTGGAGCAAGATTGGGGGAGTAGGGCGACGTGACAAGTAGGGAGTAGGGAGTAGGGAGTAGGGAGTAGGGAGTAGGGAGTAGGGAGTAGGGAGTAGGGAGTAGGGAGTAAGGAGTATGACCCTCCCTACTCCTTACTCCCTACTCCTTACTTCCTCCCTACACCCTCCGCCGACTCTCCACCACATTGGGCAGCCGATCAATCTTGGTCAGGATGCGCGTGAGCTGCGAAACGTCGAAGATTTCCAGCGTGGCGTTGATCTGGGCCAGGTTGTCTTTTTGGCCCGTCACGGCTTCGACAAAAAGCATGTTGATCTTTTCATCAGCGACTAAGTTGGAAAAATCGCGCAGAAGTCCGGCGCGATCATAGGCCACGACCTGGATCGAAACCGGATAGGTTTCCTCCTTTTGCGTGGCCCACTGCACTTCCACCAGCCGATTGCTGTCGCCGTGATGCAGCACGGCGGAAATGTTGGGGCAGGTGGTGCGGTGAATGGTGACGCCGCGGCCGCGCGTAATGTAGCCTACCACCGGGTCGCCGGGCAGCGGGTTGCAGCAGCCGCCCGGCTGGGTGGCAATGCCGTCCATGCCCTGCACAAAGATGCCGTGGAGGGCCTTTTGCTGCCGTTCTGGCGCTTGAATAATAATGCCGCTCTCCAGCATCTGCGTCTCTTGCTGGCGCCGCTCGTGATCCAGCAGCCGTTTGGCAATGTGCTGCGAATTGATGTCGCCGTAGCCGATGGCGGCCAAATAATCGTCCACCTTTTCGTAATTGAAAACGCGGGCGATCTCCTCTAGCGAGAGCGATATAGAGAGCCGCTTCAGCTCCTTGTCCAGCATCTGCTTGCCCTGCTTGATATTTTCGTCGCGATTCTGTTTGCGCAGCCAGGCGCGAATCTTGCTGCGGGCGCGCTGGGTGGCCACATATTCCAGATTGGGGTTGAGCCAGTCGCGCGTCGGGCCGCCGCGTTTGGCGGCAATCACCGTGACCTGTTCACCATTGGAAAGCTTGTAATCCAACGGCACCAGGCGGCCATCCACATTGGCGCCGCGGCAGCGGTGGCCCAATTCGGTGTGAATGGCGTAGGCAAAATCGATGGGCGTCGAGCCCGCCGGCAGGTCGATCACTTCGCCTTGGGGCGTAAATACATAGACGCGATCATTGAAGACATCGGTCTTCATGCCGTCCACAAATTCGCTGGCATCGGTCACATCCTGCCGCCACTCCATGAGCTGACGCAGCCAGGCAATTTTCTCTTCAAAGTTGCGGTCATGTTTGGTCTGCTCTTTGTAGCGCCAGTGGGCGGCAATGCCATATTCGGCAAACTGGTGCATTTCCCGCGTGCGAATCTGCACCTCCATGGGGTGTCCGTTGCGACCGAGCACCGCCGTGTGCAGGCTGCGATACATGTTGTCTTTAGGGTTGGCAATGTAGTCGTCAAACTCGCCGGGGATGGGCCGCCACAGGCTGTGTACAATGCCCAGCGCGACATAGCATTGGCCTTCATTTTCCACCACAACCCGAAAGCCATGTACGTCGTAAATTTGCTCAAAGTTAACGCCCTTGCGCTGCATTTTGCGCCAAATGCTGTAAATGTGTTTGGGGCGCCCACTGACTTCGGTCTGTACGCCCTGCTTTGCTAGTTCGCGCTCAAGTTCCGCTTTGACCTCTTCCACCCATCTTTCGCGCTCGGTGCGCTTTTGGTCCATGGCTTTGGCAAGCTGTTTATAGGTGCTGGGGTCTAGATAGCGGAAGCTGATATCCTCTAACTCCCACTTGATCTGCCAGATGCCCAGCCGGTTGGCCAGCGGCGCAAAGATTTCCAGCGTCTCGCGCGCAATACGGCGGCGTTTGTGGTCGGGCTGGCTGCCTAGGGTGCGCATGTTGTGCAGCCGGTCCGCCAGCTTGATCAGCACGACGCGCACATCTTCCACCATGGCCAGAAACATTTTGCGCAGCGACTCGGCTTTTTGGTCCGACAGCGCATGGCGCGCCATGTCCTGGCGCACGTTGCTGAGTTGGTTGATGCGTTTGAGCTTGGTCACCCCATCGACCAGATTGCTCACCGCCTCGCCAAAGTGCCGTTCAATATAGGCGATGTCAAATTCGGTGTCCTCGGCCACATCATGGAGCAAGCCGGCCGCCAGCGTATCGGCGTCCATCCGCAAATCGGCCAGAATCCAGGCGACCTCGATAGGGTGCAAAACATACGCTTCACCACTCTGGCGGCGCTGTGCGCGATGCGCATAGCTGGCCACCACATAGGCTTTCAAAACCTGTTCATAATCGGCTTGCGCATAATAGGAAGGCAACCGCCCGAACAATCCGTTGAGCGCGGCCAATTCATCGGCTTCCGGCGCGATTTGGATAGAGGCGGCGGCATCGGCCGTGGGCAGGGGTGTGAGAGAATAGAGGGCGGCGAAGAAGTGCTTGTGCGTAATTTGGGTGGGGTCAAATTTGATGGCTTTGGGTTCGCGCCTTGTTTCAGACCGGGGCGGCGCGCCCCCATTTTGTTCGCTTACGTTGCTGATTGAGCCATCTTGATTATGGGTAATAAGGATCTTCTCGTTTTCCGCTATCCTGGCCACCGGAACAGCCAGTAACACCTCGGTCTCTTCCTGGCTGACACTGTTTGAATTGAAAACTTGGGGAGAGGCGCTATGATTAGAAAGGGGCGCGGACGCCGCCTGGCCGGGTTTCATCGATCTGGCTTCATCTTGCACCAGCAGCTCAACGTCCTTATTGGACCTGGCATTATCGGGCGTAGTCACCGCCTGTTCGCTGTGTTGTTTTGACATAATCTCTTCCCCTCATCGAAAACATCCATAAAACTGCGCCGGCTGGTTCACATACTCATTATGCGCCAGCAATCAACTGATTATAGATCGTTTATGGCAGTCTGGCAACGTCTCCCAATTTGCCGGGCGCCCCCCAGTTGCGGCACCATTGCAGACCGCGCCGCCTCTCCCATTTTGCACCTTGCCAACAGCGCATTATGCGGGAAGTAATGTATAGTTCATATCCTTTAAAGATAATCTCGAGTGTTGAGTATTCGGGGTTTGACGTTATACTATGACCAGTTGTATCAACAAACAGATTCACATGCCTATAGAAAACAATGGCCAAGAGGGACATAAAAACATGACACCATCCACAACCGAACTTAAAGAACGCGTTTGCGACTATATCGATGAAATTGCACCTAGGCTGCTCCAGGTTAGCCATACGATCCACGCCAACCCAGAGATTGCCTTCGAGGAATTTGAATCGATGAAAATATTGGCTGATGCCGCCGAGGAGCATGGCTATGCGGTGCAGCGCGGCGTGGCCGAGTTGGAAACAGCCTTTATGGCGGTAAGTCCTCATGCGCACGGGCCAACCATTGCCTTTATCGCCGAATATGATGCGTTGCCCGGGCTGGGCCACGCCTGCGGCCACAACATTATTGGCACGGCGGCCACCGGCGCCGCCCTGGCCATGCAGGCCATCCGCGGCGAAGTGCCGGGAACCATCAAACTGATCGGCACGCCGGCTGAGGAAGGGGGCGGCGGCAAGGTGATCATGGCCGAGTATGGCGTCTTTGATGACCTGGACGCCGCCATGATGATTCACCCCGGCACCAAAGCCATGACTACGCGCACTACGCTGGCCTCCAACAAAGTGAAGTTTGAATTCTTCGGCAAATCGGCCCACGCCGCAGCCGCCCCCGAACTGGGCGTCAACGCGCTGGACGCCTGCATCCAAACCTACAACAACATCAACGCCCTGCGCCAGCATTTGCGGCCCGATGTGCGCATCCACGGCATTATCACCCACGGCGGTGATGCGGCCAATGTGGTGCCCGCATATACATCGGCCCTCTTTAGCGTGCGCGCCGCCGATTCGGATTATTCATTTGAAGTGTTGGAAAAGGTGATCCGCTGTGCCGAGGCGGGGGCGCTGTCGGCCGGCGCCACGATGAAGTATGAGCACACCATGCACTACGCCCAGCGGCTGGCCAACCCCACGTTGGCGCGCCTCTTTGGCGAAAACATTGGCAGCCTGGGCGAAAATGTGCAGGAACCGGCCCCCGGTGAAAAAATGGGCTCCAGCGACATGGGCAACGTGAGCCAGATCGTGCCCGCCATTCACCCGTACGTGACGATTGCGCCGCCCGGCACCGGCGGCCACACCCCCGAATTTGCCCAGGCATCTATCAGCGCCTGGGGCGATCAGGCGCTCATCCGTTCAGCCAAGGCCATGGCCATGACCGCCGTAGATCTGCTCACGCAGCCGCAGCTCATGCAGCAGGCCAAAGCGGAATTCAACGAAATGGTGGATTTTGACGCGCCGTGGCGCAAACAGCGCTTCTTTCACAAAAAATAATCACCCGTCCGGCATGGCCGCCCGATCCACGATCACCGTGACGTTGTCGGCCATCTGCAGATAGGAGGCTGGTACTTCTGGCTGCACAGGGCCATACAGCGCTGCGTGCAAAATCGCGCGCTTGTGCGCGCCGTTGACGATGAGCAGCTTTTGGCGAGCGGCCAGCAGCAGATCCATGCCGGCGGTGATGGCGTGCGGCAGCAGACGGTCGCGCCCGCCCCAGGCCGCGGCGCAGGTATCCAGGCTGGATTGGGTGAGTTCGAGCACGCGCGTTGGGGCAGCGGCGTCGGCGGGCGGTTCGTTGTAGCCCAAGTGGCCATTGGGGCCAATGCCCAAAATGGCCAGGTCCAGCCCGCCAGCATCCATCACAGCCTGCTCAAATTGGCGGCACGCGGTCTCCAGATTGGCCGCATTGCCCGGCAGCGGGGTGATTTGGGCGGGCTGAATGTGCAAAGGCGTAAAAAGCGTGCGTTGCAGCCAGCCCAGCAGCGAACGCGCGTCCTCCGGCCCAATACCCACATACTCATCCAGCAGAAATATGCGCAGCCGCGACGGGTCAAATGCCCCTTGTTCATAACGCTGGATCAATTCCTCATACAACCCCAGCGGCGTACCGCCCGTGGGGAAGACCAGCGCGCTCTCTGGTTTGGCCGCAATCGCCGCTGCCACAAAATCCGCCGCCGCCCGGCTCATGGCGGCGTAATTATCGGTGATAATAATGTCCATTGTTCTCTGTATGACTTTCTGTTGCATATTGCGTATTGCATGAACCGGTTTAGAATCTGGCTGCCCGGTCGGGAGCTTGACCGGTTCACGCAACACGAAACACGAAAAAATTAGTTCAAACCATATAGCGCCACATACTTTGTCTTCAAATAATCAATATACGGATCAATAGAAAGCGGGCCGCCGGTGACGCGCTGCACCAGTTCGGCGGTGGTGAATTTGGCGCCGTGCTGATAGATGTTTTCGCGCAGCCAGGTGTGGAGCGTGTTAAATTCGCCTTGGGCAATTTGATCGGGGATGGCAGGATTAGCCGCAATGGCGGCATTGTAGAATTGGGCGGACAAAATATTGCCCAGGCTGTAGCCCTGAAAAGCGCCGCCAATGGCGCCGGCATACCAATGCACATCTTGCAGCACGCCGTCGCGATCATCGGGTGCGCTCACGCCCAGATCCTGCTGATAGCGGGCGCGCCAGGCTTCGGGCAGCTCGGCAATGGTGAGCGAACCTTCCAACAGCGCCAGCTCCAGATCAAAGCGGATGATGACGTGCAGGTTGTAGGTGATCTCATCGGCGTCCACGCGAATGAGCGACGGCGTGACGCGGTTGATGGCGCGATAGAATTCTGCCAGCTCTACATGGCCCAGTTGCGGGCGGAAGGTTTGCTGGAGCTGCGGATAGAAGCAGCGCCAAAAACCATAGCTGCGCCCCACCAAGTTTTCCCACAGCCGCGATTGGCTTTCGTGGACGCCGGCCGACGTGCCGGACCCCAGCGGCGTGGCGTCCAGTTCCGGCGCAATGCCCAACTCATAGAGCGCGTGGCCGGTTTCATGCAGCGTGCTGAACAGCCCGTCGCCTAAATCGTTTTCTTGAAAGCGCGTAGTGATGCGCACGTCGCCGCTGGAGAAGCGGGTGGCGAAGGGGTGATGCGTTTCGTCCTGGCGACCGCGTTGCAGATCGTAACCGTAGCGCTGGGCAATGGCCATACCAAAGGCTTCCTGCTGCGCCTTGGGGAAGGACTGCAACAGACAGCGATTATCCACGGGCGGCTGTTCGGCAATGGCCTGCACAAGCGGCGCCGTGCGCGTGCGCAGTTCGGCGAACAGCGTGCGGATGACGGAGGCCTTCATGCCATAATCGCTCTGATTGATCAGGGGGTCGGCAGGATGCTCATAGCCGGGAAAGAAATCGGCATATTGGCGGCTCATCGCCAGCGTCTTTGCCAAGTAGGGCGCCATGCGGGCAAAGTCATTGGCCGATCTGGCTTCGGCCCAGGCCGAAAAGGAGGCCGAGGCGTGCTCGGTAAATTCATAGGCAAAGTCATTGGGTACACGGATGGACTCTTCGTATTTGCGACGCGTTACGCGCACCAGGGCGGCATCGTCGGCATCATACGGCAAAGAATCGGCGTATGGTTGCAATGCGTCCAGCAAGCGCCCAATTTCGGGATCGGTCATCTTTTGGTGAATGAGCCGGCCCAATGTGGCCATTTGACGGCCCCGGCTAGCAGCGCCGGCGGGCGGCATATAGGTGGCCTGATCCCAGCCGAGTACGGCGGAGGCATGGATCAGATCATAAATTTCGTGGAGTCGATTTTGTAGTTCGGTGCGATTTTGTTCTGTTGTTTTGTTCATTATTTTCTACCAGGTGTGGTGGGAGCCAGTATTACTCTTCAACAAGTGCTTTCAAATCTTTGGCATTATCAAATGAGCCAAGTATAATATAGATACTATTTGATTATCAAGATGGGTTTTCGTTAATCAAACGTGTATGATTTGTGTTTCGCTCATCGGTAAAGCGTGTGCAAGGAGGGAGCAAGGCGCACGTGGACTGGATGAGCGTTCGTATTATATGCAGAATATATTTGTTATTGTCGAATAAAGGCAACTGCTCAGCCGTTCCCTGAGCTTGTCGAAGGGAATCCGGCCTTCGACAAACTCAGGCCTCGAGTAGACTGAGTAGTTACGAATAAAGTTTGTAAGAATTTAAAACCGTAAAATTTCGAAGTACTAAACTTTGAGGACAGCAACATTTACGGGTCGGCCGTTTACAGCTCCACATTTGATAATGATGCGAGTTGTAAAAGAGGCGTCCGGTGGATGTTGGAAGCATCGGGGAGCAAATGTAATCATGAGCGAACAAACAGAAACCGTGGTGGAGGAAGCAGTCAGCGCAGACGCGACCTCTGCCGAAGCAACAGAGGCTGTCCAGGAGGCGGTCGAGGCCGTTGTCGTCGACAAGCCAGAAGCACAGCCCGCTGCGCCTGAAATTGTTGCGGAAGTCGCCGCGGCTGACACACCAGAAACGAGTTCTACAACCGCCGCTGAACCAAAAGCAAGCGCGGACGACGAGATGGAAGATGATGGTGCGGGTGGCAAGCGCGTCGTGCGCGTGCTGAGTGTGGGCCAGGAGTTGGAGGGGGTAGTCAAACGGATTGCTGAGTTTGGCGCCTTTGTGGATATTGGCGTTGGCCGCGATGGTTTGCTGCACGTTTCTGAGCTTTCGCTGCAGCGCGTGCCCAAAGTGTCGGACGTGCTCAAGCAGGGTCAGACGATTACCGTCTGGATTAAAGAGCTGGACCGCGAGCGCAATCGCATTAGCCTGACCATGGTTTCGCCGGATACCAAAACGATCCGTGATCTGTCTGAAGGCGAGATTGTGGAAGGCACCGTCTCACGCATTTTGCCGTATGGCGCTTTTATTGACATTGGCGTGGGGCGCGATGCGCTTTTGCATGTGCGTGAAATGGGTGAAGGCTTTGTCAAGCGGCCTGAAGATGTGGTGACGCTGGGTGAAACCATTGAGGCGCGCATTGTTTCGTTGAGCCGGCGCCGCCAGCGCATTGACCTGAGCCTGAAGGGCTTGCGTCCCGAACCTGAACCGGAAGCTCCGGTTGCGGCCGCCGAGGAAGACGAAGAAATTGTTGACGATCCTTTTGAGAATGTTGAAGTGCTATCGCCCATGGAGCTAGCGTTCAAACGCGCTATGGAAGGATCTGATGTCGAGATGGTGGCCCAACCCGCCAAGCGCAGTGGACGGCGCAAGAATCGCCGGCAACAGCGCGCGCAATTCAGGACGAAATTATTGCCCGCACGCTGGCCAACTCGTCACAGAAATAGATTCGGTAAAAATTTAAGACATTCAGCTCACGAGATGCTGAGTTGTTGTGAGTATGTAAAATAGGAGCAAAATTATGGCCAAAAAAGGACCGCGCCAGATTGTAAAGATGCGCAGCACCGAAAGTTCGCATATGTACCTCACGGCTAAAAATCGGCGCAACGATCCCAACCGCATGGAGTTGCGCAAGTATGATCCCACTTTGCGCCGCCACGTTATATATCGCGAGACCAAATAACCACAGCGATATGGAATCACGATGAACCTTTGAGCGCATCCGTTCGTTTAATGATTATCAGGCGGAACCTGGTTGCGTGAAGTTAGCATCATCGAAGTTTGAGCGCAGGAGCGAACGCCTCCTGCGCTTTTTTTCTGTAACTACCCAGCCGACATATACTTGGCTCTGTCATAAATTAACATTTTTTTACCCAAGTAAAATGTTAATTCATAACATCTACGAATATAGCTGCCGGCTGCGTAGTCACCTATTGGTTCGAGAACAGAACTATGCCTCCCATTCGCACAACGCTAGCGGTTGTGGTTTTGAGCATTTTGACCCTTGTTTGCGCAGAAGATGTGTACGCTGTTGAGCACGTCGCCTCCCCCGCTCTTTCTGTACTTCAACAAAATCAAAATAGACCAGACCAACAGCCCACCACACCCATCACCAATCCGATCAACATTACCGAAACGCTGCAACTACCGGTGCTGACCGAGAGCGCGCCCGTAACGGCCGCCCAGGTCATCACTACCCAAGTCATCACAGACTCGCCGCCCGCACCTGCGGTCGAACCCACCGCGGTTCCGGCCGCAGAGGAAAATACGCCCATTGTAGACGACCCGCAATTGGACCAGCTTTACGGCGGCGTTTTGGAAGGCACGATTCTGGCCAACCGCACGCCCAGCAATATTACGCTCTTTGTCGAAGGCAAGACCTATCGCATTGCCCCCCTGCGCTCATTGGGCATCAATCTGCTGCGCGAAACGTCCGTGGTCAACCTCTATAGCTGTGATGCCGATACGCCCCAAACGCAGGAGGGCTGCTATTGGGATCCCTATTTGATCACCCAAAATGGCTTTTATGAAATCTTTAACGCCGCCGCGGAAGGGTTGCCCATCCGCCTAAAGATGGAAGAAGCCGGCGCGCCGCCCGAGGGGAAAATCTGGCTGCAAAATCGCACCGGCCAGCGCGAAATCGTTGTATTTAATGGTCAGACCATGGAAATCCCCCCCTCCAGCGTGCAGGAGCTGGACGCACAGAATAGCGAGGTGGCCACCATCTATCGCCGCTCGTGCATTTCGCTCGGCGAGCAGACCGTGTGCGAATGGGCGCCGCAGGTGGTGCAACCCGGTGTTTATTATGTGCTGGACGCCGTTTCGCAAGTTGGGGGGCTGCCCAATAGTCGTCTCACTTCGGTGGAAGCTGAGCCGCTGGTAGCCAGCAGTGAAGGCGCGCTGCTTGTAGAGAGTACGCCCGAGATTGTTTGCCAGCTTCAAGTGCCGGTTGTCAACGTGCGCAGTGGTCCAGGGCTAGACTACGTGATTGTGACCAAATTGGTCAACGGTGGTGAAGGCGCCGACACAGTATTAGTGAGCGGCCGCGATGAGAGCGGACTGTGGCTGGCGGTCAATGAAAATGTGGCGGCGGGCGGTTGGATTACGTCCGGCGGCGATCTGGTGCGCTGCGATGGCAACTTGAGCGAACTGCCGGTGGCCGAAGTCACCGATGGCCGTCTGGAACCGACGCCAGCGCCTGCAGCCGCGGTGGAGGCGCCACCCGCCGATGCTGCGGCCGATGCTGCGGCCGATGCCGCGGCCGATGCCGCGGCGGAAGGTGGTGGCGCAGAGGGCCAAGAAGGCGGCGAAGCCGCACCCACGCCTGCCCCTGCGGTTGAGCCGCCGCCCGGCCAATCCTTGCTGGTGGTGACCAACGCGTTTGAGCAGCCCGTGCGCTTTACGCTCTCACCGGATGAGTATGATCTGCAACCGGGCGAGACGATCTACGTGGTGGTCAATCCGGGGCGCGTCCAGTTTTCGGTCAGTTCGCCCTGGCGCGGCGGTATATCGGGCAATGCCGAATTTCTGATTGACGGCAATCAAACTTTCCCCATGTTTCTCTACTTCCTCCCTGATCCGAATGACTCGGGCAGGTGGGAGATGAAGTATCAATAACCACACCAGACATAAAAAAGAGCGCTCACTGGTGAGCGCTCTTTTTTATGTCTTATGTTCGGAAATCATGCCTATCGGCGTCGGTATCGCATATAGATCTCCCGCGTATTCTCATCAGCGGTCAAATCAAATCTGACCGCCGGTCCCATAATTTCGCCACGCACATCAATCAACTGTATCTCCCACGTCCCCGCCTGCGGCTCCACAAAGATCATATTCATATTGGTGAAGCGCGTGTATGGCCCTGGTTCGCCCCGCGTCTGTTCGGGCAGACCCGCTTGCGAAGCAACATCCACATTCAGCGGCGCTCCATTGTGGCTGACGGCCAAAGTATACCCCGGCAGCCCAAACTCTGTGGCCGAATAAACATACAAAAAGACGCGCACCACATTGGCCGCCAGCGAATCGGTGGGAAATTTTTCGGCGGCTTCCAGGTCAAACGCAAAATTGGGCGTCGCTGTGGCCGTAGGCGGTGGCGTAGCCGTGGGCGTATCGGTCGGCAACGGCGTTGGCGACGGAATGGGCGTGTCGGGGGGGATGGGGGTATTGGTGGGGGGCACTGAAGTTGGGGTGGGCGGGGCGGGTGGCTGCGCCGCCACGGCCAAAGAATTGTTATTGGCTGGCGGCTGCTGGACCGGCTGCACATTGGCGGCTGGTTGAGCCGGGGCGCCGCCTGTATCCGGCGTGGCCGTCCAGGTGGCAAATGGCGTTACTGTGGGCGTGGGCTGGCCGCCGCCAAAGCCGCAACCCGTAGACGCCACTCCCACGAGCACGAGTACGGCAAATATCATTAGCTTTGTGCACAACAATTTTAAGACCAATGTTGCATTAGGACCGCCGTCTGAACAGCTTTGCGAGCACGCGGCCCAATTGGGAACAAGCTGCACGAGAATCCTTCTCCTTCCAAGCTTTTCGGGTAACGCCGCTCTTCCCCATTGACGCACAAAGTGCGTCTTTCCTCCTCCTTTCCACATGTTGGAGAGGAGGGGCCAGGGGGGAGGAACGGTCGGTTACCTTTGCGGAAAAAACCTGGTCCTTTTGGGCAAAGTTATCGTTTGCATGGTAACTCAATTGACATCTACGCGCAAGTACTCAGGGGAGTCAGCTTTAGCAGCTCTGGCCTTTTGCACCGCATCAGCGCAGCATGTCCATAGGGATCCAGCATAGATTTATCCTCTTTTCTACGCAAAAAGCACGCAGAGACGGCGTGGATATGCGGTAACGTGTTAACAGGCAGGGGAGCGCGGCGTCGTAAAGCAATCTGGATGCAAAAATTGTACGATATGCGCATTGCCGCACACATGATGAAAACAAGCCCTACTTTCAATCCAGCCAACGATAAGGGCGTAAATCGATTCTCTCTAATCCGACAGAAAACGGTATCGAAATGGCTAATCTTATGTATCTGCAATCATATTTCCCGAGCAAGCCCACAGTATTGAACTGGTTATACAAGACGATATTGGCTTGTTTGATCAGCAGTTTTATCCTCAGCGGCATTCCGTTTGTTTCCTACTTTGATAATTACGATGCGCTGGCTGCGTCAGCTAGCCCGAGCACCGCTCCGGTGGAAACATATCTTTTGCAATTTGACTCTGATATTTCCGAAATGGAGCGGGCGCAGGTGCTGGCGGATATGAACGCTGTGCTGATTGAATGGATGGCGCCCATTCATGTAGCTAAAATTCAGGTGCAGCCGACCAGCGGCGCCGATGGCCGCGCCTTTGCCGCTGCCGTTAATCCAGCCGTACACTTTGTGGAGCGCGACGACGCCATTGTGGAAGGCGCCTATTTGCCCAACGATCCCGATTTTGCCGATAACGCCAAAACCTATGCCCAGGAAACAATTCACCTGGCCGCGGCCTGGGATGTGAGTATGGGCAACGCCGACGTGATCATCGCTGTGCTCGACACCGGTCTGAGCTTATCTCATGCCGAACTGGCCACACGTTTTGTACCGGGCTATGACCTGATGAATGGCGACGATGATCCCAGCGACGATCATGGCCACGGCACCCACGTGGCGGGCATTATTGCGGCCCAGATGGACAACAAAGTGGGTACCGCCGGCGTCTGTCCCAACTGCCGCATTATGCCGGTGAAGGTATTGGATAAGCAGAACCTGGGAAGCTGGTCGACCGTGGCTGAGGGGATTATTTACGCGGTGGATCACGGCGCCCAGATCATCAACGTGAGCTTGGGCGGCGCCAAACCGTCGCCCACGGTCGAAGCGGCGGTTGAATATGCCGCCAGCAAAGGCGTGCTGATCGTGGCGGCGGCGGGCAATGCACACAGCACCGAGCCCTTTTACCCGGCGGCTTATGATCACGTGCTGGCCGTCAGCGCCACCGACAAACTGGACGACCTGTGGCCGCTGAGCAATTCGGGCGATTACATCGACGTGGCGGCGCCGGGCCACATGATCTATAGCACTATGCCGGTTGAATTGAGCAATGATGTGGGTTACGCCTACATGACCGGAACCAGCATGGCGGCTCCCCACGTGGCCGGTCTGGCCGGCCTGCTGCTAAGCCAGGACGCCAGCCGCAGCGCCGCCGATCTGGAAGCGATCATCACCGCCAGCGCCGACGACCTGGGTGAACCGGGCTGGGACGCCGCTTTCGGCTACGGACGCATCAACGCCTACGCCGCGCTCACCTACAATGGCTCCGACAGCCAGCCGCCAGTTGCAGAGGCGCCGCCGGTGCGCTTTGAGGTGAAGGCGCAGATCTATATGCCGGTGGTGCGGGTGAACTGATACTGGCTGGGGGTATACGTTCTATAGTTTTTCAGAAAAAGATTTTCCGCCCGCCCCCTGAGTCTGTCGAAGGGAAAGGGCGGAAAATCTTTTTCTTGATGTCTATAGATTACGTTAGTCATATGGTCCCAAGTAGCGTTCGCCGTCAAAGTGGATCAAATGGGTCGGCGTAGCGGCCACCCACACTTCTGTCTCCCAGCTAATCTCGCTTAGATAGCGCGCCATCGTTGCCCGATCCGGAAAAGCCGTTACATACACAAGGCCAGCGGCTGCATCCTTAAAGAGAGTCGCCAATTCAAGATGGCGTTTGGCGTCTACTGGGCCATGACTTGTTACCGCCTCGATCAGAAGCAGCCAGTTATTTGCCCGGTCATATACGACAACATCGGGGAACTTGCCGTGATTGTCGAAGAACAATCCCAGTTCATGAAAAGTTGATTCCACAAAATACCCCAGTTTTGACCCAGTATCGCCGATATAAAGCACCTCCGCTCCTGGCGCAAATCGCGGGCCAAATTCTTCAATAATGTCGCGAATAAGCTTGCTGTGTTCGCCCGGCGTTAGATAGAGATCGCGTTGTTCACCAATAACCAACGGGATCATCTCCATTTCGCGCCGTCGGGCATACTGTTCGATCAAACTACGTCGCTTTGCAAAGTAAACTTCAAGATTTTCTTCCCAATTTGGCTTCCCAAAAGATTGCAACAATTCCAAGATATTGGGCTCAATTTGATAGACCCATTTGGGGCTATTTGTCGGCCGATCTGGCTGATCGGGGTTTGGAATTGCTATGCCTGCATCCATAAATTGGTGCATGGTCTGTCTACGGAATGTTTCACGCGTGTTTGGTGCATATTCCCGGGCATAATGTTCCCTCACGAATTCCATGATAGGGGTAATGCCGATAAGCGGTGAGCTTGCATCAGCCCACGCATCATCTGGTTTCAAGCCCAGCAATGCCAACAATGTCAGCGCCGATCGTTCGTTGCGTTGACCGCGTGGCATTCCAAGTGAATCCAAAATAAAGAGGGCGTCCTGTATTTTTTGCTGTATTGACATGGGATTTCCATTTAGAGATTCGGCGTGTGTCAAATTATGAATCTCAACTTCCAATAAGCCATCAATTTCACCTTGTTTGGGGAATGAACCATTAATGTAAGAGCCAAGTCTGGTCAAAGCATCCAGGTTTGGATAGCGCAGCATCCGCAAATCTGTGGCGTTGACCTGTGTATGACCTGAAAACTGTCGAAAGTAGAGGTCAACGAGCGTTGAATTGAGGTAAATGGCTAAGCCCTTTGCAATCAAGGCATCTAACCCATTTTTGTTATTGTGAAATATATTTAGGTGGTTTTCGAATCCAATTTGATTCGATGGGAATATGCGGGGATCACAAACTGCGGCAACGATGCGTCTCTTTTCTTCTTTCGAGCTAAAACGGCGCGTCAGCACATACCATCCATTTGGCATAAGCCATTGCCTGGTGCGGTCCGATTCAAGAATGGCATTCGGCTTTTTGCCGTCGAGCTTAGGCCATTGAATTTGATTTGCAGAAAAATGGCCAGGGTATATGAGGGGAACGGCGCCTTCTTTGGGGTCTTGCCGAATATCGGATTTTAGGCGGAAATCGACTACGGGGCCGGTACTCACTTCAAGCCCAAGATCGTGGAGTGAATGCGTAAATACACTGATTCGGTCAACGATCATCTGATCCAGATCACTCGTGGCAATGTGAATAAAGCAATCTACATCATTGGGCTTTACCACCTGTTCAAAAGAGACTATCCGGTGAATCATGTCATCCAGGCTGGGATCACTACTGGCCGTAATATGAATATCTCCCTGTGGAGCATGTTTTACCGCATATAAAATAATATTTTCCTGGAGTACTTCATTGTCTTTGAACGCTTGTTTACGACTCTCAAAAATATGCAGATGTTTGATCGCCATTTCCGACAAAAGTAGTTGCCTAAATGGCTTGAAGTAAACTCCATTGCAAAAGCTGCGCGGCACAATGGCGACGAGCTGACCCTGAGGAGCCAGCATTTTAATGGCAATGGCAAGAAAAGCACTATACAAATTGGATGTTTCAATGCCCACCAAACTAAGTTTTTGGCGATGGATGGAATCGGAGCGAATCTTCTTATAGGGGGGATTCATAATGCAATGCGAATACTGACTCATTGGCTGCGCAAACAGACTATTTGAAGCCCATAGCAGATCGGCCCCTCCGGTAACAAAATCTTTTTCTACGATATTGCTTGAAAAATCTATTCCGGCCCCTTGACATTCATAGCCGCACTGTCTCAGCATTCGCACAAGATATTGGATCATTAGCGCATCGATTTCGTATGCATCAACTGTGATGTCAGCCGGCAGGTTTGGGCTGGACAAAAGACGATGCACAAGGGCTGATGTCAGGCTGCCAACACCAGCGCCGGGGTCTAGCAACGTAATTGATTCTGTGGTTTCTTCAAACAATGAAGCCATAAAATGCGCAACCGCATCCGGCGTCATGAATTGCCCCAACTCCACCTGTTTCTGATGGTCGAGCTGTTGATTCACTTCGATCCGATAGGATTCAGCAATATTTAGCAAGTTTTCTCTGGCAGTAATCATGCTCTTGATTATAGCAGTTTTGGCACGGATGTTCAATGGTTGCAAACCGCTCAAAATAGCCGGGATAAAATAGGGGAGTCTAGAAAGAGAAGTGTTCGTTTTGCGCTTTAAGGCCGTATATATAAATACCAGTAAGGCGTCCTTGGGAAAATTGGTTCCAACACCTTATGCCAAATGAATTGTACAGGCCGCGATAACAACCGTATCTGCCGATCAATCGCGTCAAGCTGACCTTTCAATTCGTCATCCAATTCGTCTCCCAGCACCTTCACAATCTCCTCAATGCGCTGGCGGTTGCGCATCTCAAACGGAAACTCGACCCGGCAGCGCGGCGGATCGGCCGGGCAGTCGTCCAGGAACCAGCGCAGGCTGCCCAGGCGTGCTTTGGCCTCCCGCTGCAAGCGCTGGTGAAAGCGCGTGCGCAGGCTATAACTCATCTCGTTCACCAGCTTTTGCGCTTCGTCCAGCCGTTCATTTTGCCACGCCGATAGCTGATCCCGCATGTGCTGGAGCCGGTGCAGCCGCGTCAACAGATCGCCGCCGGTCATTTTGAGGCTGCGCTCGCGGCCTTCGACCCGCACAATCAACGTCCAATAAAGTTCATCCTGCGTCAGATAGCGCTCCAACTCCTGGGCCATGGCGCTGGCCACGGCCAGATCGACCTCCGGCGCTTCGGCCAGCAAATAACTGCTCTTTGGCATCATAGTTATCCCATCAACTCCTGCGTATCCAGCCACAGCGTAACTGGGCCATCGTTCACCAGAGCCACCTGCATTTCCGCCTGAAAAACGCCCCGCGCCACCGGAATGCCTTCTTGCGCCAGCAGTTCGCAAAAGCGTTGATACAGCGGATTAGCCTGTTCGGGGCGGGCGGCGTCAATAAAGCTGGGGCGGCGGCCTTTGCGGGCGTTGCCATAAAGCGTAAATTGGCTCACCGCCAGCGCCGCACCACCAATCTCCGCCAGGCCCAGATTGAGCTTGCCCTCGGCGTCTTCAAAGAGTCGCAGCCCGCCAATCTTGCGCGCCAAATAGGCGGCTTCAGCCTCGCCATCTGCATGCGTAATGCCCAGCAAAATCAAAAAGCCCCGTCCAATTTCGCCAACCACAGCGCCATCCACGGTTACGGATGCGCGGCTCACGCGCTGCACAACTGCTCGCATTTTTGCCTCGATTCTATTCTTTTCGCCTGTATACGCCCATTATACCATGTGGGTTAATTTCTCGCGGACGTTGGATACACGGACGCTTTACAACATTCTTGTCCGCGTATCCAACGTCGGGTGCATTTTAATTTGAGGGCTACAGCCTTCCAGGAAGAGGCAGCAGCCGCGTTTGCGCGAGCCGATGCCGTCTCTGCCTCTTCCTGGGAGACATACGGCTCGCCCCCTAAAACGAAACGCCCCCATGTGTATCAAGATGTGTATCAAGCTAAGCCATTTTGGCGCCGAACAGGAGAGCGAACGGCGGTTGAGTAGGCCTCGGCAGTTTGCGGCCGTATCGAAACCAGAGTGAGTGGGTCCACCCGTTTGGTCTCGATACGGGGCAAACTGCCGCCCCTACTCGACCGGCACTAGCTCATACCCTTAGCTTGATACGCTCGCCCCCTAAAACGAAACGCCCCCCAACGTCCGCGGTACGTTTCACGTTGGGGGCGAGCGATGAACGTGGCGTGGGTGAGACCTGTCAGGTGCGGGTGAACGGGTTGAGAAACTCGCCGAACAAAAGATTCACCTGCTGAAAATACCGCACATGACAGGTCTGGTTGGTCCGTCGGCAATATCTGCCCCCCTAGAACGAAACGCCCCCCAACGGCCGCGGAAAATTGCATTTTTCGAACATTTGTCTTATAGTTAGAACATATGAACTTCAAGGTCGCGCCCGATCTCTATGAAAAACTATATCTGCTCAAAGACGCCACCCAATTTGAGCCGGCCGGCTCGGAGCCCATGCGCGAGAGCCCAGCCGATAGCGCAGCGGTCAAATCCGTGCCGGCAGGCAAAACGGCCGCCGGTGAGCGCGCGCCCAAGCCGTTGCCCTGCATTTCCGAAGTGGTGACGCCCACGGGCAAAAAGCCGGTGCTCAAGGCCATGATGACCACAGCCTGCGAGCGCAACTGTTACTATTGCCCCTTCCGCGCTGGTCGCAGCCGCACGCAGCGCATCTCCTTTACGCCCGATGAAATGGCCTCTTCATTCAACAAAATGCAGCAGCTCGGCTATGTGGATGGCCTCTTCCTCTCCTCCGGCATCATCAAAGGCAGCGTCACCGCCCAGGATAAGATCATCGACACCGCTGAAATTTTGCGCAAGAAGTACAGCTATCGCGGCTATGTGCATTTGAAGATTATGCCGGGCGCCGAGAAGGATCAGATCCGGCGCGCCATGCAGCTTGCCAATCGCGTGTCGGTCAACCTGGAGGGCGCGACCAAAGAACGGCTGGCCAAGCTGGCGCCCCAAAAGGATTACTGGCAAGAACTGATCCAGCGCCTCAAGTGGATTAGCCAGCTACGCCAACATGAACGGTTGTCGAGCAGCGTGGTGACCCAATTTGTGGTGGGCGCCGTGGGCGATACGGATTTGGAGCTGCTTTCGATCAGCGACAAACTCTATAACCAATTGGGGCTGCGCCGCACCTACTATTCATCCTTTCATCCGGTGCTGCAAACGCCGCTGGAGGAGGTGGCCTCTTCGCCGCCGCAGCGCGAGTTTCGCCTCTATCAATCCAGCTTTTTGCTGCGCGACTATGGCTGGAATGTCGAAGAATTACCCTTTGGCCAGGATGCCAATCTGCGGCTGGATATTGACCCCAAACAGGCCTGGGCCGAAGAAAATCTGCGCCACGCCCCCATCGAAATCAACCGCGCCGAGCGGCACGAATTGCTGCGCATTCCCGGCATTGGCCCGGTGGGCGCCGACGCCATCCTCCGCGCGCGGCGCCGCCACGCGCTCACCGATTTGAGCCACCTCACCAAGCTGGGCATCCGCGCCAGCTACAAGAGCGCCCCCTACATTACGCTCAACGGCAAGCAGCCCTATCAACAGCTCACCCTCTTTTAAGCACGTCGCCAATTTCCCATTTGTTGCCCTCGCAACGCATGGCGCACACACTGTTCCACCCCAAAATCGTATCCTTTACACAAAGCGCTGCGTCTATATAACAGAACCTTTCACCCCACACTCTCGCAGATTCTCCGCCACATGGTGATGATCTGGCATTCCCGCTGTATGCTAACGTTCACTTTCTTTTACCTGGAGGATAATATGCTTATACCCCGAAAAATGACGCGCTTTGTGCTATTTGGTGTTGGCTTTGCCCTTATGCTGGCGTTGGCCGTTCTGAACATGTTTACGCCCCATGCCCGCGCCCAATCCGGCCCCAATATTGTGCAGTCGCCCGACCGTGTGATCATGCTCGATCACAGCACGCTGCCGGAACCGGGCGGCACTATTCCGCAGAATGGCGCCCGCGCCGCCCTGCTTCATTTTGCCCCCTTTGCTTCCAATACTTCAGTCACGGCCGTGATCAGCGACACAGATTCGCTATTCACGTTTAACAATCTGTTGATTGGCCAAGGGACGAACGGCTATTTGGGATTAGATGCGGGCGTGGTCGATTTTACCGTTACGCCCACCGGCGCAGTCACCCCGACCATCGCCCAACCCCTAACGCTCGATAGCAATATCGATTATTCAGTGTCCATTATTGGCGGCGCCAATGGCTATCCGCTGGAGTTGTTGCAATTGGTGGATACGACGCCGGCGCCGCCCAAGCTGAGCGGTAAGGTGCGCGTAGTGCATGTGGCGCCCTTTATCGCCGCCACCAACGCCATCACCGTGTTGGATGGCAGCAATCAGCCGGTGGCAGGGCTGAACACGCCGCTGATTTACAAACAGGCCAGCCCGTTTGTTACATTGCGTTCGGGTCACTATCAATGGAAAATTGCCTTGAATGGGACCAACCAGATTTTGCTGGACCTACCTGAATTTACGGTGCGCGATGGCGCCCGGCTCACCTGGTATATTATTGGTGATGCGTTTGGCGCACCGGGCAACCAAGAGTTGACCGCGGTGCTTGTGGTCAACGAGCTGGGGGGGGATGTTCACTTTCTCTATCTGCCGCTGATTGCACGGGATTCCTGACCAATAAAGCAGTCCAGATCCCCCCTCAAAAACAAGACCGGCATCTTCTGAGATGCCGGTCTTGTTTTTGGTGAACTCACGCGTCAATTGAATCGATGGGCTTTAGCCGCCGCTAATGGCCGGCACGAAATGAATTTCCGCGCGTGTGGTAAGCTTATGCCGCAGGCCGCGATAAGTAATCTCGCCGTCAACGGAGATGGCAATGTAGGGACGGATTTTGCCCTCTTCACATAAGCGGTCTGCGATGCCGGGGAACTTCTTTTCCAGCTCGGCAATGACCTGACCAACCGTTTCTCCCGGCACATCCACATGCTCGACGCCGTCGGATAAGTCGCGGTGCAGCGGCGGAATCCAGACATCGTGAATCGGTGCGTTATCCATTTGGCTTATCCCAATCGGCTTACGCCGCTACGCTCTCATATTCCGGGCTGTCGGCCGCATCCAGCACGGCGCGCACGATCTTGTCGTAGCCGGTGCAGCGGCACAAGTTGCCCGCCAGCCAATGCCGCACCTCGGCCTCGGTGGGATCCGGGTTCGTGTCCAAGAGCGCCTTGGCGGACACAATGAAGCCGGGCGTGCAGATGCCGCACTGGAGCGCCGCGTGCTCCAGGAACTTCTGCTGGAGCGGGTGCAAGCCGTCGGGTTTGGCCACACCTTCAATGGTGGTGATCTCGGCGCCCTGCGCTTCCACCGCCAATACCAGGCACGAATTCACCAGCGTGCCGTTCATAATGACATTGCAGGCGCCACAGTTGCCGTTATTGCAGCCCTCTTTGGTGCCGGTCATGCCGGCGGTATCGCGCAATGCTTCCAGCAGGCTCTGCCGCGTATCGCACACCAGATCAACCTGCTCGCCGTTGATGGTGGTTTCGATCAAAACTTTATTGGCCATTTCGTTTAGGTGCTCCTTGCTATTTTTTATGATCAACAGATTACATGGATTAAAAAAATTTTGACTCTGCGTGGGCGAGATTCAACCGCTCTATGAGCTAAGAGAAAAACCTGGTCAGTACTATGATTTATATGATTTTATGAGTACTATGATTCCACTTGCGCATGTTCGCTATCATTTCCTTCTCGCTATCGGCAATATGAAATCATAGCTCATCAACTAATCATTTGCATCATAGTTTAGACGCCCCTTCCGCTTCACATTCGCGTTGTACGCCTGAGCCGTAACAATAATCTGCAAATCTGCGAAATCTGTTGATCGCTTCTCTGTTTTGATGAATTAGTTTGCTTGCGCCCGCGCCACGGCTTTTTCCAGCGCACGGCGGGTGATGACGCCGGTCAGGTGTTTGCGATAGGCGGCGGTGCCGCGCATGTCGCTGATGGGCGTGGCCGCGGCTTGGGCAATTTCCGCCGCCTTGGCAATCAATGCGGCGTTGACGGGTTGCCCCACCAGCGCATCGCCCGCCTCTTTGACAAAGAGCGGCCGCGGCGCCACAGCGCCCACGGCAATACGAGCAGCTTCAAAGGTGCTGCCATCGGCGCTCAATTGCACGGCAGCGCCGGCGCCCACCACGGCAATATCCATTTCGTTGCGCGGGGTAAAGCGCAAATAGGCGGCGCCAAATTTGGCCTTGGGCGCTGGAATATCCATATAGACCAGGAACTCGCCATTTTCCAGCACGGTGCGGCCCGGCGCGGTGCAAAAATCTTCTACCGCTACCTGGCGGCGCCCATTCGGCCCGGCAATGGTGCAGACCGCGCTGTGCGCGATCAGCGACGGAATCGAGTCCGCGGCCGGCGAGGCGTTGCACAAGTTGCCGCCCAAGCTGGCGCGGCCCTGAATCTGCACGCCGCCAATCAGGCTGGCTGAATCCATGAGCCCGGGATAGGCTGCTGAAATTTCCTTGTTGTTGTAAAGGCGGTGGCAGGGAACAGCCGCCCCCAGCCGCAGACCACTTGACGCGCTGTAGGAAAGTGCGGTGGTCTCGGGAACGTGCTTAACGTCGACAACGGTGGTCGCACTGAGCCGCCCTTCGCGCAACGCAACCAGCAGATCGGTGCCGCCGGCCAGAACGCGTGCAGAACCGCCCGCTTTTTGCAGCGCCAGCACGGCTTCGTCAATGCTATTGGCAGATACATAATCAAACGCTTGCAAGGGAGTGCCTCCTTTGGTGTTCGGTTTTCAAGTGAACATTTGAGATTGGATCAACAGATTGAACAGATTTCAAAGATTTCTTTTCCAATTGATGGCCCCTGGATGTTTTGAGACAGCATCATAAATCGCCATGCTCAGGGTACACAGTGCGAGGGCCTTTTTCATTCTTAATCTGCGTAATCAATTTAATCTGTTGATCAAAAAAATCTAGGTGTCTATGTATAAGTTTACAGCAGGATGCGGGGATCGTCAAAAGGGGTTTCCATCATTTGCTAGTTCAAAATCGGTCGCAGAGTCGCCAAACGGATCCGCAGCAGCGGGCTGCGCGGTCGCGACCATCAGATTGACGCCCAGCAGATCCACCCGTTTCCAGCGCGCTTTTTCGGCCAGCCACTGCAACAGCAATCCTTCCTGCGTATCCACAATCTGCATCTGCTGCATGGCGTCCGGCGAGCAGCGCAGCTCCACGCCAAACTGATCGGTAGTCCGGTTGACCTTTTCGACGCGATTGCGCAGGTCTTGCAGCCCTGCAATGGCGGCCTCGATTTCGGCGCGCATGGAATTGGTGGACTGGCTGCTCTGCCCCTCCTGCACGTCCGATTTACCGTCCTGCAAACGCAGCAGTTGCCACCGCCAGCGCCACGGACTCGCCGCGGACTCCCCGGCCAGCGCCCACACGTTGAGCACAAAATCGGCCTGGCTATCCAGCGCGTGGCGGAAGAATTGATGCACATCGCTAAAATTGCGGCTAAAGCGCGCCGGCGGCAAATCCTGCCGCGCCTGGCGTCCGTAGCCCTTGCTGGTCAAGCGTTCGTCCAGAATGGCCACCACGCCCTGATCGGTGGTGCGCCGGATCAAGCGGCCAAAGCCCTGCTTGAGCGCCAGCGTCATCAGCGGCAGCATATAGTTGCCAAAGCTGCTCTGGCCGCTCTCGTCAATGTTGCTCATGCGGGCGGAGTGCAGCGGGTCGCCCGGCGTGGGAAAGGGCATTTTATCCAGCACCACCAGGCTCAGATCATCGCCCGGAATATCGACGCCTTCCCAGAACGAGCGGGTGGCCAGCAGCACGCTGTAGGGCGTCTCTTTGAACCAGGCCAACAGCGCATCGCGCGGGGCATCGCCTTGGAAGCGGATGGGCCAAATGGAAAAGTGTGCGCCATCCACCAGCCGGTCGCGCACCTGCTGCAACCCGCTCCAGCTTGTAAAGAGGCAGAGCGCCCGCCCGCGGCTGGCTTCCAATAGGCGCGTCATTTCTTCGGCCACGGCATCGTAATAGCGGTCGGCGTTGCGCCAATCATAAGCGGGCAGCGCGGGTTGATAGAGCAGCGCCTGGCGGCCATAATCGAAGACCGCCGGCAGCACCAATCTTCGCCCGCTTCACGGCCACGCCGCAGCGCTGTTTGAAGTGCGCAAATTGTCTGTTGGTCGAGAGCGTGGCGCTGGTGCAGATGACGGTGCGCGGCAGCGGTTCACCCTCGGCAGTTTCCAGCTCGGGCTGGAAGAGATATTCGGCGAGCAGCGTGGCTGGGTTGATGGGCGGCGTGCAGCTCCAGCGAAACGTGGCGACGATCAAAGGCGCACGGCATAGCGCACAAAATCAGCATCGCGATTGTTGGCGGCCACAGCCAGCAATTTGTTGACCGTGCTGGTCAGCTCCGACAGCACCAGTTCATAGGTGCGGCGCTTTTCGGCCTGTTCATCGTCAGCCGATTTGCCCTTCTTTTGGGGCGTCTCTGGCTCGGCCGGAGATGGGGCGCTTTCGTTGCCGTCGCTGTAAGGGTTGTTTTTGCGCAGCTTGTCGTTGAGCGCCTGCAGCGACCGCGCCAGCTTTTTCATCTCCTCCAGCTCGGGCTCAATGCGAAAGGCATTGTCGCGGCTCAAGTGGGCTACTTCCTGAAAAGCCAGCGTGTTGTGAAAGCGCAGCTCATCAATTTCCTCGGCCTCAGCGTGCTCTTTGATCACATTGCGATTGAGCAACTGCTCCACCGTGTAATCGGTGATGGTGGCCTCAAAGACGCTGGTGGCGGTCTGTTCAAGCTGGTGCGCCTCATCGATGACGTAGACCGACGACAGGGGCAAAATGCGCTCCCGGCCCAGCCCAATTCCAGCGCATTGAGCATCAGGTGATGATTGGTGACCAGCACTTGCGCTTCCGCTGCTTTGTCGCGCATTTTGTTGATCCAGCAGTTATCGTGAAAGTAGCGGCAGTCCGAATGCAGGCAGTCGTCAGGATAGCTCACCAGCCGCGGGCGCAGATCGCTATCCAACACAAAGGGCAGATCGTCCACATCGCCGGTTTCCGTGGTTTCGAGCCAGTCGCGCACAAAAGTCGCCTGCGCATTTTCGCGATCCATAAAGGCAAAACGCTGCTGCTCAAAATCCTCCTGCTCCCATTTGTAGGTGCAGATGTAATTGCTGCGCCCCTTGACCACCACAGCCGGGATGGGTTTGTTGAGCACTTTGCGCAAAAAGGGTATATCTTTTTGGAAAAGCTGGCTCTGCAACGATTTGTTGGCGGTGGCCACCACCACCGTTTTGCCGCTGAGGATGGCGGGGATCAAATAGGCGATGGACTTGCCCGTGCCGGTGGGCGCTTCAATGAGGGCGTGGCGTTCGGCCTGCAAAGTGCGCTTGATGGCCTGCGCCATTTCCAACTGGCTGGGCCGCATTTCGTAGCCTTCCAGCGCTTGCGCCAGCGGGCCATTGGGGCCAAAGAGTGCGGCCAGATCGGTCTGCTCCAGTTCATTGGGCCGCCGTGGCTTGGGGGCCGGCACGCTCCAGGGGTCTACGGGCGGGCCAAATGGATCATCGGGCGGCGCGCCAAACGGTTCATCCAGCGGGCCATCAATTGGCTGGTCGATAAAGGGTTCGTCGTCCAGCGGCGCGTAATGGGGCTCTGGCGGCGGTGTGTGATCCGATTTGCGCGAACGAGTTTGGCGGGCCATAAAGCAGAAAAGTTTGCTGTTTGTGATCGGCGGATGATCAGGTAAACCTGCGCTAGACAAGGAGACCTGACATTCATTGAACGCCTGTCAGGTCTTTGGCCGAGCAATATATACTCAGGCTCCGCATAAAGTAACAGTTTTTCTATCGAGTAGCGGTGTTACTTTATCACGACCGCCAGTATATCCCAGTCTAGCACAAATGATCGCTAACAGCAACAGAGCGCACCCATCAATAAGTGCGCTCTGTGGAGTATGAATTTGGTTGTGAGGTGAACTACGGCGGCGCCGGCTTTACGAACCAACCACCGTGATGATCACAATAATGGACGTGGCGTCAGCGGTGTCGGGCGTAATGCTCAGGCGAATGTCGCTGGCGTCACTGGTAAACGAAAAGGTGGCGGCCTGAGCGGTGACCACGGAGGTCTGCGTTTCGTAGCCCAGACGCGTCATCTGCGCATCATAGAAATCCGCCGCTTCGGCAATGGTCATCTGGCTCTTGTATTCCACCGTGGCGTTGCCGTTTTGCTCAGAGCTTTGCAGGTCCGTGGCGTCGGTCAGCACGGGCAAATTGTCAATGATGCCCTGCGTGTCGGCCGCGGCAGTATCGGCAGCCGCATCGGCGCCGGCTGCCGCATCGGTTGACGCTGCTGCCGCCGTATCGTTAGCTGCCGCCCCCTCTTCATCGGGCGGCGAAAGCACCGTGTCGATGACATGAATTACGCCGTTGTCCGCTTCCACATCGGCCACAATTACATTGGCGTCATTGACCGTGATGGCGTCGCCATTCACGCTGAACTGCACCGTGGGGCCATCGACCGTCTGCGCATTGAGCCCATTGGTCAGTCCGGCCTTCATCAACTTGCCCGGCACCACATGATAGAGCAGGATGTTGGTCAAAGGACCGCCCGGGTCGGCCAGCAGCGCCTCCAATGTTCCGGCAGGCAGGGCGTTAAATGCATCGTCGGTGGGGGCGAAGAGTGTAAAGGGACCAGAACCCTTTAGCGCATCGGTCAGGCCCGCCGCATCAATCGCGGCCACAAGCTGGGTAAAGTCTTGGCTGCCGGTGATGATGTCGATGATAGTGCCGGCGCCGCTGGTCACGGTGGAGGAGACAGCCTCCGTGGATTCGGCAGCGGCATCTGCGGTGGTGGCGGCTTCTTCCGCCGGCGCCGGGGTGGCGGCTGCGGCTGGCGTCTCTTCCGCCGCCGCGGCGGTCTGGGCTACCGGCGTTGGGTTGGCGCCCAGGGCGTCGATTTGGGCCTGGGTTGGCAACTTGATGACATCGCCGACCTCAATGCGGTCACAATTGCTCAGCCCGTTAAAGGCGCAGATCTGCGTGTAGAGCCGCAAATTGCCATAAATATCGCGTGCAATCAGGCTCATGGTGTCACCACTTTGGATGGTGTACGTGCCGCCCGGCTCGCCTTCGCGCGTTGCGGTTGTGGTCGTTGCCGACGACGTTGTTGTGGATGTTGTAGTTGTGGTCGTAGTCGTGGTAGCCGCGACATCGGTCGTGTCGGCTGCGTCATCCGCGGCTGCCGCTGGGGCCGCCGCCATCATTTCCTGCGCGGTCTTGGTCTGCCCAGAATCATCGACGAGCACGCCGCCATCGACAACCAGTGAATAGTTGACCGTGACATCCTGCGACGTGTTCTGCACCAGCACGGTGTAGGGTCCGGTACCCACGGCTTTGAAGCTGGCTTTGCGCTCATTGCTGGCGCCGCCAAAGACGCGGTTGCCGGCGGCAATGGCCACATCGCTGAGCCGCGTGCTGGCGCTCAGGCGGGCCAGCTCGTTGGTGGGAATCACAAAGAAGTTGGTGCGGCGCAAAACTTCGCTGTTGTCAGAGGGATTCACCACCATTTCCAACTCTACCGTGGCATCGCGTTCCGACGTTTCCAAACCAAGATAGTGGATGGTATCCGGCGCCAGGTCGCCTTCCAACTCGGTCTCACGCACCACTTGGGGCGTGGTGGACGCGGCAGGGGCGGCGGACGCGGGTTCAGCCGTCGCGGCGGCGCTGGTACTGCTTGCAGCCTCGTCCGCGGTATCGGCGGCGGTTTCAGCGGCGGTGGATTCATCCGCCGCGGTATCGGCGGCGGCGGGCTCCTCGGTGGCGGCGGTTTCATCCCCAGCGTCACCCTCGGCGGCATCACCCTCGGCCGTGGGCTCTTCGGTTACGACTGGCGCGTCGGGATTCACAACCTGATCGGAATCGTCAATGATGGTGGCGCCATCGACCGAAATCGTGAAATTGGCGTTTGTATTGGAATCATTGACGACCACTAGCGTATAATTCGTCAACCCAAAGGCATTAAAATTGGCCTCCATTTGGTTGTCATTGCCCTGGAATACAGGGTTGCCGCCGGCCACAGCCGCCGAGCTTACCTGTGTTCCGGCCTGCGCCCGCCCCAGCCCAACAGGATCGAGCACAAAAAAGTTGAGGCCATTGGCGGCCGCGTTGGGTTGATCCCATTCGGCAAAGACGCGCACGCTGGCATTCGGTTGATTGGGTTCCAAACCAAGCCAAATCTTGGCGAACTGCCCGCCTGGGAGCGAACCGGTCACCTTGGTGGCTCTGGTCTGCTGGGTGGGAGCGCTATTGCTGGCCGCCTGTAAAATCGATGCAGGGATTGCTGCTAGCAACATTGCCAGCAACAGTGCGTTAATCAAACGCTTACTATAGAATTTTGACATTATTTGTTTTCCTCCAACTAAATTTGAGTCCTGGGCTGCTTTCTTCATGTGGGATTATGCTTTTCTTTCGACAACCCAATCGTTAATTATACTTCGTTCGAAAATCGTGGCCAAATCTGTTGCTATGATATACGCGTCGGCGTGGGGGTGCGCGTAGGCGTTGGCTCAGGTGGAACTAGTTGCAAATTACGCACAAAATAGTCCATATAGTTGAAATCCCGTCGCACAATGCGGAAGCGAAAATCGTAGCGCCCGGCCGCCAGTTGGCTGAGATCCAGCCAGGCAATCAGCCCGCCCACCATTTGCCGATCATCCTCCACCAAAAAGCCCCAATTCTCGGCGCCGCTGGGCGACCAATAAAGCTCCCAGCGCAGAAATTGCGGGTCGACCGCTGTGCCGATAAAGTCGACCATATCGACAACGGTTTCGCCGTCTCGGGGCAACTGGATGCCGTTCACCGGTTGGCCGGCCGCGCGCCCTTGAGCCTGGTTGGCGATCAACAAATTGCGCAAATAATATTCACTATAGTTGCCGTCCTCATACACCACGCGCAAACGCAGATCGTAATAGCCATCCGGCCATTGGCTTGTATCCAGCACGTATATGGTGTCGCGCCAATACTGCCGTTCACTCGAAATGAGATGGCTCCATTCTGCCAGCCCGGCTGCCGAAATGGCCAAATCATAACGTTTGAAAACCTGTTGGCCCAGGTTGTTCACCGTGGCCGCAATAGGCGTAAAGCCGCTGATCACCGCCCCTTCTTCCGGCCCATAAAAGCCCTGCCCATCGGGAATGCGCACGTGAATGTCGATGGGCGTGGGCGTGGGCGTGGCCAGTGGTGATAACGGAGAGGGCGGCAACATGGTTCCCAGCACGTTGATCACCGGCGTGGGCGTGGGCGGGTCGGCATTGCGAATCTCCACGTTGCGGGCAAACGCCTCGGTATAATTGCCGTCTTGCTGAATGGCGCGCAGGCGCAAATCATAATAACCGTCGGGATACGCTGTTGTGTCCAGAATATAGAGCTGCCCGCCGCGCACCACTTTGTAGCTGGTTACCAGCCAGCGCCAGTCTTCGCTGCCCGCCACGGCAATGTGCAGATCATATTTGAAATATGAATTGTTGAGCGCAGTGCCGCGAATTGGGAAAAAACCCGCCATAACGCCACCCGAACGCGGCTCTTCAAATTCGGTAATGTTGCCCTTGGTGGGCGTGGGCGACGGTGTATTGGTAATGGTGGGCGTAAATTCCGGCGTAAAGGTGGGCGTTTCGGTGGGCAGCGGCGAATCTTGCGCCAATAGGCGCGGCGCGGGCGTTTGCAAGCTGGAAACGCTGCAAATAATTACAATACTGATCGCCATTATGAGCAAAAAGAGTTGCTTCACCGCTGCTATCCTACGCTTTGGAAGATCACATGATGACACGTGTTCGATTCATTGCCTAATTTGTGGCGAACCACCACGGTGGGGCTAATGGGGTTGCCGCTGCCATCGACCACGTTGAGATAGATCTCATGGGGCGTACCGCTATAAATGGGAATATCGAAGTTGCCCATATCGGTAGCGCCATTTTTGCTCACCACCTCGGCGCGATTGCCCCACTGGTCCACCGCCATAATGCGCACACCTGGCAGCGGACCGCCACCCCCATTTACCACGCGGCCAAGCACATAGCTGCCCGCGCACACATTATCGCTGTAATTCGAATTGGCGGCGTAGAGCACGGGGCCAGGCGCATTGGCGGCAGGTTGCTCGCCCTCGGCTGCAATTGTCTGCGGCGCCGGCGTGGGCTCGGCTTGCACAATGGGCGCCGACCCGCGCTCCACGGTCACGGCGGCCACTTTGTCCCCATACAGCGCGCGCGTGATTGCATCCATCTGCTCGCAACGCCCCAGCGTAATGGGCGTGTTGCGGGCGCTGCCCCAGCCAATGGCCTGATCGCGCTCTTGCTCCAAAAGCTTGCGCTGCTCGGTAAACATAAACTGTTCGTCAACCGTGCGCTCATCGGCGGGCTTGGTGTCCAAAAGCACGGGCGCTGGCAGCAGCCCCACCCCGGCCGGCGTCTTGAGCAACGTGCGCGTCTGCCCGGTCGCTTCCGAGGAAAGGCAATAGCCCACAAATTGGCGCCCGCCGTTCTGCCATTGCACAAACACATTGGTAATGGCGCCGGTGGCCGCGCTGTCGGACATGGGGCCAAACTCGCTCATCTTTTGCAGCCACACATCGCTAAAATATTCGCCCTCGGCGCGGCAGACCAATCCCTGAGGGCAAGTTACCGGCACCTCTTCGATGCCGGGCGGTGGAATGAATTCCCACGCCGCTGGATCATCGGGCGCATCGAGCTTGTTGCGCAGGGCGGGGTCGGCGGCCACCGCTTCCATAAAGGCGTTCCAAATGGGGGCGGCGCCGCCAATGCCGGTGCTGCCGCGCGTCGGTTTGCCATCGCTGTTGCCGGCCCAAACGCCCGCTGTCAGATAGCGCGAATAGCCCTCTGTCCAGCTATCGCGATTGCCGGTGGTGGTGCCAGTTTTGGCGGCGGCGGGAAAGCTCAGATGCAGGCGGCTGTTGGCGCCAAACATGGGTCCACGCGCCTGATTGTCGCTCAAAATGCTGGTGACCAAAAAGGCGGCCTGCGGCGAAATGACCTGGTCGGGCGGTCGGTTTTCCACCAGCTCGATAGATTGACCGCGCCCATCCAGCACGGTCAACACCGCGCGCGGCGGGTTGTGGCGGCCTTCGCTGGCCAGCGTTGTATAGGCATTGGTCAGATCCAAAAGCGTCACATCCCCGGCGCCCAATGACAGCCCCAAGCCGTACCAAACATTATCCGGTGTAAAGGTGCGAATGCCCATTGCATACGCCCGTGTGGCCATGCGCTCGGGTCCGGCGGCGTAAAAAAGCTTGACCATCGGTACATTATAGCTATTGGCCAGCGCCGTGCGCACCGTGACCGGGCCATGATATTTGTCATCATAATTGTGCGGAATATAGACCTGCTGTTTATCGATGACATAGCGCACGTACAAATCCCAAATCACCGTGGCCGGCGAAATCACGTTGGCATCCAAGGCGGCGGCGTAAAATATGGGTTTGATGGAACTGCCGGGTTGACGCGGGCGCACGGCCACATTGACTTGACCGGCAATCTGGTCATTGGAAAAATCGGCGCTGCCCACCATGGCCAGGATTTCCGATGTGCCGGGCTTCATGGCCACCAGCGCCGCATTGTTGTAGCCGTAGCGCGGTCCCAACTCGGCTGCCTTTTCGGTCACCGTGCGCTGGGCCAACGCCTGCATGTCCAGATCCAGCGTGGTAAAAATCCGCAAGCCCGCGCGCGCCGTGTAACCGGCGCCAAGCTGTTCATCCAGCGTGTCGATCACATATTGGGCAAAGTGGGGGGCGCGAATCTCGGCGCGCTGACCAGCGGTGGCGCGGGCCACGGCAAAATAGGCGCGCAACGTTTCCTGTTCATCGCGCACGGCGTCGGCTTCAGCCTCGCTCAAATAGCCGTGGCGCACCATGAGCTGCAGCACAACATTTTGGCGGTCGCGGGCGGCGTCAAAATTGGTAAAAGGGTTGAGATTGGCCGGCGCTTGCGGCAGACCGGCCAGCAAAGATGCTTCCGCCAGCGTCAGATCGGCGGCGCTTTTGCCAAAGTAGACCTGCGCGGCTGCCTCCGGTCCATAGGCCAGGCTGCCATAATTGAGCAGGTTCAAATACATTTCCAGGATTTCATCTTTGCTGAAGAGGGTGGTCAATTCCTGGGCCACGCCCGCTTCCAACAGCTTGCGGTCGAGGTTGGTGTTGTAGCGATCTTCGGCGCCCAAAAAGAGGTTGCGCGCAAGCTGCATGGTAATCGTGCTGGCCCCCGAAGTGACCTCGCCCGATTCGATGTTGCGCACCACCGCCGCCACAATGCGCCGCGGGTCCACGCCGGGGTTGGCGTAAAAAGAGGAATCTTCGGCGGCCACGGTGGCGTTGAGCAAATGGGGCGAAATGCGCGCCAGGGGCGCCCAAGTGCGCCGCCCTTCGGGGAAATATTCGGCAATCAGTGCGCCGTTGCGGTCATAAAGATAGGTGGTTTGGAAGAGGCGCGGCAGCGGGCCGGGCTGATATTGCTGCAAATAGGCTTCGACGACGGTGATCAGATCCTGGGCCGGACGCGGGCCAATCGAACCGCTGCTCGTGCAGCCCACCAACATTGTGGAAAAGAGGGCGGCCATCCAGATCGCGCGCCGTCCCCCGTAGATTATTTGTTTGTATACTTTTTCAATCACCCGCACCAACCTTATTCCCTATTTTGCTCAAAACTCATACCGCTTACGCAGCCGTCGATAATTCCAGACCAATACCGTCTGCCCTAAAGTAAACGAGCCACCCCCTGAAAAGGTTTCAACTAAATTGTATTGAATTGTTAATGTCAACTCAATGTCGTTAAGTTAAGCAAATATCTTGTCAAAGGAACCAGTTTTCAGTGTTCAGTGCTCAGTTTTCAGCGTGTGTTGCGAGACTGACTACTGAAAACTGAAAACTGCTAACTTAATGATATTGAATGTCAACTTACAATCCACCAATCATCGCATCACGCCAGAACCTGCTCTAAAACATCCATCCCGCGCGTCACCAACTCCAGGCGCGCCTGATTGCCCATGTGGCCAATGCGGAAAACTTTGCCCGCCAGCGCACCGTAGTTGCCACCCACCACCATGCCGTGTTGACGCAGCGCCGCGTCCAGTTGCGGCCACGTCCAGCCGGCGGGCATTTTGGCCGCGGTGACGGTGGGGGAGCTGTACGCTTCCTCGGCGGGAAAGAGCTCCACCTTCATGGCTTCCAGCCGCTGGCGACAATAGGCCGCCACCTGCGCGTGGCGGGCGTAAGCGGCCGCCAGCCCCTCGTCCAGCAAAAGCTGAATGGCCACCTCCAGCCCCGCCAGCGCGTGCCAGTTGTGCGTATAGGGCATATAGCGGTCGGCCATGGCGTTTTGCCAGGGCAGCAGCGCATCATAACCCACGTAACCCACTTCCGCGCAGCGCGCCCACGCCCGCGGGCTCACCGACACCATGGACAGGTCGGGCATGAGGCTGAGCACCTTCTGGCTGCCCAACAGCCCCAGATCGATGTGACAATCGTCCACATCCACCGCCACGCCGCCGGCGCTGGCCACAAAATCTACGTAATAAAGAGCGTCCACTTCCTGCGCGATCTCGCCCACTTCAGCCAGCGGGTTGAGCGTGCCGCTGGGCGTTTCGCAATGCACCATGGTGATCAAATGGGGGCGGAAGCGGCGCGCGGCCGCCCGTACTCGCTCTTCGTCGACAATGCCGTCGTAGCCGCAATCCACCACTTCCACCTCAGCGCCAAGCTGCTGAGCCATTTCGCCAAAGCCAAAGCCAAAGAGGCCGCTGGCCACCGCCAATACGCGGTCGCCCGGTTGCAGCACACTTTTCATGGCGCCCCACAGTGCCAGCATCCCTTCGCCCGATTGGATGGTCACGGCATGGCGCGTGCCGATGATCTGCTGCAAGCCCTGTTCGCAGCGGGTGTAAAGGTCAAAAAAGTCGCTCTCCAGGTCCGAGCTGCCGTAATCTTGTTGATAGGCGGCCAACACCTGGGGCGGGATAGAGACCGGCCCTGGCGCCAATGGGATTGGGTAATTTTGCATGTTGCGCTCCTTTCCAGCGATTTGTGCGATGCAAATATGATATACTATGGCAGCTATTTTGCCCTATTTGCGTTGTATTACAGGATAGCAAACATCCGCTCTTTTTGATATAATTTAGCCGTAAGTTTATTGAATATTGGAAGGAAAGAAGCAGATTTATGGTGGGCTTGACCCTCATCATCAACGCTGGGGGAGGGAGCCGCCGCATGGGGCGGCCCAAAGCGTTGCTCCCGTTTCCGCCCGACGACCGGCCTCTGCTTGAACACATTGTACATCGTTTCCAGGTGCTGGCGCCGGCGCAGACCGTGATCATTGCTAACGAGCCGACTTTGCGTGCGCGGACCGATTTGGGGGACAATGTGTGCTGGTTGGGCGACACTTTGCCCGACATGGGGCCGCTGGGCGGATTGGCGGCCGGGCTGGCCGTGTGTGCCGGGTGGGCGATCTTTGTGGCGTGCGACATGCCGCTGCTCAACCCGGCTCTCTTTGCGCATTTTGGCGCGTTGGCCGCCCAAACCGATGCACGCGGCGCCCCGCGCTGGGACGCCATCGTGCCGCTGGTGAACGATTATCCTGAAGTTCTGCACGCTCTTTATCATCGGCGCTGTTTGGTGAAGGTACAGGCCCGACTGGATGCCGGTGAGCGGCGCGCCATCTGCTTTTTGCCCGATGTGCGCGTGCGTTATGTCCAGGAGGCGGAATTGCGGATAGTTGACCCCGCGCTGCAATCATTTTTTAATGTCAATACGCCGACAGAATGGGCGCAGGCGTTAGCATTATTGCCATGATAGCGACTATGCAGACACTCGAGGGCTGAGCTTGCCGAAGCCCGCCTCCGCCTTCGACAGGCTCAGGCTGCGGCTGCATAGTAACAAATCATATAAGATTTATAAGGAATTACGCATTTTATGAAACTGTACTCTCGAATCGTATCAATAATTTTCGGGATGGGAGGGCTGGCTCTCTTGTTAAACGGCTGCGCGCCGCTTTCGCCATCATTCCAACCGCTGGTGACGCCCAATCCGGCCATGGTAGCAGCAACGCCGACGACCGCGCCGGCAGAACCTGTCGCTACCGAACCGGCTGCCGCAGAATCCACCATCACGACTCCGCGCGCGGAAGTGCTGGCGCCCACGCTGAACATGCGCGGCGGCCCCGGCACCAATTACCCGATTGTGTCCACCACGCAAGCGGGTGAACAATTCGAGGTCATCGGACAGGTGGATGCGTGTCGCTGGCTGCTGGTGCGCGCCAACGATGGCGAGGCGTGGATCTCGGGCGGCGCTCAGTTTACCCGCCTGGATGGTGAATGCGCCACCGTGGCGGAAGCGCCCATGCCGGCGGCGCCGGCGCCCCCGCCCACAGCCACAGCCGTTCCCACGGCGGCAGCGCCCGCCGCACCGCAACCCACCCCACCCCCCGCGGCAGAACCCGCCGCCCCACAACCAACAGCCCCCGCCGCCGAAGAACCGGCTTCCGCCGAAGACGCGTTGCCCATAGGCCAGGGCTGCTATCTGTTCCAGAATCAACTGGGGCCAGAGATCACCATCACGCTGACCCGCCGCGCCGATGGCTGGGCCGACACCTTTAAATTGCAGCCCAACGAAGAGCGCCCCTACTGCCTGGACCCCGGACGATATGATTATACGCTGGATGCGCCGCCGCCCTGGGGTACGCTGAATGACACCATTGAGGTTACTGCGGGCGATCGCTTTTATTTCCCCATCCGGCCAAAGGAATAGAAGACTGAATTGACCGACGCGACTGATTTTGCCCATATAGAAGATATTGAGAGCCCGGCCAAACTCTATCTGACCGGCCCCTTTGGCGCCGACAAGACGACGCTGGCCATCCAGCGCATCCAGTGGCTGCTGCGTCAGGAGCGCACGCGCGGCGACCAAATTCTAGTGCTGGCGCCGCAGCGCACGCTGGCCCAGCCCTATTACGACGCGCTGCGCGGACCAGGGTCGCCGCCAGGGCCGCCGGTGCACATTACCACGCTGGCCGGGCTGGCGCGCAATGCGCTCACGCTTTACTGGCCGCTGCTGGCTTCTGCTGCCGAATTTAGCGACCCCACGCGCGAGCCCACCTTTCTCAATTTGGAAACCAGCCAATATCATATGGCGCACTTTGTGGACCGCGCCATTGCGCAGGCCGATTTTGACGGCATCCGCATTGAGCGCAGCCGCGTCATCAGCCAGGTGCTGGACAATCTAAACAAAACCGCGCTCAACGGCTTCAACATTGATGAGGCGTATGAGCGGCTGGAGCTGGCCGTGCCCGGCGGTGAACAGCGCACGGCGCGGCTCAATGCGCTGCGCGCCGCCCGCCGCATTAGCCATGAATTCCGCCAGCTCTGTTTGGACGAAACGCTCATCGACTTTAGCCTGCAAATTGAACTCTTCAACCGCCACGTGCTGACCAACGAGTGGAGCCGCACCCATCTCTTCCGCACCCACCGCCACCTGATTTTCGACAACAGCGAGGAAGACACCGTCACCGCCCACAACCTGGCGCAACTCTGGATTCCGCAGGCTGACAGCGCGCTGGTCATTGTGGACGCCAACGCCGGCTATCGCGTCTTCCTGGGCGCCGATCCGCTGGGCGCGCACGAGCTGGCCGCTGTGTGCGATGCACGGGTGGATTTGACGGAAAGCCACGTTATGTCGCCCGAATTGGTCCAGCTCACCGGTCTCGTGCGCCGCGCGATTGGCGGCGAGCAGCCGCTCCACGCCCCGTCGCCACCGGTTGAAGACGATGACATTATCCCTTTTGACGACGATATTATCCCATTTGATGATGAAGCCATCCCATCAGAAACCGAAGCCCCCCCCTTCGATGATGCCGCGCTGGGAGATACTTTGCCCTCAGCTGCTGACCAACCCGCTCCAACAGTTCCCTCCCCCTCCGAGGGTCAGGAAGAGGGACAAATCGATGTTGCCGACCTGACCGACACTTTCATCGTGCCGCAAACCATCTTCCGCTTCTACCCGCAGATGATCGACTGGACGGCGGCGCAGGTGCGGCGGCTGGTGCAGGAAGAGGGTGTTGCGCCGGATCAGATCGCCATTCTGGCCCCGTTTATTAGCGACGCTCTGCGCTTTAGCCTGCAAACGCGGCTCGAAGAAGTGGGTATCGCCTCCACCACCCATCGCCCCAGCCGCGCCCTGCAAGATGAACCGGCGGCGCGGGCGCTGCTGACGCTGGCCGCGCTGGCGCACCCAGACTGGGGCATCCGCCCGGCGCCCAGCGATGTGACCATGACGCTGGTGCAGACCGTCAACGGGCTGGACCCGGTGCGCGCACACTTGCTCAGCCGGGTGGTCTTTCCGCCGCGTGGGGCGCGCATTGATTTGGGCCGCTTTGGCGAGCTAATCGGCGACATGCAGCAGCGCATCACCTTTACCACCGGCGAACACTATGACCGGTTGCGCGATTGGATGTACGATTATCGGGCCAGCGCGCATCTGGTTCCGCTGGATCAATTTTTCGCCCAGCTCTTTGGTGAAGTGTTGAGCCAGGAGGGCTTTGGCTTTCACGATGATTATGATGCGGCGCGTGTCGCCAATCAGCTGGTGGAGTCGGCGCGCAACTTCCGCTGGGCGCTGGAAGAGGGCAAAGTCCACGAGCGCCAAAAGGTGACCACCGTGGAGTTGGGCCGCGAATATTTGCGGCTGGTGGAGAGCGGCGCGTTGGGGGCGCTCTATGCACCCGGCTGGCGCGAAGTGGAGAACGCTGTCTTTCTGGCGCCGGCCTACACATTCCTCATGCGCAACCGGGCGGTGGATGTGCAGTTTTGGCTGGACATTGGCGCCGGCGGCTGGTGGGAGCGGCTCTATCAGCCGTTGACCCATCCGTACGTGCTCTCCAGCCGCTGGCCCGCCAACCTGCCCTGGAGCGACGCCGATGAAACCCGCACGCGCCAAGAGACCATGCGCCGCCTGCTGCTGGGGCTGATCCATCGCACGCGCCAGCGCATTTACCTGGGCATGAGCGATTATAGTGAAAGCGGTTTCGAGCAGCGCGGGCCGTTGTTGATGTTGATCAACCGGTTGTTGGTGCAATAGGAAAGTGGAGGAGTAGAGGAGTAGAGGAGTAGAGGAGTAGCCAAGTAGAGCGGAGAGTACATTGCACGGCGTCAGTCATGGTCCTCCTTGTAGGCGAGTCGTCCGCCGTGCGTTGCACTCGAAGCGGCCTTGATACTTTGCACCCTTACAACTCTGCCCCCTTTCCCAAACAAAAGAGGTCTACGGCAATATAAATTACCGTAGACCTCTTTCTTTGCGTTGGCAAGGAGGGGCGCCAACGCTGGAAGTGCATAGGCTACACCCCCATGAACAACAGCGCATGAATAGTATCGCGCCCAAAAATGAGATGTAGATTAAAGGGCGCTAAATGTTTTTGATGGGATAGTTTAATGTTGAGCAAATAGTCAAATTGTGATGACGTTTTTGTGAAATAATGAGATTTTTCTCAATAACCAGCGGCGCGAAAACCCGCTTGGTTTCGATACGGACACTAACTGCCGTGGCCTACTCAACCGGCACTAGCCCCCCTTTATTTTGAGCAGTTACCAATAATGATGACAAATAAATTGGGCGGCTGTGAGGAATGCCAGTGGCTTCGACAAGCTCAGCCACCGGCATTCCTCACAGCCGCCACCAGCGAAAGGATTTGCCATGCGCAACGGCCGCCCCAATATCATCTTTATCATGTCGGACGATCACGCCTCCCACGCCATGAGCTGCTACGGCAGCCGCATCAATCAGACGCCCAATCTGGACCGCATTGCCAATGGCGGTATGCGCTTTAACAACTGCTTTTGCACCAATTCGATCTGCACGCCCAGCCGCGCCGCCATATTGACCGGCACGTACAACCACATCAACGAGGTGACCACGCTGTCCACCCATATGGACAACCGGCTGCAAACCTTTCCCAAGCTGCTGCAAGCCGAGGGCTATCAGACCGCCATCTTTGGCAAATGGCATTTGGGCCAGGGGCCGGAGCACTGTCCCACCGGCTTTGATGATTGGGCCGTGCTGCCGGGGCAGGGGCTCTATCACAACCCGGAGTTCATTTTTAAAGGGCCGGATGGCGGCCAGCGGCGCACGGTACACGGCTATGTGACCGACCTGATCACCGATTTCAGCCTGGCGTGGCTGCAACAGCGCGATGCAGATCGCCCCTTCTGCATGATGGTGCATCACAAAGCGCCCCACCGCGCCTGGGAGCCCGATGAAAAGCACGCCCATCTTTATCTTAACGAGGAGATCCCCGAACCGGAGACGCTTTATGACGATTATGCCGGACGGGCCTCGGCGGCGGCAGCGGCGGAGATGCGCGTGGGCGTCCACATGAACCCCATGGATCTCAAGTCGACCATCAACCACACGCTGCCCGAAAACGAGCTGCGCAAATGGGCCTATCAGCGCTACATCAAGGATTATCTGCGCGTCATCGCCAGCATTGACGACAATGTGGGGCGGCTGCTCGACTATCTGGATGAGCAAGGGCTGACCGAAAACACGCTGGTCATATACACGTCGGACCAGGGCTTTTTCCTGGGCGACCACGGCTGGTATGACAAGCGCTTTATGTACGAAGAATCGCTGCGCATGCCCTTTATTGTGCGCTATCCCCAGGAGATCGCGGCTGGCGCGGTCAACGACGATATGATCCTCAATGTGGACTTTGCGCCGCTCTTTTTGGAACTGGCCGGTGTCGCTATCCCGACGGATATGCAGGGGCGCAGCTTCCGCCCGCTGCTGCACGGCGAGTCGCCGGACAATTGGCGCACGGCCATGTATTATCGCTATTGGATGCATAAGGAGCACCACAACGTGTACGCCCATTATGGCATCCGCACGCTGCAACACAAGTTGATCTACTACTATGCCGATGCACTGGGCCAACTTGGCGCCATTGATGAGACGTACGAGCCCGAGTGGGAATTGTTTGACCTGACGCAAGACCGTTATGAACTGCACAACGTGTACGGCGATCCCGCCTATGCCGATACGGTGCGCCAGCTTAAAGATGAACTGCATCGCTTGCAGGCCGCCGTGGGCGACGAACGGTATTTTAAAGATGTGGATTGATGCGCTTTTCTGGCTGACGCTGACCATTCTGTTTCTGGCCGCGTTTACCAAGGCCACGCTGGGCTTTGGCGAATCGCTGCTGACCATCCCCATGTTGACGCTGGTGCTGGGCGTGCAGACCGCCGTGCCGCTGGTCAGCCTGATCGCGGGCACGATTACGCTGCTGATGTTGGTGCGTGGGTGGCAAGAATTGCGGATGGCGGTGGTGTGGCGGCTCATGTTGGCGGCGCTGGTGGGTGCGCCGATTGGGGCATGGGTGCTGGCTTTCTTGCCCGTGCAATGGGTGACCGCCGTGCTGGGCATCATGCTGATAGGCGTGGGTTTGTACTATTTGCGGCGGCCGGCGATTCAGCTTTTCCAGGGGCAGCAGTGGGCCTATCCGTTTGGATTCGTGGCGGGCATTCTGGGCGGCGCATACAGCATGGCCAGCCCGCCGGTGTGATTTATGGCCTAGCCCAACGCTGGCCACCGGAACAGTTCCGCGTTACGCTGCAAGGCTTCTTTCTGCCACTCAGCGCGATGATTCTGATCAGCCATGCCGCCAGGGCTGTGGAGCAAGCAGGTGCTCCAATATTATGCCTTTTCATGGCCGATTATGCTGATTGCGTTTTGGCTGGGTGAAAAGGTGAGTCAGCGCATTCCCACGGCGCTGTTTGAGCGTGTTTTGTATGTGACGCTAATTGTGTTGGGGATTGCGCTTTTGGTGCGGTAAAGGGCGCTGTGCGACAAGGATGTCGCACCTACAGGGGGGATGTTTGCAAGGCTTGAATGATCTTCTGATCCGTTGCCGGAAAGGGAAATTGCGCCAGTTCGGCAAATTCCACCCAGCGCCAATCGGCGCAGCCGATGGTCTGCGGTTCCCCGGTGAGGTGACGAGCGTGAAAGGCGTGCAGCGTAATCCGAAAGTGCGTATAGGCGTGCTGTACGACGGTGAATTGCGCCCCGACCTCGATCTTCATAGCTAATTCCTCGGCGATTTCCCGCCGCAAGCAGGCCGCCAGATCGGCGTCCGTGGGCTCCAGCTTGCCACCAGGAAACTCCCACAGCCCACCCAACATGCCCTCCTCTGGGCGCTGTGCAATGAGAAATTTCGACGCATACGGTTCCCCCTGCCAAATCACCCCCGCCGCCACATCGTAATGCGGCGTCTTTTTCTTCGGCGACATGACGGGCCGCTCATATTGGACGCCATGCGCAACGGCCAGGCAATCTTCTGAGAGCGGGCAGATCAAGCAGCGCGGGGTGGTGGGCGTGCAGATGTGGGCGCCCAGTTCCATCAGCGCTTCATTGAAGGCGCCGGCTTGACCGTGTGGCGCGGCATCCACTAATTCCTGCGCTAATTTCCATAATTCTTTTTTCGTATCAGTCTGGTCGACCGGCTGTGCAATATCGTATAGCCGGCTGAGGACGCGCGTCACGTTGCCGTCGACAACGGCGGCTGGCTGTCCAAAAGCCGTACTCAAGATAGCGCCGACCGTATACTCACCAATACCGGGCAAGCTTAAGAGCGCTTTGCGGTCGTCCGGCACGTTTCCGTTAAATCTTGCTACAATTTGCTGCGCCGCACGATGGATGTTGCGGGCGCGGGCGTAGTAGCCCAATCCCTCCCACGCTTTGAGAACCTCTTGCAAATCGGCCTGAGCCAACACTTCGACGGTGGGGAAGCGCGCCATCCAGCCCTCAAAATAGCTGATAACGGTTTCCAGCCGAGTTTGCTGGGCCATGATTTCGCTGATCCAGACGGCATAGGGAGAGCGCTGGCCAGCCGGCGCATTGCGCCACGGCAGACCGCGCACGTGCGGATCGTGCCATTGGAGCAGCCGATCTGTAATCGTTGATGGGGTCATGTTTAGAAAGAGATGGATTGATTATGAGCCAGGGGCGCCAAGCATCATGCAACTGCCGAAGTTCATCACCATAAAGAGCAGCGCCAAAGCAACCCACCTCCAGACGGGTAGACCACCAACCGTTTGACGCTTGGGCTTGGGCGGGGGGGCTTTAGGCAGGGGCGTCTGGCAGCGCCAACAAACATCTTTATCGTCAGGGTTCCATGTATTGCATTCTGGGCAGTTCATCTTCTTCTCCTTGGATTTCTGAGTAAGCAAATAGTAGCACAGATAGGAGGCCTGAGCAAGCTAGCCTACTTTCTCAGGAGCCAATCCCTTCGTTCTTCCTGGAACGATGTAGCCCGCAAACCGAAGTATCCCATTTGTTGCGGGATGCCTCTACCGGTATTGACATAAAACCGAATGCAGAATTACAAATTAAAGATGCTTACATTTTTCTTAAATATTATTTATCTGTTAAAATTAACATCATTGTAAGCTAAGAGAAATAAATTTAGGTGTTTACGTCAAGTTAGGTTTGATCGACTTATGTTAGACTTACGTCAGCAAATTAATCATATTACATTATCGGCGCGCCATAGCCATGCTATCGATCCCAGCGTTGGCTTTGTATTAAATTGTTAAGGTTGGGCTCCGTTGATATTTGTACGCTAAGAATTTTGTGCAATCCCTGGTTTCCTGCACCATTGCTCCCCACATCGCCTCTTACTTGCAGTGGCCCCCAAGCCAACTCGTTGCGGAAAATTTCATATTTCTGACGAATCCGTCAGTCATTTGACGTATTTGTGCGTCATTTGGCCGCGATCCTCGAAGGATCGCCGGTGTATAGCCGATTATCTGTATGAGAAGCGTAAGCTTTTCGTCGTAATGAGTACAATATTGTAAGTATATGTACTTGATAAAAGGTATTATCAAAGGATCTGACTCATGATTTACGCAGCGCGCCAAACTCCGCCTCTCGCCAGCTTACAAATGGTTCGTCCCATCCGATTCCCGATATCATCAAACGCTGTAGACTTTATGGGCATTCGGCGCTCTTGTAGCACGCTTGTTTTCGTTCAAGTTGCCCTCTACATCGGCATCATGGCAACGTTGGCGGTTCAAATGATTATATGTACCACCACAAATGAACCCGCAATTTATGTAAATGCCCAGGTGCTGGATGGTGTTGCTCTCATTATCTTAAATGATGACGCGCAAAAAATCGCTGAAGAGAATCCTAGTGCACCAAAATGGCTGGACAAGGGGGATTCATTTCTTGTAAAGGAGGGAGATCGCATTGAGGCTCTTGGCGGCGCCGTACTACTCACATATTTTGATGGTTCGGTGCGGCAAATCTCGCAGACGGCATTTACCGTGCCGGCATTGGATGACGCCTTGCCTCGTGGCGGATTTTCGCTTTCGGAGTGGTTTGAGCGAATTCTTTTGGGACTACATCGATCTTTTGAGCAAAATGTTACTGTAGCATCTGTACTAGGCTGAAGGAATGTTCAGATCGCATCCCTGTTTTGCGTTTTGCTGTACTCTCATTGTGTTAAAAATATGTAGCGTTTTGCATATTTTCTTGCGTAATTAACCCCGTATCACGTTTCGTCCATCCCCCCCAATCCTCCTTTTTCGTTTTACCCCAGGTGTTTGCTGGCCCAATTTGACAACTCTGCGTACTAAGGCATTTTACCAATTATCTGTTACAATCAGTGGCAAAACCATTGAAGCCGACTGCGTACTCTATTCAGTCACCGCTTGGTCCACTGTCAATGTACTGGGACTTTTTCGGATAAATTTATGTATGTCTGGGAAAGCGCCGACGCGGTGCGTGAGGCTTAAGTGGTGACCCTGTTTGCTAATTACGATTAGGACATGCCACCAATGCGCGATAAAGATCCTTTTTCTGAGCTAATTCGTTCGATTGAAGAAAACTTGCAGGGCGGCAACTGGGAGCCCGTAAATGAAGCACAGGAACCACCGCCGCCGGGGAATCCGCGCCGCTTGCTTTGGGTGTTTCTCCCCCTCCTGCTTCTCCTCTTTTTTAACCGCATCATCCACTTTTACACCGACTTTATTTGGTATCAAAGTCTGAATCTGGAATCGGTCTTCTATACACGCATTTATGCGTCCTTTGCCATTTTTGTGACCAGCGCCGTACTCTTTTGGCTTTTCCTGGCCATCAATGTGTTTATTGCGCGACGTCTGGAACCCTTTGGTCTGCTCAACACGCCGATTGAGCAAGTGGCGCAGCTTTTTGGCGTCAGCATCACGCCGATCGTGTTGGGGGTGGGGGCTGTTTTGGCTGTGCTCATTGGCATGAATATCTCATCCATTTGGGAAGAATTGCTCATCTATTTGTATCAGCGGCCATTTGGTCTCATAGACCCCATCTTTGAACGCGACGCCAGCTTCTTTATGTTTACGCTGCCCATTTGGCAAATTGCGCGCAACTGGCTGCTGGCGACTACGATTATTACCATTTTGGCCACAGCGCTGGTGAGCGGGGTGGGCTGGCGCGGTTGGGATGTGCAGCGCGGCGTGCTGATTCACCTGGGCGTGTTGGGCGCACTGGTGCTGGCGCTGATTGCCTGGCAATATCGACTCAACGCCTATCAACTGGTGTACAGCGCGCGCGGGGCAGTCTTCGGGGGTGGCTATACCGACATTCATGCGCAACTGCCAGCCTATAATATTTTGACCGTGGTGACGCTGGCGGCGGCGGTGCTATTGGTGGTGGTGACGGTGCTGCGCTCCGGTTGGCGGGCTATGTTGGGGGTGTTGGCAGTCTGGTTTGCGGTGTCGTTTTTGGCCGGCAGCGTCTATCCGGGATTGGTGCAGCGCTTTCAAGTCGACCCCAACGAGCTGAATCTGGAACGCCCCTATATTGAACATAATATTGAGTTTACGCGCGCCGCTTTCGATCTGGATACCATTGAGAGCCGCGACTATGATGTGACGCAACAGTTGACCGCCGAAGATCTGCTCAGCGAACCGGAGACGGTGACCAACATCCGGCTGTGGGACTATCGCCCGCTGCTGCAAACCTATAACCAGGTGCAGGCGTTGCGCCAATATTATCGCTTTAACGATATTGACATTGACCGCTACGTCATCAATGGCGAACTGCGCCAAGTGATGCTGGGCGCGCGCGAATTGGTGCCAGACCAACTGGACGTGAATGCGCAGACGTGGGTCAACCGCAAGCTGGTCTATACGCACGGCTACGGCGTGGCCACTTCGCCGGTGGCGCAGGTGACGCGGGATGGCCTGCCCGAGTTTCTGGTCAAAGACTTGCCGCCGCGCGGCGAAATTGCGGTCACGCAGCCGCAAATCTATTTTGGCGAGCTGACCGACGATTATGTAATTGTGAACACGAGTGAGCCGGAGTTCGATTACCCGCGCGGCGACGGCAACGTGACCACCAGCTTCGAAGGCAGCAGCGGCATCCACATGAGCTTGCTGCACCGCCTGCTCTTTGCATTGCGCTTTGCCGACATCAACATGCTGCTCAATTCGGATATAAAGGCCGACAGCCAGTTGCTTTGGCACAGAGATATTCGCGAACGCGTGCAGGAATTGGCGCCTTTTTTGCACTATGATTCGGACCCCTATATTGTGATTGATGATAGCGGCAAACTGTATTGGATCCTTGACGCCTACACGGCCAGCTATCGCTTCCCATACAGTGAGCCGTTTACATCGTCAGAGCAGTTTGCCAAGCTGCGCCCGCTGCTGGGCGTCAACTATGTGCGTAATCCGGTCAAGGTAGTGATCAATGCCTATGATGGGCAGATCCGTTTCTATCTGCTCAATGCGGATGAGCCCATCGCGGCGGCGTATGCGCGGATTTTTCCGGCCCTCTTTACCGATGGCGCCGAGATGCCCGCCGATCTCAAGATGCACATTCGTTACCCCAACGATTATTTCAGCGTGCAGGCCGAGGTGTACCGCACCTATCATATGACCAACCCCACCGATTTTTACAACAAGGAAGATGTGTGGGCCTGGCCCATGGAGTTGTTTGAAGACAAGTCGCAGCCCATGGAGCCCTACTATGTGCTCATGCAGTTGCCGGGCAATGATGAGTTAGACTTTATCCAAATTTTGCCCTTTACGCCCGCCGGGCGCGAAAATATGTTGGCGTGGCTGGCGGCCCAAAATGACCCGGACAAATATGGCCAAAAGATAGTTTACAAATTTGGCAAGGATTCTTTGGTCTACGGTCCACAGCAGATTGAAGCGCGCATCGATCAAGACCCGGACATCAGCGCCCTTTTCAGCCTGTGGAATCAGCCCGATCAGGGCAGCAGCGTCATTCGCGGCAACCTGCTGGTGATCCCCTTTGGCGACAGCTTGCTCTATGTAGAGCCGCTCTATTTGCAGGCCGACACGGGCAAAATTCCCGAACTCAAGCGGGTGATCCTGGCCACATCCAACCGGGTGGAAATGGCCGAAAATTTGGGGCTGGCGCTAGTCAAGCTCTTTGGGCGCAACATGCTGTCCGACCCGCGCTTGGCCAGCCTCAATTCGGCGGGCGCGGAGGCACTCAGCGGCAGCGCGGATAATACGACCAGTGGTGATGCGTTTAGCCTGGATGTCAACGCCACCGTGGAGGAACTGATTGTGGAAGCCAATGCGCGCTATACCAATGCCCAAGAGTTTTTGCGCAACGGCGATTGGGCGGGCTATGGCCGCGAAATGAACTCACTCCAGCAGTTGCTGGCCCAACTGGCCGAAGTGATGGGCGTGGATGTACAAGCGCCGCCCGCCCCCGCCGAAGCCGCTCCAATGACGCATCCTCAGGCGGGGACACTACAAGCGGTCAATAGACACATATTTGGCGGAGCGTTACGTAGTCAGCAGTCCAAGGTCCAAAGTCTGGCAGTGGGTATTACTCATAAAACTTTCACATTTTGCTCAGACATTTTTTAGAATCTCTTGTTAATTTATGGCACAGCTGTTGCAACGCTCTAAATAAATTACTTGTGTATCTATTCACCCCACCCTGGCCCTCCCCTTGAGGGAGGGAATAGCGCCGCCGCAGGCGGTGAGTGAAGCTCCTCCCCCTCAAGGGGAGGCTGGGAGGGGTATATCAACTTGTTTGTGTGAGGAGATTTTCATGCAAGACCCCAATCTACGTTTAATCCCCATTGAGGAAAATCAGCGTCCGGCGCGGCGCAATGAGCGCATGGGGCGCAACATTGTGCTGGCCGCGATTTTGACGCTGGCGCTGCTCGTTCGGCGTCATTTATAGCCCGCTGCTGTGGGGCAACCTGCCGGGCGCGGCGGAAAGCCAACCCGCCCCGTGGCGGCGCGTTCCAAATCGATTCATCGCTCTTTGCCGACCAAGAGGCGCTGGCCGATCTCTATGACCATGTGGCCAAGTCGGTGGTGAGCATCGATGTGTTGGCCGATGCTTCGAACGTGCAGTTTGGCAACCCCTTTGGCCTGCCGGGCGGCGAAACGCCGCAGATTGGCGGCCAGGGTTCCGGCTGGATTTATGACAGCGCCGGGCATATTGTGACCAACAACCACGTGGTGGAAAATGCCAATGAAATTACCGTGCGCTTCTTCAACGGGTACTGGGCCGATGCTGAAGTTGTGGCCACCGACCCCGAAGCCGATCTGGCCGTCATCAAAGTGACGCCGCCCGATGGCATGGAGTGGCAGCCGCTGCCGCTGGCCAACCCGGACGACATCCGCGTGGGCCACATGGTGATTGCGCTGGGCAATCCTTTCGGCCTAGATAGCACCATGACCACCGGCATTGTGAGCGCGCTGGGCCGCAGCCAGCCGGCCGGTGAAAGCCGCTACACGCTGCCCGATATTATTCAGACCGACGCCGCTATCAACCCCGGCAACTCGGGGGGGCCGCTGATCAATTTGAAGGGTGAAGTCGTGGGCGTCAACTTTGCCATCCAGTCGCAGGTGCGCAGCAATTCGGGCGTGGGCTTTACCATTCCGGTCTCCATTGTGCAGCGGATTGTGCCGGCCCTGATTGAGAATGGCGGCTACAATTATCCCTATCTCGGCATCAGTGGGCAGAGCATTAACCCCACGGTGGCCAAGGCGCATGACATGCAGAACACGCAGTTGGGCGTCTATGTGGCGGAAGTGATCCGCGGCGGCCCGTCGGATGAGGCCGGCATTGTGGGCAGCGAAGACAATGGCGACATTGTTATTGCCATCGATGATCAGCCGGTGGGTGGTTTTGAAGATCTGGTTGGCTATTTGGTGACTGAGACCGCGCCGGGCCAAACCGTAACGCTGACCGTATTGCGCGATGGGGAACAGCTTCAGCTTCCCGTCACGCTGGGCGAGCGGCCCAATTCGCGCCAACTGGTGAATAGCCGCAGTTCGGGTTCCGGCCAGTCCGGCCCGGTGAATGCCCGCCAGGCCATTGAACTGGCAGAGCAGGCCGTGGTTGACGGCAACCTGGTGGAAGGCGACATCATCCAGCGCATTGTGACACCGGGTGAATCCAATGGCGTTGAGGTGTGGGAAGTGGAGCTGACCACCGATACGCAGACCGCCCATGTGACCGTTGAACGCGAAACCGGTGAAATTTTGCAGGTTGTTGTAGAGTAGATTCTCTGCAACGAATTCGGTAATCAATGGCGCTCGTGAAGATTCACGGGCGCTTTTTATGTCGTGACAATTGAAATAGCCTCGATAAACAGGCGAGGCAATGTTATTCTATTGCTTATAGCTGTATTGCTTATCATGGCTGGATCAAAGAGCAATACAGCAATACAGCTATAAGCAATACTGCTGGCAGCCATCGAACGGTGAATTGGCCGCGTTTGCATGAATTGCCTAACTGAGCCAGAATAACGATATGATTCAAAGAGAAAAAATCTGACGAATCTGCGAAATCTGTTGATCGAAATATTTCTATGCAAAAGGAGGCGCTTGTGGAATATCGTCGCATGGGGCGAACGGGACTCAAGGTATCTGAAATTTGTTTGGGCACGATGACCTTTGGCCACAGCACGGATGAGGCGGAGGCCAAACGCATTGTGGATCTGGCCTTTGACGCCGGCATCAACTTTTTTGATACGGCCAATTCCTACGCCGAAAGTCGCTCTGAAACCATCCTCGGCAAGGTGTTGCAGGGGCGACGGCATGAGGCCATTGTGGCCACCAAAGTCTTCAACCCAATGGGCCGCGATCCGAATCAGTCCGGCATGTCGCGGGTGCATATTATGCAGGCCATAGAAGCCAGCTTGCGCCGCATGCAAACGGATTATGTGGATATTTACTACATTCATCACGTGGATACCCAAACGCCATTGGCAGAGATGCTGCGCGCCTTTGACGACCTGGTGACCCAAGGCAAAGTGCGCTACATTGCGTGCAGCAACTATGAGGCGTGGCGGCTGATGGAAGCGTTGTGGCTCAGCGACTCCAAAGGATGGGCGCGCTTTGAATGTTATCAGCCGCAATATAGCCTGGTCGTGCGCGATATTGAACAGGAGATCATTCCGGTCTGTGAATTGAAGGGGCTGGGGTGGTGGTGTGGAGCCCGCTGGCCGGTGGTTTCTTGACCGGCAAATATGCGCCGGGCAAGCGCACCGTCGAGGGAACGCGCTCGGCCGAAGGTTGGGCCTATCCGCAGCGCTATTTTGCCGCCAATGCCGATGAATCGCTGGCGGCGCTGCTAGAGGTGTCGCAAGAGCTGGGCAAATCGTCGGCGCAAGTGGCCGTGCGCTGGGTGCTGGAGCAGCCGGCCATTACCAGCGCCATTATCGGCGCGCGCACGGTGGAACAGGCCAGAGACAATATACTGGCCAGCGGCTGGCGCTTGGCATGGGACGCGCTCAATCGTCTCAACACGGTGTCCGCACTGCCCCACCGCTATCCTCGTTCTATGGAGGAAAATATGCACGAACGGCGCAATAGCGCTGTGCAGATGCCGTCGCTGACCGCCTAGCAGGCTGGCGGAGAGAAGAATTTTGGGTTCAACAGGATCACATGTGGTTAACAAGGGCGAGCGGCGGTTGAGTAGGCTGGTGCAGTTTCCAGCCGTATCGAAACCAAAGCGGGTCAACCACGTGAAACCCTAAAGAGCCAAATTTTGTACGCGGATTTGGCGGATTTTCGCGGATTTTTTGGCCATTTTGAGGCTGAAATCAGTGAAAATCAGCGTTCATCCGCGTACAGAATTGGTTTTGATTGTTCTCTCCGACAAGCTGCTAGCATGGGAGTTTAGGTGCTGAGGGATCTCATATTTCGGCTGCGCGCAGCCGAGCTGTGGTTGACAAGCACACCATTGGTTTGCGGCAGCAAACGCCGAATTGATTCGGTGGTATCTTGCCAAGCTAAATATAAAAACACCCGCCAAGTTTTACCTGGCGGGCGTTCTCTATTTCTTAGCTTTGGTTTCTACCGCTGGAATGAAAACACCCCTCTTACTGCTTCCACTCCAGACATAGAATCCACTTTAGTAGTCGCTGCGATAACTATCGCGGCGGCCACGCTGATCATCACGTCGGCGACGGTCGCCACCGCGGTCGCCACCGCGGTCGCCACCGCGGAAACCGCCGCGATCGCCGCCAAAACCGCCGCCACCACGGTTCTCGCGCGGACGCGCCGCATTGACGACAAGCGCGCGACCCTGAAAATCTGCCCCGTTCATGGCCTGAATCGCAGCTTCGGCTTCAGACTGAATCGGCATTTCTACAAAACAAAAGCCTCTGGAACGACCACTGAATTTATCAGTGATAATCGCCACAGAGTCCACAGTGCCGAAGGCGTTAAATGCTTGCTGAACATCCCCTTCGGTCGCGCCAAATGATAAATTGCCAACGTACAGTTTCACTTTCGTTCCTTTCAAATACTAGTTTGCCTAAATATCTATCTGTAGAGGTGCTACGGCAAATCCTATACTACCCTACACTTTCTCAACGTTGGCAGCTGCCGGTCCCTTAGGACCTTCTTCAATAATGAAGGTGACGCGTTGCCCCTCAGTCAGGCTACGGAATCCCGGTGCAGTGATGGCGGAATGATGAACAAATACATCTTTGCCTCCTCCGTCACGCTCAATAAATCCATACCCTTTTTGATCGTTGAACCATTTCACAGTGCCGCTGATTTTCTCGCTCATGGGCTTTTCTCCTTGCTGTCCACTCGGCGCCTGCTACCAGTGATCCCCCATACCCTATGACGGGCATGGAGGATTGATGACGCTTAACCAGCACGGCCAATTCCCTAATTCTTGGCACAATATCAATTGTTTTGTGTGATGGGATTCATCCAAATTCACTCGTTGCAGTCTACCGACAGGTCACGCCACGGTCATGCTGCGTCTATACACATCTATCCTTGGCTCTGGCAAAGATGAACAATATGCGCTCATCTTTGCACAACTGCAGTATATTTCGCGCTGCAGACAACAAGTGCAGCCCATTTCTCCGGCAGCATAACACAACTATCCTATTGACGTGTGGTTCTCTTTCGAAGAGGGTGTGCTAAAAACTGGGGTTGCATCCGGGTATACTCAATGCTGGGAAAAACGAGAAAACCTGACGCCAGTTGCAAGTGGGTGGTGGATCCTCATTTAGGGCAGAAATAAGTATGCGGAATTCTAGCATCCGAAATTGAACTCGTGACGTCTTGTAATCTCCATTATAATCCAAGAGTCGCCTGTCGTCAATGGTTATACATGCGATTTTATTCAGAGAATTCCAAATTGTTTGCAAATCATATTGAAAACGTAGGTTTACAACTGTGATCTGCAAGTTGCGCAGGGTTATCACATATTTTACGTAAACTTTAGCGTATATAGTTCAACATAAAAGGGAATCCTAAATTCCGCAAAATGGCGATTCCCCTCATGTAGACCCAGCGCGCTCGGGGGGTAAATTAGAGCAACACTTATTGGTAGATTTGCCAGATTCAAGTACATACGTTATAACCTTACTGACAGCTTCGATAAGTATCCAAATTCTGTCATTTCCCCCATCCCACACCCATTTAGAAGTACTGTACCCTTTTGCTCCACCATGTTGTGGACCGTAGACTTACCCATTTAAGGCCAACTCTGGTGAGTCAAATAGAAAAAATGTCATAAATCAGTTGGGAATATTTTGTGCGCTGGCGTCAGCAGACGACCGGCTTTTTGTTGTCTCCTGCGGCAACTATTCTTCCTCGCAGTATATTGTTCTAGGCTGGCGACGGATATATGCAAGCCGTATTTCCAACCGAACCACATCATTACATTTGACCTTTGCCACGGTTTGGCCGCCTAATTCCAAGGAGGAAGTGTATGTTTCAAGGCATCCAAACGCCCGTCGATGGTTATCTGCATGAGTTGCGCACGCTTGTGCGTGACCTGGGACGTAACGGTGGACAGATTAGCCCGTCTGTTTATGATACGGCCCAAGTGTTGCGCCTATATCCCCCCTTTGAAGGCGCCGAAGCTGGCTTGGAATGGATTGCCGGCCAGCAACAGGCCGATGGTGGCTGGGGCCATCCCGATGTGCCACTAGCCAGAGATGTGCCCACGCTGGCCGCTGTCTTAGCGCTCCATCTTCTGCGGCGCGACCGGGCCGCGCAGGAAATGGTTAAAGCCGGCCTGGCTTTTTTGCGCAGCCAGGCGGCGCAATGGGCAGATGTGCATTTCGATCTGCTGCCCATTGCGGTTGAGATGATTCTGCCCTACTTAATTGATGAGGCCAATGCTGTGGGGCTACATGTGGACCGCTTGCCCTATCGTTGGCTATATCAAGTCAAAGCCAAAAAACAGCAGATGCTTGCCAAAACTCAAATTGCACCGGCGACGGCCCCCATGCATTCATGGGAGGCCTTGGGCAACCACGCGCCGCGCAAACTGTTTGATCGCCCGCGCAGCATTGGTCATAGCCCGGCCGCCACGGCGCAATGGCTCAAAAGCGCCCAGGGTCATCCCGAATTGGCCAATGAGCGCGCTGCGGCCGAAGAATATCTGGAAAATGCAGCAGCAGCGACCGGCATGGATATTCCAGGTGTCGTGCCTACTGTGTGGCCGATTACAGGCTTTGAATTGGCCTATGCACCGCATGCGTTACTACTCACAAATATAGTTCATCACCCAGGCATCAGTAGTGCGCTCGAACCGATCATTTCTCAGGTACACACGATCTTACGGGAGCAAAATGGGCTGAGTTTCGGCCATTATTTCACACCGGATGTGGATGTGACTGGTGTTGCGTCTGTAGTTTTGCAAGCCTTTGGTCATTCCGTAGATGCTGATATGTTAATGCAGTTTCGTAACGGTGATCATTTTTACACCTATCAGTACGAACTCAATCCCTCTGTCTTTTCCAATGCGCATGCCTTGCACGCTTTGGCAGTAGGCAATCACCGTTTGCCCGCAGTTGAACAGTTTCTCAAGGATCGCCAATTGATCGATGGGAGATGGATGGCGGATAAGTGGCATAGTTCCTGGATATACACAACGACAGAGGTAATCTACGCGCTAATTCAATGTGGTCGATTAACGGAGGTGCGAAAGGCCGGTAAGGCTTTATTGAATGCGCAACATAGTGATGGAGGTTGGGGGAGCGGAGTGCATTCTACAGGGATGGATACAGGTTTTGCGCTCATTGCGTTACGCGTATTACAGAAAAAGGGTATTGTATCTGAGGCGGAAGGCGCATTGATGCGAGGCTATGATTGGCTGCGACAACAATGCAATTCCAGTTCTCAGCGAACAGAGTTACTATGGATGGGCAAAGAGCTTTACGCGCCATATCGAGTAGATCGCGTTTATCAGTTATGCGCTATACTCTCTGCTGAAATCGAGCGGGTGACCGCGTGAACGAAACCACTATTCCACTACTTGATGAGTTTGTTGCGGGGCCAGTCGAGAACATTCGACAGGTGGCCCCGGAAACCATGGTATATGCACCTGGGGGTACGCGCCGCAGCGCTGTGTTTTCTAAGATTGAGCCGTGGAGTGAGAAACATATGGTCTGGGCGCGTACATCGCTCATTCATAATATCGACTTGATATTCCAACATGGCGTACGTCATATACTTGCACCGGCTGTCACGCCAACTAATGTTCAGGAGGCGCATCAGCACCGGCACAAACTATATGCAATGGCTGACTGGGTTCTCGCTGGTGAAGAATCGTTGCAATACTACGCTCGTAATGGGTGGCGAGTACGCATGGTAGGCGGCGAAAATATAGCGGAATTGCAGGCGGCTGCTCGGCGCCTAGTGGACAATACTGCACAACGTGCAGAGCACACGTTGTGGTGGCTAATTATGCCAGAACATAATACGTTTTGGAATATGTTGTTATCGTCCGCCCACCGTACACCATTCAATATCAGGGAGGAGATCGTTCAAGCAATATTTGGCGAGATAGTGCCACCAGCAACGCTCTTGTTGGCCTTTGGCAAACCTACATTCTCTTTAGGGTTGCTGCCGCCGTTTTTGTTTGATGAGGTGGAGTGTTATTGGACCCAAAGAGTAGGTTATAGTCTCGATCAAGAACAGTTGCGGACAGTTTTTTATGATTATGCTTACCTGCGCAAAACGTGGCAACCAGATAAACTAACGCGCGCATATAAAGCGACAGCCCATCAGGCGGCATGGGAGGAAGGGCCAATACTGGGGCTAGGCATGCGGCTAGGCCCATTTTGGTATCCGGCCCCAATGAGTTCGCCCGCGTGGTTTACATGAAGAGCAATAGTGCTATTCAACCCCCAAGCGCACTCCTTGCAGAGTGCGCTTGGGGGAACATTCAGCCCCCTACAAATAGCGCGCAACGCTATCTAAAAGTCTATCCAGATCATAGGGTTTTTGTATAAAACTGGTGAAATTAGCCGTCTGGAGGCGGCTCATCACATCGCGTTCGTCATAGCCAGAGGTTAAAATAATCGGGATGTTTCTATCCAGTTGGCGCAAAGCTTGCAGCACGTCCTCCCCGCTCATGCCGGGCATGGAGAGATCCAGTATCACCACTTTGATATCTGTAGATTGCTCTTTGTAATAGTTGATCGCACTATGGCCGTCCGCCGCCGAAATCACCTCCAACCCCACCGAACTCAGCAGATCTATTGCAGCCTCGCGCACGGCTTCCTCATCATCCACTACCAAGACCCGCTCGCCCGCAAACTCGCGCGAATCCACAATATGTTCTGGGTGAATCGGTTCCTGATGGGAAAGCGACGCAGGAAATATCAGTTTGAAGGTAGTGCCTACATCCGGGCTGCTTTCAACGGCTAAACCGCCTTTATGGTTCCGTACAATTCCCAACACGCTCGCCAACCCTAAGCCACGGCCCGTAAATTTGGTAGTAAAGAAGGGATCGAATATTTTGGAGATCGTCTCCACATCCATGCCACAACCATTATCCACTACTTGCAGCATTACATAGCTGCCGGAAGGTAGTCTATCGGGCATCCATTCGCTATAGTCGGCGTCTTCGGCAATTTGAACATGCTGTGCAACAATCGTAATCTGACCCTGCTTTTTGCCTATGGCGTCAGCGCCGTTGAGCAGCAGATTCATCAGTAGTTGCTGAATCTGCCCCGCATCCCCTCGGATGCAAGGCAAATTGCCGTCTATATCTAGTAGTACTTGTACGTTCTTGGGCAGTGCTGCCGAGAAGAGCTCCACATTGTTGCGAATGAGATGCCCCAGATCGGTAGGACTGATCTGAGTGAGGCTACGCCCAGTATAGTCGAGCATCTGTCGTGTTAGATGCATGGCCTGTTCAGTGGCCAGGATGGCTTTTTGAATGTGACTGGACAATGGGTCCGTGGGCAAAACTTTAGTGAACATAAGCGAGTTTTGCGCCAAAATCGCCGTGAGCAGATTATTAAAATCGTGCGCGACGCCACCGGCAAAAAGTCCCAGACTTTCCAACTTTTGCGCCTGGCGCATGGCAATCTCGGTGCGGCGGTGATCACTGATGTCGGTTGTCGTTAGGATAAAACCTGAAAGCTCATCATTAGATTTAATAGCGGCTAGCCGGTGCATATAGTAGAGCGTTCCGGTGGACGTGTCTCGTTGAGTTTCAAATATAGCTACCTGCCCAGTCTTTTGGGCATGCTCCACAGCATTTTCCAAGATGCGTCGGTACTCTTCGGTCTCACAAAGAGCATATATCGATTCTCCCCCCGCCACATGCAGCGTAAATTCATCATCCATAAGGCGATTAACAAAAGTAATCGTACCTTCGGTTGAAAAGGTTAAGATGCGATCTGGCGCGCTATTCACCAGGGAACGCCACTTTGCTTCCGACTGTTGCAATGCATCCAGCACCGATTGACGTTTATCTGCTTCCAACTGTAACTGTTTATTGGCTTCTTTCAGTTCAGATGTGCGCTGCTCAACAAGGCCCTCAAGTTGATTCTGATTTTCTTCTAGCAGCTTTTGGTGCTGGCGTAATTTTCTATTAGATATTTCCAACGCCTGTGCAATTTGCTCAATTTGTTGTAATGCATCTTGATTTTTTCTCAATAATATATGCAAGATAAACCCACTAGTTAGGAGTCCAGTTAAAATGCTCACCAAATCAGCTAAATCACTTAGAAAATTTGTGCTTACTGACTTGTCGGCAATAGAGTGTGTGTATATGAAGGCGCCAGTCATCAAAAAGAAGGCCAAGCTTAAGAAAGTGAGAAGACCGTAGCTGCCAAAGAACAACCCTGCGATGGTAACAATTACTACATAACCGATTGCATTTGGCAAACTAACAGTTTGGCCTATGGTCAAATAGCCAAAGGTATTTACAATGAATAATACAGATAAGATGATAAAGCCAGCCAAGCGGATACGTCGAGTATGGACAATAAAAATGGTTAGAAACGTAATGGCAAGACTGGAGGTATCTATAAAGAAGAGGACTGATTTTTCCTCTCCACTTATGACAAGGGCGGTACTTAAAACAGATAATGCAGCCGCCACAAGCCAAAGAGAAGCAATGAACCAGCGGACCAATTCCTGTGACGGTTCCTTGGAATTTACAGAAAACGAAAATAATTGTTTAACCGACGACAACATCCACTTACACCTCGTTAAAAATATTTCACCACCTGCGACGCTGGCAACTGAAGACGCCTTGCTGCGCTGACTCCTATCATTGGACAGCTAGCGGCAACTTACGGCAGACATGAACATAGCTGCAACAATATACATACTGAAACCGCGGATTTAGGCAAGGATGCGAAAGGTGTGGACAACAGAGTGGGCATTGATGTGCAGAAAAATGGGTTCCACAGTACAGCCTTCATGGAGTAAAGTAAGTATACAGCAAGCTTAAAATACGTCAAAAATTGTAGTAGCAACATACATCATATGTAGAATTGTTTGCATAATATTATCTTTATCGTAATGATTTCGTTATTCTTTCGCAGCGTATATAAATCGTCAAGAAATGGACCGATTCGCAACAACCCATCCTCGCATGGCTCCGATTCCGAATACTCATCCAGCCTTATAATTATTTGATTTCGCCAAAATCAGCATAACGCACTATACTTTTCTATAAGCCAACTAATGATCAGTGGATCGCCACGGCAGGCGATGAGGCCGGATTCACCAACCGAGCCCATGCCTATATCGCCAACACCATTGCGGTATACGGATTACAGTCATTTAAAACCTACAGAACTCCAAATCTTGATGAGGAAGGTATGGCCGAACTATTCACTACCACGAACCTAATTGCATTTCTAACGTTAACCGTTCTTGAAATTGTGCTGGGCATTGACAACGTCATCTTTATCGCCATCTTGTCTAGCAAACTACCGGCAAGTCAGCAACAGCGCGCTCGCACTTTGGGCATTTCACTAGCGGTTATCTCGCGCGTTATTCTGCTGCTCGCCATCCGCTGGATTATGGGGCTAACCGCGCCGCTCTTTACCCTCCTCGGCAACACCATATCCGGCCGCGACGTGATTTTGCTCGTGGGTGGGCTTTTTCTGATTGGCAAAAGCACCTATGAAATCCACGAAAAGCTAGAGGGGGCCGAACACGCCCATGCCAGCCAGACCGTTGCCACGATGGCCTCGGTTCTCATTCAAGTCATGCTCATTGACGTAGTCTTCTCACTGGATTCGGTCATCACGGCCGTGGGCATCTCGGGTGAACTCTGGGTCATGATTCCGGCGGTCATCATTGCCGCCGCGGTCATGCTCGGCTTTGCCGGCGCCATCAGCACCATTATCGAGCGCCACCCCACGCTTAAAATTCTGGCGCTGGCTTTTCTCATCCTCATCGGTTCATTGCTGGTCATCGAAGGCTGGAATAGCGAAGCCGTTCACGAACTGCATCTGAAAAACTATGTCTATTTTGCCATGGCGTTCTCGGTGATCATCGAACTGATCAACATTCGCGTGCGCAAAACTACAGCGCCCCCCGTTACCTTGCACAAACGCCCGGTAGCCGTACCGGTGGCCCAACCGAGCCGGCGCCGTAAGGGGAAAAAATAGGACGGTTATCAGTTCGCAATACGTGGCAAACTTACAGTATAATGTTTGACATATAGCGAAATCAGGGAGAAACCGTAGTTTGTAGAAATGGTTAGTGAACGCCGGTGGATAGGCTGCTGTAGTTCGCAGCCGTATCGAAACCAAGTGAACGGGTCGACCCGCTTTGGTTTCGATACGGCCCAAACTGCCGGGCCTACTCAACCGCCGCTGATCTGCGCGCATACTTGAACCGCCAAAGTATGGGTCTCAAACTGATTTCACTATAGTTACAGTTTATAAATCCAATGGTAAACCCTGCCCGGCATACACCGGAGCACAGGAGAGAAACATGAACAATCAAGAGATCGTCTTATTAGACGAAACACCCGACGGCGAAGTTACGTATGAAGTGGCCACCGATGAGCGTTCCCTTTCACCAGAACATCAGGGACGCAAATACCACATCTGGACCATTGGTTGCCAGATGAATGTAGCGGACAGCAATCACGTCGCCGCCGAACTGGAAAAAATCGGCTACGGCCCCACCAACAGTTTGGACGAGGCTGACGTGGTCGTGCTAAACACCTGCGTGGTGCGCCAAAGCGCTGAAAACAAAGCCATCGGCAAGCTGGGCAGCCTTAAGCCGTGGCGGCAAAAGCACCCTGAAGGCGCGTTGGCCCTCATGGGCTGTATGGTGGGCATCAAACCCAGCCAGCAACTTTTGGACGCCTACCCCTATGTGGACGTGTTCATGCCGCCCAGCGAATCCACGCCGCTGGTCAACCACCTGCTGCGCGCTGAGATCGACGCCGAAATGGCCGCCATTGAGCGGGAGCAGATGGCCCAACGCTACCGCCTGCAAGACGACGCCACCATGCAACCCATGCCCGGCGCCGCCCAATCGCTTAAGCATCTGGCGCTGGATGGCTACGTGCCGGTGACGGCGCATGTGCCCATTGTGTACGGATGCAGCCACGCCTGCACCTTCTGCATTATCCCCTTCCGCCGCGGCGTTGAGCGCAGCCGCCCCATTGCCGAAATCGTCAGCGAGGTGCGCGGGCTGGTGGCGCAAGGCGTGCGCGAAGTCACGCTGCTGGGCCAGATTGTGGACCGTTATGGCTATGACTGGCGTGAGGGTGGCCTGGGCAGCAGCCAGACTGTCAGCGCGTTCGACGGCTTGGCCGATGGCAACGTGCCGGACCTGGCCGATCTGCTGCGGGCCGTGCATGAGGTGGAAGGGCTGTGGCGCATCCGCTTTTTAACCAGCCACCCTAACTATATGACCGATCGGCTGCTGGAAACCGTGCGCGATCTGCCCAAAGTGTGCGAACACATCGAGGTTCCGATTCAGGCTGGTGATGATGACGTACTGGAGCGCATGCGCCGCGGCTATACCAATGCCGACTATCGCGCCCTGGTGCAACGCATCCGCACGATTATGCCCAACGCCGCCATTCATACCGACATCATCGTGGGCTTCTGCGGGGAAACGGCCGCCCAATTTGAGAAAACCTATGCCGTGCTGGCCGACTTAAAGATGGACAAGGCGCATCTCGCGCGCTACAGCCCACGCCCCGGCACGGTCAGCGCTCGCCGCCTGGCCGATGATGTACCGGAAGTGGAAAAAGTGCGCCGGCACAAACGCCTGGAAGAGCTGCAGGAAGAGATTTGCACAGAAATCAACGCCCGCTTTTTGGGCGAAGTCGTGGAAATCCTGATCGAAGACCAACACAAAAACAAGTGGCGAGGACGCACCCGTCAGAACAAACTGGTCTTTGTCGAAAGCGCTCAACCGCTACACGGCCGCTTGATCGAGGCGCAGATCACCTGGACCGGACCTTGGAGTATGCAAGGCCGCTTTGTACGCGACGTATCGCCAACGTAATCCACAAGAAACAAGTTCAGCCCAGGTGCGACGCACTTCGGAAGTGCGTCGCACCTAAATCTACAAGTTGTTTTTAAACGATTACAACGGCTTGACGCAAGCCGCGCCCTGCTCACTCCTCGATTTCCAATTTTGCCCCGTGTCGGTCAAGCTCGGTCGTGGACAATTCGCGGCCAGGCAAGCTCTGCCCGTGGCGAATCTGCTCGGTGAGCGATTGGGCGTGCGCTTCCCAATAATTTTGCTGCTCCGTGGCGTGGATCAGCGCGGCGCGCTGTGCGGAGCGCGCGCTGTAAAAGAGCGCTTTTTTCCAGTTGCCAGCCTGCGTAAAGTGATGCGCCAACAGTTCGTTGGGCGCTTCCTGTTGGCCGTTGGCGCGCAATTCCAGCACATTCCCCACCTGGGCGTGCAATTTTTGACGTGCGGCCGGGCCAATGTCGGTATAGAGCGCCGCCCGTATTTCATAATGCGTAAACCCCAATGCGTTATTCCCCGGCATCTGCTGCACAATTCCGGTTTCAATGGCCGCATCCAGCAGATCCAGCACTGCGTTGACCGACAAACCGCTCAATTCACACAAATCTTGCAGCAAAAATATATCGCCGATGACGCTGGATTGTCGCAGCAGCGATTGCGTATCCGGGTTGAGCAGCCGGATGCGCCGCCAGATGGCGTCGCTAACGTTGGAGAAGGCGCGTAATTCGCGAACAGCCGGAAAGCGCCATTCACCATTGCTCATGGTGATCGAATCATCTTCCAGCAGCGCCTTGCCAAATTGAATGGCAAAAAGCGGATTGCCTTCCGATAGGCGGTGTACTTCCTGCGCCAAAGCCGGGGGTGCGGCCTGAGGCCAGGTATTGGCCAGCACCTGCCCAATTTCGGCCGCGTTCATGCGTTCCAAAGCAATTTGATAATAGACGCAATGGTGGGATAGATCGCGCAGCACGTGGCGCAGGGGGTGCTCCATATGCAGCCGAGTGTCATCATAGGTGCCAATGATCAGAAGACGAATGTCGGACAAGCAGTAGCCCAGGTATTTCAAAAGCTGCAATGTACTCTGATCCGCCCAGTGCAGATCTTCCAAAATGAGCAGACACGTGCGGTCATAAGTGGCGCGGGCCAGAAATTGAATGAGCGTTTTAGACACATCGCGTTTCTCGCCCGGGTCAGTATTGCCATTTCGCCGCGCCATGGGCGTCTCTGCCGGCGCCGATGTGCTTAAGAAATCGAAGGTGGGCAACGCGTCAGCGAGTTCGGGAAAAAGATACAGCATATCGCGTGCAAAACTATCCAGACCTTGCGCCACCAATGCTTCGTCATCCAGCGCATCATCCATGATATGACGGGCAAAATTGAGCGGTTCATCGCGCAGCAGACCACGCATGGCGTCCAGAAATGGCTGAAACGCCGGGCTGCCGCGCATGGAAGAGCAGCTCCCGCTCATGACGCGCACGGAGCGCCCCTGGGCGGCAAAATGTTGCAGCAGGCTGGTTTTCCCAATGCCTGATTCGCCAAATACGAATGCTAGCTGTCCGGCGCCGGCGCGCGTATCGTCCAGCAGCGCTTGCAAAATGTGCAGCCCGCGTTTGCGCCCCACCAGCGTTGTGGGGGTGGCGGCGTCGGAACGGCGTTGGGCATTGACCAAACCGCGCACAATGTGGCGCACTTGGCTGACGCTGTCGTAGCGGTCGCGCGGCTGTTTGGCCAGCAGCTTCATCACCAGATGCTCAACAAAGATCGAAATATCGGGGTTCAACTCGCGCAGGGGAACAGGCGGCTGCTCTAAATGGGCGTGGATGATCTGCTGCCCCGAACCGCTAAACGGCATCTGTTCGGTCAACAGCCGATAGAGCACCACGCCCAATGTGTAGAGATCGGTGCGGGCGTCCAGCGGTTGCCCCAATATCTGCTCGGGGGCCAGATAGGCAATATCCAGAAAGAGCGGGTTGGCTTCGGTGAGCTTGCGCCCCGCTTCCAATAACGCCATGCCGTAGCCGCCCAGTTTGATGCCCGCACCGCTTACATAAATATTTTCCAGCCGCAAATTGCCGTGTATCAGACCGTGGCCGTGGCCATATTCCAGCACCGCCGTAATCGCATCCACAATTTCCAGGATAAACTCAATCTCGGCCGCGTCACCGATTTCCTGCAGCGCGGCATCCTGCACGATTTGCGCCAATGTGGCCCCCTCCACCGCTTCCTCAATCAAAAAAGTACGCGCATCTTCTGTATAAACATCGACCGCGTTGACCAAATGCCGATGCTGAATTTGGCGCAATTTATGGGCGCGGTTGAGCCACAGCGTGTCGAGCTGATGACTCAAAGAGGGTGAAAGCGAGTTGACAAACACCTTGCGGTCATTTTTCAGATCGGTCGCCACCAGCGTCACCACCAGCGGATAGCGCTCAATGTGCTCCTGAATCAGATAGCGCCCGTCAATAATGTGGCCGGGCAAGTTGAGCGCCGCGCGGGCGTTCAGGGCATTAAAGGCCGCCACCCGCGTTGGATAAATGGCGAAATAGTCCAGATAGCCGCTCAGCTCAATAATATTGCGCACTTTGGGCGACGGACAAGCCAGCACCAGTTGCGCCGCTTCCCACTCGCGGTGCAGGTCCACCAGCGCTTTCAGCCCGGCGGTGGTCAAAATTTCCACACTGGAGAGGTCGATAATCGAATAGGTAAGCGCTTGCTGGTCGGTGAGCGCACGCAGTTGCTGTTTGAGCACCTCCACGCTGCGTTCATCGAAGACGCTGGTGGGCATCAATACGGTCGTGTCGCCGGCGGCAAAGAGACGCAAGCCAGCGGCGGCATCGGCTGACGTCAGATCCAGCGTCAGCCCTTCATAGGCCACCACCACCTCGCAACGGGGCAATCCGCTGCGCTGCTCCTGATATTGCAGCGCATCCTCCACGGCCTCTTCCAGTTGTTGGTCGGAAATGTAGGGGTTGTGATGGGCCAGCAGCAGCTTTTTGACCCCGGCCGCCCGCGCCAGATCCACCCCGATGAGCGCTGAACTGTGACCCCAATCCTCCTTGTCCCACACCTCGTTGAGCGTAAATTGGGCGTCAAAGAGCAGAGCATCGGCATCGCGGCAGAAATTGATAAAGGGCTGCACGCTGGCATCGGTCAACTCTTTATATTCGGCATCGTTCGCCACCACAAATGAGTTGTGCCGGTCATCAAAACGCAAGCTGTATGCTTTGCCCGGATGCACGTTGCAAATGGCGCGCACCGTCACATCGCCAACGGTGAACGGCTTGTCCACATCGATCTGCACATACTCAATCGTGGCGGCCATTTCGGAAAAAAGCACGGGGAAATAGATCGAGCGCTGCTGTTCAATCAACGCGCTGCGCAGATCGTGGACGCTGTAAATGCGAATGCGATTGCCCGGCACATACGCAGGCAGGAAAAAGGGGAAGCCTTGAATATGATCCCAGTGTGGGTGGCTAAAAAAGAGATGAATGGCGCCTTTGCCCTGGCCGCAAGGCCCCTTCATCAGCTCCTGGGCCAGCTCGCGGATGCCGCTGCCGGCGTCCACCACCATGGTGGTGGGGCCAGCCTGGATTTGGATGCAAGTGGTATTGCCGCCGGCCGTTCCCCGCTGCAATGGCGGCAGCGCCCGGACGTAGCGGGTCACGGCTTCGGCGTCCGTCGTATCCAGCGCCGGCATCTTGGTGATGGCCTGGATGATTTTCTGTTCAACCTGCTCTGGCAACAGCGGCGTGGGGATAGAGCCCCGCGCGCCCCAAATAGTCACTTGCATTTTTCAGATCGGCTATTGCTTCATAAGGGGCAGGAATATTTTGGAACCATCGGTACGGATGCTTTGGGTTGCGGAATAGGGGCCGACCCCACACGGATTGACGGCGCGCACGCGCCAGAAGTACTCGGATTGCGCCGTAAATTGGCCCGTCACGGTGAGGCTTGTTTCAGTAGTCCTAATCATATCGAACATTTGGCTAAACGCCGAATCAGCAGCCAGTTCAAATTCATATGTCCAGCCCTGATCGGCGGCTTGCCAGGCAAATACCCCTTTGGATTCGGGCAAGATAGCCGTGGCACTTTGAGGCATAACCTGGCCGGGCGCAGCGTTAGCGGCAAAAAAGGTGACCTGCACCGCTTTCTGCATAGCGTCCGCCGTGGCCGCCACGCCCACGGGGAAGGCGCCCGTGGCCGTCATGGGTATCTGGGCGGTGAGCGTGTAGGTCGTCTGATTGATAGCCAATGGAGAAGCGGAAGCGGGCTGTTCAACAAGGCTACTGCTAATATTAGTGGGCGCCTCGGCAATGGCGACGGTTGGCGCTGGCCCGCTATAGTTGTTCAAATAGGCCAGCGTAAGTTGGGTGCTCAAAGCGGTTTCGGCGCCGCCTTCCCGGCAGACTGCAATCAAATTATCGGCGCTGTTGAGCGTAAATTCGGGCGGCAGATGCGGCTTTAATATGAACAACCCCTCGGTAATCGTGCTGACGGCCACCGAGCCGCTTTTGAAAAAGGGATAAACATTCCAGGCGCTGCGCGTGCGCACACTGTCATTATCAGGCGCGGTGTCAAAATAGGCCGCTTCTTTTAACTCACCATTGGGCAGGCCGGCCAGGTCCAGCACGCGCAAGCCGCTGGTGTAATTCGCCTCAAACACATGGCTGCCCAGCACGTACAGATTGTGGTCGGTGGATGTCAGCGCACTCGTATATATGCCCACCAGCTCGGGCGCATCCAAATCGGCCATATCCCACATATAGGTGCGCGTGTTGTGGCTGTCCAGCAGCTCGTCCAGCTCATCATCCTGCAAGAAGTAGCGCTGATCTTCGGTGAGCCAGCCTTGATGCACATAGTGATTTTGCGCTGTAGCCACGCGCGAGAGCATTTGCGGCGCCGCTTTGTCCGAAACGTCTACAATAGTGACCGTGTCCTCGTTGGAATTGAAGCAGATTTCGTGGTCGTTATAAACCAGGTCCGGGCCGTGATAGATGACGCAGCGGGCGTCATGGGTGTAACCGTCGTCGGCATAGCAGCCGGCAAATTGGGGATGCAGCGGGTCCTGAATGTTGATCATGTGCAGCCCGCCGCGGCAGGTGTCTGACCCTACGGCATAAGCAAAGCCGCTCTGCTCATTGATGACAATGTTGTGCGCATCGCCAAACTCATTATAATAGGCCGTCTCCGCAAAAGTGACCGGCATATCCTGCGCGTTGACATCGCGCAACTGCGTCAAATCGAAGACCTGCAAACCGTGGTCGCTGCTCAAATCGGCCACCACAAAGGCGTAGTTGGCATAGACTTTGATATCGCGCCAGCTTGAGGAGAGGGTATGCGTAGGCAGCACGCCCACAATGACCGGCGCTTCGGGGTTGCTGATATCCACAAAGGCCGTGCCGCTGTTCAGCCCCATGAGCACATATTCAGTCCCCGTTGCGGGGTCGGTCCAGCCCCAATCGTCGTTGCCGGCCGCCGCATTGGGAAACATGCTCAAGGGCAAAAACGCCTGCAGGTCAATTTGGCTGCACGGGAATTCACCCGCCATGCCGTTGCTGCATGGCGTAGCAAAGCGCGGCTCCATCTGCGCCGCCGCGGTGACTTTGGCATCCGCCCAATCCGCCTGGTTAGCCGCACTCAAAAGAGGCCAGGCCAGCTCAAAATAGCCAAACGGCGCCACGTCGGCACAATCCACCGCGGCGCCGGCGCCATCAATACAATTGCGTGTTTCCAGGGGGATATTGGCCTGCGCCGCTAATTCAGAGGGCAATTCACACGTCAGCCCGCGCGACGTGCAGGCCGGCAATTTGGTCGGCGCGTGAACGCCATCATCATGGGCGAACCCTATTTTTGCATAAAATCCAATGCAGAATAGACCAATCAAAAAACATACCGCCCCCAAAACTATTGGGCGCATCATCCCGCGGGCGGGGGAAAACCTGCGTACCGTGTTCATACTCCAAATTCCTTCTAGAAACGTCTGCCGCGAAAGTGCCAGCTAAAAATTGCAGTTCATTTGAGTGGACTGCATGGTCGATCTCATTCATTCCGGCGCGGGTAAGCGCTTGAAAGGTGCTTCCTCTTTCTGACAGGAACGAATACCCAACTACTGCCTTACTATAATTTTACTACAACTTGTCCAGAGGCCAAGGTCCAATGTCCTACAGATTGCGTCCCACTCGCGTACGGCGCGTGGTGGGCCGCTCCTCCAGTTTGCGCAGCAAAGCCGCAATCTCCGCATTGTGACTCAAAATGGAGAGCGTGTCGACCAGTATGATCACCTTTTCGTGCTTATGCTCATGTTCAGCATACGCCAGTAGCGCGGCCAAAAAAAGTTCACGCCCGGTGGCTGCCCGCGAGACGATGGCCGTGATCAGATATTGATAGGCGTCATAGCGATTGGTCTTGCGCAAAAACACCATCAAATAATCTTCGCCGTGCGGACCCGCCTCGTGGTCGAGCAGCAGATCGAACAGTCCGGCCAGCACTACATCGTGGGGCGTTTCGGTATAGCGCCCCTGCAAGCCGGGCAGCAACGCGGCCGGCAGATTGGTTAATAGACGCAGGCTTTCCGCCACCAGTTCCGGCAGCGTTTGCGTCGTCGGCTGCATGACATAGTAGTAGAGCGGCAACAGCTCCCCCTGCGAGCCCAGCACGCGAATGGCGCTCAAAGCCGGTTCGCCCGACATGGGGTCCGTATATTCGTCAGCCAGCAGCCGGGTGGCGTGAAAGCGCGCCACAAAGTCATCCAGTTCGTTGATGGCCACCAGCGCGGTGGCGCGTAAGGGCGCCGCTTCCTCTTTGAATTGGGGCGGCGGAAATTCGTACGTCTCCACCGCTGCGATCATCAACGGCAGATCGGCCTGAAAAAGCGTAGGGCGCAGCGCCGCCAAGATCAGCGATCGCGCGTAGGCGCCCGCATCATACAGCGGGCCGTTTTCGGCAAAGCGGGCGTAAACGGCCATGAGCACGTCGCGCGCCGCTTCCGTTGGATGATTGGCCAGCACGCGCAGCGCGGCCTGAATGGTCTCCCGCTCGCCGATCAGCTTGCCGCGTTTGGCGTCGTTGACCTCTTGCAGCAGTTCGACGGCATACTCGGCCTGTTTGGCGGGGCTCATGGCCAGCCCGCGCAGACGGCGCAATTTGGCTTTGCGTTCTTCATTGGCATCGCTCAAATTGGTTGGCTCCTTTCAAAATGGATGATTCTAAGGATGGGTGAGAATGGAACACAGATTGCACAGATTTGGCAGATTTACGCAGATTGCAAAAATCCGCGTAAATCAGTGTGCATCCGCGTACAAATTCTCCCTTGTTTTCTAAACTGTACGGTAGCTAGTTCCAATCATACCAAATTAAGAATAACGGTCACATTTGCCTTTCGGTTGAGCATTGTATCATAGGGACTTGAAAGATGCGATGGTGAGAGGGATACTTGCTCGCGCGGCTCGCCTCCGTCATAATATTAGCGGGCAAGCTGAAAGCTTGCCCTACAGGAAAGGATAGCCACTTGAACAACAATTCGAGTGGCTGAACAGTTACGTTTTTATTTGCAATCCCTTTGCGTCCCTTGCGCCTTTTGCGTCGCTTGCGTTGAAAATAGCGCTGGGGGACAGCGAATTTCTTTTCATGTGTATGTCGAATATGAACATGATCATACCGTTCTTGCGGGTTCTCGCTTTTGGCGCGGGTGCTTTTACGGTGGTTTACACGGTGAACTCAGCCGTGCGTACGCTCGTGCTGCCGCGCGCGGTTTCGGATCGCGTAACGCGCACCGCTTTTCGCCTTACACGACGATTCTTTGATCTGCGACTGCGCAAAGCCCAAACCTACATGGACCGCGATCATATAATGGCGCTCTATGCCCCGGTCAGCCTGCTCATGCTGCTGCCCATCTGGTTGAGCCTGGTGTTTTTGGGCTTTATGGCGCTCTTTTGGAGCGTGGGCGGCGCCGATTCATTACATGAGCTATTTTTGCTGAGCGGCTCATCGCTTTTTACGCTGGGCTTTGCCATGGTCCACACCTGGCCGCAGATGATCCTGGCCTTTAGCGAAGCCGCCGTAGGCTTGATTTTGGTGGCGCTGCTCATCGCGCATCTGCCCACCATGTACAGCAGCTTTTCCCGCCGTGAAGTAGCTGTGGGGAAACTGGCCGTGCGCGCCGGTTCGCCGCCCTCAGCCCAGGAAATGCTGCTGCGCTTTCACCGCATCGGCAAGCTGGACAGCCTGGCCGAATTTTGGGCCGAATGGGAAACCACCTTTGCCGAAATCGAAGAGAGCCACACCTCGTTGCCGGCGCTGGTCTTTTTCCGCTCGCAGCAGCCCGACCTCTCCTGGCTGACGGCGGCGGGAACCGTCATGGACGCGGCGGCCATCATGCTTTCTGCCGTGGATGCGCCCAATGAGCCATCTGCCGCGCTCTGTATTCGCGCTGGGTATCTGGCGCTGCAAAGGGTGGCAATCTTTTTCGGCGTGGTGTTCGAGCCTACGCCCACCTTTCCGGCCCATCCCATCAGCATCAGCCGCGGTGAATTTGACGCCATGTGTCTAACGCTGGCCGAGCAGGGCGTGCCGCTCAAAGCCAATATGGAGCAGGCCTGGCGCGATTTTGGCGGCTGGCGCGTTAATTATGACGTGGTGCTGACCCGCCTCTGCACAATCACCATGGCGCCCTACGCGCCCTGGTCGTCTGACCGCTCGGCGTTAGAGGATGTGCGCAAACCAAGGTGATGGCTCTACTGTAAAAACTTCAATGGCCACAAAAGACACAAAGAACACAAAAATTCTCGCTGTGCGTTTTGTGTGTTTTGTGCTCTTTGTGGCTATCCTGCCCTTTTTGGGGTGGACGCATGTGATATAATAGAATCATGCCTAAAACACCTAAAACACCAACCAAAAAGCAGACCGGCCGCAGCAGCCTGCCCGCGCGCCGAACGTCCCGTAGCAAATCGCTCAAAGAAAAGACGCCGCGTCGCGGCCCGGTCGAACGCGGGCCGCGACGGTCACAGAGCACAAACAGCACCGATTCCGACTTTGAGTCGGTGGCGGAGCCGCTGCTGGCCGGCCCGCTCAAGCTGTATGAAATGGGCGACTATGTGCTGCTCGATTCGGGCAACATGCAGCGGCTGGAGCGGCTGGGCAACTACACGCTGATCCGCCCGGCGCTGCAGGCCGTCTGGAAGCCGCGGTTGACCAGCGGCGAGTGGAATCGCGCCGACGCCATTTTCTCGCGTGATTCGGAAGGCGGCGGCCAGTGGGAATGGCGGCACAAAATCGCCCGCGATTTCGACGTGCTCTACAGCAACCTCTCGTTCCACATTAAGCTGACCAACTTTGGTCACCTGGGCCTTTTCCCAGAGCAGGCCGACAATTGGGACTGGCTGCGCGCTAAAATCCGCACGCGCATGGCAGCCACCAATAACCGCAACCTGCACGTGCTCAATCTCTTTGCCTACACTGGCGGCAGCACGCTGGCGGCCAGCCAGGCCGGCGCCCATGTAGTGCATATGGATGCCGCCAAGGGTGTCGTCGATTGGGCGCGCAAAAACGCCGAAATCTGCCGGCTGAACGAGCGTCCCATCCGCTGGCTGGTGGATGACGCCCTCAAATTTTTGCAGCGTGAAGTGCGCCGCGGCTCTAAATACCAGGGCATTATTTTAGATCCGCCCAGCTTTGGCCGCGGCCCCAAAGGCGAAGTTTTCAAAATCGAAAAAGATATTTTTGAAGTGCTGGATCTGTGCAAGGCGCTGCTGGATCGCGACGCGCTCTTCTTTCTTTATAGCTGCCACACGCCCGGCTTCACCCCCATTACGCTCTCCAATCAGATCGAAGATCTATTTGGTGAGCGCAAAGGCGCGGTGGAAGCCGGCGAAATGGTCATGCGCGAGGCCGGTGGGCGCAGCCTGCCTAGCGGAGTTTATGCCCGCTGGAGCAGTGAATAGGACGCAAAAGGCGCAAGGGACGCAAAAGGCGCAAGAGAAAAACCTTTGCGTCCTTTGCGCCTCTTGCGTCCTTTGCGTTCAAAATTATCCTTTTACCTTAACTCTATGCCCATCCAGATTACCAGCGTACAAAATGCCCGCGTAAAAGAATGCCTCAAGCTGGAGAAGCGTCGCCAGCGCGATGCCCAGCAATTGACTGTGGTGGAGGGAGCGCGCGAAGTATTGCGGGCGTTGGAGAGCGGCATCGTCCCGCCAGAGGCGTTTATTTGTGCATCGCTGGTCAACACGCCGGAGGCACAGCAGGCGTCTGCACTTTTGCACAAACTTGACGACGCGCGCCAAACCCGGCTCTATGAAGTGACGCCTGCGGTTTTTGAAAAGCTGGCCTATCGCGGCGAGAGCGGCGGCATTGTGTTGGTGATTCCCTACGTCGCGCGGACGCTGGCGGAACTGGCGCTGGGCGCCCCCCCTTTTGTAACCGTTATCGAGGGGGCCGAAAAGCCGGGCAACCTGGGCGCGATTTTGCGCACGGCGGATGCGGCCGGCGTGGACGCGGTGATTGTTTGCACTGCCGAGGGGCAAAGCGGCCTGGATCTGCACAACCCCAACGTGGTGCGCGCCAGCTTGGGGACGCTCTTTACCGTGCCGGTGGCGCAGGATTCATCTACCGCCGTTCAACAATGGCTACGCGAACACAACATCCAGATCGTCGTCACCTCTCCAGACGCCAAGGCGCTCTACACCTCGATTGACTTGCGCCGCCCCACCGCCGTAGTCATGGGCAGCGAGGCGGACGGATTGAGCCCATCCTGGTTTGCCGCCGCCGATCAGCAGGTGCAGATTCCCATGCACGGCCGCGCCGACAGCCTGAATTTGTCCACCGCCACCGCGCTTTTGCTTTATGAAGTTGTGCGGCAACGGCAGGCGCAAAATCGATAACAATGCACGGTACACTTATGTAGGTCACTCTTGTAGAGTGACGAATTCCGTCAACCAAAGCTGTCACTCTGCAAGAGTGACCTACGAGGGATACCTATGCGCATCGACCCCACCACCCACCACGTCCAGCTCAACCCACGCGACCCCGCGTTTTACAACAACCCCTACCCCTATTACGACCAATTGCGCGCCGAGGCGCCGATTTTCTATTGGGAAGAGTTTGGCTTTTGGTGCTTTGTGGCCCATGAAGATGTAAACGCGCTGCTGCGCGACCGCCGCTTTGGCCGCCAGATCACCCACTTAGCCACGCGAGAGGAGTTGGGGTGGCCGCCCGTACGCGCCGAGCTGAGGCCGTTTTATGATGTGGACGATCACTCCATGCTGGAATTGGAACCGCCGGATCACACGCGGCTGCGCGGGCTGGTGCAAAAGGCCTTTATGGCGCGCCAGATCGAACGGCTGCGTCCGCGCATCGCCGCCCAATCGCACCAGTTGATTGACGCCATGCAGGACAAAATGCGCAGCGGGGGACGCGCCAATCTGCTCACCGATTTTGCCACGCCCATTCCGGTCACGGTCATTGCCGAACTCATCGGCATCCCCACCGAGATGAACGAGGCGCTGCTCAACTGGTCGCACGCCATGGTGGGCATGTATGAGCTGGCGCGCGCGCCGGAACAGGAGCAGCGCGCCGTGCAGGCCGCGCAAGAATTTGTGGCCTATTTGCGCGATGTCGTGGCGGAGCGGCGGCGCCATCCGCAGGATGATCTGTTGAGCCAACTGATTGCGGTGGAGGAGGGCGGCGAAAAATTGAGCGAGGCGGAGCTGATTGCGACCTGCATTCTGCTGCTCAACGCCGGTCACGAAGCCACGGTCAACGTGGTGGGCAATGGCGTCTATGCGCTGCTACAACAGCGCGATCAGCTTGAACGCTGGCAAAACGATGCCGCATTAACACCCAGCGCAGTGGAGGAACTACTGCGCTTCGACACGCCGCTGCATCTTTTTAACCGCTGGGTGCTGGAAGATATTACATACAAAGGACAGTACTTCCCCTTTGGCACACAGGTGGCGCTGCTGCTGGGGGCAGCCAATCGCGACCCGGCGGTCTTCGAAACGCCCAACCGGCTCGATCTGAGCCGCCCGCACAACCCGCACCTCTCCTTTGGCGGCGGCATCCACTATTGCTTGGGGGCGCCCCTGGCTCGGCTAGAGTTGCAAGTTGCGCTGCCCATTCTGCTCCAGCGGCTTTCCCATATGGAGCTGGTGCAGGAACCGCGTTACCGCAATACGTACCACTTCCACGGGCTGGACGCGCTGTGGGTGGGGAGCAGGCATGGCTTGGTTGGATGAAAAGCTGCCAACCCTTTTCGGTATTAATCCGTGATTTCTGTAACGCCAGCTATCCGTTGAGGGTGACTACAAGTTGATTGAGTACATTGCGACCGATTATCGCTTCGCCGTTTTGTTTATCGGCAACAGCCTCAACACCATAAATGGGTAATGGTCCCAAATGGAGGATCAACAGATGAATTTCGACTTGAACTCCAATGCCCGTCACGCCAACCATTTGCGTTTTGCGGATGGGTTCGCTCCCAATAGCCTCTAAACACTTGACAGGCAAGAGGCAGCCATCCGCACCTGAATCAACAATGGCCGTCAGTTTCTCTCCTTGTATGCCAGTTTCGACATTTTCTAGGGTGATCTCCACTACAGGCATGGCGGGCGAATACATCGCATTGTAATCGTGCGAATAGATCATGCGTGTCCATTCAGAAAACGAGGTGAGCGAAAGACGAGTATTTCGTCAGGGCTTTCCTTAACGGGCGCAATCCAGACGAATTCGCCAGGTGTTGCTGACGCATCCGACGATAGAGCAAAACCTGATCCAAGTCGTGATCAATGAGTTCCTCATTGTGGATCGCAACATATTCGCCAGCATACTCTTTATATAAAGATGGGTGTAATCTGCGAAAGTGGTTCTTCGCGCAGCATCGCTGCCTCTTTCGCGGTATCCGCTATACGTTCGATTTCTTCGATTGCTGCTTGTGCCTTGTCAGGTGGGGCGACGGTCTCGTCTGTTGTTGTTTGTGCAACAAGTTCAATTAGCCCTTGCCAAACATCCAGATCAAGCAGAACGCCTTTCTTTTGCCTTGATGATCGGTGATATATTGTACCGAATCCATTAACTCTGCAAGTTGCATAAAACTACCCTCTCTCCAATATCTGCTTCATATGTTTATTATTATAACACTCCTACTGCGGTTATGCACCTGATCGCACTTTGCATAAATCACCCCTTCTGCGTATCAAAAGAAAAGCCCTCCACAGGCGATGAGGCTGCGCAGGGCGGTTTGGCTTCGGGCTAATAGATACAGCAAATTGCTCCGGTGGCTTTCCCATGTCGAGCTGGTGCAGGAACCGCGTTACCGCAATACGTACCACTTTCACGGGCTGGACGCGGTGGGTGGGGATTGGATAATGGGGTCTATATTGCCAAGATGCGCCTTTTGCATCTTTCTGTCTCGATGGGTATTTGTTTTTCTGGAATGGCCTTATTGACAAGGATCGTCCGAACAGGGCGGTGGCAAATCAACCCGTTCCGCACCAAGCCACCACGCAGCAAACCAGGCGCGTTCTTCCACCGCGTTCACAAGATGGTCCGGACCGGGGATGCCATAGGTCGTTGTTTGGCTGATGGTATATTGTTGAACGATCTTCACCGCATTGTCATCATTGTAGGCTTCATGCCAGTTATGATCCGGATTGCAGCCAAAGTCGACATTGCAGCGCTCATCGTTTGGTGCTTCCTCCAGAGAACGGGTGTTGTCGTTGAGTAGCCATAGTGCAAAATGGATAGCACTTGTTGGATAGGCATCTTGCAATGCATCGTGCTCGACTTCCATGAAGTACGCTAACGAATTGGCGGCGCCTTCCGGCCGCGTTCCCTTATTGGGAATACCTGGGGTTCGCCATCGGTTCAGTTGGTGCGGTGACAGCAGATCCGCTTCGCTGATGATAAGCGGTTTGCCGCTCGTTTGCAGATGGGTTTTGAGCTGCTCCGGGAAATAATAGGAGATATGCTGACCACCCATTTGGCTGGCCATATCGCAATCACTGTATGATTCATAGGGGAAGCCGCTATCCCAGTAGTTATGCCAGCTAAAGCCGTCACTCACCTCAATCGCATCGTACATCCGCTCATAGCCGGTGGTTCTCGGTTCAACTTCTTTACCGTTCTGGTCTTTCAGGTTACGATCCTTATTACAATATTCCATCCATACCCCCGTTTCATATTGACTTTGCGCCATGGGTGGGTTGAAGATGGTCGGTTGAAAGTCAGGAAAATCATTCTGCAACACATCGATATAGAGTTGCAGATAGTAGAAGTAGAAATTCATCATGTCCCACGGTGCTATTGTGGTAAAGTTTGGTTGGGTATTTTCCGTGAACCATTCGATATTGGGTTCGTTGGCCGGCTCAAAGCCATATTCCGCCCATCCAAAGGCGCGATTGAGGTCATGAATTGCCTTGATTTCATCACCGATATCGCGCAAGGAGCGGTACAGTGTGTGGGCCTCGACCTCAACATCGCTGTGCGTGACCTTACACGTTGGCGGTTCAACAAAGTCCGGCGGGACATTGGTCAGAATATACTCGTTGGTTGCCTCACTGAGTAGCCATGCCTTGCGTACACCCAATGGGTCAATTACCACCATCTGTTTCTTGTTCATATCCTCCGGTGTGACTGCATTCCAGGAAAGAAAGCTGCCGGGCGATGGGGTGATGCGAATAACGATCTTGCTGCCGGCCGCGGCGGCGCGCATTATATACTCAAAGGCATTGGGTAAACGCACGGTAGCATGGGTGACAGGGCAGCCGGTTACTGTGTCGTCCCGATGGATCTCATAGATTTGATTGCTCTGGACTACAATTAGCGCGGGCCAGATGGCCGTATCAGGATGGCGGCTGGGATCAACATAGGTGAATTGATCGGGATGCCACTCGTAGCGTCCATCACGACTCATATTGCCGAGGTGGATACCTGACCAAATTTTTATCGTGGTTCCACCCCCTGCGTAAACTAAAGGGAGGTAAATTGCATAGGCTCCGGCTGTGTCGCTGCTATTTGTCGGTTCGCCTTGGCGATTATGGGCAGCGTGAGCCGGTAGAGTTGTCTGTAGAATGAAAATGAAAAGGCAAACGAGTAGCGTGAATTTGATCTGAAATGGATAGTTGTTCCGCTGCATAGAGGTTGTCTCCATCATACACCCGGTCGGCAATCAGGCAGAGAGTCTTGGTTGATTTCCTAATGGTCCTCACCTTGATTTGCCGCCGGAATACTTACACGAAAGAGGCACAGTTTGGCCGCAATGGGCGGTGCTGTCACGCGGTTGGCTTGAGAACGATACTTTTATAGCTGCCCAAATATCGTTCTCAAACGGCGCTCACTTTAAGGACGTTGTCCCCCGTTCAAGCCGGATGATGGCCAGATAGCGCGGTCTTTCGTTGGGCGTAACGACCCTGACAAAGGCGTTGTTGATCAGATAGCCAAAATATGGCGAGTTTGCCGTGTTGGGAGGACGTGCATCGATCACGACGCCGGTGCGCAGATCGTAGATGGTATTCCAGTCCCACAAAACATCGTTATTCAGATGCATTTCGGTTGAGGTGCTGCCAACGTGGTTGGCAACGACTCTCCGTTCACGCGTCTGCAGATTGAAGTCCCACAGTTGTATCCCCAACGCCGGGTCGCGGTGCGCGAAACCCAGATCAGATGATCTTGATGGCAGCGGAAGCCTTGCCCCCTGCATCGCTTCTGTAATAGGCTAACCCAAGCTGAAGTTTATCGCCGCTGGGATGATGGTAGGCCCAAATTTCATAATCTCCTTCTGTGAGAGGAACAAACGGTGGTCCTACGAGATACGCTACCCACTCAGCATTGCAGGATAGATTGAGTTGGGGGTAAGCGTCGGTCATACCGGTATGGATGAAAAAGATCTCATCATCTGCCAACGAGTAGCCAAAGAGGCCCTGTTGGTCTTGACTGACTGCATCATAATTCTGCCAGGATGCTAAGCCATCCTGGTAACTCAGCGAAGACGTTTCCATATCAAGGGAAGTTACTGTGTATTGTCCGGTCGCTAAATCCGTGATGCCAAGAGCACCATTGGGATAGGATGTATACGCTTGCTCAACAGCCAATCCATCATGAATCGCCAATAATTTGCCTCGAATCGGTGCTGAACTAACCAGTTGCACTTGTCCACTATTTAGATCCACAGCCACAATGTGATCGCTATTCTTGGTCGTACCCCGCCCAATTACGCGATTCCCTTCCAGGTAAAATGGAATGAAGCTATAGTACGATTCACCTTCCTCATTGGGGCTCAACGGCACATCAATCTGGGGTAGGATACGGATCGCTTGGCTAGGATCCGGCGTCCATGTTGGTGTAGGTAGTGGGCTGCCAGGCTGAGTTGGCGTTGGTGTTGGTGTTGGTGTTGGCGTGGGCGGCGTCTTGTCACAAGCCGGATCACCCAACGCAAAGCTGACCCGCCCGCGATCCTTTCCCGCCTTGGCCTCAACTTGCACCGTCGCATCAGGATCAAAGCCATTCACCACCACCGTAAAGGTCTCCGACGCCCCTTGGCTGCAGCCGCCAAACTGTGTCTCATACTTCACACTGGTAAAGCCGGGATTGCCGCGGTCGTTGGTCCACTCGACATGGTACTTACCCAGTTCCAACGTCGTCGTTACGCCATCACTTGGCTCAACTCGTGTCCAATCCACCGTGCCAAAGGCAACATAGCTGATATCTTTCTTGTTGGGATTGGTCACGCGATAGGTGAGGGGGGTCGTGCCGTCTTCGTGGTGGGCATAGCCATCAAAATCGAAGACAAATCCCGCATCGCTTGCCGTTAAACAGGGCGCCTCTGGTATCGGGTCAGCCGGCGCCGTCGGCAAGGGGGATTGCATGGTGACAGCCGCCTGTGGGTTGCGCCCCCACACCATCACCCCAAAGAGAACCAACAGGCCGAGCAGTAAAAGCCCGCCTGTAGCATTCATCGTTGTTCGTTGCATAACACCTCCGTTGTCACACCATTCAAAAAGAGCTTTGTCGTTGCCAGCAAGAGATCCTTACACTTTTCTGACAGAGACAAAGCCCAGCATAGCAGATAGTTCAATTAACTGATAGTGACAAATACCGCAATTTTGTATGCACAAAACAGCCGATCAATGTATAGAACGACACTGGCGCGACTCTCGACACCTCTTCCTGACGTACATGGAATAGGCAGTCATTATACTTTGCTCGATATGAAAACCGTAGTTTGCTCTTTCTGGTAGAGTTTTCGAAAACTAGGGTTTTCATCACAACCGCAGACAGTGCGAAAATTGATAGCACAGGTACCCGTACTACGTCCCCAATCTCATCCCAAACACGTATCCCCACTCCTCCTCCATCAACGTATGAAAGCCCACGTGTTGATAAAAGCCAATGGCATTGGCGTTGCGTCTCCCCACGCCGAGATAGACGCCGGGGATGCCCTGGCCGCGCATGGCGTCGGCCAGCGTTCCGATGAGCCGTTTGCCCCAGCCCATGCCCTGCCCCTCTGGCAGAATGTCGATGTGCAGATGGGCCGGGTAGCTGGCGTCATTCTCTTCGCGGCGGTGACCGCGATGGATAGCGCGGATCATGTTGGCGTCACGCGAGGCATCATCCACGGCCGGCAGTGGGTAACGCGCCCGCAGCGGCGGAAACCATTCCGCTTCGCAACGGTGGCCAAAGGCGGCGGTGTCGCCAGCGCCCAACACATAGCCAACAGCGTGGCCGTTGCGCGTCAACACGAAAGCCAGCTCTGGCTCCAGCACGGCATAGGGCGCGGCATAATAGTGGCCAATCACGTCCGGATCGCTGTACAGGTGCGTGGCGTCTTGGCCCGAATCGCCGGTGCCCAGGCAGATGCGGTAGAGGGCGGTTAAATCGGTGGGATGGTAAGGACGAATTTCAAATGTGTTCATAATATTTCACAAAAACGGTTGATTTCTGCTTCGGTATTGTAATAGTGAACCGATGCCCGCACCAGTTCGGCAAGCTGGCGCGCTTCCATGTCGTGGCGGGTGGAGAAGACGGTGGAGGTGGAGACATTGATATTTTGGCCGCGCAAAATTTGGCGAATCTCTTCTACGTTGCGGCCATTCACGGCAAAGGTGACAATACCGCAGCGCTGCTGGCCAATGTCATGCACGGTGACGCCGGGCAAGTCTGCAAGCTGGGCGCGCAACTTTTCTGCCAGCACTTGCACCCGTTCCCAAATGACGTCCATGCCCCATCCCAGCGCATAATCGACGGCCGCGCCCAGCCCCAGCTTGGCGGCGTAATTGGTCTCCCAATTTTCAAAACGGCGGGCGTCAGCGCGCATCTCAAATTGTTCCAGCGCGGTCCAGCGGGCGGCGTGCAGATCCAGCATGGGCGGCTCCAGCTTGGCCAGCGCGCTTTGCCGCACATAAAGGAAGCCCGTGCCGCGCGGCCCGCGCAGATATTTGCGCCCGGTGGCCGACAGCATGTCGCAGCCGATTTTCTCTACATCCAGCGGCATCTGCCCGGCCGACTGGCAGGCGTCCAGCAGATAAAGCACGCCCGCCTCACGGGCCACTTTGCCCACTGCCGCCGCCGGATTGACCAGCCCGCCATTGGTGGGCACGTGCGTAATGGAGATGAGCTTGACCCGCGCGTCCACCATGTTGGCCAGCGCCGCCACTGAAATCTGCCCATATTCATCATTGGGCACAACTTCCACCACGGCGCCGGTGCGGCGGGCAATTTGCAGATAGGCAATATAGTTGCTGGCATATTCGGCCATGGCGGTCAGAATGCGGTCGCCGGGCTGGAAGGGGATGGCATAGAAGGCCATGTCCCAGGCGCGGGTGGCGTTTTCGATGATGGCTATTTCGTTGCGTTGACAGTTGAGCAGCCGGGCCACGCTGTCGTAAACGGCTTCCACGCGCGCCTGCTCCTGGTCGGCCGCTTCGTAGCCGCCGGTCATGGCTTCCAGTTGCAGATGGTCGAGGCAAGCGTCCAAAACCGGCTGCGGCATGAGGCTGGCGCCGGCGTTGTTAAAGTGGAGCACGTGGTCACAGCCCGGCGTTTCGGCGCGGGCGCGATTAAGATCAATCGGCATGTTTCTGCAAAAATTCCTCAACTTTGCTGCGCTCCACCTGCCACACCATAAAAGTCTTGTGCAGCTTGAAGCCCAGTTCGTGGTTGATTTTCAGCATGGGCTCGTTGGAAGCAGCGTTGCCCGTGCGCACATATTTTACCTGCGGACGCTCCTCGGCGATCTTCTTGAGCATGGCCGCCTTGAGCCAGCGCCCAATGCCGCGGTTGCGATAGGCTTCAACAACCCCGGTGTCGCCTTGGCCCATGCGGTCCGGCACGTTGGGCCGCCAGAATACTTCGGTAAAGCCCGCATAGGCGCCGGTGGCCGGGTCGCGCACAAACATGACCCAGCGTTCAACATCGCGGGCGGCCAATGAAGCTTCGATCTGGCGCATGATCTCGGGCGTCATGTGGAAATCTTCCACATCTAAATCATCGCGGGTGCGCTGTTCATAGATTCGTGAACCGCCGCAATGGCCGCCAGTTCCGCTTCGGGAAAAGGCCCCACATATAGACCCAACTCCAGATCACCGGCGCGCTCATCGGCTCGATCCAGCCAGCGCTGAATCAGTGCGTGATCCAGTTCATCCATCACCAACTGGTTTTCGCTGACCGTTAAGTTGGCTTCTGCACCAATGGCTGTACAAAATGCTTCGCCGTCGGGTGGCAAAGAGCTGGTGTTGGTGATCAGCGATGTGCGCTCTTTTTCCTGGGCCCGGTTCACGGCCAGCTTGAGCAGCTCGACGCCCAGGCCACGCCGCCGCCACCCTGGCAGCACAAAGAGATCAAAGTTGAGAAGGTGCTGGTTTTCCTCTGTGCGCATAAACGACAAGGCGGCATTGCCCACCAGTGTATTGCCGCGCCATACAAACCAGCGCTCCAGATCGACCACCGGCGGCACATTCCTCATGCCGCTGATCGTATTTTCCAACAGCGGCGCCGGATCTTCGGGCGCACTTTCCGCACTGGTCTGCACAAACAAGTCGTTAATGGCCCGCCACTGCGCATCGGTGGCAGCGTCAACGTCAAAGGTCTCAATCGTGACGCCCAATCGCGCCAATTTCTCCTGATTCATTTTGAACGGGGGCATGGTTTCTCCTTTGGAAACACGGGGTGAAGGGCATGTCTTGTGTGGTGCGTGGTGCGTCAAGCGGTTGAGCAGCTCGCGTCGATACAAGTTGCTCAACCAGTACACGCAACCCGCCACACGCAACCCGCACCTTCTTCACTCCACTCTCTGCAAAATCCGCCCACTCTCCTTCTCCTTGAGAATGAGCTTACTTTTGCCATCGGGCATCTTTTCTTCTTTGATGAGCAGATGTTTGTCGTCATATTCGCGGAAGACGGCGCTGCCCATCATCTCGTCGGAGCCGCGCCAAATTGCGAGCTGCACCGGCTCCCACTGCCTGGTTTCCATGGATTTGTAGCAGGCATCCAAAATGGCGTTGACCACGTAGCCGTCGTAAAAAGTTTCCATGGGCGCGCCGCCGCTGTCCAGCGCATTGAACATATCGGTGAACATGTCGATATAGCCCAGTTCGGACAATTCATCGCCCACGGGGAAGAGCCAGCCGGTTTCGCCTTCAGCCTTCTCGGCCACGTAGCCGCCCTGGCCCACCGCGGTGAACATCTCGAAGCCGGTGCGCAGGAAGTGGTTGGTCCAAATGGTGCCTTCGGTGCCGGAGACCTCATCGCGCAGGTCCATGCCGCCGCGGAAGGTCCACGCCACCTCGAATTGACCAATGGCGCCGTTGGCATATTTGACCAGCGCAATGGCGCTATCCTCGGCCGCAATGGGGTGAACCTGCGTATCGCCCCAGCACATAACCTCGACGGGCTTGACCTCTTTGCCGATAAAATTGCGCGCGATCTCCACACAGTGGCAGCCCAGGTCAATAATGGCGCCGCCGCCGGCCATTTCTTTATCCCAGAACCAGTCTGAATGCGGGCCGGGATGGGTCTCGCGCGAGCGCGCCCACAGCACCTTGCCAATGGCGCCATTTTTCACCGCGGCAATCGATTTGAGCGCCTTGGGCGTGTAGACCAGATCTTCCAAATAGCCATGAAAGATGCCGGCCTTCTCCACCATTTCCAACATGCGTTTGGCCTCGGCGGCGTTGCGCCCCAGCGGCTTGGTGCAGAGGACAGCCTTGCCCGCCTCGCAACAAAGGCGCACGGCTTCTTCGTGCTGAATATTGGGCAGACCAATCACCACCACATCGCTGTCCGGGTGGTTGATGGCCTCGGCCAGATCGGTGGTGTGGTGCGCAATGCCATATTCGGCGGCAAAGTCGCGCGCCCGCTCTGCCCGCCGCGAATAGACCGAGACGACGCGGTCGCGGTTGCGCTGGCCGTGCAGGGCCTGCGTGTAAAACATGCCGATCAGCCCAGTGCCCAGCATGGTGACGTTGTAGGATTTAGTCATGGTGTCCCTCCTTTTTGTGAATATTTATAGTATTGCCAGGTCAATAACCGTGAATGACAAGAGGATAAGATGACAGGATGACAGGGTGACAAGATGCAAAATTGGTCAATCTGTCACCCTGCTGATGGACTGGCAAATTTAACCATTCCACCGCAAAGATATACTGAGTTCGGCACAGTGTATCCATCATACCAGGTCGCGAAGCTTTGCAAAGGGTAATCGAGTAAATTCATCGCGGCCCTTTGCGCTCCTGGCCAGTGAAACAAGATTTGTCAGTCAGTGAGGTCACCTTGTCATCCTGTCATCTTGTCATCTTCACTGCTCCCTTGGCCAGCACGCCGCTGGCAAACAAAAATCCTGTCGGTCGATATTCGGGCAAATGGGTGGGGTCTTTGCCGTAATTCATAAGCAGCGCCCGCGTAAACATGGAATAGAAGCCCTCGTGGCGCAGCGTAGGCTCCATGCTCTGCACGCGCAGCCCATCCACAAAACCGTATTCGGCCAGCGAATCGATAAAGCGCTGGTCTTTGCTGATGATGTGCAGCGGTGTCTCCCAGCCATCGGCCGCCGCGACGCGCGGCGGCTGGTGATCGCCCAGCAACACAAAGATAGCGTTGTCGTCGTCGAGATTCACGATATAGTCGGTCATAAAGCGCAGTTGATATTGGACAGCATTGAAATAATTTTGCCGGCGCGTTTCTGTGCGTAATCGCTTCTGGATCGGTTTTGTCGTTGGTGTCTGGCACTTGATTTAGCGTATGCCAGTCGTCTACCAGCGTGGGGTGCGGAATCCACGGATAGTGCGAATTTTGCGTAATGTAGAAGAGCGCAAAAGGACCATCCGTTTTTTGCGTAATCAGCTCGTGCGCCTTGTTGATCGTATATTGATCGGGCGGTGCGGGTCCCCACCCATAGCCAGGCCCCGTATAATCAAGATCGTGGTAGCGTATCCATTCATCGGCCTTGTAAAAGTTCATGTACTTCTGCCACGAGCTTTCCGACAGCTCGGTGGACAGCGCGGCCAACCGGTAATATTGGTAACCTTGGCTTTTTAGATAGTAGCCCAAATCAGGATACGTCTGCGTCTGATATTTGTCAAAGAGCGTCAGATATTCAGGGTGCTCGTTGATGCGCATGCCCATAAAGGCGCTGGTGTAGGACATCCACGAGCCGCCGCCCCAGGTGGGCGCGGTGCTCAACGTGGATTTTACGTGGAGGCCGTGCTCCTTCAAGGTGGCGTCCAGCTCGGTGGTGAGGGCCGTGTATTGTTGCAAATAATCGGGCCGCTTATAGAGCACGCTGCCGTATGATTCAATAAATATGAGATAGAGGTTGGGCTTTTTGGCCATGTCCATGCCCCTATAATCATACGCCTCGCGCATAAGCGTATCGTCAAAGCTGGACACATCTTTGTAGAGCCGCAGCGACTCTTCTACATTTTTTTCGAGCTTGTAGCTCAGGCTGCTAACCGCCATCATGGGGTTGGCCAGCGCCGCCCGAAACCAGATCGTGCAGCCCAATGCGACGAGCGCGATGATGGCCACGCTCATGCGCGACCAACGGCTCAACTTTTCCACCGGCACGCCGCCCAACATGGCGCTGATCAGCGCCCAGATGGCCAGCACGGCGGCAATCAAGCCGCTGATAGCGGCAATGTACAAATAGATGGGCAACTGCATATGCTCCAGCAGGAACGTAGCGCCATCCACAAACCATTCATACTGGCCGTAAAAGACCGGCTCTACCGCAAACATAGACAAGGCGACCCCCTCATAGATGTAATAGATCAGCGCAATGATATAGACGATGGCAAACAAGATGCGATAGACGCGGCCGCGCAGCCACCCCACATGCACCCACAGCGCAACCAGAATGGGCGCTTCCACGTTGAGCCGGAACGGATCAAAGTTGTCGCGCCAGACCAGCAGTCCGTTGAAAAACGAAGCGAAGCCATCGCGCAACGGGTGGCCCAATGGCAGAAAGCTGCTCGAGTCGCGGTTCAACCAATAGAGCGGCAGAAAGAGCAACGCGTTTAAGATGAAGAAGCAGAGCCAAAAGGTGACGTTGGGGTAAGTTGATGGGGAGAAGCGGGTTTTCATAGGTGGTATTATTGAACGAACGTGGCATTGTTTGCCTTGGTTTTCGCCAAAACTTGATCGCACAGTTCCGCAAGTGGGCGCCAACCATCTAAGATAAGATCGGCAGTTTCTTTGTGTTTGCAAGCATCCAAATAGGGATAGCGAGCCTTTTCCAGATAATGGGTCATCTCCGTACCCAATTGTTTCAATTTTTCTGCGGCAGATGTTGGGGGCGCGAATGCGTAATCCCGCAGAATTCGCCGCGCCATCGCCACATCCAACGGGGTGTCAATAAAGACCGATAAATTGATGATAGAGGCAAATCGGGGGTGATCGCGTCCTAGTGGGTAGTCCAGCACAATATTTTTCAGCTTCGCCTGATGATACACCCGCGCAACCGCTTCCCCCATGCCTGGGCAGTCAATTTGCAGCGGATTGCGGCCCTGCCGGCTCCACTCATAAAAGTCATCAGGATAAATATTTGTATCGTCGAAATCATCGAAACAAAAAAGCATGGATGCGGGCAGTGATTCCTGCACAAGCCGGGCCAAGGCCGTTTTGCCGCCACCAGAGACAGCGTTAATGGCAATGACATAGGGCTTTTTCATGCAATTCAATACCTTGCAGCGAAACGAGTCGACCAAGTGCAGCCGCTAATATTTGTACGATACAAAAAGGGGCGCTAGATTTATCTGGCATGGTTATGTAGAATTCATTCGCAAGAAGATCCGCCGATTAAAAGTCGGCGGCTGACATAGGAAACAGGCTAAAGCCCTGTTGGGCAGCCGACCGCCCAACCTGCTTGAGCAGGTTTGCCATAGCAGCCGCCGGGTTTCAACCGGCGGGAACCTTCAGCGAACAGCCCGGAATTTATTCCCTGGCAACGCCTAAAAATCTGCGTTCATCTGCGAAATCTGCGGTTAAAGTTCTTATTCATTCTTGCTCAGCATCGGTCAGCAAAAAATACTCCACCGAATCCGACAGCGCGATCCAGCTCGCTTCAATAATGTTAGTGCTGGCGCCCACGGTGCTCCAGGAGCGCTGGCCGTCGGTGCTGTCAATGAGTGCGCGCACGGTGGCGCCGGTGCCGCTTTCGCTGTTGAGAATGCGCACTTTGTAGTCGGTCAAATGCACCTCACTCAAGCGCGGATAAAATTGCTGGATGGCCTTGCGCAGCGCCAGATTCATGGCGTTGACCGGGCCGTTGCCCTCGGCCACTTCGTGAAAAACTTGACCATCCACGCGCACCTTGACCGTGGCTTCGGAAAAGAGCCCGCGCCCGGCGCGATGCTCCACGTTGGTGGTGTAGTCGATCAGCTCAAACGGTTCGGCATATTCATCCTGGGCGCGACGCAGCAGTAATTCCACCGAAGCTTCGGCGCTTTCGAAAGCAAAGCCGGCGTTCTCCATCTCCTTAATGCGCTGCAAAACGGCCCGCTCCTCTTCACGCGTCAGCCCGTCCAGCCCAAACTCCTGCCGTTTGACCGCAATGTTATCCTTGCCGCTCAGCTCGCTGACCAGCACGCGCGTCTCGTTGCCGATAAGCTCCGGGTCCACGTGCTGATAACTCATGGCGTGCTTGACGACAGCGTTGACGTGGGTGCCGCCCTTGTGGGCAAAGGCGCTGGCCCCCACAAAGGGCTGGTGCGTATCGGGCATCAAATTAGCCAATTCGCTGACGTAGCGGCTCAGGTCGGCCAACTGCTTCATCTTCTCGGGCGGCACGACTTCGTGACCCATTTTGAGCTGCAAATCGGGAATCACGCTCATCAGGTTGGCGTTGCCGCAGCGTTCGCCATAGCCGTTGATGGTGCCCTGCACGTGGGTGCAGCCGTGGCGCACTGCCTCCAGCGTATTGGCCACGCCGGTCTCGCTATCGTTGTGCGTGTGGATGCCCAGCACTACATCGGCGGCGGGCGGGCGGTGGCCGTTCTCGCCGTCGCTGCCCAAGACCTCGCGGCGCACGGTCTGCACCGCCTCGGCAATCTCCCACGGCATACAGCCGCCATTGGTGTCGCACAGCACAATGGTGCTGGCCCCGCCGATGATGGCCGCCCGCAGCGTCTCCAACGCATATTCAGGATTGGCCTTGTAGCCGTCAAAAAAGTGCTCGGCATCGTAGACCACTTCGCGCCCGTTCTCGTTGAGAAAGCGCACCGACTCGCGCACCATGCGCAGATTCTCTTCCAAATTGGTGCGCAACACCTCGGTCACGTGGAGATCCCACGTTTTGCCAAAGATGGTCACCACCGGCGTGTTGGCCTCGATCAAAAGCTGAATTTGCGGGTCGTCCGCTGGTTCCATTTCGGCGCGGCAGGTGGAGCCAAAAGCCGCCACCTTGGCCCGCTTCAGGCTCAATTCACTCTGCGCCCGCTGGAAAAACTCCATATCCTTGGGGTTCGAACCGGGCCAGCCGCCCTCAATGTATTCAGCCCCAAACTCATCCAGCCGCCGCGCAATCTTCAATTTATCGTCACAGCTCAACGACACCCCTTCGCCCTGCGTGCCGTCGCGTAATGTCGTGTCATATAGTTGTATCTTCATGATGCTCTCTCATCGTTTACGATGACAAGGTGACCGGGTGACAAGGTGACGGCGCTTGTCGAAGTCACCCTGTCACCCCTTCACCCTGTCACCTTGTCATCTTCAAATCCCCTCCAACAGATCCGCAATAGTCCCAAAAATGCGGTCGGGCCAGATGCCGCGGCCCAGGTCTTCCTTGCGGAAGCGGCCGGTTTTGACCAGCCAACCCTTCATGCCCACCTGCTGGGCGCCGCGCACGTCGGTCTCAATGTCGTCGCCGATGAGGGCCACCCGGTGCCGGGGCAGATTCAGGTCGTTGAGCACCATTTGCATGTAGGGCTGGCTGGGCTTGCCCATGACCAGCGCGTTTTGCGACGTGGCGTATTCCAGCGCCACCACAAAGGGACCGGCGTCCATAAAGACACCATCTTCGGTGCGCCAGGTGCGCTTTTTGTGCAGCGCCACCAGTTTGGCCCCGTTGAGCACGGCCTGAAAGGCTTTGTTGAGGCGGGCAAAATTAAAGCTGGCGCCCATATCGCCCACCACCACAAACTCGGGCGACTCCTCGTCGATCTCAATGCCTTTGAACTCCAGTTGGGCATCGGGCAGCAGCAGCGGATAGTAGCTCCGCGCATTCTGGCTGCGCAGATATTCGGCGGCGGTGTAGGTGGCGGTAAAGAGATTCTCCACCTCCAACTTAAAGCCCAAACTGTGCAGCTTTTCCAGCAGCGTCAACCGGCAATAAATGGTCGTATTGGCCGCAAAGCGGTGCGGAATACCGCGGGTGCGCAGGGCGGTCACCACCTCCAGCGCACCCGGAATCACCTCGTTACCGTGCATCAGCACGCCATCAATATCGATGAGCAGACCGTCCACGGTGGAAAATAAATCGTTCAATGATTGCCTCTTTCTGTAGGACAAGTTTCCAGCTTGTCCCTCGGCGGCGGCAAGACGGACAAGTTGGAAACTTATCCTACATTTTGCCTCTCCCTCGGAAAAACGTGGTTAAAGCAAGGGAAATTGACCTCACCCCAGGCTTCTCTCCAAAGTAAAGGGTGGGCTGACGGTTCCCTTCCCCGCAGCGGGGGCGAAGGGGCCGCTTGATAGCGGCAGGGATGGGGATTCACCCTACATTTTGCACGCCGGCCGCCACGCCATTGACCGAAAGCAGCACACCTTCGCGCATAGCCTGCTTATCCTCGGCATCGGGATCGGTACGCAGCCGTTCCAGCAGCGCCACTTGGATGTAGTTCAGCGGGTCCACATATGGGTTGCGCACTCGGATGCTGCGCTGCAGCCACACTTCGTTGTCCAGCAGCTCTTTGGAGCCGGTAATTTGCAGCGCCGCGGTTTTGGTGCGAATAAACTCATCCACAATGTCGTCAAAAATGGCCGCGCGGGTCTTGTCATCGGTCAGCCCGGCGTAGAACGAAGCGATGGCCATATCGGCCTTACCCAGACCCATCTGCACGTTGTCGATGACTGAGCGGAAGAAGGGCCACTCGACATACATGCGCTGCAAACGGGCCAGCCGGTCCGTTTCGCCCGCGGCCTGCTCCTCAATAATCCATGAAGTAATGGCCGCGCCCACGCCGTACCAACTGGGCAGGTTGACGCGCGACTGCGTCCAGGCAAAGACCCACGGAATGGCCCGCAGGTCGTCAATGGACTGGGTGGCTTTGCGCCGCGCCGGTCGCGAGCCGATGTTGAGCGCCCCAATCTGGTCAATGGGCGTAGCGTCGTGGAAATAGCGAATAAACTCCGGCTTTTCCACCAGCGCGCGATATTTGGCGTGCGCCCGCGTGCTCAACACGTCCATGAGCTGCGCCCAAGCCTCTTCCTGCGCATATTGAGGGCGCCGGCCGCTGGAGAGCAGCACGGCGTTGACGAGCTGCTCCAGATGGCGATGGGCCAGGGCCGTATGGGCATAACGGCTGCTCACCACTTCGCCCTGCTCGGTGATTTTGATGCGCCCACGCACCGACTCGGGCGGCTGGGCCAGAATGGCGCGGTTGGCCGGACCGCCGCCGCGGCCAATCGAGCCGCCGCGGCCGTGGAAGAGAGTCAGCTTGACACCATATTCATCGCACACTTGGGCCAGCGCCCGCTGCGCCGTAAAGAGCATCCAATTGGCGCGCAGAAAGCCGCCATCTTTGTTGGAATCGCTATAGCCAATCATGATCTGCTGCTGCTGGCCGCGCTGGGCCAGGTGCTGCTGATAGACGGCATTTTCAAAAAGCGCCGCCATAATGCGCGGAGCCGCCAACAGATCGTCCACAGTTTCAAAGAGGGGCGCAATATCAAATTGGCCAAAGATGCCCGCATCGCGCCCCAGCAGCAGCACTTCGAGCACATTGCTGGCCGACGTGGTCATGCTGATGATGTAGGTTTCAATGGCCTTGGCGCCCATCTGCTGCTGCGCCCGCCGAATCAATCGAAAGAGGCCAATGCTTTCATTGGTATCATCACTAAATTCTAGACGGGCGGTCAGCGGGCGCTGGCCCAATTTCGGTGCTAGGAAGGCGATTTTCTCTTCTTCCGGACAGGGATGCGTAATTATCCAGCAGCCCGTAATGGCGCAAAATCTCGTCCATAGCCGCGCGATGACGGCCCAGATGCTGACGAATATCCATGCTGGCCAGGTGAAAACCAAAGACCTCCACGGAACGAATCAATTGGGAGAGCCGTCCCTCGGCCAGACGCTCCCCTTTATGTGCGCGCAGGCTCTGCTCAATCAGCCGCAGATCATGCAGAAATTCATCGGGGCTGCTGTATGCGCGTGTTGACCGTGCGGCTGGCCCACGGCTGCTGGTTTTCCGCCCGCGTGGCGCAGCCGCCGAAACATGAGAATCAGCTTCTGGCGATAGGGCTCCATGTCAAAGCGATGCAGCACCTCGTGTTCGGATTCGGGCGCCAGCGTGAAATCATGGTCGATACTTTGCAGCAATTTGGCGCTAAAATCGACGTGCGCGCCGGCTCAGCAGATTGTAAAGCGCATCCACCTCAATATTGTAGCGGGTTAAGATGGCCTCTTTTTGCTCGCGCAGCGCCTCTTCGGTCACCTCCAGCGTCACAAATGGATTGCCGTCGCGGTCGCCGCCCACCCAGGTGCCGTAACGCAAAAAGGGCGGAATTTCAAACTCTTCATCGGGATAAAATTGGGCCAGCGCCCGGTCCAGCTCATCATAAATTTGCGGCACCAGCCCCAGCAGGGTGAGCTCGAAAAAGTAAAGTGCATTGCGCACTTCGTCCATGACGGTGGGCGGTCGGTCGCGCGTTTCGTCGCTCTGCCAGAGCAGCACAATATATTCGTGCAGCTCCTGGATCACTTCCTCGCGTTCATATGAGAGTAGATCGTGGGAATTGAGCCGCTGCAACAGCTTGGCAATGGTGTCCAGCATAAAGAGGATGGTGCGCCGTTTGGATTCGGTGGGGTGCGCGGTCAGCACCGGCACGATAAAGAGGTCCTGCAGAATGGCGCGCACGTCATCGGCACTCATGCCCTCCTTTTTGAGCCGGGCGATGGCGTCGGCAATAGTCTCCGACATGGGGACGCCCTGTACAAAAGCCGCCTCCTCGCGCTGGCGCAGAATGTGGACGCGCTGCTGCTCTTCGGCCAGGTTGACAAGCTGAAAATAGGTGGTAAACGCTTTCAGCACCGCTAACGCTTTGGGCATGTCGTTTAGCAGCGTCGGCGTCAAGGCGCGGATCTGTGATTGCACAGACAGATCGCCAGCCCGCCACGCTTTGGACAGGGCGCGAATCTCTTCTTCGAGTTCGAATATCTCCTGCCCCTCCTGCTCGATAATGGTCTTGCCCAGCAGATCGCCCAGCAGGCGAATCATGTTGCTCAGGTATTCTTGGGGTTCGATGGCCATGGAATTGGGATTTACGATGTTTGATTTACGATTTACGAGTGAGCTCGTGTTGTAAATGGTTGGGTGGCTTGGAATTTATCTAAATACTGCCTCATTTTCGAGAATCTGCTCGTCAATGGCGGATTTATTAGAGCGATAATAAGACCAGGCATTCGTCAAGTCTTCGGCTCTTAAAGTTGGATAGGCGTGCAGAATTTCTGCTTCTGAGGCGCCCAGGTTCCTAAATTGAACAAGCACCCATACGGGGATACGGGTGCCAGCAATGCGCGGGTCGATCCCTGGCACTTCTCTGTGCAAGGTTTCGAAAATGCCGGTTGATGGTCAATACGGCCCAGCAGATCGCCCAGCAGGCGAATCATGTTGCTCAGGTATTCTTGGGGTTCGATGGCCATGGATTGGGATTTACGATGTTTGATTTACGATTTACGAGTGATCTCGTGTTGTAAATGGTTGGGTGGCTTGGAATTTATCTAAATACTGCCTCATTTTCAAGAATCTGCTCGTCAATGGCGGATTTATTAGAGCGATAATAAGACCAGGCATTTGCCAAATCTTCGGCTCTTAAAGTTGGATAGGCGCGCAGAATTTCTGCTTCTGAGGCGCCCAGGTTCCTAAATTGAACAAGCACCCATACGGGGATACGGGTGCCAGCAATACGCGGGTCGCCTCCACATATACCTGGTGTACTCTCAATACCCGGACTAACACCGCTGAGGTCGCGCGCAATTAACTGAAGCAACTGAATCTTCTCGGTTGGCGACATATCAAGGAGCAATTGCTGGGCTTGTTGTAAAGTTGTCATAGTTGCACTATCTTGCCTTTTTGTGCGGAAATCTGCTCTGCGACCTGTGGTATATTTTAGCTGCCTTATCCCTTCAGCCTCGCCACCACCAGGTCACCCATCACGACGGTACCCACAACTTCGGAGCCGGTGTCGGCTACGTCGGGCGTGCGCACGCCTTCGGTGAGTACTTCCTCCACGGCCTTTTCTATGGCTTCGGCTTCTTCGTTTAGCCCCAAGCTGTGGCGCAACAGATCGGCGGCGCTGAGGATGGCGGCCAGCGGATTGGCCACGCCCTTGCCGGCAATGTCGGGCGCGCTGCCGTGGATCGGCTCGTAGACGCCCAGGGGTAGCCCGTGCGCATTCTGAATGTCGCCCAGGCTGGTGGAGGGCAACATGCCCATGGAACCGGCCAGCATGGAGGCTTCGTCGGTCAAAATATCGCCAAAAAGGTTGCCGGCCACAATCACGTCAAAATCGGCCGGACGGCGGATCAGGTGCATGGCCATAGCATCCACCAGCACATGTTCCACGTGCAGGTCGGGGTAGTCGGCCAGCACTTCCGTGGCCACGCGCCGCCACAAGCGGCTGGAGGCCAGCACGTTGGCCTTGTCCACGCTGACTAGCTTTTGGCGGCGGCCCATGGCGGCATCGGCGGCCAGCTGCACCACGCGCTCAATTTCGGGCCGCGTGTAGAGCATGGTGTCGTAGGCTTCTTGGCCGGCTTCGCCCGCTTCCTGGCGTGGACCAAAGTAGATGCCGCCGGTCAGCTCGCGCACCACCAACATGTCCACGCCCTGCAACACATCGGCGCGCAGCGTGCTGGCCGGGATCAGATCCTTGTGCAGCTTGACCGGGCGCAGATTGGCAAAGAGATTCAGCTCCTTGCGCAGCGCCAGCAGCCCGCGCTCGGGTCGATCCGGCGCATGGGGGTTGTCCCACTTGGGTCCGCCCACGGCGCCCAGCAGAATGGCGTCGGCGCTGCGGGCGGCGTCCAGCGTTTCAGGGGGCAGGCTGTTGCCGCGCTCATCAATGGCGCGCCCGCCCATGAGCTGTTGGCTAAATACAAAACTGTGGCTGAAGCGCTCACCCACGGCGTTGAGTACTTTGATTGCTTCGGTTGTTACTTCCGGGCCGATGCCGTCACCGGCCAGTACGACGATTTTTGCGTCCATAATTTTGATTGGTCCTATCAGCGTTCGTAGACTTCTTACGCCAAAATATAGCGGTCGATGCCTACAATGTTGTCAAAATCACTATCTTCACTAAGCAAGGCGCCACAATTGACCCGTTGCATAATTGCAAGATGTAGGGCGTCACGCGGCAATAAAGCGTAGGCGATACAATTCTGATGCATTACTCGAATGTCATTTGCAGTCATGTCGACAATGTTCAAATTAGGCAAAAGTTGAAGTTGGCTCAATTGCTCTTCAATCTGCGGATAGAATTCACCGATCATCCCTGCCTGATCTTGCCGTAAACGATCTTGCGGAGATTTCCCATATTTGTCTCGAATAAGGGAAAGCAACATTCGGTATGCCAATTCATCAAAAGTCAATGTCGCTGTATAAGCCTGATACTGCCCATTTGCAATCTGTTTGAGCAATGTTCGAGCAAGTGTATTGCTGGCGCGTAATACGGCATGGAACACCATTGTATCCAAATAAATTGTATCGCCTGTAAAACTGCTAATCGGTTTGGTCATTGGTATCAAACAAATCCAGGTAAACGTCCTGTTGATAAACATTAAGTTCATCAGGCCTGCCTTGGCCCAAAGAACCCCATAGCCGATCTACAAATGCATCTGTAGGTTCCTGTTGGGCAGCCAAGATTGCTTGACGCAATGAGTGCAATTCGCGCATGATTGCATCCAGGCGTTTTAAGATGGCATCTGAATTAAGCTGAATATCTCGTTCAGTTTGTAGCGATTGAAGCGCCATATCAATCTCCCCGTCTCAAGGAATACCTCAACTATCCTCTTCCACTTCTTCCAACACAGTTTCCCACTCGAAAAAACTGATGTCGCCATTGAGCGTTTGGGCAACTTGCTTTCCCAGCTCAAATTTATGGGCAAGCGCTGGTTCAGTCAAAAATCGCTCTACTAGCTCACCCGCCGGCGGATCAATCTCTTTGAGCCCGGCCAGCATCTCTTTGTGCCGCGGCACGTTGAGATTGGCGGCCAGAAAGCGATAGGCCACCATGCTAAAGACGGCGTGATGCATGAGCAGGCTGGCCATGGCCGGATCGCTGTCGGCAATATCCAGCGCGTTCTCAAACTCGTCAGCGTTGAAATAGCGATCCATTGTCAGATCGAGCGATGGCAGATCAGGCGACTTTTGCAGCCATTCCGCCGCTTCCTGCCGCAGCAGATTCACGATTGGATCGCGTTCCAGCACCACAAAGCCAGTATCCCACATGTGCGCCGTGGACGGGCGTCCCTTTTTGCGCTCGCTCTGAAAATAGCTGCGAATCGACTGCGGCGGGTTGAGAAAGATCTCAGCTGGGATGCCCTGAAAAAAGCGCTGTAAGCGTTGACGCCGGTTTTGGGCGTGCAGCACCATCAAGTCCAAATCGCTGTGCGGATTGG
>JAWKON010000018.1:0-134554 GCA_041391125.1 Caldilineaceae bacterium
GGGGAAGAGAGAGGGAGAACGTTGATGGGGGTGGGCGGTGGGTCGGAGGCAAGGATTTCGGGGACGAGGATCACGGCCAGGAAGAGCCAGCTTCCGCGGCCGGGGTGGATGGTGCAGCAGTTTTTGCCTGTGAAGCCCAGCCCGGCGGCGTGCGCCCAATCGCGTTCCAGCACCGGGCCGGTGTCGACCAGGCATTTGCCGGGGGTGGCGCGCCCGCTCCATTGGCGCAGGGCGGCGTCCAGTGCATAGAGCAAGGGGCGGATGATTTCGTGATAGTCGTCGCCCCAGGCATAGGAAGCAATTAGGCCGCGGCTGGGGTTGTTGCGAATGGCAGGGTCTAGATCAAATTGGTGATAATCCACCCCCAGCACAATCAGGGAGCGATAGGCGGGTTCGCCGGGCTCGGCCAACAGGTGCGGCGTATGTCTTTTAGCTTGATGGCGCTCTAAGTAGTGCATTTCGCCGGCGCGGCCCAGTTCAAGCCACGCTTCAAAAAAATCGGCGTGCGGCGCTTGCGCAGCGGGCGTGATGGGGAGAATGCGGCAAAGATCAAAGCCCAGTTCTTGGGCGGTCTGTTTGATGCGATCAGACAAATGGGATTGGGCTGTCATCAAGTTAATTGTGGTTCGCTCGGCAAGGGCAATATGATCTACGCCGTTTGGCCTGTCTGGGTGTCCAGCAAGCGCAAGATCTGCTGGCCGCGTGGACCGTCCGCTTGCAAGCGCAGCGTGCGCCCCGCCACATTGCCGTCGGCGTAGCAGAGCGTGATGCAGAGGGTGTCGGCTGGCAGCAGATCGCGCAAGCGCTCGGCCCATTCAATAATCAGCACGGTCTGATCCGTATCCAGCAGTTCATCCATGCCAAAGGTGGCGGCTTCCAATGGGGCGCCATCGTTGCTATCGCCCAGCCGATAGCTGTCCATGTGGATGAGCAAACCGTCGGCCAATGAATACTCGTTGACCAGCGTAAAAGTGGGGCTGGTGACCGGCCCGTGCACGCCCATGCCGGCGGCAATGCCCTGGGTAAGAGTGGTTTTGCCCGCGCCCAGCTCACCGCTGAGGGCGATGACAAAGGCGCCGGCATCGGCAAGGGTGCGCTGTTGAAGATGCTGCAACAGCAGTTGACCCAGTTGCCGTCCGATCTGCTGGGTTTGGCTGCTCGACGCACTTGTTCGCTCAATAATCATCGTGGTCAGTCAACATCGTAGTGATTTTTTGTTGATAGATCGCCACAATTTCGGCGGCGCGCGCTGCATCCGCCGCTTCGGCGCAAATCTCAAATTGCGGCTTGTCGGGGTTCGGCGCCATATGCACCCACTCGGTATCGCTCAAAAAGAACTTGATGCCATCCAACTTTTCGGTCTGTGCATTTTCACACATCTCATTGAGCAGCCGCATCACCTTCCCTTTGTGTTCCCAGAGGCAGGCTACCTGGCCGCGCGCCATATTGGCGGGGGGCAAATAGGCCACAACTTGACTGAGGGGCAATTTGCGCACAGCCAGTTGCTGAAGCAGATAGACCGCGCCCATCATACCATCTATGGCCATTTGAAAGTGGGGGAAAATGTAGTTGCCTGTGCCATCCACAGCCAGGAGCAGGGGCTCGCCGTCATGAACGCTCTGGAGCGCTTGAATGTCGTTGCGCGTGCGGATGACGCGACTCTTATGCCAGCCGGCAATCGTCTCCAGCGCGTTGGGCATGGTCACCGGCGCCGCCACAAGGCAATTCTCGGCGCCGAAAAGCCCCAACTCAATCATCAACTCCGCCGCCACAACGTCGTCGATCATCTGGCCTTTCTCGTCCACCAAAAAGAGCTTTTCACCACCCACGTCCAGTTGAAAGCCCAAATCAGCGCCCACTGCCGTGACAATCTGCGCCACCTGCTGTAAATTGTCGCTAAAGCGCTCTTGGAGGACAGCCAGTTTGGATTCATCCACCCGCGCGTTGAGCGGCACCACGTCTACGCCTAAATGGGTCAGAATATCGGCCAATGCATCGGCGGCCAAACCGTGCGAATAGTCAATGACAATTTTGAAGTGCGCCTGGCGAATGCGTTCGGCATCGACAAAGTGCAAAAAGTCTTCTTGATAGGCCTTAATGGGATTGGTCTCATAATCAATGACGCCCATCTCATTAAGATACGCCCGGCGAAAATCCTCGCGCGAGAAGATGCGCTCAACATCCCGTTCCGCCGTGCGGCTCAGGTTGAGGCCATCCTGATCGATAAAGCGAATGTCGACCACGCGCTGGTCAAAAGGGCTCAGCCGCACGTGGATGCCCGCCATAATACTGGGGTTATGTTTGACAAAGTGGCGCAGCACGGGGATCGCCACTGAATCGGTGTCCCACACATTGATGCCGGCGCCCGGCAGACCGCTGGTAATGGCGCGCTTTAACATGCGCGAACTGCGGTGCGCATCGCGGTTGATGGCGGCATAGCTGCCCAGCGGCAAAGTGGCGCCCAACGCCGCGCCCAGTTTGGCGGCAAATTCCGGCGTCAAATCCACATTGACCACGCCCGATACGCCAAAGCGTCCAAAAAGCCCGCGCCGCCCCTGGCTGCCCCAGATAATGCTTTCTTTGACAATGGCGCCGGGCTCAATCTCTTTGCGCGGCCACAGCTTGACATTGGAGCTGATCACACAGCCTTCGCCCAGCCCACAGTTGTCGCCGATCACCACGCCTTCCATGCCCACCACGTGCGACTTTATGCTGCACTGGCGTGAAATGACGACGCCGCGCAAATCGCACGATTCACCAATATAGCAGTTGCGCCAAACAACGCTGCGCTCAATCTGCGTGTAGTTGTCGACCACTGTATAGTCGCGAATGACCGACGGGCCGTTGATAAAGACATCACCTTTGATCTTGACATGGTTGCCCAAATAGATGGGCCCAAAAAGCTGGGCGCTGGGTGCAATTTCCACATCCTCCCCCACCCAAACGCCGCCGCCAATATGCTCTCCAATCGGATTGGGCAGCTCGACCCGGCCATTCAATATGTCGGCGTTGGCGCGGCGATACTCTTCAATGGTCCCCACGTCGCACCAATAACCGTCGGCAATGCAGCCGTAAATCGGCATCTGCTGCTGGAGCATGAGCGGAAAGAGCTGCTTGGAGAAATCATAATTGGTTTTGTCGGGAATCAGATCGAGCACCTCTGGTTCCAACACGTAAATGCCCGTGTTGACGGTGTCCGAAATGACTTCAGCCCACCCCGGTTTTTCCAAAAATTGCACAACATGCCCATCTTCATCGGTAATGATGACGCCGTATTCGAGCGGGTCCGGTACGCGGGCCAACGTAATGGTGGCCATGGCGCCCTTCTTTTTGTGAAATTCTACAATTTTGCGCAGGTCGAAATCGGTCAGCGCGTCGCCGCTTACCACCAGAAAGGTGTCATTGATGTAGCGGGCGCCAAACTTGACGCTGCCGGCGGTGCCCAGCGGAGATTCCTCGACGGCGTAGGCCAAATTCATGCCCACGCTGCTGCCATCCTGGAAAAAATCCTGAATGACCGAAGCCAGATAGCGCAACGTGACCACGGCATCTGTAATTTCGTGGCTTTTGAGCAGGTCAAATGCGTGGCCAATGACCGGTTTGTTGACAATGGGGGCCATGGGTTTGGGGCGGCCCACCGTGAGCGGACGTAAGCGCGAACCTTCGCCACCGGCCATTACAACTGCGTGCATAGCTGCTCCTGAGGGAGGGAAAGTGACAAGGTGACCGGGTGACAAGGTGACCGGGAGAAACCCTTTTGCTCATGCCATCACCTTGTCATCTTGTCACCTTGTCATATATCAAAATCGAATGAGGATAAACAAAACGTCCTACACCGGCGGCCAGGGATAGTTCCGCTTATAGGTCAGCGGGGCAGGATAGATCTGCGACTGCAACAAATTTTCCACGCGTTCGGCCAGGGCGTAGAGTTCGGAGCCATCCAAGAGGGCCATAAGCTGCTGGACAACTGTACTGTTCACGGTACCCAATATATTGCAGAATTCGTCCAGATCATCCAGCAGCTCCGGCTCAATCGGCTGTTCGCTAAATTCCCAGATGACGGTGCGCAATTTGTATTCGGTGTGGAAACAGATGCCGTGGTCGATGGCCCAGACGCGCAAGTCTGCACCGGCTAGACAGTGACCGCTTTTGCGGTCGGCATTGTTCACTACATAGTCGAAGAGGGCTAGTTTGCGCAATGTGTCGGCATAGCGGGCGTCGCACTGGAAGGTGAAATAGTGTTCGCTGGCATCGTGGTCAATGTAGAACTGCACGCTGCCCACGCCATGTTTGCCCCGGCGCAACACGGTGGGCGGCACCAGCCCCCAGCCCAGCGCGCTGCTCACAACGTAGGCCGCGGTCTCGCGCTGGCAGAGGGTGCCGCTGGCAAAGTCCCACAGCGGGTTTTCGCCTTTGCGCGGTTTATACACGGCCGGCAGCTCCAAGTCATCTGAACGCACTGTCACGAGAAAACTGTAATTGGAACTGTATGGCAGCAGCCCTTGCTCTTTCATGTCACCATTTTGGAGCGTTTCCAAAATGGTCAACTCGTCAATCTGGACTGGTTTTTCTGCATCTGATGATGTGGACATATAAACTACCGCAAAAAATATTGTAACTCCCCAGCCGTCCCCTGAGGAACTGAGAAGCCACAAAATATTAGAAGACAACCGGAACGGCATGGCCATCGCGGCGCGGGCAGAAGTGGCCCGTGCGGTTGATAGGTCGATTGCACAGCGGACAGACGGGGCGCCCCTGCGACACTACTTCCAGCGCGTGTTCGCTCATGACGCGCATTTGGCTGCGCGTGGCCACCATGCGCGCCACCGGCACGCGCTCATCATCCGGGTCCAAAACCGAGCCGGTCTCTTCCGAAAAGACCAGCGCCTTGGCAATCAGCCAAATCATATCTTCCTGTTCATCATATCCCAAGATAAGCTGGCCAATGCGAAAGGTGGGTTCAATGGGGTGCTCCAAATGCAAGGTCTGATTATCACCAGAAGCGGGGTCCAAATGGGGGAATTTCTGCTCTAATTCTTCCAATAACTGGAGCAGATTGATGGCCAGATTGGTCACTTCTTCTTTTTCCAGCACCAAATTCACCACCGCACGGCGGGCGCTGCCTTGGATGAAAAAGGTACGGGCGCCCGGTTCGCCAACGGCATCGGCAATAATATGGTGGACGGGATTAAGGTCGTACGTAAATTGTGTCATAGCAATTTGCTACTTTATCCTATGCGGGTAACCACTCAGCCGTCCCCTGAGCCAGTCGAAGGGGACGGCTGAGTGGTTACCTATGCGGACTCTGTCTCTTTGGCTTCCGGCTTGGCAATTTCAAACTTGGGCAATTCCTGCTGCTGATTTACCACAAATACACTGGGGCGCCCATTGTGAAACATCACCACGCTAATGGAGGCCGTGCTGATCAGCACGCGCTGAAACAGATCGATGGGAATACCCAAATAATGGGCCAGCGTCAGCCGGATAATGTCGGCGTGGCTAAAGACGGCCACCGTCTGGTTGGGGTGCTGGGCATGGAGCAGTTCAAGTCCGCTCACGGCGCGCTGCTGCATGTTGCGCATGCTCTCGCCGCCCGGAAAAGTGAAGCTGCTGGGATGATATTGCACGGCGTGCCAGGCGGGCAACTTGGCCAGCTCTTTCAAACTCTGTCCCTGCCATTCGCCATAATCGGCTTCCAAGACGTGCTCAAAGGTCTGCACCGGCAGGCCCAACCTATCCGCCGTAGGTTGCGCGGTTTCGCGACAGCGCTCCAGCGGGCTAGAGTAGATGGCCGCGATGGGCTGCGTCGCCAACGTCTCGGCCAGCGCCTGCGCCTGGTTGCGCCCCTTTTCATTCAAATGTACGCCAGGCGTCCGGCCCGCCAAACGATCCGTACCCACCCAATCATTTTCCCCATGGCGGATCAGCAACACATTGGTCACTACAGGCTTGGGGGCGGTATTCTCGACAGCGTCCTCTTTTTGCTCCGGGTTATTCTCTTTTGTATTCAAAATATCTAATCCGACGGCGTTGAAGTAGATGATGATCAACAGATTGCACAGATTCAAAAGATTTTTGTAACTACTAACCCTTTCCCTGGCCCCCTCCCTCGAGGGGAGGGAAATAAGCTCCTCCCCCTCGAGGGGGAGGCCGGGAGGGGGTTTCATGCCTTGGTAGTTACGATTTTTTTAAATCTACGAAATCTGTACAATCTGTTGATCAAATGATCCCAAGCATATCACAAAGCTTAATTCTTGCGAAGTGACACCAATTACCCTTCAAATTGCCTGATCCTATATTACCACCTCATAAAGGCTTTATTGTCGCAATAATCAGTGTGCCTTGAAACTTGCGATAGTAAACCAGATGTTCGAGAACTTCCCACTCATACAGATTGGGTTCAACCTGGATACATCCTGCGGGTGGAATGGCATCAGGAATATGACGCAACCTCTCGATCTCTACTAGCAGATCAAACGTATATGGATAATTATCCAAAAAGTAAAACTTCACTTCATCATAATACGCAATCTCCCACATGTTCAGACAGTTTCTCAAGCATCAGGCTCATCAATTCATCATGTGAGATAGTCTTTAATTCACCACGTTCAATACCTTCTAATATGAGCTTTGCCTCTTGAATCGCCTCAAGACGATTGAGTCGATTAATCATCTTTTCATAGTCGTGGATAGAGAGCAATACTGCGGCAGGTTTGCTGCGTTGCGCCAAAAAGATAGGGCCTTTTGACAATTTGGCAAAAAGAGCTTTGTAGTTTCGAGAAAGCGTAGTCACTGGCTCAATTTGGGGTAAATTCATAATCTATTACTCCGAGTACTTATAGTCGTTCCCAACCGATTCATCCATTATACACTGGCTTCTGCGTGTTGCGTATTGCGTGAACCATTTGACAATCACCATTCGAAACAAGTCGCTCAACCGGTTCACGCAATACGCAACACGTAACCGGCTTTACCCCACCGCCTTGCGTTCCCGCCGCCGCCCGTGCAGCACATTCTCCGTATAGCCATTGGCCTCCTGCCGGCCCAACAGCACCAGATCCAGCGCAGCTTGAAACTCAATACTCTCATCCACATTGGGCGTCATATTGCGATAGGCCGGGTCGCCGCTGTTCTGCCGGTCCACCACGGCGGCCATGCGCGCAAAGGTGTCGCGAATCTGCGCTTCGCCCACCACTTCGTGATGCAGCCAATTGGCCATGTGCTGGCTGGAGATGCGCAGCGTGGCCCGGTCCTCCATGAGACCCACATCGTTGATGTCCGGCACCTTGGAGCAGCCCACGCCCTGCCCCACCCAGCGCACCACAGAGCCCAAAATGCCCTGGGCGTTGTTGTCCAGCTCTTTCTGAATTTCGGTGGGCGTCAGCTCGCGGTTGAGCAGCGGCGGCGTCAGGATGGCGTCCAGGCTGGCGCGAGCGCGATTGGCCAATTCCTGCTGGCGGGCGCTCACGTTGACCTGGTGATAGTGCAGCGCGTGCAGCACCGCCGCCGTGGGCGAAGGCACCCAAGCCGTGGTGGCGCCGGCCCGTGGGTGGTTCATCTTGGTGGCCACCATCTCGGCCATAGCATCCGGCATGGCCCACATGCCCTTGCCAATCTGCGCCCGCCCGATGAGACCGCATTCGATGCCCACATCCACATTCCAATCCTCATAGGCCGCGATCCACGGCTCGCCCTTGATGGCCCCTTTGGGCAGCATGGCGCCCCCCTCCATAGCCGTGTGGATTTCGTCGCCGGTGCGATCCAAAAAGCCGGTGTTGATAAAGATGACGCGCTCTTTGGCGGCGCGAATGCACTCTTTCAGATTGACGGTGGTGCGCCGCTCCTCATCCATGATGCCCATTTTGATGGTGTTGCGCGCCAGCCCCAGCGCGTCCTCCACGCGGCCAAACAGCTCCACCACAAATGCCACTTCCGCGGGGCCGTGCATCTTGGGCTTCACAATATAGATGCTGCCGGCGCGGCTGTTGCCGCCCTGGTTGGGCCCGCTCAAGTCGTGCATGGCGGCCAGACAGGTGACCATGGCGTCCAATATGCCTTCGGGAATTTCGTCGCCAGCGGCGGTGGTGACGGCGTCGGTGTACATGTGGATGCCTACGTTGCGCACCAGCAGCAGGCTGCGTCCCGGCAGGGCAGTTCGCCGCCCGCCGCCGCCACATACGTACGGTCTGAGTTGAGCCGCCGGGTCAATGTTTTGCCACCTTTAACCAGTTCGGCTGCCAGCGTCCCCTGCATAATGCCGTTCCAGTTGCCATAGACGCGCGCCTTGTCCTCGGCATCCACGGCGGCCACTGAATCTTCGCAATCCTGAATGGTGGTGACGGCGGCCTCCATCAGCACATCCTTGACGCCCGCCGGATCGCTTTGGCCAATGGGGTCATTGGGATCAATCTGAATTTCGAAATGCAGCCCGTTGTGGCGCAACAAGATGGCGTTCAATCGGCCATTGGCTTGATTGTAGCCCACAAATTGGGCCGGTTCGGCCAGACCCGTTGTGGAGCCATTCTGCAATGTCACGACCAGGTTTTGGCGACCACCGCTTTCGCTCAGGCCATAGCTGGTCACGTCGGCGTAGCTGCCCGTGGCCAGCGGTACATATTGATCCAGATATTGCTGGCTCTGCGCAATGACGGCCGCGCCGCGGGCGGGATTGTAGCCGCCGCTCCTTGCGCGCCCCTCGGTCTCGGGGATCACATCAGTGCCGTAAAGCGCATCATACAGGCTGCCCCAGCGCGCGTTGGCGGCGTTAAGCGCATAGCGGGCGTTGTCCACCGGCACCACAAGCTGCGGCCCGGCAATCTCGGCGATTTCGGGGTCCACGTTGCTGGTAGAGACGCTGAAGTCATCGCCTTCGGGCAGCAGATAGCCTATTTCCAGCAAAAACGCTTTGCGTTCCGCCGCATTGGCCCGTTGCCCCGCCCCGGAGAGATACCACTGGTCGATCTGCGCCTGCAACTCATCGCGCCTTTGCAGCAGCGCCCGGTTGCGCGGCCCCAGATCGCGCACAATGTCGCCCAGCGCCCGCCAAAAGTGGTCCGCGTCCACGCCCGTCCCCGGCGCAATCGCATTGCGCACCAGGTCATCCAGCACCTTCGCTACCTGCAAACCGCCAATCTCAATCCTATTCGCCACCATTTCCTCCTGTCTTTTTTTGATCAACAGATTTTACAGATTAAAAAGATTTTTGGGTGTTCGCTTAGGATGTAGCAAACCCGCTTTGCTTTCGATATTGCCGCAGCCTACTTGTAATCTTAAAAATCTGTGAAATCTGTTGATCCAATAGTTTTTAATCTTCCTTTGCTTTCATAGGGATGACCAGATCATACGGATAATCCGTGAGCCAGATGAGTTCGCCGGCTTCGTTGATAGCCACGGCGTCTTCGATGCGCACGCCAAAGCCGCGGCTGGGGTAATAGACGCCCGGCTCCACGGTGATCACGTGGCCGGGGGCCAGCGGCTGATCGTAGCCCGCGCTGTGGGTTAGATTGGGCCCTTCGTGGATGTCCAGCCCGATGCCGTGACCCAGGCTGTGGACATAGCCCTCGTGCGTGCCGGGGTGGGTTCTGGTTGTGGGGTGTCCTTTGGATTCCAGATAGTCGCAGGTCATGAGTTGCAGTTCGCGCGTGGACATGCCCTCTTTAAAATTGGCCATCACTTTGTCGAAGATCTCCTTGACCTGGTCCCACGCTTCCTGCACTTCGGGCGGCGCGTAGCCCAGACACCAGGTGCGCGTCATATCGTGATAATAGCCGCGGCCATTTTGGGGAAAAATGTCGAAAATAATGGTGTGGCCCAAGCGCAGCGGCGTATCGGCGCTGCCGCGGTTGTGAGGCACGGCGGCTTCGCGGCCCAGGCTAAAGATAGTGTGGCCGTGGTCTTCCAGCCCCACGGTGCGCAGCCGTTCCTGCATAAAGTCCTTGACATCGCCCACGGTCAGCGCGCTGCCGTCACTTTTGATCACCACGTCGTCTTCCACATCGTGCTGCTGGATAAAGCGCTGCACTTCGCCCACCACCTGGCAGGTCAGGCGACCGGCTTCCTGCAGCTCAGCCAGCTCGGCGTCATCTTTGGTCTGGCGGGCCACGGTGAAGATGGATTCGCCAAATTGGCCCACCAATTCGGTGTCGGTCAGCTCGCTTTGCAGCTTGGTCAGTAGCGCAAAGGTTTCGCCTGGGTCGTCCTTGCCATAGATGCCCAGCCGCCCTTGCAGCTTCTGGTCGCGGATCACCTGTTGGAAAAAGTCGACGCGCGCGGCCAGCCGGTCGCCATTATGTTTTTCCAGCAGTGTGTAGCGGTTGTAATGGACGTCGCGATCCACCAGCGCCATGCCGGTCTGCGCCGCCGTATCGCGCTCCATAGAACCGTGGATCAGCGTCATGGGGCCATCGCGCCGCTTGACAACGAGCGCGCCCTCCAGCGGCTGCCCACCGGTCAAATAGTTCATCGTTGTATTGCCGCCCGAATCGCCCATGACCAGCAGCGCATCCAGGTTGTTCTCCGCCATCAAGCGGTCGAGATCGGATTTCACAGGGGTTTCCTTTTTGGTGGCCGCTCCTCCCCCTTGCCGCACTGACGTGCGTCTTTCCCCCTCCTCTCCACTTGTGGAGAGGAGGGGGCCAGGGGGAGGAGCGGCTTGAATCTTTACCCAAACTTGCTTCGCAAAAACTTGACGACCAGTCCGTCAATCATATCGCCTTGGCCGTTCCAGCGCTCTTCCAGATTTTCAGAGCCGACCAGGGCGCGCAGGGCTTTGCGGGTGGCGTCGTCGAAATGGCCGTGCAGAGGGCCGTCATAGTAGCCGGTGCGTTGGAGCAGAGTTTGCAGTTCGCCGGCCAGATCGGCCAGCGGCAGTTGGTTGCTTTCATCCACGGCGCCAAAATAGAGGTGATGCAGGTTGACCAGGGCGCGCAGTCGCTCGATAGGTTCGGGGTCATCGTCGACGCGCAGGTCGAGATAGCGGTCATTGTTGCCGCCATAGCCGCCGCCGGCCCGCACCACCAGCACGCTGGCCGCCTGCCGTCCGCGGCTGTCCCCGCCCGCAGCTTGACCGGCGGCCAGCGCCTCTACCAGCCAATCGGCCAGTTCACCCGGCCCGCGGCGCGCTTCCTCAAAGCGGGCGGCCATGGCCTCCACCGTGCCGGGGATCAGAATATTGCCCTGGCAGCAGAAACCATCGCCCATCACGTGGCCGGCCCAATCATAACAGCCGCTGCCCGTAAACGCGGCAGCGCGGCCCTGACTATCCACCATGCCCACCTGCCGCAACTCAGCCTGTGCATCGGCGCCGGTCAGCGCATCGATGGCCGCCTGGGCCGATTGGCCGCTCGCCATCATCGCCAGCCCATCGGGGCCATACATGACGTTGGCATAGGACTGCGTGGCCACCGCGCCCACACCTGCTTGGGCCCACGGCGCCACCGCGCCCACGGCCAGAAACTTAGACTGTACACCGACACCCCACTCCTGGCGCGCAGGATCATGGGCGACGACGGAGAAGGTGGCGATTGGTTGGTTTGGCATGTGGTTTTGTTTTCTTTGAAGGGGGGAAAGGGAGAAGGGGAGAAAGGGGGCCGTTGCTTGTCGGAGAAATGCCCCCTTCTCCCCTTTCCCCCTTCTCCCCTTCCTGCTTTTACGCCAATTCAAAGTTCAGCAGCGGCGCCCCATCCGGCTTGAGCTTCTCCAAGCTGGAGGCCGCGCGCAGGGCGCTAAAACCGTAGATGCCGGTGGCATGGCCGTCGGTCCATTCCAGGCGGATGGCGTAATTGCCCACCAGCTCAGCGCCGGCAATCTGCGTGCTAGGCTCTGGTTTGGTGTCCAGATTAATCGTCAGATCGAGCGAAAGCGCATCATTGGCAGACGAGCGCTGGCGGCGCACTTCTTTGCAGGTGGCGCACGGACAATTGGCGCGCAGCCAGCGCAGCGGATACGCGCTAATGTGCTCGTCGGCCCAGGTGATCTGCATGATGCCGGCTTCGCGCAAGATGGCTATGTCTGTGGGGCGGTTTTTGGGTAGCATGATGGTTGCGTATATTGGTTAAAGGTGTGTGGAGATTCAGGGGCGCATTGCGTGTTGCGTAGTGCGTGTACTGGTTAAGTTTATTATTTGGGAACGAGCAGCCTTCCTGGGGGGCGGGTATCCTTTCCCACTGCACTTGTCGACCCCGAAAGTATTTCGGCGTTAACAAGTGTGCGGCGGAAAAATCATCCTCCAGATCTGTGGCTTGCCACCCCATTATACCCTAAACCGGTACACGCAACACGCCATACGCAACAAAATCACGCCTCTTCATCCCCCGGCTCCGCGCCCAAAAATGATTCATCAATGGACGGCATCTTCGGTGCGTCGTTCTGTGGCGTGGCCGGTTTACGCGCAAAGTGTCCTTCAATCATCCCGGTGAACAGTTCAATGGGCAGCGGGAAGATAATGGTGCTGTTGTGCTCGGCGCCGATTTCGGTCAGCGTCTGCAAATAGCGCAGTTGCAAAGCGCCGGGCTCGGTGGCCATGGTGCGGGCGGCATAGGCCAATTGCTGGGATGCCTGCATTTCGCCTTCGGCATGGATAATTTTGGCGCGTTTTTCGCGTTCAGCCTCGGCCTGGCGGGCCATGGCGCGCTGCATGGTCTGGGGCAGTTCCACATCTTTCACTTCCACAATGCTGACTTTGATGCCCCACGGTTCAGTCTGCTCGTCAATAATAGTTTGCAGACGCATGTTGATGTCATCGCGCTCGGCCAGCAGATGGTCCAGCTCGCTTTCGCCCAATACGGAACGCAGCGTGGTTTGCGCAATCTGCTGCGTGGCCACCAGATAGTTGGTCACGTTGACCACGGCGTCCACCGGGTTGAGCACGCGGAAATAGCAGACCGCATTGACCTTGACCGTCACATTGTCTTTGGTGATGGCCTCCTGCGTGGGCACATCCAGCGTCACCACGCGCTGATCCACGCGGATCATCTTATCGACAAAGGGGATGATGAAGAAGAGCCCCGGCCCCTTGGCCCCAATGACGCGGCCCAGGCGAAAGATGACGCCCCGCTCATATTCCGGCACAATTTTGATGGCCGAACGTAAAAAGCTAAAGATCACAAACAGGATGATTATGACAATTGGCAGAATTCCCAGGTCCATCTGGCTCTCCTTTCACAGCAACAAAGTGACTTTTCTCCCGCGCACTTGAATTATACTTGCGCAGCCTGAATGGAGCAACCTATCGCAATCGTACGGGTGATCAACATTTGCGCGTTTGCGGCGTTATGGGTAATCTACACGGCGTTATACTTGCAGTTGTCATAAACGCGTTGCCGCCAAACCAAATTCATCTCAAGGTAAATCTATGTTGATGCGACATCAAGCGTCCATTTTGAATTTTTTCTGTCAGGTTATTATGCTGCTGGTCATGGCCTCGTGTAACCCCTCAGCTTTTACACCGCCGGTTGCGCCGACGGAAAACAGCCCCACCACCGCGGCGGCGCCTGAGAATGGGGCAGCAGCAGCCGCCCCAGCACCGGCGACCGCCACGGCCATGACCCCGCTCGAAAGTGCAACTGCGCCTACCGCCACGGCCACACCGAAGCCCACCGCCGCGCCAGAGTCGGGCGTGGTGCGCGTCGTGGCCGCCACGCTGTACAATGGACCCTCCGCCGCCGCCACCATTATGGGCAAGGCGACGGGCGGCGTCCACTTTGAAGTGTTGGATAAAGCCGCTGATGACCAATGGCTGCTCATCTGCTGCCCGCTTGATAATGGCGCACCGGGCTGGGTGCAATTGGCGCAGGTGCAGCTTGACGCCGCTTCGGCTGCCAATAATGCGGAAGCCGACAGCGCAGAAACTGGCAGTGCGGAAACTAACAATGCAGAAACTGACGATGCGGAAACCGACGAAGCGGCGCAAGTGGCGCTGCTGGTGGCCGAAGCGGTCACAGTGACGCAGCCGCTGACGGTGGCGCAAGCCGCGGCCGCGCAAGCTGAAACAGAGGGCGCTGTGGCTGCGACGGAAAGTATCTCCGTGACGAACAATAACTCGGAAAACCAGGTTGATACGGCCGCCAATGTATTGCAAGCCACGGTGACCGGCGATCTGATCAACCTGCGCGGCGGGCCCGGCACCAATTATCCGGCGGTGGGGCAGGCCAGCGCCGGCGACGCGTTTGAAATCCGCGGGCGCAATGCAGACGCAAGTTGGTGGCAACTTTGCTGCAATCAGGAGGACGGCGACTTCTGGGTGCTGGCTGAACTGACGGAGAGCGCGCTCACGGGCGACGCCCGGTTGGCCCAAGTGGCGCTGGCCGAAATCCCGCCCACGCCGGAAGCGCCCGCGCCTTCTGCGAACCCGGCGGCGGCGCCCGCCGTGGCTAGCGTGGGGACGGGCGCCGGCGCGGGATTGCCCGGCGGCGGTGGCTTTGGCGGGCCGGGCGGGACCAATCCGCTGACGGGGTTGGGGTTGCCCGGCGGGCGCAATGGACAACGGCCTATTATTGTATGCATCAACAACGACTTTGCCGCCCGTCCCCAATTGGGTACCAGCCAGGCCGACGTGATGTACGAATATTTGATGGAAGGCTACGGCATTACGCGCTTCAGCGGCATTTTTTACGGCGACGACGTGGGCGCGATCGGCCCGGTGCGCAGCGCCCGGCTGATCAACTATTACATGGGTGCGCTCTATGATGCGGGTCTGGCTTGTTCGGGCGCCAGCGATGCGGTGCGCTTTCTGCTCAAACACGAAGCGCCCTTCCCCTACATGGACGTGGACCTGGACGACCCCTCCAACACGCGCTATTCGGTGAGCCTCGGCAGCGATTACCGCACGCGGCTGCGCACGTCCACGGGCCAACTGCGCCAATGGTTGGCCGATTGGGGTGTGGAAAAAGCGCCGTCGATCCGCGGCTTCACTTTTGGCAATGCGCCCGGCGGCGGCGCGCCCGCCACCTCGATCTCCATTCCCTATCCGGGCGGCAGCGCATCTGGCTATCAATACGATGGCGGCAGCGGGCGCTATCTGCGCTTCCTTTCGGGCAGTCCGCATGTGGATGGCAACAGCGGCGCCCAAATCGGCGTGGAAAACGTGATCGTTCAATATGTAACCCACGAAGCCACCGACATTGTGGAGGACAGCCTGGGCAGCACCAGCATTCGGCTCAACCTCTTTGGCAGCGGGCGCGCCATCGTCTTCCGCGACGGGCAGGCCTTTGAAGGAACCTGGCGCAGCGAAAGCCGCGGCGATCTGCCCCGCTTCTATCTGGCGGACGGGCAGGAAGTTCCGCTCAAACCGGGCCGCACGTGGATCAGCGTGGTGCCGGCCAGCTATGCGATTAGCTATTGAAGATGCGCTAAAATCAGAAATAGGTACGCGGATGTTGTCTGACAACATCCGCGCAAATCAGCGTGCATCCGCGTACAATACCCCTGTTATGTTATTCCCAATCATATCGTAGATTTAACAGCTATTATAGCCCAAGACAATAGCGCACGGCTGTTTCAACCTCGGTCAATTTCGTGGGATGAAGACGACCGGCCGGTGTAGAGGGAAAACGGCCGGCGTCAAGTGAACGAATTTGGAAGCACAAAAAGACTGTTTCCAGGGGCAAATGGCCGCCCAAAGCTGTCTGCATCTGACCCAATATCTATTGCGCCAGGGCGTGCAGGTTGTCCACATGATTAGAGAAGGCAACGCGGACTTTACACCGCCGAAGCGGTCCTCGAAGTGCTGCATGGCGTGGGCGCGCTGGCTTCCTGTATATCACTTTACGTTGGACGCCCCATATTGACGCCGTCACCGAACGCGTGCGGCTTGGCGCGGCGATCTGGGCGCATCCGCCCCAGTGGCTGGCGGATTGGCTTGACCATATCCGCAGCCACTATGCAAAGCTGGACGCACGTGATCGACACGACCAGCTTGACGCCGGCGGCAACGCTGGAGATTATCGTGCAACACGTTGAAAAAGAATTGCCTCTACATTTTTCTAGGAATCTAACGCAAGCGGCGCAAAAGGCGCAAGGGCGCAAGCGTTATTCGCTAGCACGTTTTGCGTCCTTTAGCGTTTTGCGTCCTTTGCGCCTTTTGCGTTTAAGTGGCCTGGATGGGCGAAAACCGTTTTAGGCTTTTTACTGACACCCGTCATATTGCCGCGCCTTACTCTGGAAGGATATCTTGTGTGCCAATGACGCATAGAAACTGTAAACATGATTTGACCCGATTTGAACCATTCCAGAATCTGCTGTTTTCCGAATCTGTTGTGGTGTTATTTTGGCGACTACACCTATTCTGCCACCAGCAACCATAACGCGTGCGCGCGTAAAATCTGCTCCAGCACCTCGGTCGGCAACCCCAACCCATTCAGAAACTCTTGCAGCCGATTGTCAAAATAATCGCGGCCATAGAGCAGCCGGTCCTGAAATTCAACAAGGAAACCTTTCGCATATTCGGGGTCACCGGCTGAAACGGTCAACGCCGAACCAGCCGAGAGATCGGCGCTAGAGATTAGGGTAGGTGCGGAACATGGCGGGTACTTGGCCGCCCGGCAGTACGGGGCCGGTGGGATACATCACTTGGTTGAACTGGTCGTCACCCGAAATGTGCGCCCAAAGGCAGGGGGCGTGGCCAATGAAAATGGTCTCCGGGCAGGCGGCCCACGGCCCGTTCAAAGGGCGCAATGCCGCCGCCGTACCACCAGTTGGGCCGCGGATATTTGCGCCCGGTCTCAAATTCATAATCGATGTGAACGGTCACCGGCAGCCCGCTTTGCCACGCAGAAGCGGTACATGCGCAGCGCATCCAGATCGTCGTACATCATGCGCGGCTTCAATTCGCCATAGACCTGCACGCCATACACATCCATGGCCGCCTGCAGCGATCAATGGCGTCGGGCCGCCGTGGGTCGGGCACTGGCAGAGCACAAATTTGTCCGGCTGCAGCCTGCTTATAGCGCAGACAGTTGGTGAAGGGAATCGGGTAGCCATCCCGCACCAGCGACACCCGGTTGTAATCAAACGGATCGTACTCATCCGCCGGACATTCCCACGAATAGAGCCAGGTCTGTTCAATATTGTAGCACGCCATGTTTTCTAAAAAGCGGGTCAAGTCGTGTCCGTGCCAGTCGGGGTGGTTGTGGGCGTCGATGATTTGCATGGTTTCTCCTTTGGAGTCGGTTTATACATATAGGTCAGGATAGATAGATATATATGTAATGTCGAGTTTGGTCATAGAACCGCTGCTAGAGCGACTCTGTTTGTTGAGACTTCGAAGCTGATAACATTGTCAATTGGTTTGATTGACCAAGATGTGTATTTATATTACACTTGCCTTGTAACCTGTGCCAAGGCAACAATGCCTACCTGTACCATTTATGTTGATGTGTAGTCCCCGTCCCGTCAATGCAGATTTACGCATTAGAAACGCTGAAATCATGGATCAAACCCGACTCAACTGGATTGCCAATTTCATCTGGAATATCGCCGATGATTGTCTCCGCGATGTGTTTCAACGGGGCAAATATCGCGATGTCATGTTCTACAACACCGGCATCGCTACCTACATTTGGGTCCTGACCAATCGCAAAACGCCGGAACGCGAGGGCAAAGTACAATTAATCGATGCCTCGCAGTGGTTTCGCCCATTGCGCAAACATTTGGGAAAGAAAAATGCGGAACGCAAGTTGATTCAACGCGCCGTGAGCACACGTGATGAAAACGCCGAAGCTGTGCTCGTCGGTAAACCGGCCAAACCCGACGCAACCCTCAGCTATGACCGGGAACGGCTTTACGGTCAATTTCTGGTGGGGGACGACAAGCCAAGCGTTGTCACCTATGAGGCGGACACAGAGTTACGCGACACCGAACAAGTCCCTCTGCAACAGCGCGGTGGCATTGAAGGCTTCTTCCGCCGTGAAGTGTTACCCTATGCATCGGACGCTTGGATCGATCCCAAGAGTACAAAGATCGGCTATGAGATTAGCTTCAACCGCTACTTCTATCAACCGCAACCGTTGCGTTCGCTGACAGAGATCCGTGGCGATATCCTGAAGCTCGAAGAGCAGGGCGAAGGCTTGCTTGCCGAAATTCTTGGCGGAGGTGTCAATGGCGGATAATACGCTCTCGTCCTCCTCGCCGCTGAGCTTTGGTGCAGAACTGTTGGCAGACATCCGGCAGTTGATAGAGGAAACACGCAATGCGGTTGCGGTTGCGGTTAATGGTGGCCTTACCACGCTCTATTGGCAGATTGGCCGCCGCATTCGGCAGGAGGTTCTCAACGATAGTCGCGCTGACTATGGGGGACCAAATTGTTGCATCGTTGGCCCGGCGATTAACCGCTGAATATGGGCGTGGTTTTTGCGGCAAGAGCTTGCGCCACATGATCCAGTTTGCGGAAATCTTTCCGGAAAGGCAAATTGTCTCCGCGGCGCGGAGACAATTGAGTTGGACCCATTTCAAAACATTGATCTATATTGATGATTCGCTGAAAGCGACTTTTTATATGGAACTCTGTCGATTGGAAGAGGTGGAGCACGTACCTTGCAGGCCAAAGTCGATAGCATGCTCTATGAACGGACAGCGCTCTCGCCACCAAACCGGATGAGGTGGTGCGTGTACTGAATTGGGCCGCGCTGCAGCCGATAAGGATCTGGTGACGCCCGATCTGCTCTTCAAAGATCCCCTATCTGCTCGATTTTCTGGGTATTCGCGACCACTATTATGAAAAGGATCTGGAGGGCGCGATCCTGCGTGAGATGGAAGCCTTTTTGCTCGAGCTGGGCACCGGCTTTACCTTTCTCGCCCGCCAGCGGCGCGTTTCAGGTTGATAACGATGATTTTTCTACATCGACCTGCTCTTTTACAACCGTCGTCTGCGCCGCCGTCTTTGGTCGCTATTGACCTGAAATTGGCGGAATTTCAAACCGGCGGATAAAGGGCAAATGGAACTCTATCTACGCTGGCTGGACCGCTACGAACGACAGCCCGATGAAAAGCCGCCGCTGGGCATCATCCTCTGCAGCGGCGAAAAAACCGAACGAATCGAACTGCTGGAACTCGACAAATCAGCGGGCATCCACGTCGCCGAATACCTGACCGAACTGCACCGCCCGCGAAGTGCTTGCGCAGAAGCTGCACACCGTGATTGAACGGTCGCGCGCCGTCTTTACCCACAACGCCGCATTGCCGAGACCGCGCAGAACACAGGGGAAGATGACGAAGCGGCGAGGATGCGGCATGAGTGAGCAGTTGCAGCGCAGCGCTATATCGAGGCGATATACCCCAACATCGCCTGCTTCACCCAAACCACCGGCACAATCCAGATCGGCCATCACCACAATTATCCGATGACCTCTTTCATCCGTGTAATCGTCGAACAATCTTATCTGGGGAAAGCGCCGATGCCTATCAACCTTCGACGCCGCTTTGGCCGGATCTAGAGGCTGCTTTGGGTGAATGGTTACTACTGGAAATGGGTTAATAAGCGCAACGCTCAAAGACACGAAAGCCACAAACTTATGTCGCGGCCCCGGCGCCATTACAACAGAAGTATGTGCCAATCGCCCAGAATCATCGTTTATCGGTGCGTGCTGGCGATTGCTTTTGTAAAGAGGAATGCCTAGTCATGTTGTCCCAACTCATTACACGGTCCCATTCTTTGGCCGGGTGCCCCTTGGTGACCCCGCCGCCTGGCCGGTTCGGGGGCGTGGCAATATGAAGATTATCTCCGTCTGCCCGATAATGGTCGGCGCTATGAGATTATTGCAGGAGTCTTATACGTGGCCAATGCCCCTGGGTATGATCATCAATATGTGGTCTACAAACTGGCCCGCTTGCTGGGTGATTATGTGGAAAAGCGGCAAATAGGCGTCGTTATCGGCGCACCGTTTGAGGTCCATCTCAACGACTCCTCGCGCCCGGTGCAGCCCGATATTCTCTATCTTTCCAATGCGCAGAAGCTGCCGCCGGATGCCCAGCACTTTGTGGAAGCGCCCGCTCCTGGTTGAATGATTTCACCGTTTAGATCGCCAGACCAAATTTGATGCCTATGAGCAGGCGGGCGTACTTGAATATTGGCTTGTAAATCCAAAGGTCCGATCCGTGGAAGTTTATACGTTGTCTAATGGTGAATACGCGCTCTTAGGCCAATGCAGGAGCCGAGCCCATAGAGTCTAAAATATTCCCCGAATTGACTATTGCCAATCATGCGCTGTACGTCGACTGACCCATACTCCCGGCGGATGCAAACTATTGCACGCTACGCTCACAGTCACAAAATATACCTTTCCTCAAATTGACAGACTGCCAACATCGCTGTTATGATGCAGGCTATCATTTATCAAATCTCTCATTCACAGAAAAGGTGCTCAACATGTCACGCAGCCACAATCTATCCCCAAACTTGAGCACGATCCCTGTGAATATGCGCGCACCGCATGCGCTAGCGCATTTCTCTTTTTGCATTTGCAAAGCCACAGGGCGACGGCTCTGTGGCTTTTTTTGTTGCCTGTAAACTAAGGATTTGTCATAAATTAACATTTTACGTAAAAATGTTAATTTATGACAGACAAGTATGAACAGGCCTTGCGCAAAGTCACGGGATAAGATCCGCTTGCCCGTGACGCTTGCGGCTGTCACGTGCGGTTGTCACCAATGAACATTGTGTTGCCTCGAGCAATGTCTATTGGTGACAGCGCCAAACATCATCGTCTACAAACGCCATGGGTAATTGCCCGTGGCGTTTTTTATTTTAAGGAAAAATCATTGCCATGAACAGTTCCCTCTCTCTCTTGACAACATACTTCTCCCCCCAGTGGCGACGCGTGCTCTTGTTGGCGCTGCTGTTGCTGGGCACCATCAGTTTCCAATTGGCCAATCCGCAAATTATCCGTTACGTGCTGGATACGGCCCAAAGCAGTGCGCCCACCGCCGCCCTGGTGCTGGCCGCTGCCCTCTTTATCTTCTTCAACCTGCTGCAAGCGGGCGCCGGGCTGGCGCTCAACTATGTGGGCGCAGATGTGAGCTGGGTGTCCACCAACGCCCTGCGCGCGGACCTGACCCGCCACTGTTTGCGGCTGGGCATGGACTTTCACAACAGCCGCACGCCGGGTGAATTGATCGAGCGCGTCGATGGTGATGTGAGTCAACTAGCCAGCTTCTTTTCGCACCTGGTGCTGCGCGTGCTTTTCAATGGGCTGCTCATCGCCGGCATTGTAACGCTGCTCTGGCGGGAGGATTGGCGCATGGGCGCGGCCGCCGCGATTTATGCGCTGCTGACCATGCTGGTGTTGCAGGCCATGCAGCCGCGCAATACGCGCTATACGGGCGTGCTGCGGCAGGCGCAAGCTCGCCTAAATGGCTTTCTGGAAGAGCGCCTCTCTGGCCGCGAAGATGTGCGCGCCAATGGCGGCGAAGCCTACGTGTTGCGCGGCATGATGCTGGCGCAGGGGGCGGCCTATCGAGCGTCACGCTATGTGCGCCTCTTTAACGCCCACATTTTTGCCGGCACCCATCTGCTTTTTGTACTGGCCACGGCGCTGGGCTTTGGCGCCGGCATCTATCTTTTTCGCAGCGGACAGATCACCATCGGTACGGTTTATTTGATTATCGCCTATTTGGCGCTGCTGCGCGACCCGCTGGAGCAGATCCGCGACCAGGTGAGCGAATTGCAGCAGAGCAGCGCCAGCATTTTGCGCATCCGCGAGCTCTTTGTGCTGGCGCCGGAAGTGATGATGGGTGATGGAGATGACAAGATGACACAGCGGGCCGCCGCCACCGGACCGGTTGCTGTGCGTTTTGAGCAGGTTTCCTTTCAATATGCCCGCGCGGCGGATTCTGCATCCCCGGCTGACAATGATGACGAAAATGTAGCGCCTCCGCCCACCGTTTTGGACAACGTCTCGTTTAGCCTGGAGCCGGGGCAAGTGCTGGGGCTATTGGGGCGCACGGGCAGCGGCAAAACCACGCTGACGCGGCTGCTTTTTCGGCTCTACCAGCCGGATGCCGGGCGCATTTTGCTGGACGGCGCAGACATCCGCGATCTGCCCGTGCGCCAATTACGCCGCCAGATCGGCATGGTCACGCAAGAGGTGCAGCTCTTCCAGGCCAGCCTGCGCGACAATATTACGCTTTTTAACCCCGCTGTGGATGATGCGCAGATTCTGGCCGTGCTGCGCGAATTGGGGCTGTGGGAATGGTTCAGCGCGCAGCCCGCGGGATTGGACACCATGCTGCACGCCGGCGGCATTGGGCTGTCGGCGGGCGAGGCGCAACTGCTGGCCTTTGTGCGCGTCTTTCTCAAAGACCCAGCGCTGGTGATTCTGGACGAAGCCTCTTCGCGACTGGACCCGGCCACGGAAACGCTCCTCGAGCGTGCCACCGACCGGCTGCTGGCCAACCGCACCGGCATTGTCATCGCCCACCGGCTGCGCACCGTCCAGCGCGCCGACGCCATCCTGATTTTGGAGCAGGGCCGCGTGGTCGAATTTGGCCCGCGCGCTGCGTTAATTACCGATCCCAATTCGCGTTTTGCGCAACTATTGCAAACCGGCCTAGAGGAGACACTGGCATGAACCTTCCACTTTCAACCTTCAACCTTCAACCTTCAACCACCAACAGTCCCACCATGTCGACCCTGGCCTTTGTGTGGGCGCTGATCCGCAAAAAGCCGCTGGCCTATGTGGGCTATACGGTGGGCTGGAGTCTGTTTTCACTGCTTTATCTCGTACCGGGGCTGGTGGAGCAGCGCATTTTTGATACGCTGACCGGCGCCCAGCCCGCCGCCCAAAGCGTGTGGACGCTGCTGGCCCTTTTTGTCACGGCGGAAATTGTCCGTGTGCTGGCGCGCTATGTCGTCTATTTGAGCGATTATTCGTTTCAGGAATCGCTGCGCAACCTTCTGCAACATAATCTGTTGACCTCGGTGCTACAGCAGCCCGGCGCCATGCCGCTGCCCATCTCCACCGGCGAAGCCATCAGCCGTTTTGGGGACGACGTGGCCGAAGTCAAAGATTTTCCGATCTGGCTGCCCGATATGTTTGGCAAGTTTCTCTTTGCCGCCGTTGCGCTCATCATCATGGCGCGCATCAATTGGGTGATGACGCTGGTGGCGGTGATCCCCTGTTTTCTCGGGCTGTGGATTGCCCGCATTGCCTGGGCGCGGCTGCTGCGCGTCTATGAAGCCAGCGCCCGCGCCCAAGACCGCGTGCAGGGCTTTCTGGGCGAAATCTTTGGCGCTGTGCAGGTGGTCAAAGTGACCGACAGCGAGGCGCACGTGATCCGTCACTTTCACGGCATCAACGAAACCCGCCGCAAGGCCGAGGTGAATGAGCGGCTCTATCACTATCTCTCTCACGCCACCAGCGAGCAGGTGACCCAACTGGGCATCGGGCTGATTCTGCTGCTGGCCGGGCTGGGCATCCGCGACGGCTCGTTTAGCGTGGGTGACTTCGCGCTCTTTATGTATTACATCTGGTTCATCACCTGGTTTTTCCGCGATTGCGGCTCCTTTGTGGGCGACTATCAGACGCAGGCTGTTTCGCTGCGGCGCATTGAGGAATTGGCGCAAACGAGCGTGCGCAATGCGCTGCTACCTGACCGCCCCATGTTTTTAGATACAGAACCGCCCCCCGTTCAATCACCGGCCAAACAAGTGGCGGATCAGCTGGAAACGCTGGACATACGCGGTCTAACCTATCTCCACCCGTCCTCTGGCCGCGGCATTGAAAATATTAACCTGGAGATTGCGCGCGGCGATTTTGTCGTCATCACGGGCCGCGTGGGCTCTGGCAAGAGTACGTTGCTGCGCACGCTGCTGGGGCTGCTGCCCAAGGATGCCGGTGAGATTCGCTGGAATGGTGAAGTGATTGCCGCCCCCGCCGACTTCTTCAAACCGCCCCACTGCGCCTATACGCCGCAAACGCCGCGGCTCTATAGCGAGCCGCTGCGCGACAATATTTTGATGGGAATCGGAGAGGGGGAGAAGGGGGGAAGGGGAGAAAGGGGGAAAGGGGGAAGGGGTGATGGCGCGTCGCGTAGGGGCATGAATAGTGGCGGAGAGGACTCGTCTCGCGGACGGCTCGACCGCCACTATTCGTGCCCGCCCAATTCTCCTAGACCAAGCCATCCACGCCGCCGTGCTCGAAGAAGACATTGCCCAACTGGAAGACGGCCTGGACACAATCGTCGGCCCGCGCGGCGTCAAACTCTCCGGCGGGCAGGTGCAGCGGGCGGCCGCCGCCCGCATGTTCGTGCGCGACGCCGAACTGCTGGTCTTCGACGACCTCTCCAGCGCGCTAGACGTGGAGACGGAACAGAAACTGTGGGAGCGACTAGATGGATTTACGAATTACGAATGTACGATTTACGTAAATCGTACATCGTACATCGTACATCGCCCCACGCGGACCAACAACCGGTCGATGAACAAACCAATCGTAAATCGTACATCGTAAATCGTACATCAATCGTTGTTTCGCACCGGCGGGCGGCGCTGCGGCGGGCGGATCACATTATTGTGCTGAAGGAGGGCAAAGTGGAGGATGAAGGCACGCTGGATGAATTGCTGGAACGCTGTGTAGAAATGCAACAACTATGGCAACAGGAGACGCAAAAATGAATCAAAACGAACAGACCATTGCGGCGGCGCAGCAGGCTGTAGCTGATGCGCCGCAGGATGACAAACTTTATGTTGAATTGGGCATGGCCTATTTTGACGCGGGCCGGCTGGAGGAAGCCGCGGCGGCCTTTCAGCAGGCGCTGGAATTGAACCCGCAGTCGGCCCCGGCCTACAATGGGATCGGGCGCGTGCGCTATCACACCGGACCGCCGGCAGCCGCCATTGCGGCCTATGCCGAGGCCATTCGCCTGGACCCGCATTATATCGCGCCGGTCTTTGGGTTGGGCATCCTTTATTCAGCCCGGCTTGGCCAATATGAAAAGGCGGTTGCCGCATTTGAGGCGGGTCTGCACCACAATCCAGAGGACGCCTTCTTGACGGCCACACTGGGCAGCACCTATGCGCGCATGGGGCGGTTTGACGAAGCGTTGGCCGCCTTGCAACAGGCGCAGAACCTAGACCCCGCCAGCGCCTATGTGCAAGACTGGCTAGCCATCCTTTACATGCATGATAAACGTTATGACGAAGCCGTCACGGCCTGCCAGCGCGAAATCGAGCTGGCGGATGCGCATTCGCCCCATCGCCTGTTGGGGTTAATCTACGCGCATCGGGGTGAAACAGCAGCAGCCATTGCCGAATTGGAGCAAGCGATTGCCCTTAAAGCAGAGGACTACGAGGCGCGGGCGGCCCTAGGTAAATTATATCTTGACGCCGGTCGCCACCAGGAGGCAAATGAGGCGCTTGCGCTAGCCCAGGCACACGCCGAGGCGGATCATGCCGAATATGGGTTGGCGTGCGTGGCGGCAGTAAGCGGCGATGTAGAACGCGCGTTGGTGCTGCTGGAAACCGCGTTAGCGAAAGGATTGATTCAGTTGGGCTGGGTGCGCATTGATCCAGAGTTCGCATTTATGCAGGACAACCCGCGTTTTCAGGAGTTGATAATAGAACGATAAAAGTAAGTTGGCTCTACCGGTTATCATGTGGTTGACAAGGGAGGTGCGCCCGCGTAGGTCACTCTTGCAGAGTGACGGACCCGGTCTACCGACGGATGTCACTCTGCAAGAGTGACCTACGAATGTCAACCACGTGGAATCCAGAAGAGCCAGTAAGTTTTGTACGCGGATAAACGCTGATTTTCGCAGATTTAACCGTCAAAATGTATCTTCTCAATGAATAGCGGCGTGTAGACCCGTTTGGTTTCGATACGGCCACAAACTGCCGTGGCCTACTCAACCGGCACTAGCTTCACCCCTGAATATTGAGCAAGTACATCAAAATGGCCAAAAATCCGTGTAAATCCGCGTTAGCGAAGCGGCATCTGCGTACAAAAATCTTCTCTTTGACAGCCTCCTAGAGGCAGAGGAAAATCTGTGATGACAATCAACACCATATCGGCGCCAACCCCTGGCCAGCCGCATGGCTATGCCCATCTGTTGCGCCATTATCTGCGTCCCCACTGGGCGCCCATGCTGCTGCTGGCGCTGCTGCTTTTTGGCGACATCGGGCTGCAACTGTGGACGCCGCAAATTGTGCGCACCTTTATTGACGCGGCCACGGCGGGCGGCGCGCTGGGGCAACTGCTGGGGCTGGCGGCGGCCGCCCTGGGCGTAACCCTGGTGCAGCAGGGGCTGGCCGTGGCGGCGGCCTTTCTGGGTGACAGTGTGGGCTGGCGCGCCACCAACCAGCTGCGCACCGATCTCTTTGCGCACTGCCTGGGGCTGGATCTGCGCTTTCAGCAGCGCCACACGCCCGGCGCCATGATCGAACGCATCGACAGCGATGTGGGCGTGCTCAGCAACTTTCTCTCTCGGTTTTTTCTGCTGGTGGTCGGCAACCTGCTGCTGTTGCTGGGCGTATTGGCGCTGCTCTATCGCGAAGATTGGCGGCTGGGGCTGCTCTTTACGCTCTTTGCTGGGCTGGCCATCTATGCCATCCGCTTTGTGGAGGGCAAGGCCGCGCCCTATTGGGAAAGCGCCTTTGGGGCCAGCGCGGAACTCTATGGCTTTATGGAAGAGCGGCTTTCCGGGCTGGACGACCTGCGCGCTAAATGGGGCCGTACCGGCCATGCGGCGCAGTTTTACCAGATCCAGCGCCGCTTTTTTCACAATGGGCGCAGCGCCTTTATGTCGGGCTATATCATCGGCAGCGTGCTGGAGGTGGTGTTGAATGCCGGCACGCTGGGGGCGCTGGCGCTGGGCGTTTATCTTTATCAGCGCGGCGCACTCACCCTGGGCAGCGTCTATCTGATTACCCAGTACAGCCGCCTGATTATGCAACCGCTGGGCGTGCTGAGCGAGCAGGTGGACGATCTGCAAAAGGTGCGCGCCGGCCTCACTCGCATCAACGAGCTTTGGCGCACCCCACGCGCTGGCGGAAGGATCGCAGACGCTGTCTCCGCATGGCCCGCTGGCCGTGACGTTTGATCATGTCACCTTTGCCTACCAGCCATCGGCGGACGAAGCTGTCGCTGATTCATCAGCAGCCGAAACAGCCGTTCTGCAGGAGATCAGCTTTCAACTGACGCCTGGCCGCGATTGGGGCTATTGGGGCGCACCGGCTCCGGCAAGACCACCCTGACGCGCCTGCTCTTTCGCTTTTATGATCCGGGCCAGGGCGAGATTCGGCTGGCGGACATGCCGCTGCCGGCGCTCAAGCTGGCCAATTTGCGCAGCCGCATTGGGCTGGTGACGCAGGAAGTGCAGCTCTTTGACGGCACGCTGCGCGAGAATCTGGCCTTTTTCGACGACCGGATTCCCGATGACAAAATTCTGGGCGCGCTCCATGAATTGGGGCTTACCGATTGGCTGGCGCGCTTTCCGGCGGGGTTGGACACGCGCTTGGGGGTGACCGGTCAGGGCGTTTCGGCGGGCGAGGCGCAACTGATTGCTTTTACGCGCGTCTTGCTCAAAGACGTGGGGCTGGTGATTCTGGATGAAGCCTCGTCCCGCCTGGATCCGCTCACCGAACGGCTGATCGAGACGGCCATCGACCGCCTGCTGTACAACCGCACCGGCATCATTATTGCGCACCGCTTGGCCACCGTCCAGCGCGTCGATGATATTCTGATTCTGGAGCAGGGGCGCATGCGCGAATACGGCCCGCGCAATGCCCTGGCCGCCGATCCGGCCTCCCGTTACGCCCATCTCCTAACCACCGATCTCACTGAGGTGCTCGCATGACCCAATCAACCACGCAACCAATATCCCAAGCATCGGCAACACAACTTGAAGCACGTCATTATCGCCAACTTGCTTTCTACAAGCCGCGCAACTTTCTGCTGGCGTTGGCGGGCTGGATTCTGTTTAGCCTGGCCCCGCTGGTTTTGGGCTATCTGAGCCAGCAGATCTTCGACAGCCTCAGCGGCGACGCGCGGACGGGCTGGAATGTGTGGACGCTGTTGGCGCTGCTGCTGGCCGCGCAGATTGCTGAACAGGCCATTGCGCTGGGCTGGCTCTATTGGCAGATCACGTGGGAGCACACCATGATGGCGCTCATGCGCAGCAACCTGTTTGCGTACATGCTGCAACTCTTTGGCCGCAGCAAACAGCCGGCGGCCATTTCATCGGGCGACGCCATCAACCGTTTCCGCGACGATCTGGAACCAACCAGCGATCTCACCAACGAATGGTATCGGCTGATCGGGCATGGCCTATATGCTGTTGTGGCTCTGGTCATCATGTGGCGCATTAACCCGCTGGTGACCGTGGCCGCCGTCGCCCCCCTCTCCGGCATTGTGATTGTGATTCACCGGCTGGGGGCGCGGCTGGCGGCGGCCTGGCAGCAACGCAGCGAAGACAGCAGCCGCGTGACCGGCTTTATCAGCGCCATCTTCGATGCCGTGCAGGCCGTGCAGGCAGCCGGCGCCGAAGCCGCCGTGACGGGCCATTTTGACCGGCTCAACACGGCGCGCCGGCACTCGGCGTTGCGCCATACCCTCCTCAACAACATTATTCGCTCGTTCAATGTAAACATTGTCAACACTGGGCGGGCGCTGGTTTTACTATTGGCGGCGCAAGCGGTCCACGCCGGCAGCTTTACCGTGGGTGATTTTGCCCTCTTTGTGATCTATCTAGAAGCGTTTCTGGAACTGCCGCGGCGGGTGGGACGCTTGCTGGCGGCGCGCAAAACCGCCGCCGTCTCCTCAGCGCGGCTGCTGGCCATGATGCCCGATGCCGCGCCCGGTCAATTAGTGGCGCACGGCCCCATTTATCTGGCAGATGAAGCGCCCCCGCCGCCCCCGCCCGCACCGGTTGAACCGCTGGAACTATTGACGGTCAAGGGGCTCACCTTTCAATATCCCGAAAACGGCCGCGGCATTGCGCAGATTGACTTGCGGCTGGCACGTGGCTCGTTCACCGTCATCACCGGCCGCGTGGGCGCGGGCAAGAGTACGCTGTTGCGCGTGTTGTTGGGCCTGCTGCCGGCCGATGCGGGCGAAATCCGCTGGAACGGCGAGTTGGTGCGCGATCCGGCCACCTTTTTCATGCCGCCGCGGGCTGCATACACACCGCAGGCGCCGCGCCTCTTTTCCACCACGTTGCGCGAGAATATTTTGTTGGGAATTGATGAAGGGGAGAAAGGGGGAAAGGGGGAAGGGAGAAAGGGGGCAGGGGTGATGGTGCATTGCGTAGGGGCATGAATAGTGGCGGAGCAGACTCGTCTCGCGCAGACGGTTCGACCGCCACTATTCGTGCCCACTCCGCCCTCTAGACCTGGCCATTTACGCCGCCGTACTCGAAAACGACATCACCCAATTAGAAGATGGCCTGGACACGATGGTCGGCCCACGCGGCGTCAAGCTCTCCGGCGGCCAGGTGCAGCGGGCGGCAGCGGCGCGCATGTTTGTACGGCAACCTGAATTGCTGGTCTTTGATGATCTTTCGAGCGCGCTGGATGTGGAGACGGAACAAAAACTCTGGGAAAGAACAGAGGGATTTACGAATTACGATTTACGATTTACGAGGGGTCACGGGGATGACAACATTCATTCTACACAAGAGTCTCACGCGGACCGACAACTGGCGATCGAACAAACCAATCGTAAATCGTACACTTGTGCTGAGAATGGCCGAAGCATCGTAAATCGTACATTCACCGCCCTTGCAATTTCGCATCGCCGCGCCGTCTTGCAACGCGCGGATCAGATTGTTGTGTTGAAGGATGGACGCGTGGAAGATGTAGGGAGGCTGGATGAATTATTGATGCGCTGTGTGGAGATGCAGCAATTATGGCGAGGCGAAGAACAATAGATACGGATTCATAATCAGTAGATCACAACGGGAAATAATGGGGTCGGATTCACCAATCGAGACCGACGCTTATATGGCCAACACCGTTGCTGTGTACTAAATAATAGAGCGTATTGGGGCAAGATGGGGTTAAACTCTCACTAAAACAAGCCGGTCAGGTGGGTTTGATTCCCACTGTCGGTTTGTTTTGTGGATCGGACAGGATTCGAACCTGTAACCAAAGAGTTATGAGCCCTCTGCTCTGCCGTTGAGCTACCGATCCGCAATCTGAGCGGGTAGTGGGAATCGAACCCACCTAGTCGGCTTGGAAGGCCGAAGCATTACCACTATGCTATACCCGCATTTTATATAGCGGGCAACAATGAAGGCGTCGGCTGCTATATAAAAGTCGGGGAGAGAGGATTTGAACCTCCGACCCCATCGTCCCAAACGATGTGCGCTGCCGGACTGCGCTACTCCCCGAAGAACTTGTATTATACAAAGAATGTGAGGGTTGGTCAAAAACAGGGGTGGGAATGCTCATGGTTCAGAGATTATGCGGGGTGTGGCCTAGCCATCAATGATAGAGCAACTGCAAAAAAGGGCCGCGTTGCAAACGCGGCCCTTTTTTTAGCAATCGTTTTACCATTCCCAGATGCCCGCAGTCTCCTTGAGCAGTTCCAGATCCAGAATTGTAATGCGGCGATAGCCCAGTTCTACAATTTCCTGACGCTTAAATTCGCGCAAAATGGCGCTCACCGTTTCCCGATAGGTGCCCAAGTGGTCGGCCAGCGCCTGGTGGCTGACGCCCTTGATGACGCCTTCTTGGTTGTTGGCCATTTCAAGTAAAAGCGCCGCCAGCCGTTCAGGCAGTTTTTTATAGGCCACATCTTCCAAGTTATTTTCAACTTGCAGCAGACGTTGTCCATATGTCTGCAACAGACCCCAGCCCAAGATGGGATATTGGGTGGTCATGGAGCGCGCTTCCGAGGCTGGAATCATCCAGATGGCTACATCTTCGGCGGCCTCGGCAAAGACGCTGGGATCACTCTGCTGGTGTAGCGCCCCTTCGCCAAAGATCGAACCCGGCTCTAAAGTGGTGATCACCAAGCGCCGCCCTTCACTATTCTTGCAGACCAAATTGACCTTGCCGCTCATGAGCACGTACATTTTCTCGGCCAGTTCATGCGCTGTGGCCACCACCTTGCCCCGCGTAATATGGCGGATGCGGATGGCTTTGTCAAAGGCAGGCTCTTCGCTGCGCAAAAGATTCAGCGCATGCATAACGTTATAGCCGCCGCTTTCTTCTTTTTGCGTCTGTGCACCGGTCATATAAGAATTTTGACCAATCTGCGTAATCGTATGACCGCTTGCCCGGTTACTTCCCCCCCGGCTGCTCTCAAAAATTGAATGGTTCATGATGGCCCGCTCCTTTCTCGTTGCCTGGCGCCTATAAGTTCAAAAACACCGTGTGGTTCATTCTGTGCAAAATCTGTACAAAAACTATACCACACTTTTGCAAGTTTGTCCAGTGATTGGATATATAAAATGGACATATGCAACGTCACAACATCATAACAGAAGCATGTTAGGATGTTATCAATATTCTATTTGACTTTTGTTAGCGTTTGATGAGAATAACGCGAGGTGAATATTAGTAATCCAGCTTACGCAAGCTGAATGATTTGAAGCCAACGTTGCTTCAGCGGGGCCGGTAACGGAGATTGGTGAATGCTTGGCGCCAAGTCGGATGCAGCATCCAGGTTTTGTACAGAACAGGCAAACTGTTGGCTCAGCGCTACTAAAAACTCGGTCGTGGAGGCGGAAGCTTGACGCAGGATGGCGGCCGCACTGCCCCCCGCTTGGAAGAGGGTTTTGGTTATTTGTGCAGGCACATCGTTTATATCAAAAATCTGCCGCAGTTGACTTTCGCTTACGTCCTGCAAGGCTTTAGCGAAAATAGCCACAACGGCCGGATTTTCGGTACACGCCGCCATAATGGCCGATTGGCTAAAGCAGTAGTCGCCAGCCAAAATTGTGCTGCCCAATACGGTTTTATTGGGGTCTTCATCCGGGGTGGCGCCATCGTAGGGCATGAGCAGCCTGTGAATCGACAGCGCTACATAGAGCATTTCGATAGCGGTAGCCAAGTGGACGCGCGCCATCTGCAAAGCGGAACTATCCGGCTCATCATATCCGGCGGCGAGCACAACGCCCGCGCGCAGATAAGGCTGCGCCGCATTTACCTGCGCAAAGACCAGTTCGCGCAGCGGTGATTCCAACTCGTGCGCCATTTGCAAAAGGTTATCATAAACAAGCTGCATCTCCCGCTGCAACTCGCCGGAGAGAACCATCCACCCGTTTTTCATAATCGACCAGCACTGTTACTTTATTATCGAGTCCCCAACTTTGAGGAGTTTTGCCTTGCGTGACCGGATGACAAGGTGACCGGATGACAAGGTGACCGGATGACAAGGTGACCGGATGACAAGGTGACTGAGCCTGTCGAAGTCACCGTGTCATCCGGTCACCTTGTCAGGGTTCTGTATGAAACGCGGCCTAATCCGCCGCCACGCGGTCTTCATTAGCGCCCGCTTTTTGCTTGCGGCCATGGCAATGCTTATATTTCTTGCCGCTGCCGCACGGACACGGGTCGTTGCGACCCACTGAGGGTCCGCTGTTGCGCACGGGTTCGGGCTTGGCCGGCTCAGCTTGATCCAGGCCGCGATGGGCGCGGATGTTACGCGCAATAGGCGTGAGTTGCGGCTGTTGCTGCACGTGTAGCGAGAAGACCGATTTGACGATGTCGCCGCGAATGTCGTTCATCAACTCGCCATACATGACAAACGCCTCGCGCTGGTAGGCCACCAGCGGGTCCACCTGGGCGAAGGCTTGCAAGCCAATGCCCTCGCGCAGCCGGTCCAGATCGGTCAGATGGCGCACCCAGCGGTTGTCCACCGAATGCAGCATAATGCGTTTTTCGGCGGTGCGCATTAGCTCTTCGCCCAACTCGGCTTCCTTGGCGGCATAGGCAGCCAGCGCCAATTCCACCGCTTGATCGGCAATTTCGGGGCGGCTGAGTTCTCGCCACTGCGCCGGGTCAAAATCGGCGGGCATGGGGAAGACCGCGTGCAGCGCCTGCGCCAATTCTTCAACCTGCCATTCGTCATCATACTCGCTGGCGGTGAAGGCGTTAACCGTACCCTCCACCTCTTCTTCGATCATGCTCTCAATCGAATTTTTCAGCGAAAGTTCAGTCAGAATGCGCCGTCGCTGTTCATAGATGCGATTGCGCTGCTCGTTGACCACCTCGTCATATTTGAGCACGTGTTTGCGAATGTCAAAGTTGTGGCCTTCGACCTTAGTTTGCGAATTTTCGATAGCCCGGCTCACCAGGCCGGCCTCAATGGGCATGTCGTCTTCCACGCCCAGCCGGCTCATAATGTTGCTCATGCGCTCGCCGCCAAAGCGCCGCATCAGTTCATCCTGCATGCTCAAGTAGAAGCGGCTGCCGCCCGGGTCGCCCAAACGGCCCGAACGACCGCGTAACTGGTTATCGATGCGGCGGGCTTCATGGCGCTCCGTGCCCACCACATACAGTCCGCCCACCGATTTTACAAATTCGCGGTCCTTTTCGGTCTCCTTGTATCTAGCCGTCAATACCTGCGCCCAGCGCTCGGGGTACGTTTTTGTCGGGTCTTCACTCCGGCGCAGCAATTCCAAACAATGGGTCCACTGTTCCTGCGGAATCAGGGCCAGATCAATATCTTCTTTGCGCAACTGCTCGCGCGCCATGCCTTCCGGGTTGCCGCCCAGCAGAATATCGACACCGCGGCCGGCCATATTGGTGGCAATGGTCACGGCGCCGGGCTGACCGGCCTGCGCAATAATGGTGGCCTCGCGTTCGTGGTTTTTGGCGTTGAGCACTTCGTGATCGATGCCGCGGCGCTTGAGCAACTGGCTAATAAATTCGGAAGTCTCGATAGCCACCGTACCCACCAGCACCGGCTGCCGCCGGCTGTGTGCCTCGGCAATGTCATCCAGCAGCGCCTTGTATTTGGCCTCCACCGTGCGATAAACCAGATCGGCCATATCTTCGCGAATCACCGGTTTATAGGTGGGCACGCTAAGGACGTCCAGATCGTAAATGCTGCCAAATTCTTCTTCTTCGGTCTTGGCCGTACCGGTCATGCCGGCTAGCTTGTCGTACATGCGGAAGAAGTTCTGGAACGTAATGGTGGCCAGCGTCATCGATTCGTTCTGCACTTTGACGCCCTCTTTGGCCTCAATGGCCTGGTGCAGACCTTCGCTGTAGCGGCGGCCTTCCATCAGGCGGCCCGTAAAGTCATCTACAATCACCACTTCATTGCCGCGCACAATGTAATCTTTGTCCCGTTTAAATAGAGCATAGGCGCGCAGCGCGTTGTCCAGATAGGGAATCATCTCAAAGTGTTCGGGGTCGTACAGATTTTCCAATCCCATACGCTGCTCGATCAGCGCAATGCCGTCTTCGGTCAGCGTAGCCACGCGCTCCTTTTCGTTCACTTCAAAGTGCTTTTCAGGCTGCAGCGTGCGTACAAGTTGGGCAAAGGTGGCATAGTGGTCTGAACTTTCACGCGCTTCGCCGGAGATGATCAGCGGCGTGCGCGCTTCGTCGATGAGGATGTTATCGACCTCGTCAATAATGGCGTAATGCAGCTCGCGCTGGGTCAGCCGCTCCAGATCGGTCACCATGTTATCGCGCAGATAGTCAAAGCCAAACTCGTTGTTGGTGCCGTAAAGAATATCGGCCTGATAGGCCTCTTTGCGCGTGATGGGGCGCAGCGAAAGGAAGCGGTCATCCTCGGTGGGGAAATCGGGGTCAAAGACAAAGCTGCCGGAATTGGTTGCCGGCGCTGTTTTGGATCACCGCCGCGCTCAGCCCCAGCAGTGGATAGATGGGACCCATGAGCTGCAAACCGACCTTGGACAGATAATCGTTGGGCGTCACCAAATGGACGCCGCGCCCGGTCAGCGCGTTAAGATAGAGCGGCAACGTGGCCACCAGCGTCTTGCCTTCACCGGTCTTCATTTCGGCAATCTTGCCATCGTGCAGCACCATGCCGCCGATGAGCTGCACGTCATAGTGGCGCTGGCCGCGGGTGCGCTTGCTGGCCTCGCGCACGGCGGCAAAGGCCTCGGGCAGGATTTCGTTGAGCACATTGCGCTCAATGGCGAGCTGCTCTTTCTGCACGCGTTCCAGATCGGCGCGGGCAAATTTCTGGTCGTCGGTACCCAGCACTTCCATATAATAGGCTTTGGCTTCCGCCACATGTTCCCCAATATCCGCCGTAGCCTCTTGAATGCGCTGGCGAAACTCTTGGGTCATGGCGGCCAATTCGGCGTCGCTCTTGGCCTCAAAGGTAGATTCCAGTGCGTTGATTTCTTCAACCACAGGCATATAGCGTTTGATAGCCTTGTCATTGGGGTCGCCGATGACCGAATATAATAATTTTTTAAACATAATTAATTCCTTCAGAACGCAATGCGCAAAATTCCCCGCCCATTCTACCGCAATTTCATTATACTCGCATTGGAGCAAAATTAGAAGAAATTGCGCCGCGCCAAATAAAATCACCCCAGGTCCACCAGAACCTGGGGTGATTTTGACCCCCTCCCAGCCTCCCCCTTGCAGGGGGGAGGTGCTATCATTCCTCCCCTAAAGAGGAGGGCCAGGGAGGCGTAAGCCGTTACCCAAAGATGCATTATTTGGCTACAACTTTAATCTGCTTGGGCTTAGCGGCTTCGGCCTTGGGGATGGACAGCGTCAGCGCGCCATTCTCGAAAACGGCCTCGATCTTGTCCACATCGACCGGCACGTTGAAGGTCAGCTTGCGCTCAAAGGCGCCGCTAAACAGCTCGTGCTTGAGGAACTTGACCTCCTCACCTACGGCGGGGAATTCACCGCGCATGGTCAGCTCATCCCCCTCAAAAGTGATCTCAACTGCATCTGGCGCCACGCCGGGCAAATAGGCCTGCACCATATAGGTGTCTTCGTTGGCCCAGGCGTTGATGGGCAGCACGATCTTGCGCGCAACCTGGCCATTTTCGCCATTGGCGCTGCCGCCATTGCGGGCGTAATCGTAGTTGAACGAGCGGTTCATGGCGTCAGCCAGATTCACAAAGTCGCGGACCATGCCATTGTAAGTGCGGATGCTCATAGTTAGTTTTCCTTTCGCAAATGCTATGTTGGATTTGTGTGGGAACCAGCGGTTCCATAAATTGGTTTTGTAGTCTGCGCAAGCTGCGTTACTGCGTTTTGTGTGGCTTGCGTTAATGATGATTAGTTTATGCGGCCTGTGTTAGATGGGCGTTGGCGGATTGTCAGTGCTAAATATGTGCTGCGTCTGATTTTTGTTAGCGCCGTTTGGGGTGCTTTCGCGCCCATTCATCGCATTCAGCTTGATTTGTACCGGACAGCTTGTGGCGTTGATCGCCAGCCGAAAGGCCAGGCGATGGAGCTGCTCGTCCAGCGTCCAGCCGCGCAGCACCACCACTAACTGGCCCAGTTCATTGCGTTCCGTGCGCACATCAATTCGCGCCGATGCGCTGTTGAGCGAAGGATGGCGCGCCATGGCGTCGCGCACCCGCCAGGCAACCATTTTTTCTGTGGCTTTGTTCGATACTTTGACCATTGTTTGTCGTCCCTTCCACCATGCAATGGGCTACTGACAGCCTCATCTTTACTTTACACGGCAAATGTTTGATCCGCATCAACACGGCGTATGTACTCCGTTAGAAGATAATGACAGATATTTTGTCTGCTGATGAGCGTGCTTTTGTAGTCAAGCGTTTTCTCCTCTATACTGTCTGCTCAGACTTTGTGATCGGTCTCAAGTAAAACTATCGACATTTGTAAACCATGCGTGTTTTAATTACCGGCATTGCTGGCTTTGCCGGCAGCCATCTGGCGCACTATCTGCTGAATGGCCTCCAAAATGAGCAACATAACTCTGACTTTGACGCGGCCGCGCTCGAAGTACACGGCGTTATCCACCGCCACGAGCATCGCATTCACCACCTGCGCGACCGGCTGACGCTGCACCGGGGCGACCTGCGCAATGCACTCTGGGTCAGCGAACTCATTCAATCTGTGCAGCCCGCCATGCTGCTGCACTTAGCCGCCTGGAGCGATGTGGGCGGCAGTTGGCAGCAACCCTGGACCACTTACGAGCTGAATATACAGTGCCAGCTTCATTTGCTGGAGGCATTGCGCCGCTGGCAACCCACCTGCCGCACGCTGATTGTGACCTCTAACGAAGTTTATGGCTTGATTCAGCCCGGCGACTTGCCGATTGCTGAAGAGACGCCCTTCCGCCCCAACAATCCCTATGGCGTCAGCAAAATTGCCCAAGACGCCATGGCGCTGCAATATTGGAACAGCCACCAATTGCCCACCGTGCGCGCCCGCAGTTTTAACCATATTGGCCCCGGTCAGGCGGATGATTTTGTGGCCAGCGCCTTTGCTCGTCAAATTGCCGAAATCGAGGCCGGGCTGCGACCGCCCGTAGTGCGGGTGGGCAATTTGGAAGCGCAGCGCGATTTTACCGACGTGCGCGACGTTGTGCGCGCTTACTGGCTGCTGGTGCACCAGGGCGAAGCGGGCGCCGTTTATAACGTGGGCTGTGGCCAGGGTCATTCCGCCCAACATGTGCTGGACACGCTGCTGGCGCTCTCCCCCGCCCGGGTGGAAGTGCAGATTGACCCCGGCCGGCTGCGCCCCAGCGATGTGCCCATCAGCATTTGCGATAATCGACGGCTGGTGGCCGCCACCGGCTGGCAGCCTCGCTGGCCCTTTGCAGAAACGCTGGGCGAGCTGCTCGACTACTGGCGCAACAACGTACAAAAAGAACCGAGGATGGCGAGTTAATTTTTTATAGTATGCGGGTAGCGGGGGCGAGTGGTGCGCCTCTCGTTACCCGCCACCCGCTACCCGCCACTCGCACCGTTACATAGGAGAGTGAACATGCCAACCGCACTCATTACCGGCGTGACCGGCCAAGACGGCAGCTATCTGGCCGAGCTATTGTTGGAACAGGGCTACACCGTCATTGGTATGGTGCGCCGCACCAGCACCATCAACTTTGACCGTTTGACCCACATTCAGGATAAAATTGAGGTGGTGCAGGGCGATCTGCTGGACCAGATGAGCCTCATCGGCCTTTTGCAGGAATATCGCCCGCAGGAAGTCTACAACCTGGCGGCCCAAAGCTTTGTACCGACCAGCTTTACACAGCCCGTGCTCACCGGCGAATTTACCGCTCTGGGCGTCACCCGCATGTTGGACGCCATCCGCCTGGTCGATCCGGCCATTCGCTTTTACCAGGCCAGCAGCAGCGAAATGTTTGGCAAAGTGGTGGAAGTGCCGCAGCGCGAAAGCACCCCTTTTATCCGCGCAGCCCCTACGGCGTAGCCAAAGTCTACGGCCACTGGATCACCGTAAATTATCGCGAAAGTTATGATATGTTTGCCTGTTCGGGCATTCTGTTTAATCATGAAAGCCCGCGCCGCGGTCTGGAATTTGTGACGCACAAAATCACCAACGCCGTGGCCAAGATCAAGCTCGGTCTCGCCGACGAACTGCGGCTGGGCAACCTGGAATCGCGCCGCGACTGGGGCTATGCCGCCGATTATGTGCGCCATGTGGCTCATGCTGCAACAGGATGCGCCCGATGATTATGTGGTGGCCACCGGCGAAACCCACAGCGTGGAAGAGTTTGTCAGCGAAGCCTTTAGCTATCTGGACCTGGACTGGCGCGAATTTGTGGTGCAGGACCCGCGCTACTATCGCCCCGCCGAGGTGGATTTACTCGTGGGCGATCCCGAGAAAGCCGACCGCGGTTGGGTTGGGAGCCGACGGTCGATTTCCGCCAACTGGTGCAGCTGATGGTGGACGCGGATTTGGCCGAGTTGAAGCGGGAAAATGGAGTTGAGGAGTAGAGGGGTAGAGGAGTACAGGAGAACATGGCCGAGACATTACGTATATTTGTGAGTGCGACCGGCGATATGGAGGCCGAGCGAGCCGTTATTGGGCGGGCGCTGGCGGAGCTGCCGGTGAAGATACGCGCCGAAATTCGGCGTACCCCCGTGGAGGGCGCTAAATATGATGACATGTGGGAGCTGATCGGCAACGTGGATCGGGTCTACTTTTTGTTGGGCAGCGACATCACCGCCCCGGCGGGCGCCGAGTGGCAACTGGCGCTGCAGCTCGAACGGTCGTTGCTGCCGCTGCGCGCCGCCCACGTCCGTTTGACGCCCGCCGGCCAGGAATTTATTCACAAGAATCCCTTTATCCGCTGGCAAGAATTTGATTCAGCCGCCGAACTGGCGCAGACAGTTACGCTGGATTTGCTGGAAATGCTCAACCATCGCACCAATCGCTACGGCCTGTCCATCACCGAATTGGAGACGTTGCGTCTGCACCGCGAGCGCTTGCAGCAGCGCGCCGCTTCCCGCGCCGCCCGCATGGCCCACGAGCTCGGCGGCGCTGAGGGCGGCGGCGTCATCATCGATCCCCTGCGCAGTGAAGCGGCTGAAGATCTGCTGTTACAGGAGAGATAATTGCGGTTCTTTGGGCGCTCATGAGGTTGACGAAGGTCAGCGGCGGTTGAGTAGGCTGGGGCAGTTTCCAGCCGTATCGAAACCAAAGCGGGTCAACCGTATGAGAGTCTGTTGAGCCATACTTTCTTGAATATCACTGCACAAGTACGCCTCGCGACAAGCTTAGGTCCCGGTTATGCAACGCTTATAAATTATGGCCGACAAGATCGAAATTTTCCCCTACGACCCGAACTGGCCCCACCTCTTTACCCAACTCGGCGCCACATTGCGCAACGCATTGGGCGACGTGGCGCTGCGCATCGACCACATCGGCTCGACTTCGGTGCCGGGGCTGGACGCCAAGCCGGTCATCGATGTGCAGATTGCCGTGGCGTCGTTCGAGCCGCTGGATGCATTTCGGCTGCCGCTGGAGCGCCTGGGCTATGTTTTTCGCGCCGCCAACCCCGAGTTGACCAAGCGCTACTTTCGCGAGGCGCCCGGTCAGCGCCGCACGCACATCCACGTGCGCAAAGAAGGCAGTTGGGCGCAACAATTTGCGCTGCTCTTCCGCGATTACATGCGCACCCACCCCGTTGACGCCCGCCGCTATGCCGAAGTAAAATACGCGCTGGCCGCCCAATATGGCGATGACCGACAGGGCTACACCGAAGCCAAAACGCCCTTCATCTGGGAGACCATGTTGAAAGCCGACCGTTGGAGCCAAGAGATTGGCTGGGAGCCAGGGCCGACCGATGCGTAGCGGGGGCCTCTCCCAGATGTTGCGCTTCAGCGCAACATCTGTCCCTCTCCACAAGGTGGAGAGGGACGCGGCGCACCCGCAGGGTGCAAAGCAGGGAGAGGCCCCACCCTCAATCCATAGGAATATGACAACCCATTCCCCCATGTGGTAAACTTGAATCCTCAGTTCTGGAAGAAACAAACCCGCGCCAGCCTCTGTCGGAACCGATGCGTGCAACACCCAATCTGCGCAACCGCCGATGAACATTTTGCACACGCAGACAAATATTGATCTGCTGCCCAAGCCCAACCAATATGCGCTTGTGTTGGACGACCAAATGCCGCCAGCCGAGCTGATTACATCGGCGCTGGGCTTGATTTTTGACGGCAACCGCTTTTTGATGACCCGCTTGGCCAGCCGCGGCTGGGACATCCCCGGTGGCCATATTGAGCCCGGCGAAACCCCCGAACAGACCGTGCGCCGCGAAATATGGGAAGAGACGCGCGTACACGTGCGCAATTTACGCCCCTTGGGCCATGACAAATTTGTGATTCACGCGCCCAAACCGCCGGGCTATAAGTACCCCCATCCGATCAGTTATCAGCTTTTTTACCGGGGTCAAGTGGAGCGGCTTGAGCCATTCGTAGCCACCGCTGAGGTACTCGAACGCCGCTTCTTTCCACCAGAGGAAGCGCGCCAAACGGAATGGGGTCAGCGCGGCGGGGCGCTTTACGAAGCCGCCCTGGCGCTTGTAGGACAAGTTTCCTAACTTGTCCAAACGCCAACATACAAACGAAAACCCTGTAAAACCACCATTTCGAACCGCACAACTTTCAACAAGGAGACACCATGCAACGCAAACTCACCTTTTTCTTGACCGCGCTTTTGCTCACCCTTGGGCTTCTGCTGGCTGCCTGCGCGCCCCCAGCGGCGGCGCCATCTGAGGCCGGCGGCGATGCTGCGGCCGCCGAGAGCGCGGCCGCCGACGTCATCGAAATCGAATATTGGCAATACAATTTTGAAGCGCGCATTACCGCCATGGATCAGTTGATCGAAATGTTCGAGGCGGAAAATCCGGGCATCAAAGTCATCCACAATTCGGACATTCCGTACGATGACTTCCGCGACAAAATCGCCGCCAGCGTACCGGCCGGCGTCGGACCGGACGTAGCCACGCTCTTCTACGGCTGGCAGATCGATTGGATCGACGCCGGCTATCTCGTCCCGCTGCCCGAGGATGAGTTCCCCGCTTCGATGGTGGCCGATGAATTTAGCCCCATGGTGCAGGCCAGCTTCTTTGATGGTCAGCTCTACACGCTGCCCACGGCGGTGCGTACGTTGGCTCTTTTCTACAACAAAGACTTGATGGAAGCCGCCGGGCTTGACCCCAATAAACCGCCGGCGACGCTGACCGAACTGGAAGAGCAAGCGGTGCAATGTACCAAGAAAAATGGCGAAGATTTTGAAACCTACGGCTTTATCGTCAATCCGGGCGGCCAGGCGCACCACTGGTTCCGCGAAGTGCTGCTGCGTCAATTTGGCCAGCCGCCGCTGAGCGATGATAACAAAACCGTGCAGTGGAACGCCAGCGATGCCGGATACGCAGCCTGGGATGAGTTTCTGAAATTTGAAACCGAATTGGGCACGGGCATTGCCGGCGTCTATGAAAATGATCCCGACGGCTTCCTGGCTGGCGAGGTCTGCTTCCACATTGACGGTTCGTTCCGCCTGGGCTCCATTGCCAGCAACGCCCCCGATCTAAATTATGGCGTGGTGGAGCTGCCCACGCACAATGACGTCAAAGCCACCTTTGGCTCCTATTGGACCCACGGCATTACGCAAAAAGCCGCCGCCGATCCGGCCCGTATGGAAGCTGCCGTCAAATTCCTCAAGTTCATCACTTCGCCGGAAGCGGGCGCTTTGTGGGTGAAAATCGTTGGTGAGTTGCCGGCCCAATTGTCCGCCGCCAGTGACCCCGAACTGTTGGCCGACGAAAAATTGGGCGCCTTCTCAGCCGGTCTGCCCTACGCCACGGCCACTTTCTTTATTAACGAAGCCGACGATCGCCAGGCCGTGATCGATGCCTATAACGCCGTCGTTCTCAACGGCGCCGACCCGCATGAAGAGCTGGATTTTGCCGTCGAAACCGTCCAGGCCATGTATGACGAGTTCTGGGCTGGTAGAGAATAGAATCGTCTGCTACTTGCAGGGATGACAGGATGACAAGATGACAGGATGACAGGATGACAGGATGACAAGATGACAAGATGACAAGATGACAAGATGACAAGATGAGTTGTCTGGCGTTATCCAATCATCTTGTCATCTCTGCATCTCTGCATCTCTGCATCTCTGCTCCTCACCACGCCATGAAACTAACCCTCAAACAACGCCAAATTCTGTGGGCTTATAGCTTTATGTTTGTGAGCCTGATCTTCTTTGCGGTGATCCGCTGGTATCCTACGCTGCTGGCCTTTAACATTAGCTTTCGCGACTGGAATATTTTTCAGGCGTCGGGCGAATGGGTGGGGCTGGCCAACTATCAGGAGATCTGGGCCGATCTGTTTAAGCCGCGCAGTCCGATTCGGGCGGCTTTTCTCAACACGTTTCGCTATGTGCTCTACGGCGTCCCCGCGCAGATGATTGTGGCGCTGGCCATTGCCATGCTGTTGAGCCAAATTCGGCGTTTTGCCACCTTTTACCGGGTGGCCTTCTTTACGCCGTACGTTACCTCGGCGGTGGCCGTGGCCTTTGTCTGGCTTTGGCTCTATGATTGGCCCGAAGGATTTCTCAACGAGATTCTGGGCTGGTTTGGCGTAGAGCCGCAGCGCTTTACCGGTCAGCCCAGCCAGGCCCTGGGTTCGATCACGGCAGTGGCCATCTGGCAGTCGCTGGGCTTTTCGGTGATTATTTTTCTGGCCGGCATCCAGCAGATCCCCGAAATGTATTACGAAGCGGCGCGCATCGATGGCGCCAACGGTTGGCGGCTCTTTCGCCACATTACGCTGCCGCTGCTCAACCCGGTGATAGTTTATCTGTCGGTGCTGCAAACGGTCTCGTTTTTGCGTCTCTTTGCGCTGGTGCAGAATATGAGTTCGCAAGGCACCGGCGGACCGCTCAACAGCACAACCACCGTGGTGCTGGAAGTCTACAAAGAGGGCTTCTCACGCAGCCACATGGGCTACGCCGCCGCGCTGACCGTGGTGCTTTTTCTGATTATTTTGGCCATCACCATCATTCAGTTGCGCTTTTTATCGCGCCGGGTGGAGTATTAAAAGATGACTTCATCGGTGGAATCTTCATCCGAACGGACGCTGCAAATTGCCGAGCAGCTTGTTGGCGGTTCCGTGCGCCGCCGCCAACCGCTATCGGCGGGGTTGGTGGTCGCGTATATCCTGCTTTCCATTGGCGCCATTGTCATGGTCGTGCCGTTTCTGTGGATGCTGCTCACCAGTCTGAAGCCGGCGCCGGAGCTGGTCAAGTTTGCCTTTTTGCCCCAAGAGCCAACGCTCAACAACTATGTGCGGGTGGCGCAGACCAGCGATTTTGGGCGCTGGTATTTTAACAGCATTTTGGTGGCCTGTTTCAGCACCCTCTGCGTCGCCATCTTTGATTCGCTGGTGGGCTATACGCTGAATAAATTTGAATTCCCCGGCAAAAATCTGATCTTCATGGGCATTCTGGCCACGCTCATGATCCCCACCGAAATGCTCATCATCCCCTGGTACACCATGAGCGTTCAGCTCCACTGGCACGTGGGGCTCATGCAATATTGGGGCATTGCCTTCCCCGGCGTCATCACGGCCACCGGCATCTTTCTCATGCGCCAATTTTTCGATGGCGTCCCCAACGAACTGCTGGACGCCGCCCGCATTGACGGCATGAACGAAGCCGGCATCTGGTGGCGCATTGCCATGCCGCTGGTTAAACCGGCGATTGCCGCGCTCTGCATCTTCAACTTTATCGGCAACTGGAACGCCTATCTGTGGCCGCTGATCATTGCCAGCAGCCGCCAATTTTATACGCTGCCCGTGGGCCTCAACTTCTTTCAAGGGGAAGCCTCCTCCGACTGGGAGCTGATCATGACTGGCGCCAGCCTGGCCACCGTGCCACTCATCCTGATTTTCCTCATTTTCCAGCGCCAGATCATCAAAGGCATCGCGCTCACCGGGTTGAAGGGTTGAGCCGCCGATTTTGCAAATGAGTTGTGGTGACACCACAGCCATGTCTGCTATAATCCATCCATACCCAGCACACCGCACCGGTATTGGCGATGTAGGCATCCATCTCATTTTGTGAATTCTGCCCTATTGGTTCCTGTGCGATCTACTAATACGCATCCGCGAATCCACAACCCGCTTCCTCGCTCATCACGAATCCGTCCGCTCAAGGAAACAGAACCAACCATGTCGACAAATCTCTCCGCAGAAAACTTACAGCAATTGGCCAACCGCGCCGTTGAGCTGGCCGCCCAATTGTTGACGGCAGCGCAAGCCCAGCAGACCGCCGCCGAGAAGCGACAGGCGGCCAGATCGCCGGCATGATGCGCGACCCACAGGGCAAGTTGATGACCATGGCGCTGTCGGACCAGGCCTTTCGCAGCCACGACCCGGCCCGCATCAACGACCAGATCATGCATCTGATCCACGATTATGGCGTGCCCGCCTACTTTGCCGATTGGGAGCAGGTAGCGCTCGAACTGGGGACGCGCATTGGCCAATACATTCCGCATTTGGTGGTGCCTTTTGTGGTGGCCCGGCTGCGCGCCGAAACCAGCAGCGTCATCCTGCCCGGTGAGGAGGACGAGCTGCGCGCCTATTTGCAAAAGCGCCGCGGCCAGCAGACGCGGCTCAACCTCAACCAGTTGGGCGAGGCCATCTTGGGCGAAGGCGAAGCGCGTCGCCGTCTGGAATCCTATATTGAGCTGCTGGCCCGGCACGATGTGGAATATATTTCGGTCAAGATTTCATCGGTCTTCAGCCAGATCAATTTGGTGGCCTTTGACGCCACGGTGGCGCATATTAAGCGCGGCTGCGCATTCTCTATCGCCGCTATGCAGCACCATTTTGTGCAGCCGGACGGCAGCCGCACGCCCAAATTTATCAACCTGGATATGGAGGAATACCGCGACCTGCATTTGACCATTGCGGCCTTTCAACAGGTGTTGGATGAACCCGAATTTCAAAACTATCGGGCGGGCATTGTGCTGCAAGCCTATCTGCCCGATTCCCATGCCGCGCAGATGGCGTTGACGGCGTGGGCCAAAGAGCGCGGCGCGGCGGCGCCCATCAAAGTGCGCATTGTCAAGGGGGCCAATCTGGCCATGGAGCGGGTCGAGGCGGCGCTGCACGGTTGGGAACAGGCGCCGTATCACACCAAGGCCGACGTGGACGCCAACTATAAGCGCATGGTGTTGTGGGGTTGCCAGCCGCAAAACGCCGCCGCCGTGCATTTGGGCATTGCCAGCCACAACCTCTTGACGTGGCCTTTGGGCTGGCCGTGCGCGACGCCATGCAGGTGCAGCCAGACGTGGAATTTGAAATGCTGGAAGGCATGGCCAATCATCAAGCGCGGGCGGTGCAGGCGGCGGCCGGCGGGCTGCTGCTCTATGCGCCGGTGGTCAAGCGCGATGATTTTCACAGCGCCATTGCCTATCTGGTGCGTCGGCTGGATGAAAACACCGCGCCGGAAAACTTTCTGCACGATCTCTTTGACCTGCACGTGGGCAACCCCACCTGGGAGCGCCAAAAGCACTTCTTTCTGGAGGCGGTTCAGCATCGCGAGCAGGCTGCGACCACGCCCAACCGCACGCAAAACCGGCAGACCGAGCAGCGCCACTTTGCCGTCACGGCCCCCTTTGCCAATGAGCCGGACACCGATTTTGCCCTGCCCGCCAATCAGCAATGGGCCCAAAGTATTGTGGCAACGTGGCGCGACCGGATCATCGACCCCATCCCGCTGCAAATTGGCGGCGAACGGCTGCTGCCCAACCAAAATGGGATTGGCCGCACCCCAGCCGACCCGAGGTGGACGTGCGCTATCGTTTTGCCCAGGCCCGACCAAGCAGATCGACCGCGCCCTCAACGTGGCCGTGGCCGCACAAGAGGGCTGGCGCAACTATCCCATGGCCGAACGCAAGGCGCTGCTGCTGCGCGTGGCTGAAACGCTGGCCGCCCGCCGCGCCGATCTGATTGGCGCGGCCATGCTGGACGGCGGCAAAACCATTCCGCAGGCCGATACGAAGTGAGCGAGGCCATCGACTTTGCCAAGTATTATGGCCGCGCTTTTGAGGATTTAGGCGCCGAGCTGGCGAGTGTCGCTTTGCGCCGTTGGGAACCGTGCTGGTGACGCCGCCGTGGAATTTCCCCATTGCCATCCCGGCCGGCGGCCTATTGGCGGCGCTGATGGCGGGCAACACGGTGCTGCTCAAGCCGGCGCCGGAAACGGTGCTGGTGGCGTGGGAGTTGGTGCAGGCGTTTTGGGACGCCGGCATCCCGCACGATGTGCTGCAATTTACGCCCACCACCGACGATGAAGTGGGCCGGGCGCTGGTGACCGATGACCGCGTCGATGCGGTGATTTTGACCGGCGGCTATGAGACAAGCGCGCCTCTTTTTAAGCTGGAAGCCCGAGCTGCATCTGCTGGCCGAAACCAGCGGCAAAAACAGCCTGATCATTTCCGGTCTGGCCGACCACGACCTGGCCATCAAAGATCTGGTCTATTCGGCTTTTGGCCACAACGGGCAAAAATGTTCGGCGGCCAGCCTGGCCGTGCTGGAGGCGGAAGTATATGACAGCCCCACCTTCCTGCGCCAGCTCAAAGATGCCGTCGCCAGCCTGCCCGTGGGCCCGGCCTGGGATCTCAGCAGCCAGATCACGCCGCTGATCCACCCGCCCGCTGGGCCACTGGCCAAGCGCAAAATTCGCTGGAGCCCGGCGAATCGTGGCTGCTGGAGCCGCATGTGGTGGAGGGCAACCCCAATCTGTGGACGCCGGGCATCAAGCTGGGCGTCAAGCCCGGCTCGTTTTATCACAAAACCGAGTGCTTTGGGCCGGTGCTGGGTTTGATGCGGGCCGCCGATCTGGACGAGGCCATCCGTTTTGTCAATGATTCGGAATTTGGCTTGACCAGCGGCTTGCACAGCCTGGATGACCGCGAAGTGGCGCGCTGGCGGGAACGCATCGAAGTGGGCAACGCCTACGTCAATCGCGTCACCACGGGCGCCATTGTGCGGCGCCAGCCCTTTGGCGGCTGGAAGCGTTCGGCCTTTGGCAGCGGCGCCAAAGCGGGCGGGCCCAATTATGTGATCAGCCTGGGGCGCTGGCGCGATCGCACCGACGATCTGACGCCCGCCGAAGCATTGGCCCGCAGCAAAGCCAGCTATCAGCAAGCGTGGGGCGAACACTTTAGCCAGGAGCACGATCCGAGCCAGGTGCTGGGCGAAAGCAACGTCTTCCGCTATCGCCCCATTCGCGCCATGTTGGTGCGGGCGGATGCCACCACGCCACCGCACGCGTTGCGGCAAGTTGAAATGGCGGCGGCCATCTGCGGCGTTCCGCTGGCCATCAGCCTGCCGGTCAACATGGAGATGCCGGCGGGGCTGGGCCGCGGGGAAACTGTCACGACCATTGAGCAGGAAAGTGGCGCGCTGGCCAGCCGCATCCAGCACTTTGAGCGCCTGCGCCACTGGGAGCGCCCACTAACGAATTATTGACCGCCGCCCACGTGGCCCACGTGCCGGTCATCGGCGCGCCGGTGACCACCAGCGGTCGGCTGGAGTTGCGCTACTATCTGCGCGAGCAGGCGGTGAGCGAGACGCAGCATCGGTATGGGAATATTATCCGGCGCGATTGAGCTTAATATTGAGCAGAAACGGGCCATGATGTACAATAAGCAACTTGAGCAATTTTGTATGTATGACAGGTAAAAAATAAATCCAATGAATTTAGACCATATCCGCAATATTTCAATTATCGCCCATATTGACCACGGCAAAAGTACGCTGGCCGACCGCCTGTTGCAAATGACCGGCACGGTGACCGAGCGCGAAATGAAAGAGCAACTGCTCGATTCCATGGAGCTGGAGCGCGAAAAGGGCGTCACCATCAAAGCCAGCGCCGTGCGCATGATCTATAAAGCGGGCGACAACGGCGCCGGCCAGGAATATGAGATCAACCTGATCGACACCCCCGGCCACGTCGATTTTAGCTATGAAGTCAATCGGGCGCTGCAAGCATGCAGGGCGCCATTTTGGTTGTAGACGCCTCGCAGGGCATTCAGGCGCAGGCCATGGCCCACCTTTTTGCCGCTGGAACAAGACTTGACCATTGTGCCGGTGCTCAACAAGATCGATCTGCCGGCCGCCCAGCCCGATGATGTGGCCCAGGAAATCGAAGATCTGCTGGCCTATCCCGCCGAAGACATTCCCCACATCAGCGCCAAATCGGGCCTTAATATTGAAGCGGTGCTCAAGCTGGTGGTGGAGCAGGTGCCACCGCCCAAAGGCGACGTGGATGCCGTTGCGCGCCTGGTTTTGACTGTTACTACGATTCCTACAAAGGCGTGATCGCCCACGTGCGCGTCTTTGATGGCCAGATCAACGGGACGCCGCGGCTCAAAGCCATGATTTCGGGCAAGCAGATCGAGCCGCTGGAAATTGGCGTGTTGACGCCCGCCATGTTGCCCACCAGCCAGCTTGGCGCCGGCGAGGTGGGCTACATTGCCACCGGTCTCAAAAGCGTGCAGGATATTGACGTGGGCGACACCATTACGCTGGCCGCCAACCCGGCCAAGCAGCAGTTGCCCGGCTATATCCCCATGAAGCCCATGGTCTTTGCCGGCCTCTATCCCGTTGACGCCGACGATTACAACGATTTGCGCGATGCGTTGGAAAAGCTCCAACTCAATGACGCCGCCCTGGTTTACGAAGCCGAAACGAGCCAGGCGCTGGGCTTTGGCTTCCGGCTTGGTTTCCTGGGCCTTTTCCACATGGAGATTATCCAGGAGCGGCTGGAGCGCGAATACGACATGGACGTCATCTTCACCGCGCCTTCGGTTGAATACCGCGTGGCCATGACCGATGGTTCAGTCAAGGTGATCGACAGTCCGGCCGATCTGCCCGAACCCACGCTGATCGACCACGTGGAAGAGCCGTGGTGCGAGCTGCGCATCTTTACGCCCGCCGACTACATTGGCCCCATTATGGACCTGGTGACCAAGCGCCGCGGTGAATTTAAGAACCAAAGCTGGCTGGACAGCAAGCGCGTCGAGATGGCCTACATGATGCCGCTCTCTGAGATCATTGTGGATTTCTACAACGAACTCAAGGCGCGCACGCGCGGCTACGCCAGCATGGACTACACGCTGGACGAATATCGCCCGTCGGACATGGTCAAGCTGGATATTTTGGTCAACGAGCAGCCGGTGGACGCCCTGAGCATCATTGTGCATCGCGACGATGCGTATCACAAAGGGCAGCGGCTGGTCAGCAAAATGAAGGATATTATCCCGCGCCAGATGTTTAAAGTGCCCATTCAGGCCGCCGTCGGCAACAAGGTGATCAGCCGCGCCAACGTGCAGGCGCTGCGCAAAGACGTGTTGGCCAAATGTTATGGCGGCGACATCACGCGCAAGCGCAAGCTGCTGGAAAAGCAGAAAGCGGGTAAAAAACGCATGAAAATGGTGGGCGCGGTCGAGATTCCGCAAGAAGCCTTTATGTCCGTGCTGAGGCTGGAGGATGAATGACGCCTTCGCGCTCATGCGCCGCTATGGGCTGCAACCCAAACGGTCGCTGGCCCAAAACTTCCTGACCGATGAGGCGCACTTGGCGCGCATTGCCGCCGCCGCTGAATTGACCCCCAACGACACCGTCATCGAAATCGGTCCCGGTCTGGGCGTGCTGACCAAACATTTGGCCGCCCAGGCCGGCCGCGTCATCGCCGTTGAGCTGGACGACCGGCTCATCGATGTACTCAAAGAGCAGTTTGCCGAGCAGCCCCACGTTTCCATTGTCCACGCCGATATACTCAACGTGCAGCCCGCTGAGCTGCTTGCCGCCTTTTTGGGTTCCCAAACATCCTACCAATATAAAGTCGTCGCCAACCTGCCTTATTATATTACCAGCGCGGTGCTGCGCCACCTGCTCGAATCCACGCCGCGGCCCCAACTGGCCGTGTTGCTTATGCAAAAAGAGGTGGCCGAGCGCATTTGCGCCCGGCCGGGCGATCTGTCGCTGCTGGCCGTCAGCGTGCAATTTTACGCTGTTCCTACTCTTGTGCATCGCATCCCCGCCGGCGCCTTTTATCCCCGCCCCAAAGTGGACAGCGCCGTGCTGCGCCTGGACGTGCGCGCTCAACCCGCCGTGCCCGATGTGGACGCGCAGCTCTTTTTTAAAGTGGCGCGCGCCGGTTTCAGTCAGAAGCGTAAACAGATCCACAACAGCCTGCGCAGCGGTCTGACCCTCTCCAAAAACGAAATCACGGAGTGGCTGGCGCGCGCGGAAATTGATCCCAAACGCCGGGCTGAAACGCTTTCCCTGGCAGAATGGGGCGCGTTGTGCCGGTCCGCCCCCTCTTCTGCAACTCCCTTGTAACTTCAATGGTCTAGCTTTAAAAGTAGTCTTATTGTGTGCTCCTCTTATATGCCCGGCAATGTGCTACGATGCAATGGCCGCGTTGCATCCTGATCACATCAGAGCATCCATCCAATATCGCCGCTGGGAAATAGGTAGGAGTTGTTGGCTCCCCACAAACCAGACCAAACAACCGAAGTTTTTACATAACTTTGCGGTTCGCATGGTCCGCGCCCGCCGCGCTTCCTGCCTGCGCGAAGTACAGAGACGGCTTACGCAGCGCCGTGAGATTGCCAGGGGTGGAAAAGTGGTCGTCCTGGCGACTTTTATACTTAGGGTTCGTCGAGAAATAGCTTGTAGATTTGAACCTGGCAGGTCTCAAAGACCTGACAGGTTTGGCCACCAACTTATTTCTTGATGATTACTGAGCTCTGGCATCGGTGAGAATTGGGAAACCCAAGCAAAACCATGGCGATTCTTTCTCAGCTATGCTCAACCGCAATATTCTCAGGGCTTGCGTAAGCACTCACAAAATGAGAGGATTGATTCCATGTTAGCAGATACGCTTCTGTCTGAACCCACCGTATCCCTGCCAAATGGGCCGCGCCTCCGCAACAAGGTGGCCATCATCACCGGTTCCGCCCGCGGCATTGGCGCGATTACGGCGGCTACTTTTGTGCGGCAGGGAGCCAAAGTGGTGATTTGCGATGTCAACGAGGAGTTGGGACGCCAAACCGCGGCGGAGCTGAACGATTTGGGCAATCAATTTTCGCCCAATGGCAAGCCCACAGCAATTTTCACCCCGGTCAATGTAATGAGCCCAGAAAGCGTAGATGCGCTCTTTAAAACCGCGCTGGACCTATACGGACGGATCGATATTCTGGTGAATAATGCCGGCATCACGCGCGATGCGCAGCTCCGCAAAATGAGCGAGGCCGATTTTGAGCTGGTGATGGACATCAACCTCAAAGGCGTTTTCAATTGTGGCAAAGCCGCCGCCAATCAGATGATTGCCCAGGAAAGCGGCGGGGTCATTCTCAATGCGGCCAGCGTGGTGGGGCTGGATGGCAACTTTGGTCAAACCAACTATGCCGCCACCAAAGCGGGCGTCATTGCCATGACGCAAGTCTGGTCGCGCGAGCTGGGACCGAAAGGCATCCGCGTCAACGCCGTGGCGCCCGGTTTTATCGAAACGCCCATGACGGCAGGCATGCCGCAAAAAATATACGAAATGATGATCCACAACACGCCCTTGCGCCGCGTGGGTACGGCCCAGGATGTGGCCAATGCCTACCTGTGGCTGGCCAGCGATGAAGCCAGCTTCGTAAACGGCGCCGTTATCCGCGTCGATGGCGGCTTGCGGATTGGAACGTAAAAGATGACAAGATGACCGGGTGACACGATGACTGAGCCTGTCGAAGTCACCGTGTCACCCGGTCACCCTGTCAGGAACATGACGATCAGTATCTCCTTGAAAAACTAGCCCCATTTGACACAGCCTGCTGCGCATTTATCATCGACGAATGCGCAGCAGGCTCTTTTTTGCAGTTCAATAAACATTTTGTGCCATTGGCATCTTATGGAATAATGACCAATATTTGGAACAATATAGTATAATTGTATGCGCGCGACGAAAGGTTTTAGACATCCACATCGTCTTTGTGAATTGAACGGCTGTGTACTCGGTGCACACGCAGAACCCATCAAAACCTTTCCTTTGATTTATGACCCCAATGGCTGTGAACGAAAGCACGATTTTATCTGCCGAACCGACCGAGAATCCGCTGAGCGAGCGCGAGATGGATGTGGCGCGCCTGCTGGTCACCGGCGCCAGCAACACCGAAATCGCCCGCGGGCTCACCATTAGCCCGCAGACCGTCAAAGTTCATTTGCGCAATGTGTTTGAAAAATTGCAGGTCAACAGCCGCACCGAAGCATCCACGCTGCTGTTGCAACGGGGCTGGGTCGTGCTGCCCGGCATGGAGGCGGAGACTACAGCCACCCTGACCGCCGTTGCAACCGCCCTACCGACGGTGGAACCCTTGCCGCCGCTGCCCGCCCAAGCCAGCAATTGGCAGCTCGTCTATATGCTGGCGGCCATTCTGGTTTGCATTGTGGCCTTTTTTGCCCCTTCTTTCATGGGGCGCACCCAGCCGAAAATTGATCTCTTGACCGACGCCAGCAGCGCCACATTGGGTCGCACGCTGGTCGAAATGATCCCGCGGTGGGAGGCGCTCGCCCCCATGTTGACGCCGCGCAGCCGCCAGGCCACGGCGCTACTGGGCAGCTCAATTTACATTATCGGTGGCGAAAGTGCGGAAGGCCAACTGCTGGCCGATGTGGAGCGCTATCAGCTCAAGCTGGACCTTTGGCAATCCATGCCGCCGCTGCCCAGAGCGCTCTCCAATACCAGCGCCGTGGGGTTGAATCAGCACATTTATGTGGCTGGCGGCAGCTATGTGGACGCCGCCACCAATACACCCCAATTGAGCGATCAATTGCTCGTTTATTCCGCTGTTGATCAAGCATGGACTGCGCAGGGCAATTTGCCCTATCCCTTGGTGGGCGCGGCGTTAACCAGCGACGACAACTCGATCTATTTGGTGGGCGGCTGGGATGGCGAAAAAGCGCACGATGAAATTTGGCGCTACACCCCTGCACCCGACAATGCAACGATGTCGGTGGCGTGGGAACCAGTGGGGCGGGCGCCGGAAGCGCGCGCATTTCTGGGCGCCACGGTGCTCAAGGGGAAGCTCTACGTAGTGGGCGGCTTTGACGGCCAGAGTGAAATGGCCAATGCAGACGTGTTGGATCTGACCAGCGGCGAATGGCAAAAGCTGCCCGATCTGTCGGTCCCGCGCGGCGGTTTGAGCCTGGTGGCCGACGATGTGGCCATCTATGCCGTCGGCGGCGGCTGGACCGGCGCCATCGACACCCACGAGCGTTACGATCCGGACATCGGCCTGTGGAGCAACTTTGCCTCCTCCATCCGCGGCGAATGGCGCAACCTGGGCGCCGTGGCCATTGACGGCAGCCTACACCTGCTGGGCGGCTGGAGCGGCGAATATCTAGACACTCACCTGCGCTACGAAAGCTCCATCCGCTGGCTGCTCCTGCCGTTGATCCGGAATTAGGGAAGATCAACAGATTACACAGATTTGAAAGATTTTTGTAACTACTAAGTCCTGCGGGGCCTGAGCTTGTCGAAGGCCGCCGCTCCCTTCGACAAGCTCAGGGAACGGCTTGGTAAGTACAGATTTTTAATCTGAGGAATCTGTGTAATCTGTTGATCAAAGTCTTCATTTCTTTGGAATGATCAGCCAGAGCACGATGTAAACCAGCGGCCCAGGGATGCCGCCGGGAATCATCAGCAGCAGGAACGCAATGCGGAACCAGAGCGGGTTAATGCCAAAGAAAGCGCCCAATCCACCGGCCACGCCCGCCACAATGCCGTTTTGTCTCCGCAGTTCATTTTGTGTATTTGCCACGTTTTTTCTCCTTCTATCAATTCACTCAGCCTCATTTGAGAACTGAAATACATTTTACCGTCAGTTTGGTTTACCTTTATATGCAACATTACGGAGGCCGGACTGAAAAGTTTCACCGCCAGCCACTCGTTGATCCCCATTCCTCACTGTATATAGAGATTGCCTCACTTTGACGCGCATCGCCCTCTGCGCTAGAATCGATCCCAGCAATCAAATTCTTTCCACAGCCTATTTTTAAACTACAGATTGCACAGATTTTACAAGTTTTTTGTAACTACCAAGCCGTTCCCTGAGCCTGTCGAAGGGAACCCGGCCTTCGACAGGCTCAGGCCCCGGGGGCTTAGTTGTTACGGTTTTTTTGTCAATGCGGAGAAAATTTGTGCAATCTGTAAAATCTGTAGTTCCATCCATAGAAAGGCGCTTATGACGGCCCAATTGCTCACATCCCAATCCTCCTTTACGCGCGCCGACATGGGCGCGTTGCCTGCCGAAGGGCGCGATCTGGTGGCTGAGCTGCGCCGGGTGGTGCAGGGCGAGGTGCGCTTTGATGGCTACACGCGCATGCTCTACAGCACCGACGCCAGCCAATATCAGATCAAACCCATTGGCGTCGTCATTCCCAAAAACGCTGAAGATGTGCAGGCCACGGTGGAGCTGGCGGCCAAGCGCGGCGTACCGGTGCTGCCGCGCGGCGGTGGCAGTTCGCTGGCCGGGCAGGCCGTGGGCGCGGCTATTGTTATCGACTTCAGCAAATATATGAATGAAGTTGTCAACGTAGATGCCGCTGCGCAGACGGCCACGGTGCAGCCGGGCATCAACTTTGCGGCGCTCAACGGCCAAATGGGCAAACACGGCCTCATGATTGGACCCGACCCGGCCAGCGCCAATCGCGCCACCATCGGCGGCAGCATTGGCAACAACGCCACCGGCAGCCACAGCATTCTCTATGGCATGATGGCGGACAACGTGCTGGAAACGGCGGTTATTCTGTCCGACGGTTCGCAAGCCCGCTTTGGCCCGGTGGATGCCGACACAATGGCCGCCAAAGCGCGTTTGGACAGCCTGGAGGGGAAAATTTACAGAGATATCCCCAAAGTTATCCACAATGTGATGGAAGATATTGTGGATCGCTTCCCCAAACACTGGCGCCGCGCTTCGGGCTACAACCTGGATCGGCTGGCCGCGGCGCTGCTGCCGCCCGCCGAACGTTCGAAGCTCAGCTTTGACAGCCGCTTCCGTCCGCCCGTTTGCGACCCCACGCTGATCGACCGCTTTAACCTGGCCCAGCTCATCACCGGCAGCGAAGGCACGCTGGCCGTGATGACCGAAGCCACCGTCAAGCTGACCCCCAAGCCCAAGTTTACCGGCTTGGCCGTCGTCCACTTTGACCGGCTCATCGACTCCTGCGCGGCCATCCCCGACGTGCTGGAAACAGACCCCAGCGCCTCCGAACTGCTGGACAAAATGCTCATGGACCTGGCGCGCGCCCAGCCCGAATGGAACAAGCGCATGGGCTTTGTGCAGGGCGATCCGCAGGCCGTGCTGCTGACCGAGTATTACGGCGACAGCGAACAGGAGGTGGCGCAAAAGCTGGCCCATTTGGAGGATCAGCTACAAAAACGCGGCTGGAAAGGCGAAATTTTGCAGGTGACCAGCCCGGCGCAGCAGTACGAAATTTGGGAAGTGCGCAAGGCCGGGCTCAACATTTTGATGAGCCGGCGCAGTGATTTCAAAGCCGTGCCGGGCATCGAGGACGTGAGCGTGCCGCAGGAGCAGTTGGCCGAATATTTAGAGCGGGTGCTCAACTTCTGCGGCCAGCAGGGCGACATTCCCGACGTGGCGGTCTATGCCCACGCCTCGGCCGGCTGTCTGCACGTGCGCCCGCTACTCAATTTGAAAACGGCGCGCGGCGTGGAGCTGCTCCAGTCGGTGGGCAATTTTGCCGCCGACCTGGCTGTGGAATACGGCGGCGCCATGAGCGGTGAACATGGCGACGGGCTGGCGCGCAGCTCGCTCAACCCCAAGATTTTTGGCCCCACGCTTTACGGTGCGCTGCAAGAAGCCAAGCGCACCTTTGACCCCAACAACCTGATGAATCCGGGCAAAATTGTGGATGCGCCGCCGGTCACCGCAAATCTGCGCTTTGGCCCCAGCTATCAGACTATCACGCTGGACACAGTCTTTGATTGGGGCGCGGATGGCGGCTACGCCCCGGCCATCGAAATGTGCAACGGCGCCGGCGTCTGCCGCAAAATCAATTCGGGCGCCATGTGTCCCAGCTATATGGCTACGCGCGATGAAAAGGACACCACGCGCGCCCGCGCCAATGCGCTGCGCAACGCCATGGCCGGGCGTATTCCCCAGGATGAACTTTTTTCGCCGCAGCTTTATGATGTGATGGACCTGTGCCTGGGCTGCAAAACGTGCAAAAGCGAATGCCCTTCGGCGGTGGATATGGCCAAAATCAAGGCTGAGTATTTGGTCCATTACTACAAGCACAACGGCCTGCCGCTCTTTAACCGCATGATGGGGCTGCTGCCCACGCTCAATGCGCTACTCTTTAAGGTTGCGCCGGCACTGGTTCCGCTGGTCAACATGCTGCTGAACAGCGCCATATCCAAGGCAGCCTTTGCCAAAATCGGCGTGCATCCGGCGCGTGATTTTCCGACCTATGCACCGCAGACGTTTGAAAGCTGGTTTGCGCGCCGCGGCCAAACCGGCACGCGGGCCGCACTGCGCCGCGATCTGCGCGACGCGGAACCGGAAAAGCGGGTTATCCTTTTTCACGACACGTGGGCCAATTATAATGAAACGGAGATTGGGCGGGCGGCGGTGCGCGTGCTGGAGGCGGCCGGTTATGACGTGCAGTTGGCCAGCGGACGCCAATGCTGCGGGCGCCCGCTAATCACCGGCGGTCAGGCTGATAAGGCCAAGGCGTGGGTGGATCATAATGTGGCGCTGCTGGCGCCGTTGGCCAACCAGGGCATCCCTATTGTGGGCATCGAGCCGAGCTGCATTTTGACGCTGCGCGATGAATATCTCAACCTGGCCAGCGATAAACGACGCGCCCAAATCCTGGCCGACCACGCCTTTACGTTTGAAGAATTTGTGGCGGCTGAAGTTGATGCCGAGCGCTTCAAACCAACCTGGAAGCCCAATGCGGGCAAGGCGCTGCTGCATGGCCACTGTCATCACAAAGCGCTGGTGGGCAACGAAGCCAGCGTGGCCGCGCTCAAGGCCGCCGGCTATGTGGTGTCAGTGATTCCCAGCGGCTGCTGCGGCATGGCGGGTGATTTTGGCTACGAATTAGACCACTATGAGGTGAGCCGCAAAGTGGGCGAAGATCGGCTCTTCCCGGCGGTGCGGGCCGCCGACGCGGACGCCACCATTGTGGCCAGCGGTACAAGCTGTCGCCATCAGATCGGTCACTTTACCGACCGCCAGCCGGTGCATCTAATTCAGGCGCTGGAGCGGGTGATTGGGGAGTAGGGAATAGGGAGTAGGAGTTAATGTCATTAAGTTAGCAGTTATCAGTGCCCAGTATTCAGTAGTCAGTAGTCAGTCTCGTAACACACACTGAAAACTGAGCACTGAAAACTGGTTACTTTGACAAAATATGTGCTTAACTTAACGACATTGAGTAGGGTGTAGGGAGTCGCCCGCTGCCAATACCCAATCCCCGCCCACTCATTCCTAATCCCCAACAATCTTAAAAATCTCCGGCCCATAGGTGCGGGCGCGCCAGGGGCCGATTTCGGCGATTTGCTGCAGGGCGGACTCGGTGGTGGGCTGGCGGAGGGCAATGGAGAGCAGCGTGTCGTTGCTGAACACAATGTCGGGGTCCACGCCGCGTTCAGTGGCGCGCCGGGTGCGCCATTGACGCAGGGCGTCATAGCGCGCCTGCATGTCGGGATCCAGCAGGGCTTCGGGGCGCGGTTTCTGTTCGGGCGGTTCGGGCAGAGGACGTTTGACGCCCTCCTCAATGGTGCGCAAAATGGCTTTGGCGTAGCGGGACGCTTGGCCGCCGCCGATGCCCTGGATGTTGCGCAGCTTTTTGGGCGTGCTGGGGCGGCGCTGGGCAATTTGGGCCAGCACGGCGTCAGTCATAATTTTGAAGGGCGGCCGATTCTGACGCTGGGCCTCTTGCTCGCGCCAGAGCCAGAGGGCTTCCAGCACGCCCGTATCTTTGCGGTCCATTTTGCGCGTTATGCGCATTTGCCAGAAGGAGCGCTCGGTAGGCGTTCGCTCCTGAAAGTCAATGTGCGACAGCAGTTCAAACGCTTCTTGGGCTTCCTCCACACGACCGCATTCAATCAGCTCCTGCATCTGAATTTGGCGCAGCGCCAGCAGAAAGTGGGTGTCCATCTGGGCGTAGGTAATTTGCTGGGCGGTGAGTGGGCGCTGTCCCCAATCGGTGAGCTGCATTTTCTTGTCGCTGATAATGCCGAAATGTTCTTCGAGCAAGCGAGCCAGGCCAGAGTGTTGCCAGCCCAGAATGCGGGCGGCCAGTTGCGTGTCGAAAATGTGGTTGAATGAAAAGCCAAAATCGCGCTGCATGGTCAGGATGTCATTGCCGGCCGCGTGCAGAATAATTTCCTTGGCTGGATCGGCCAGCAGATCATTGAGGGCGCCAAAATCGGCAAAACGCAATGGATCTAATAGAAAGTCAACAACGTTTAGATCAGTTTCGTTCGTCGCAGCGGTGTTGAGACTGGGGGTGGCGGTGGAGATCTGGATCAGGCAGACTTTGGGATAGTAGCTGTAAAGGCTGTCGCTTTCGGTATCAATGGCGATGATAGATTGGGTGCGCAGATGCGCCATCATCGCGGCAAAAGCAGCCGCGTCGCAAACCAGCGTGGGCGCGGCCAAATGAGCAGGTTTTTGTTTATCCATGAAGAAGTTTTGTGGTTATACTACAGTTGCGAACTGAATTTGATTGGGCGATCCACGGGCGCTGCGTAAGTCATACTTTATGTTACTCATGCATCCAAAATGTGTCAAACAGGAAATCGATCAATATGAAAAAACTATCGCTTTTGCGCACCTTGTATGGGCTATTAGTTATGTTTGGCTGGTTTGGGCTGGCGTTCTTCACCGCTGGGCAGGTTTACGCCCAAACCGTGGAGTGGCCGCAACTCACGACGACCGTGATCAACAGCAGCGTCGTCGCGCCCATGTTTCTGGCCAACGCCGGCGATGGCAGCGGGCGCATTTTTGTGGTGGAGCGCGCCGGCACGATTCGGATTATGAAGAACGGCGTTTTGAATCCTACGCCCTTTCTGGACATTAGCAACCACGTGTACACTCAGGGCGAATGCGGGCTCTTGAGCGTAGCGTTTCCACCCGATTATGCGAACAAAGGTGTTTTTTATGTCTACTACAGCCATAATGTCGATCTGGTGGCAGGACACCACGATGTGAAATGCGATACGGTGGTGGCCAAATTTAGCCTCACCAGCGATCCCAATGTGGCGGACCCCGCCAGCGAATCGCGCATATTGGTGCTGGATCAGCCATTTAGCAACCATAACGGTGGGCAGCTCGCCTTTGGACCGGATGGGTATCTGTACATCAGCCTAGGCGATGGCGGCGACCACAAAGATCCGCTGGGGAACGGGCAAAACAATGGGACGCTCTGGGGCTCGATCCTACGGCTGGATGTGGAGACGCAGAATGGCGGCGCACCCGATTGCACCGATTTGACGGCTGTGACCAACTACCGCATCCCGGCCGACAACCCGCTGGTGGATGGGCCGGGCGGCGCTTGCGATGAGATCTGGGCCTATGGGCTGCGCAACCCGTGGCGCTACTCGTTCGACAGCTTGACGGGCGATCTTTATATTGGCGATGTGGGTCAAGATGACTATGAAGAGATTGACTTTCAGGCGGCTTCCAGCACGGGCGGCGAAAATTACGGCTGGAACGTCATGGAGGGGCGCCACTGCTTTGATCACAAAGACAACTGCGATCAGACGGGCCTCACCATGCCGCTCAAGGAGTATGCGCACATCACCGATTTTGCGGTGGCCGGCGGCTACGTTTATCGCGGTACAGTTTTCCCGCGCATGCAGGGCGTCTATTTTTATAGCGACTATGTTTCGGGCCGCATCTGGGGGCTGAAAAATGAAAATGGCGTATGGGCGTGGGCCGAGCTGGCCGACACCGACGCCCGCACCACTTCATTCGGCGTCGATGAAGTGGGCAATCTGTACATGTTGGATTATAACAATCGCATCTTTTTGCTGAGCGATCCAAATGGGATGACCATAAATAGCCGCATTTATTTACCCATTGCCAACCACGATTCAGTCAACTCCGGTCCGGGTGAAGGGGCGGTTGATCCCACCCCCACCCCCATCCCGGCGCCTGGCCACAGCGGGTTGCAATGGGATCCGCGGCTGGATCAGCGCACGGTGCAGTTGACGACCGCCCAACCCACGGCCGGTCAGGGCTATTGGAAGCTGATCAAAGGCGTCTGGTATGATGTGGCGGAATCGCAGGGGCGGCACCACATTTTTGTGGATACGCTGGATCAGAACAGCGCGCGGCAGAGCGACGTGCCGGTGCTAGTTAGCTGGCCATCCGGCAATTCGACCATCACCACGCAGCCCAAGCCGGGCGAAGAATACGCCGCAGACTACGGCATGTTCTCTGTGGGCTATGAATATGCGGCCCGGCCCGCTGATGGTGCGCCGGCCGACATGGTGAGCCGGTTGGGCATGGGCACGATTGAAGAGCCCTTTATCGCCCACCACACCAGTTACGGCTTTACGTGGCAGTGGACTATTGCCCAAGGCAGCGACCCACCCACGGCTACAGCCACGCCCACGCTGACCGTGACGGCGACCGCCACCCTTACACCGACCGTCGCCAGCACACCCACGCCCACGGCTACCCCACTTTCTGCCACACCCACCGTTACACCCACGCCGCCGCCCACCGTCACCAGCACGCCCACACCCACGCCAACAACAGCTCCTGCGCTGCTCTTTAGTCGCGCCGAGTTGGCCGGTCCATGCCAGCCGGGGGATCCGGTCAACAAGCGCACAGACTTTACGGGAACCGTTTATTGGAACAACCAGTCCGCCGACGGCTATCGCGTCGTTTTTAGTTTCGAGCCCGATGGCAATTGGGTTACACAGCCCGTGACCAGCGGCCCATCTCCAACGGGCGCATACACACACATCATCAGCATTACGTTTTTCCGCACCGGAACCTGGTATACTTGGCTTGTGAATGAAGCGGGCGCCCGCATTTCGCCCATGGCGACCTTTACCAGCGACGGTGACGCCAATACTTGTAATCATGCCATCATCAATTTTTATGGACCGTAATTATCGCTTATGATTCGCACGCTCTATCGCCACCGCAGTGGCACGCAACTGATGGATTTACCGGGCGATCAACTGCTGGCCGCCGTGCAGGATAAACAGGCGCGCCTCTGGATCGACATGCAGAAGCCCACCGAGGCCGAGGCCAAACTGGTGCTGGAAGAGGCATTTCACTTCCACCCCTTGAGCATTGAAGATACGCTCAACGATGTCCACACGCCCAAAATGGATGACTATGGCCGCTATCGTTATTTGGTTCTGCACGCCATCGGCATGGGCGACGAGCGCATGGACATTCACACCAAAGAGCTGGATGTCTTCGTGGGCGCCAATTTTCTCATTACCGTCCACGAACAGCCCATGTCGGTTATTGATGCCTTTTGGAACGAAGAGCACCATCAAAGCAAAGGGCTGGCGCGCGGCCCCGTCTATTTGCTCTACGAACTGATGGATAGGCAGATCGACGCCTATATTCCGCTCATCGACCGCTTCGAAGAGCGACTGGAAGAGCTGGGCGATCTGATCTTTTTAAATGGTCAAACCAACGACAAGACGTTGCTCAACGACATTTTGACGGCCAAAAGCAGCGCCCTGCGCATGAGGCGCATTCTGCGTCCACAAAGCGCCATTATGGAAAAGCTGGCCTGGAATGAATTCAGCGTCATCCCCCACGAAGCCCGCATCTATTTTCAAGACGTGTATGACCATCTCTTTCGCCTGTCGGAATTGGCGGACAGCATGCGCGACCTGGCCGGCAGCACCATTGAAACGCACCTGACGCTGGTCAACAACCGCATGAATGAGATCATGAAGGTGTTGACCATGATCTCGACGATCTTTATTCCATTGGGTTTTATTGCCAGCGTTTACGGCATGAATTTTCATTACATGCCCGAACTGGAGCGCGTTTGGACCTATCCGCTGGTCTGGATTCTCTTTTTACTCATTGCTGGTGGTATGATTTGGATGTTTCGTCGCCGCGGCTGGATTTGAGATATTATGGCTTATTTTTGGATCGAAAACGAGAAGTTAGAAGAGTCTGGGCGCCTACCCCAAAGCGCACAGCCATTTGTGCAAGCGGCCCCGCGTCTGCTGCCGCCGCAAATTAGTGAGCTGCATCGGGCATTTTCCCAATGGAGCGTATTGGGTTTTTCGCCGGGAACGATGCGCCCGAACCGCATCTGGCTGGCGCCAAACGCGACGCCCGTTTTTCTATTCGCCAACGGTCGCCGCCCCCAACCGCTCATGCAGATGGGGCTGGCCCGTGAACTAGCCGCCTGGCTGGTGCTGCTCGATGGCTACATGGAAACGTTTGTGGTTGTTGCGCGGGCCCGCGCCCAGTGGACCGTGGACGAACTGGCCTATGCCCTCATTTTTATGACGCCCGCCTATCTGCCGTCCGAACTCACCAATGGCGCCATCCCTGTGCATCAATGGCAACGCACTGCCCAAGCGCTGGCCACCGCCGTGGTCGATGGCCCGCTGGTGGGGGCGCCGACTGATCGACATTGGAAGGAAATTAGTAGAGGAGTAGATGAGTAGAGAGTAGAGGAGGGGATACGAGAGTCTCCTCTACTCCTCCCTCCTCTACTCCCCACTGTTCATCATGCCTATTGACCGTCGTCATTTGCCCAAAATCACCGAAGAGATCAAGCGAACCTGGCAGCCCAAGCGCCGGGATTTTTCGGCTGGCGGCGTGGCGTATCGGCGGATTGGTGGTTCAAAGAAGAGGGGCCGGAACAGATTCAGATTGCGCTCATTGCCACGCACAACGGCAAGCGCTGGCAATTGCCCAAAGGGACGCGTGAAGAGGGCGAAACCTCGGTCGAAACGGCTATCCGTGAAGTGGAGGAAGAAGCCGGCGTTTCCACTAAACTGGATCAATTTCTGCATACGGTCGAATATTGGTATTGGGATACCTATCAAAGAAGCGAGCCCTGCCTGGTACATAAGCAGGTCGATTTTTACCTGCTGCGCATCACGGGCGGCCAGCTTAGCGACGCCAGCTATGAAGTGGATGCCGTGGCCTGGTTCACGCTGGAGCAGGCGCTGCAGCAGCTCACCTTTGAGGCGGAACGGCACGTGCTGCGGCTGGCCATTGGGAAGTTAGACAGCTCCGGGTAATTTAGCGGAGGCTGAGCTTGTCGAAGCCGCAGCGGCCCGGCTTCGACAAGCTCAGCCTCCGTTCAGCTTTCGTAGGTCACTCTTGCAGAGTGACATGATTGGGTGACCAAGCGGCTGGGGTCGATCGGGCCGTCACACAACATGTGTGACCTACGATTGCTTCGACAAGCTCAGCCTTCGTTCAGTCAGCCGCCCTACGTCTCTCTACCTACAAAACGCCCTAGTGCCTGAAAAGCCAGCGCCGGCTGATTGGGATCCCGCTCCGGGTTGCGGCCTGTGTTATAGGTGAGAATTAGCTCGCGGCGGGCGCGCGTCATGCCTACGTAGAGCAACCGCAGCCGCTCGGCGCCGGTGTCCAGCCGGGCTTGTTCGGTGGCGCGACCAGGCGCATATTCGTCCAGCGTACCCATGTGAAGCTGCTCTGTCTGCGCAATGGTCTCCGCCACCAGATTGAGGCTGTCGCGCACGTACCAGCGCTCACCCCGATACTTATCCCCAAACTCAGCGCTGCCCGAGGGAAAGCTGAAATTATTGCAGCCAATCAGATAGACGCGGTCCCACTCCAGCCCTTTGGCCGCGTGCATGGTGGCCACCGTCACCTGGCCCGCCTTGGGCTCATAGCCCAGCCCCTCATCGGTAAAACCCAAGATGCGCCGCTTATTTTGGGCCACATTTTTCCAGTTCGCCGGCCAGCTCGGGCAGCCGCCAAGTGGGGTTCTCGCGGCCCAGCTTGTGCAGCAGCACGGCCAGCCGATGGGTCAGCGCCAGATCGGCCGGTTTGGTGAAGAGATCGTTGCCCAGCGTCAGCAGCAGCTCATCCACCGGCAGCACCGTGGCCGCGGTCCAGCGCTGCAAATCCAGCCGGAACGCCTCGGTCATGGTGCGGAAACCTTCAATTTCATCCAGCCAGCCAATCCCAGCTAGCCAGTCAACAGTGCCCGGAAAGAGAAAGTTCTCCGGCTCACGTAGTTGGCGCAGGGCGCGGCCAAAAGTGGTGACCGGCTCAGGGAGATTTACGATTTTAGATTTACGATTTACGAAGGTTTCTTCTAGGACATCCCCATCGGAATTGGCCGTGTCCTGCTCTTGGCTCTTCTCCTCTCCATTGGCCGCCACATTTGAAAGACCATGCCGCACAAACCAGACTTCGCTCCAGACGCGCTCCAGGTGGGTGGCCACGTGGGGTTGCGTTATGTAGCTGAGCACGGTGGAGAGCGCCTGGGCGGCGGCGCGCGTGGCGCTGTCCGAACGCAGCAGGCTGTCGTCAAAAGGCAGGCCGGCCCGTTCCAGCGCCTCGGTCAGGCGGAAGCCGCGCGTGTTTTCGGGCGCCAGCACGGCCACCGTGCGCGCCATATTGTCGGGCAGCCAGCGTTTGAGGCTGGTCACCACCACGCTGATCTCCTCATCGGGCGTCAGCTCGCGGTTGAAAACGTGAATGGGCGGCGATCCCGGTTCGGGGTTGGGCTGCGGGTCGCCCGCCGGCGTGGGCTGGATGTGGGGCGGCGCCAGCGCTTCGCCTGTCCCCAGCACCGGATGCTCGTGCATGGACCAGTCGATGAGAAAATTGGCGGCTTCGATAATGGGCAGGGCGCAACGCCCCGAATTGGGCAGGTCGCGGGCGCCGGCGGGGTATTGATCCATAAAGGCGCGCAGGAAGCGGGTGTTGGCGCTGGTAAAGGTGGTGTTGATGGCCTGGTTGGGGTCGCCCACGCGCACCCAGTTGCCGTGGCGGGCGGTCAGCATTTTCAACATCCGCTCTTGCAGCGCGCTGGAATCCTGCGCTTCATCTTCCAGCACATAGGGCCAGCGATCCTGCAAGCGGGCCAGATAGTCGGGGTCGGCGTCCAGCGCCTGCAAGGCCAGCACAATCAGATCGTCAAAATCGACGGCGCCGCGCATAAAAAGGCTGCGCTGATAGTCGGCATAAATGTGCAGCGCAAAGTCGAGCAGGGGCCAGGCCCCGGATTGGGCGTTGAGCTTGGCCTGCAAGGCAAAGGGCGGCGTGCGCAGCTCTTTGGCAATGCGGATGGCGGCGTTGGCAATGTCGATGGCATCGTCAAAAACATAGCGCTCAATGCGCCGGAAGTTCTGCAAATAGTCAGGCTGGATGTAGGCGCTAAAGGCGTCCGGGTTCTGCTGCACATAGGCGATCACGGCGTCGCGCTTGATCTCATTGGCCGTGCGCTCATCCACAATATCAAAGCTCTCACTGAGCCCCACCAGTCCGGGCCGCTCGCGCACAATATCGTGGGCCAGCCCGTGCAGCGTGCGCACGCGATAGCCCACACCGGGCAGCAGCCCGCGCTCTGCCCGCAGAAAATTGGCAATGCGGCTGCGAAAGTTTTCCACGGCGCTGTTGGTAAAGGTGACCACCAGCACCTCGCGGTCGTCCAGCCGCCCTTCGCCGGCCAGCCGCTCCACCAGTCGCGCCGCCAGCAGGCTCAGCGTAAAGGTTTTGCCGCTGCCCGGCACCGCGCTAATGCCCATGGGGCCGCCAGGATAGTCCAGGATGCGCTGTTGGGCGGGGCGCGGGGTGAAGGAATTTACGGTACTTCGACTCTGCTCAGTACTAGTTTCAGATGTACGATTTACGATTGGTTCGTTGGCCATGTGGATTTGTTGGGTGAAATTGCCTCGCTTACGCGTATGGTTTGTAACAAGGCAAAAGCGTTGCGAACTGGGCTAGCGCAGACTGCGATGCAGGGCGCCCGAAATTTTTGACCGGCCCAATAATGATTGCGCCGTGCGTTGCAGGCGGATCGGTCGCGTGACGCCGCACATTTTGCCTCTCACCGCCGCCACGCCAGAATCTGCACGCTGACGGTGGTGGATATGGGCGCGCATGTCGGCGTTTGCGGAAGTTCCACCTCTGCCACGTGCCAATAATTGGGCGTCATCCGCAGCAGATTTTCCAAATCATTCTGCGCTAATTCGATATTATAGCACACATTTTCCATTCGTTCCGGTTCAAAATAGGCGGCAAATTGCTCCTGTAGACGCTGCTCCTTTGCAGACTCAATGCCCAATATGTTGAACCCTTGTTGGGCTAAAGCCGTGCGCCATTCATGCAGGTGCTCATCTGTCGGAATCACAACCAACAGCAGCCCGCCCGGCTTCAACACACGGGCAAATTCGGCGGCATTGCGCGGTGCGAAAATGTTGAGCAGCACATGCATGGATTGGTCGGCGAGCGGGATTTGGCGATGAATATCCGCCACGCCAAATGCGCCAGTCGAGTTTAATTTGGCCGCCATGCGCACCGCATCTTTGGACAAATCGAAGCCGCAGCAGCGCACTTCACCAACATCCTGCGCAACGCATTGCTGAATGAACTGTGCCAAATAATAGCCTTCGCCGCAGCCCAGATCGGCAATCCAAAATGGTTCAACGCTTTCATGCTGGGCCGTAAAATCTCGCCCGGTTAATCGCCGCCGCAAGGGGCGCATAATGGCTGCGTTGCAAAAAAGCCCGTCGCGCCTGCAACATTTCTTTGGCATCGCCCTGAATGCGCGGCTTTTTGGACTGATGCAGCAGGTTCACGTAGCCTTCACGCGCCATGTCAAACGAATGTGCGTTTGGACAGGCCAGCCGCCGCTCAATCTGGGTTAGTGCGCCATTGCAGATGGGGCAAATAAAAGGCGCGTTATCAAATCGCATATTGTTCTCTAATTAGAATGTATTTGCATACAGGTGCATTCGTCGTCATAATGGGAGAAAATAGTTGCGGGTTGCGCGTGGCGGGTTGCGTGTACTGACACGCAACCCGCAACCCGCCCCATTATACAGGAGTTTGCATGAAAGTTTTAGTTACCGGCGGCGCCGGATTTATTGGCAGCCATGTAGCGGATGCGCTGTTGGCGGCGGGACACCAAGTGGTGATTTTGGACAATCTGTACACCGGCCATAGGGAGAATGTACCACCGAAGGCCACCTTCTACAACGCCGATTTGCGCGACGCCGACACCATGGCGCACATCTTTCAGTCGCACCCGTTCGACGCCATCTGTCATCAGGGCGCGCTGGCCAACGTGCGCGACAGCATGCACAATCCGGTCAAATATGCCGAGGTCAACATGATCGGCACGCTACACCTGCTGGAGCTGGCGCGCAAGCACGGCTGCCGCAAATTTGTCTTCGCCAGCACCGGCGGCGCCGTGTATGGCGAAGGCCACAGCCCGGACGGGAGCAAGCTGCCCTTTACCGAAACAACCTGGCCCCGGCCCAAAGATAACTATGGCGCCAGCAAACTGGCCATGGAATTTTACATCGACCTTTACAAGCAAAACTATGAGCTCGACTACGTGATCTTGCGCTACCCCAATGTCTACGGCCCGCGCCAGGACGCCAAAGGCGAGGCCGGCGTAGTCGCCATCCTTGCCGGCGCCATGCTGGCCGGCGAGCCGGTCAAAATTACCGGCGACGGCCAACAGCAGCGCGATTTCACCTTTGTAAAAGATGTGGCGCGCGCCAATCTGTTGGGGTTGGAAAGTGACGCCAGCGGCATTTTCAACATCGGCACCGGCGTCCCCACCAACATCAATACCGTATTCGAAATCTTGGCCGATGCCGCCGGTTATGAAAGAGCGCCGAATTACATTCCACGCCCCTTGGGTGAAGTGCTGCAAACATATCTGGACGCCACCAAAGCGCGTGAAACACTGGGCTGGCAGCCGCAAGTTTCCCTTGCCGATGGCCTACGCCAGACAGTCGAATGGATGAGGAGGGGATAGGGAGCTGGGGATTAGGGATAGGGGATCGGGCCGCGCACGTGGCCTAATCCCTAATCCTTAATCCTTAATCCCCAATAACCATGCGTATCGCAATCAACGGCTGGTTCTGGAATGAATTGGGCGCGGGCAGTGGGCAATATCTGCATCAACTGCTGGCGTGGATGCCCAGGCAGGCGCCGCAGACGCAATTTGACGTGTATATTCCGCAACGCGTGAGGGATGAGGCGAGAAGTCCGGCTTTTGGAAAAAGCCGGACTTCTGACGCGGCCAATCTCCACATAATCCCCACGCCGCTGGCCAAGCTGCCGCGCAACCTGGCCAAGCTTTGGTGGGAACAGGTGCAGATGCCGCTAGCCGCCCGCCGCAGCCGCGCCGACCTGCTGTGGATTCCCTATTGGGCGGCGCCGCTCTGGCAGCCCTGCCCCACCGCGGTGACCATCCACGACTTGATCCACCTGCTGCTGCCCGCGTATCATGGCGGGCGTTTACAGCGGCTTTACACCGCGCTGGTCAGCCACACGGCGCGCCGCGCCGACGCCATTCTCACCGTCAGCCATGCCGGCGCGCGCGATATTGTGCAGCATTTGAATGTGCCGGGAGAAAAGGTTCACGTGGTTTATAACGGCATGAGCGCGGTGGATGAACAGGTGCGCAACGAGGATTATGTGCGACAGGTGCGCGCCAAATATGAACTGCCCGCCCGCTACTTCCTCTATCTGGGCGGCTTTGACGTGCGCAAAAACGTACAGGCTACGCTGGCCGCCTATGCCCGCTATCTAGCCCAAGGCGGTGACCCGCAGGTCAAAATGGTGATTGCCGGCAAACTGCCCGCGCAAGATAGCGCCTTTGCCCCCGACCCACGGCGCATGGCGGCGGCATTGGGACTGGGGGAACAGGTTCATTTCTGTGGCTGGGTGGATGAAGCCGATAAACCGGCCATTTATGCGCAGGCCGTGGCTTATTTTTTCCCCAGCTTGTATGAAGGCTTCGGCCTCATGGTGCTGGAAGCCATGGGCGCGGGAGCGCCGGTGGTAACGAGTGCAAATAGCAAAACACCTTGAAATTCTATCACCACATGTTAGAATTTCAAGGTGTTTTTGTGCCTACCCCTCAATTTGCGGCAGATTATCAGCCAGCAACCAAAAACGTTCCCGTCCATAAAGCGCCCGCCAATTGCCCTGCGCAATATCCAGCAGCATCTTCTGGGCCTGGGCCAAAGTGCGCACGCCCAATGCTTCGGCCACGTCGGCCAGCGGTTCGGCGGGTAGCTTGTCCTTGGGCGTGGACATGTTGATCACGCGCACTTCATCACGGTTCAACCCCGCTTCGGCACAGGCTAGCCCAATGGCGGTGTGAATATCGCCCAGTGCATCGACCAGCCCGTGCGTTTGGGCCTGGGCGCCGGTCCAGACGCGCCCGTTGCAGATGGGGTCCAATTGGGCGTAGTCAAGCTGGCGCCCTGCCGCCACCCTCTCTTTGAATTCGCGGTAAATGTGCTGCACGCTCTCGTTCATTTGGCAAAGCTGTTCAGCATCCCAATGTTTATCTTCGCCTAAAATGTCAGCATTGGCGCCGCGCTGCAAAAATTCCCGCTGCACGCTCACCTTTTGCAGCGCGCTTTCGGTGATTGGTTTCATGTTGATCACGCCGATGCTGCCGGTGAGGGTGGCGCTTTGGGCCACGATTTTGGCGCCCGGCGCGGCAATATAATAGCCGCCGCTGGCCGCCACATTGCCCATGTAGACAATCAGCGGCTTCTCCTGGCCCAACAGATCGATCTCGCGCCACATCAGGTCGCTGGCCAGCGCCGAGCCGCCGGGAGAATCGATGTGGAGGACCACGGCGTCCAGCCAATCGTTTTGGCGAGCGTCGCGAATCTGCTGCTGCACGGTCTCGTGACCCATCTGCTGACCGCCCAGCAGCGGCAGCGGAAAGGGCAGATGGCGGCTCTTGCCCATCATAATCGCCCCCTCCAGGCTGATTACGCCGATGGCGCCGCGGCCCGGTTTGCGCAGCGTGCGCCAGAGCAGCCGCTTCACTTTGTCATATGGTTTGAGCGTAGCGGGCTGCGCATCGCGCCCCAACAACAGCGGCAACTCGTCTTCATAGGCCAGCCCATCAATGAGATCGGCCGCCAATGCTTGCGCGGCGCTAAGCGGCGCCCGGTCGATCAGATCGCCGACGGCCTGTTTGCTCAGCTTGCGTCCCTGGCTTATGGCCGTCACAATGTCCTCAAACAGGCTGTCCAGCAGCCAGTTAAACTGGGCGCGGCTTTCGTCGCTCATGGCGGCATCATGAAACATGTCGCCGGCGGTCTTCCACGGCGCCACGCGCACCACGTCAAAGGCCACGCCAATGCGTTGGAGCGCATCCTTCAAATAGAGCCCGCCCACGCGCAACCCCACAATGTTCCACTCGCTCAGCGGCGTCATGTAAATGCGATCCGCTGCGCAGGCCGCCACATAGCCGGCCGCGTTTGTCTCCTCGATAAAAGCCACAAGCTGTTGGGGTTGCCGTGCGTTCATTTGCCGAAAACGCATGAACATGGCCGCCAAACTTTGGGCCTGCGCCAACGTCAGCGCCGGCGACCGCAGCATAAAGACGGCGCCTTTTACATCGGGATCGGCGGCAATTCGGGTTAGCGTTGTCCAGATATTCCAGGCTCAACGGCTGCCGATTACCGGGCAAGAGATCGCGCCACCACGGCGTCTCTGGAATACGCTCGACCAGCTCGCCGTCTAGCACGAAGAGCGCAAAGTCGGCCAGCCGCCGCCGGAAGATGCGGCGGCGCAAATTCGAAAGTGTACAGAGCAGAAAGCGCCACCAAATCCCAATCAGAATCCCCACACTCCTGACGCGGCTTTCTCTTGGCTTTATTCTGACCGCACTTTTATCCATGGCTGTTTTGGCCGGTTCGGCCTCTAAATTCTGAGTAAAACTGTTTATATCCATGCCGCCATTGTCATCCCAATTGCACCAATTGGCAAATGTTAACTTCACCACTTGCCCCAACCTGGGGCTGCTGTTAAACTGCGGGGATGATCAACAGATTACACAGATTCAATAGATTTCATAATCTTTCGAATCTGTGTAATCTGTTGATCCAGAATAATTCAAATTGATTTGCCACTCAATGGGGAGGGTACAGAATGATAATTGGTCTGCCGAAAGAGATCAAAGATAGCGAAAATCGGGTGGGGATGACGCCGGGTGCGGTCAGTTCGCTGACGCGGCGTCATCATCGCGTGCTGGTGGAAGCGGGGGCCGGGATGGGCAGCTCGATTTCCGACGCGGAGTATCGGGAAGCGGGGGCCGAAATTGTGTCCAATGCCGCCGATGCTTGGTCCGCCGAAATGGTGGTCAAAGTCAAAGAGCCGCTGGCGGCCGAATACGCATATTTGCGCGAGGGGTTGCTGCTCTTTACCTATTTGCATCTGGCCGCCGATGAAAATTTGACCCGCGCCATGCTGGCAAGCGGCGTCACCGGTATTGCCTACGAAACGGTGGAGACGCCGGGCCGCAAGCTGCCGCTGCTTATGCCCATGAGCGAAGTGGCCGGACGCATGGCCACCCAAGTGGGCGCCACATATTTGGAGAGCCATCGCGGCGGGCGCGGCGTGCTGATGGGCGGTGTGCCGGGCGTGGCCCCGGCGGACGTGGTGATTTTGGGCGGCGGCACGGTGGGCGCCAACGCGGCTAAAGTGGCCGTGGGCATGGGCGCGCAGGTCACCGTGCTGGACCTGAACCACGACCGGCTCCAGTATTTGGACGATATTTTTGGCGGGCGCTTGCAGACGCGCACCAGCAACGACTACAGCATCGAGGAGACCGTCTTCGAGGCCGACCTGGTCATCGGCGCCATCCTGATTCCCGGCGGCCGCGCGCCGTGGCTGATCACGCGCGACATGCTGCCGCACATGCGCGACGGCTCGGTCATCATCGATGTGGCGGTCGATCAGGGCGGCTGCGTCGAGACCAGCCGGCCCACCACCCATTCTGACCCCACCTTTGTCATCGATGGCGTGCTGCACTATTGTGTGGCCAACATGCCCGGCGCCGTGCCGCGCACCAGCACTTTTGCCTTGGCTAACCAAACCATGTCCTATGCGCTGGATCTAGCCAACCACGGCCTGGACGCCGTGCGCGAAAGCCAGCCGCTGCGCCACGGGCTGAATACACACCGCGGGCTGCTGACTCATGCGGCGGTGGCGCAGGCGTTTGGGTTGGAATATGTGGAGCCGATGGCGGCGTTGGGGTGAACTAAACATACCCCAGATTGCGCAGCACATCCTGCGTGCTTTGGCCGGGCAGGCGATGAAAACTGTAGGCGCCATCGGCATCGCGATCCACAATGAGTTCGGACGCTTCGGGCAGGACGCAATGTTTGGAGCCGCGCACGCCACCCAGCATTTCCTGATAGGCGCCCACGCTGAAAAAGCCGACGAAGAGATCATCCGTTTCTGCGGGTAAATAAAGTGGAGCCTGGCTCGGTTTGGGCGGATAGACATCGTCGCTGTCGCAGGTGACGCCGCCAAGCTGGACGCGGCGAAAGGGCTTGTCCAGGTGGTTGAGCGGCAGCACAATAAAGTGCTCGCTCAACGCCCAGCTGTCGGGGAATGAGGTCATGATCGAGCCGTCTACGATGTACCAGGGGTATTGGTAGCCTGCCTCTTTGACGGTAATGATTTTGAAGAAATGGGCGCCGTGCTCGGAGGTGGTGTAGCGGCCAAATTCGCCCATAACGTCGGGCGCGGGGACGTTGTGCCGACCACAGACGCGTTGGAATGTCTGCAACAAGCGGCGGGCAAAGGCGTCGTAATCAAAGGCAAAGTCGAGCGTCATGGCCACAGGCATGCCGCCGCCAAAGTTGAAGATGGATAACGACGGATATTGTTGGCGCAATTGGGCGTACTGCTCGATGGCCGGTTCCAGCCCGGCAATAAAGCGATCCACGTCGGCGATTTGCGAGCCGATCATGGCGTGGTAAACCGTGAGTTGCAGATTGGGGGCGGCGGCAATTTGGGCCGCCGCCTGCCAAAGCTGTACCGTGTCCATGCCGAAGCGCGTATTGGAGGCATCCATGGCGGCTATATTCTGGTGGAAGCCATAGCTTTTTTGGCGCAGCCCCACGTCAAACTGCTGATCGGAATGGAGCAAGGGGGGCAGCTCATCGAGGCTTTCGATGATGGGGATCAAGTTGTCGTGCGTGCGCTTGAGCTGGAGCAGGCTGTCGGCATAGGGCGAACCGGCGGGTTTGAAGCCGTTGGCAAAGACCATGCATTCAGGACGCAACAACCCGGCCCGCCGCATGATCTGCACAATTTCCACATCCACCACCGAAGACATTTCATGATGTGCGCCCGCCTCCAGCGTGGTGCGCACCACCTCTTCCGCCGTATTGGCTTTGGATGCGTAGGCGTACAGAAAGCGCCCGCCGTAGCCCACATCCGCCCTGGCGCGGGCGAAGAGGGCGTTCATATCGTGAATTTTGCGCCGGTTCATGGGCAGATAGATCAGCTCCAGCGGGCTGGGATAGGGCGCTGGAGCATGATCGGTGGCGGTCACTAAGTGGGCCAAGTTGAGGTCGTCGTAGTAGAGCTGGCCATGGCGTGCGGAGAGGTAGCTGTTAAATATGTGGTTGGGGACGGGGTCGGTCGATTCCCAACCGATGACCTGATGGGGCATGAGATTAATCCAGTTCACCCACCTGCGTTTTGAGCCAGGCTTCGATGAACATATCGATGTCGCCATCGAGGACGGCGGCGGTGTTGCCGGTCTCTTCATCGGTGCGCAGGTCTTTGACCATTTGATAGGGATGCAGCACGTAGCTGCGGATCTGGGCGCCAAAGTTGGCGTCTACATTTTGGCCTTTAAGGCGCGCCTTTTCTTCGGCCAGCCGCTCCTGCTCGATCTCATAGAGTTTGCCGCGCAGCACTTTCATGGCGCTCTCTTTGTTTTGCACCTGGCTGCGTTCGTTTTGACAGGTGACAATAATGCCGGTGGGAAAGTGGCGAATGCGTACGGCGGTGGCGTTTTTCTGCACATTTTGACCACCGGCCCCACCGCTGAGATAGACCTCGATCTGGATATCCTTGGGGTCGATTTCGACCTCGATGTCCTCATCCAGCACCGGCATGACTTCCACTTTGGCAAAGCTGGTGTGGCGCCGGTTGCCCGAATCGAACGGGCTCAAGCGCACCAGCCGGTGGGTACCTTTTTCGGCCTTTAAATAGCCATAGGCGTACTCGCCATCCACCTCCACGGTAACGCTTTTGACGCCCGCCTCTTCGCCTTCGGTCATATCGGTGATGACGGTTTTGTACTTGTGCTGCTCGGCCCAACGCAGATACATGCGCAGCAGCATCTGCGTCCAATCCTGCGCCTCGGTGCCGCCCGCACCGGCGTGAATGCTAAAGATGGCGGCGCCGCGATCGTGCTCACCGCTGAGAGCCAGCGCAAATTCGCGCTGGTCAAATTCCGTGGTGATCGCCTCGGCTTCCTGCTCTAATTCGGTGAGCATGTCGGGGTCGTCCTCGGCCAATTCCAGCATTTCCACGGCGTCCGCCGCCCGCTGATAGAGGCCGTTCCACAGTTCGACTGATTCGCGCAGGCTGCTCAACTCCTGCATCTTCTTTTGCGCGCCCTGCTGGTCATCCCAAAAACCGGGCGACACCGACTCTTTGTCTAATTCCGCAATCCGTTCCTCTTTAGTTGGGAAGTCAAAGACGCCTCCGGATCGTGTCGATGCGGTCGAGAAGGTCGGTGAGTTGTGAATTTAATTCGTTCATGTTTTTATTCTCCTAATAGTCCTTCAACAAAACTCACGGGGTCAAAGAGCGCAAAGTCGTCGATTTTCTCCCCCGTGGCCACAAAGCGGACGGGGACGCCCAGTTCGCGGTTGATGGCGAGGACGGCGCCGCCTTTGGCCGTGCCGTCCAGCTTGGTGATCACAATGCCGGTGACGCCGGCGGCTTCTTTAAAACTTTTGGCTTGCGAAATGGCGTTTTGGCCGGTGGAGCCATCCAGCACCAGCAGCACCTCGTGGGGCGCCCGGTGAACCTGTTTGCCCGCCACGCGCTTGATCTTTTCCAGCTCTTTCATCAGGTTGAACTTGGTTTGCAGGCGGCCGGCCGTGTCCACAATCAGCAGATCGGCCTGGCGGCTCTCCTGGCTGGCGCGAATGGCGTCGAAGATCACCGCGCCGGGGTCGGCGCCCGGCTCGTGGGCAATGACTTCCACGCCGGCGCGTTCGCCCCACACTTTGAGCTGGTCAATGGCGGCAGCGCGGAAAGTGTCCGCCGCGCCCAGCACCACTTTGCGCCCGCGTTCTTTATACCATTTGGCCATCTTGCCAATCGATGTGGTCTTGCCCGAACCGTTGACGCCCACCACCAGCACCACGGTGAGGATACGCTTCTCGTCAATGTGCAGGGGCTCCTCGGTTTGCAGCAGCTTGACCATCTCCTGCTTGAGCACCAAATAGGCGTCGTCGGTGGATTTGACGCCCTCGGCCTCAACGCGCCGCCGCGTCTTTTCCACCAGGTCGCTGGTCACGGCCATGCCCACATCGCCCAAGATCAGCGTCTCTTCTAACTCATCCCACAGCTCTTCGGTAATCTCGTTGGCCTGGAAGATGGAGCCAATGCGCCCCATAAAGCCGGAGCGCGTCTTTTGCAGGCTCTGCTCAATTTTGTCGTCGTCCTGCGTATGGGTTTCTTCTCTGCCGAAAATTCTTCGTAACACGGGAATGTTTCTCCGTATAGGATCGGAAAGGTTGGCTTGTTTGTCGAAACGGGCAGCGTGTTGCGTGTACTGAATCTTGGAGATAATTGGTCAAATGGAGCTACACGCTAAACACAAATTTTCTCAACCGGTACACGCAATACGCAACACGCAAAAATCATCCCTCACACAAAAATAAACGCGGGCGCACCCGCGTCTGTATCATCCTGATTATATCATATCTTTTCGATTCAACATAAGCCCAAGTATAATGTCAGTTTGTTTGGAATCAAGCTATCAAGTATCAGCTGTCTGCGATTAGCACTATCAACCAACCACCATCAACCAGCGACCATTCAATGAATCGAATCAAAGCCTTCTATTTTTGCTATTTTGGCGCGGCGGCGGCGCTGATGCCGTTTTTGGTGCTCTATTATGAGCAAATTGGGCTATCCGGGCGGCAGATTGCCGTGCTGGCCGCGCTGCCGCCGCTGATCAATCTTTTTGCGGCGGCGCTGTGGAATGGGCTGGCCGACGCCTTTAACCAGCACAATCGATTGCAAGCGGCAGCCATTGTGGGGGCCATTGGCATGGCGCTGCTGGTCTCTTTGCTCAATGGCTTTGGGGCGCTCGTGGGCGCCGTGGCGCTGTGGGCAATTTTCATGGCGCCCATTATGCCGCTGGCAGATAACGCGGCGCTCAATTTGCTGCAAGGGCGCAAACATCTTTATGGCAAGTTACGGCTGTGGGGCGCCGTAGGGTGGGGCGTTATGGCGCCCGCTTCGGGGGTTCTAGTGGAGCGCTTTGGGTTGAGCTGGACCTTTTATGCGTATGCGATAATTTTAGGCGCCGGGCTGCTGGCCGTGCGCGGCTTGCCGCTGGCGTCGGCGCAAATGGGGACGCCGTTCTGGCGCGGACTGGGCAGCTTTGTGCGCAACCGGGCCTGGCTCATCTTCCTGACCGCCATATTTATTGCTGGGGTTGGCTCGGGCGTCGTCAATAGCTACCTCTTTCTCTATATGCAGACGTTGGGCGCCTCCAAAACGCTCATGGGCGTGGCGCTCACGGTGGCGACGGTGAGTGAGCTGGCAGTTTTCGCCACGTCGGATCGGCTGCTGCGGGTTGGGCGTGCGCTGGCTGCTGGTGCTGGCGTTTGGCGGCAGGATCGTGCGGCTGTTTGCCTATGCTGTTATTAGCCAACCTGTGCTGGTGCTGCCCGTGCAGTTGCTGCACGGTCTCACCTTTTCGGCCATGTGGGTGGCGGGTGTGGCCTATGCCGACCGCATTGCGCCGCCGGGATTGGGCGCCACGGCACAGGGCCAATTTGCCGGCGTCTCCGAAGCGGGGCTCTCTTCGGCCACCGGCGCGGCTTATTTGGCGGCTTTCTCTCTTTGAAAGCCTGGGGCTGCCACCTTTGGCTTTATGGGCGGCGCCATCATTGTGGCGTACATTGTGCTGGCGGTGCGCTGCTGGTCAACCAGCATTGGACCAGCAAGTTGGCCCCGGTCAGCGAGCACTCAAACTTCAAATAGAAGAAGGTTTGATTAACAGATTACACAGATTTGAAAGATTTTAATCCGCGCACTGTGTAATCTGTTGATCATAATCCTTCCTCCTCGAAATCTACTGATTTGCACTGGAAAGGACACCAATGAGCAATTCATTGTTAGAGCGACTTTTTTCATTACAGGGCAAAACAGCGTTGATCACAGGCGCCTCCAGCGGCATTGGGCGGGGATCGCCGTGGCTTTGCCCAGGCGGGCGCGCTTATTTGGCGTCCACGGGCGCGATGCGGCGCGCATTGCCGAAACGTGCGCCGCCATCACCGCTGAAGGCGGGCGCGCGTGGTGGCGCTGCCCGCCGATCTGCGCGATGCGGCCAGCGCCCGGCATTGGCTGCGCAGGCGCATAGCCAGTTGGGGCGCATCGATATTCGTCAATAACGCCGGCATGAACCGGCGCAAACCCATTGTGGAGGTGACGGACGATGATTATGAGACCATTATGGATGTAAATCTGCGCAGCGCTTTTATGTTGAGCCAGGCGGTGCATCCCTACATGAAAGAGCAGGGCGGCGGCAAGATCATCAACCTGGCTTCCATGACTTCGACGTGGGGGCTGGGGCAAAGTCTCGTTTACGGCATGAGCAAAAGCGGGTGCTGGCTCAGGTGACCAAGGTCATGGCGGTCGAGTGGGCCAAGGATAACATTCAGATCACCAACCTGGTGCCCGGCTTTATCCGCACGCCGCTGACTGAGGCCGGGCTATGGCAGGATGAGTATAAGAGCGCCTCGCCCATGTAGCGTATCTTCGCCGACCGCCCCCCGGCGAAGTGGATGACCTGATGGGCGCGGCGCTGCTCATGGCATCGCCGGCGTCAAATTACATGACCGGGCGTTTGTCATCAGTGGTGGATGGCGGCTTTTGTGGTCGGGGGAGTTGGTGATGGCGGATGGGGCGGGAGCCGCCGGTTGCCACCTTGAGATTATTTTCATTTAGATACAATCGGCGCTAAAATAGGCGCCAGACAGTGATGATTCAGATCACATGATTGAGATAAATATATGGACAGCCAATTGAGGCCGTCGAGCAAGCTTGGCTGCACACAATTGGTTAAATTCGAGGATGCCTTGCATGAAAAATATTATGGTGACCGGCGGCGCCGGCTTTATCGGCTGCAACTTTGTGCGCCATATGTTGCACACCTATCCAGACTATCACATTGTGGTGTACGACAAGCTGACCTACGCCGGACGGCGAAACCCGGCCGATGTGGCTGACGTCGCCGATCGCTTACTTTTGTAACGGGTGATATTTGCAGCGCGGCCGCCGTGGAGCGCGTTTCATCGATGAACACGCTGTAGACGTCATTGTCACTCTCGCTGCCGAAACCCACGTGGATCGCAGCACTATGAACCCCGATGCCTTTATCCAGACCGATGTACGGCGCTCATGTATTGCTGGAAGCGGCGCGCAAGTCGGCAACCTGCGCTATCACCAAATCAGCACCGACGAGGTCTACGGCCACAATGGAGGGCGACCACCGCAGCCTGAAACCGACATTACCCGGCCTCGCGCAGCCCTTACGCCGCCAGCAAAGCCAGCGGCGATCACTTGGTCAACGCCTATCACATTACGTATGGCCTGCCCACCACCATTCGCGCGGCCAACAACGATTGGCCCCTATCAATATTCCCGAAAAAGTAGTGCCGCTCTTTGTGACCAATGCCTCAATGGTCTGCCGCTGCCGGTCTATGGCGACGCGGCCAGCAGCGCCGCGATTATCAGTACGTGGGCGATCACCGCGCGGCGGTGGACTTGGTGCTGCATAAGGGCGAAATTGGCGAAGCCTACAACATCGGCACCGGCACGGAGATGACCAATCTGGAAATGGTGCAGATTCTGCTGGACGAGTTGGGCAAACCCCAGAGCCTGATCCGGCACGTGGAGGACCGGCTGGGTCACGACCGCCGCTACTGTCTGGACGTGCGCAAGATCATGGCGCTGGGCTAAACCGACTACACTTGCGCCGAAGCCATCTGCGCCACCGTGCGCTGGTATGTGGACAACCCACAGTGGTGGCAGCTATCCGCAGCGGCGAATTTCAGGATTATTACGAACAGGTTTACGGCAATCGCAAAGTATTCAAAGATGTGCTGCGTGTTACGTGTTGCGTGTACCGGTTGAGTAACTTGAATCGAGACAAGTATCTTTACTCGGTTCACGCAACACGCAATACGCAATACATGTCCTTCCACGTACAGATATTGCTAACCCCCATGTCAATCGTACGGGCGCTTCCCAAAGATATATCGCTGATCCACCGGCTGATCCAGCAGGGGCGTCATGTGTACACGAATTTCGGGCAGGAAAGATCTGGCCTATTTTCTCCGCGGGATTAAGCCGTTCTGGGGTTGACGATGGGTCGGTGTGGGGTTTTCTGTGCATCGAAGAAGAGCCACGCCCGGAGACTTTGCCGGCGCCGATGCTCAGCCGGGCCTATTTGCGCAGTGTGGTGTTGGGGCGTTATGCAGCCCGCCCGCTTGATGTGTCCCGGCCTGCTCAACGCCGCTTTTCCCGCAACCGCTACGGACAGGCCTACGCAGCTCATCTATTACGCCACCCAATCCCGGCTGGTAAACTCGCTGGAAATGGCAGGTTTTGCCGTGGCCGAACGCGCCGAATATCTGCGCTTGGACTATCTGAATCGCCGTCCCGAGGTGCAGTGCGAGCCAGCCGCAGCGCCTTTTGATGAAGCGGAAATTGCCTTGCGACCGCTTCTGCTGACCGGACGAGCCCACCTTGCCCAGCTCGATATTGAAACATTCGACCCATTGTGGCATCTGGGGGCAGCGCACTCTGCAGGAAATGGCGCTCAACGGGCGCGCAAATCGCCGTGCGCAAAGACGCCGTGCGCCGCGCGTGTGATGGGCTGCGTCCGCTCTGGAAGTTGCTCGGCTATTCCGCATTGGTGCTCAACAACACGGGGAAGCCTTTCAGCTTGCGCTTCTGGCCGTTCATCCGGACGTACAGGGCTATGGCCTGGGGCGCCACTCGCTGACCGACGCCCTCCAATATGCCCAGCGCTGCCGCGCTTGGCGGTTGTGCTCAAAACACACAAACGACCAACCACATCCAAAGCGCTTTACCAAAGCTTTGGTTTCCGCCCCACCGGCCAGATTACGCCGGTGCTGACGAAGGTATATCCATAACAGTCCAGAACTTATGCTTTTTACGATTCTGACGACCGCACTTTTCCCCGTACTTATCCCCAGTTTTCATTGTTATTGGACACAATGATGCCACTTCGACTCAATCGTAGACTGTGGGCGGCATTTTCGGTAGCGACCGTTTTGGTGTTAGGAGGCACAGCCGGCTATATGCTCATTGAAGGGTGGCACTGGGCTGATGCGCTCTTTATGACGGTCATTACGCTCAGCACCGTGGGCTATGGCGAGGTGGAGCCGCTGACCCGCAGCGGTGGTCGTCTTTTTAGCATGGTGCTGATCGTGCTGGGCGTGGGCACGGTGGCCTACACCTTTAGCGCCATGGACTACATTGTGGCCGGCGAATTGCGCGGCATTTTGCGGAGACAACGCATGATTCGAGAAATAAGCAAGCTACGCGACTACTACATCATTTGCGGTTATGGCCGCGTGGTCGACAGGTGTCCGCCGGGCTGCGGCGCCGAAGGCTGGAAGTTGTGGTAATTGAACTTCAGACAACGCAGGTGGTAACTGGGGCCGATCTGATCAACCACATTGTGGGCGACGCCTCTGATGACAATATTTTGGAAGAAGCGGGCATTCACCATGCCAAAGGGCTGTGCGCCTGCCTGGCCGAAGACGCCGACAACGTCATGGTCACCCTGACTACGCACGCTCAACCCCAACTCTTCATTATTGCGCGCAGCAACATTCCAAAGCGCCGAACACAAGCTGATTATTGCCGGCGCCAACCAGGTCATCAACCTCATCACATTGCCGGCAACCGCAGGCTACCCAGTTGACCCGCACCCAACGTTACTGTCGAATTTTTGGAAGTGGCTGCGCGCCGCGGCGATCTGGAGCTGCGTATTGAGGAGATTGTTGTGGGCGAAAACGCACAACTGATGGTCAAACCCCGGCTGAAAGCCACGTGCGCGCAGCGAAACCGGCGTCAACGTGCTGGCCGGTGCCGCAGCGATGGCTGCCTCTTTTCTACATTTGGACCGTGAATTTACCTTCACGCCCATGACGCGCCTCATCTGGCCTGGGTACGCCGGAGCAACGACCCAGCTTGCCCAGCGCCGCGCACCATGGCCGCTGGATGCGCCCGACGCATGGTGTCGGAGATAGGTAAAACTCATTCTTGATATTGGCATACAGCCGACAGAATTCAGCGCTTGTATTGCCTATACTGTTGCCATTTATGGCGGAGCTTCTTATGTTTTGTAGGGCAAACATTCCGTTGCCCCGGCAAGCAAAAAACTTGCCCTACATGGAAGGAAACATTCTCAATGTCACCAAGGCGCGCGGCCAATGACGATCAGCGCTCCCATCTTATCCGCATTGACAATCTGAGCAAATCGTATACCGAGGGGGCCAAACCCGTGCCATCCTCGACGCCATCAATGGCACATTTCACGAAGGCGAATTTGTCTGTCTGCTGGGCAAATCGGGCAGCGGCAAGAGCACGCTGCTCAACTTGATCTCCGGCATCGATGCTCAGCAGTGGCCAGGTGACCATCTGTCACAACGGCCAAAACGTCATCTCGCGGCGCTGAGCGAACAGCAGCGCACCCTCTTCCGCCGCCGCCATATTTGGCATTGTCTTCCAATTTTTCAACCTGATCCCTACCTGACCGTGCTGGAAAATGTCACGTTGCCGCTGGAGCTGGCCACCGCGGGCGCGATAGCCGCCCGCGCGCGCTCACCTTGCTCGAACGCGGGGCTGGCCGACCGGCTGGACGCCTATCCCGACCGGCTCAGCGGCGTAGGCGAGCAGCAGCGCGCGTAGCCATTGCCTCGCCCTAATCCATGACCCGCTGCTCATTTTGGCCGACGAACCCACCGGCAACCTGGACGACGAGACCGGCGACACCGTGCTCGACCTGCTGCTCGAATTGACCTGCGATTGCCGCGCAAAACCTGATCGCGGCACCCTGCCGGAGGTGCGCGGCAAGCCCTGATCGCGTTGCATCTATGCATAATTGAGAAGTGACAGTAGAGGAGTAGCCGTACCTTGAAACAGATACGTCGCCAGAGAATCTAAACATGCTCAATATCCTCATTCTATTTTTGAGCATGATGTTGCATAGTCAGGCGACGGCGACCTGCGCCACGGATGCCATTTATCTGCCCTTCGTCGCCACCCAGCCCTGCGCTGTGGAAGCGGATTTGGGAGACGCCGGCTTGTTGAGTGCCAGTGTCGAGTCGTTGCCGCAACCCACTTTGGGCATCTCGATCAGGACGCCGCTGAATCGGCCGCGCCAAGCCCACCGCCGGTCCCGCCTGGGACTATCTGAAGGCTACGGCCGATCAGCCCACCGCCATGCCCGACCTGGAGTGACCAGGACTGCGACGCCAATGCGGGTATGGGCCAAGGCGCTGGTGTATGCCCGCACTGGGCAGGTGAGCTATCGCGCTTCGAGGTTGCGGATGCGCTGCGCATCATGACCTATTACAACACGGAAGCGGGCGGAAGCACGCTGGCCCTGGGCCGCGAGCGCCAGTCGCGCATGTGATTGCGGCTGACCTCATTGATTCAAAGCAGCGCCGATGCCGATCTGGACACCCAATTTCGCATCAAGTTGCGCGCGCTCTGCTCACCAAATCGCTGGATGGCCTTACTCCTTGCAAAGCACCCATGAAGCGCCCCAATAATTAAACCCACGCCGGCGTTACCGTGGTGGCGGTGGCCCTCTATCTGGGTGACAGTGCCGAGTTAGAGCGCGGCATACGGTCTTCCACGGCTGGCTGGGCAATCCAGCGTATAGCGGATTTTCGTATGGCGACCTCTTCCTGGCAAGCGGACTCGCCAATCCGGTGGGCGTCAATCCGCTGGGATCAATGAAAGACGGCCACAGCATCGACGGCGCTCTGCCCGAAGAGATGGCGCGGCGGCGCCTTCCAGTGGCCGCCCGCCCCGGACCGGCTATCCGTGGGAAGCGTTGCAGGGCGTTGGTGCAGGCCGAACTTTTGCAGCGGGCGGGCTATCCGGCCTGGGAGTGGGAGGATCGGCGCTGTTGCGGGCCGTGGAATTCCTCTATGGCATTGGCTGGGTCCTGACGGGCGACGATGAATGGCAGGTGTGGCTGATCAATCATGCCTATGGCGTCGACTACGCCACAAGATCCCATCAGAGCTGCCCGGCAAAAACATGGGCTGGACAAGCTGGACTCATTCACAAGACCGTCCAGCGGCCAGTCAAACTTCCAGCCCGAATCGGTAATCGTGAAAGTAAGATTCTGCGCGCTTTAGAGCGTTTGGTCAAGCGGGTGGCGAGTGGCGGTGGCGGGTAACACCCTACTCGCCACCCACCACTTTGCCACCCCCGGAAAATGACAGTCTGTCCAAGTTCGTCTATAATCCCTTCCATAGACGTAACTACTCAGCCGTTCCCTGAGCGTGTCGAAGGGGACGGCTGGAGTAGTTACCAATAGACATTCATACCCCCGTCAATTGGCACAAAGCGAACAGACTTAATATATGATGCGCATCTTCCGTTCACTCCTCATTCCGGCGCTGGCGCTGCTGGCGGCTTTGTTGACCGGCGCCATTGTCATACCATTTTTGGTGACAACCACTTAGCGATACCAAGGGCTTTTTTGCCGGCGCCTTTGGTGATGGCCGGGCCTGGGCCACCACTCATCCGCAAGATGACGCTGCCGATCCTGACCGGGCCGTCGGTGGCCTACGCGCCTGTGCGGCCTGCCGGAACATTGGGCGCCTTCGGGCCAGTTTATCTTTGGCACGGTCTGTTCGGTGGCCGTGGGCATTAGCATGGAGGGAACGCCCATGTTGATCCACCTGCCGCTGGCCATTGGCGCCGGCGTGGCGGGCGGCATGTTTTGGGGCGCCATCCCCGGTCTGCTCAAAGTGTACACCGGCGCCCACGAAGTCATCGTGACCATTATGCTCAACTATGTGGCGTCGCTCTTTGCCGGGTGGACCGTTTACGCCGGCGGCACTAAGGCCAAACCCCGGCCCGTTGTGGGACCCCACCGCTGGTCCCATTTCCGACGCCTGATGTGCTAGCCTCGGCGCAGATCCCGTGGATTTTCGGGCCGCCCTATCGCATGGCGGCGTCATATTGGCGCTGCTGGTGGCGGTGCTCTTTTGGTGGCTGATCTACAAATCGATCTTTGGTTTTGAATTGCGCACAGTGGGCCAGAATATCAAAGCTGCGCGCTATGCGGGCATTGCACAACCGCACCACGAATATTCTGGCTATGGCCATCGTTGCAGGCTTGGCCGGACTGGCCGGCGCTATCAGACGCTGGGGCTTAATCACAAATTTGCGCCCGAATTTAGCGGCGCGGTTGGTTTTGACGGCATTGGATGTGGCGCTGTTGGGGTGACGCATCCGCCAGGCGTGGTGCTGGTGGCTTTGCGTTCGGCGCTGGATGGCGGGGCCGGGCCGCATGCAGTCGCACCTGGCGCGGCCGCCGACATTATCCAGGTGATCCAGGCGCTGGTGTTGGCCTTTGTGGCCGCCCATGATCATCCGCTCGTTGTTCCGCTTCCGCTGGCTGTCCGAAGCGGAAAGCCAGGCCACGTTGACCACGGGGTGGGGTGGAACTAGCAGGTGGTGCGGCATCCCTGCCGCACGTCGTTTGTCCGAGATACGACTTGTCTTTATGGACAAGCTTGTGCAACAAGGATGTCGCACCTACGATTATGCTCTTGCAGAGTGACACGGTTGGTTGGGTATACGGCGTCTGTGGCTGACCGAGCTTGTCACACAAATACGTGTGACCTACGTGCTCACTGGATGAAGGGGTGAGAGGGAGAAAGGGTGAACGGGTGAATCACTGGATTTGGAAGCGAACGCAACTGATTTCCATTGGGGTGATTGCGCTGCTGGTGGTAATGGCGATTTTGGTCAACACGACGGCGCTGCGCCAGCAGACGCATGCGGTGTTTTGGCATTAGCGCCTAACTTATGCTGCTGCGAGCCAGCGTGCCGCTGATTTTGGGCGTTAGCGGTATATTGTGCAGCGGTCGGGTATTTATCAAACATTGGCATTGAGGGCATGATGTTGGCCGGGGCGTTTGGCGCGCTTTTCTTAAGGTGCTGACCAATGATTGGCCGCTGCTGGCCAGCCTGATGGTGGGGGTGCTACTGTTGTTGATTAAGGGGCTTATGGGCTTTTTGCACGCCCTTTTTTCCATCCGCTATCGCATGGACCAGATCATTTCCGGCACGGTGATCATTGTGTGCTGGCCACCGGCATCACCTCCTATTTGTTTGACCGCGATGCCGTGGCCCAGGGCAAATTTGGCGCAATCCGCATTCCGCTGCTGGCCGACATTCCGGTGATTGGCGATGTTTCTTTAACAATGCGCCCATCACTTATCTGGCGCTGATTCTGGTGGCCGCTTCGCACGTGGCCATCTTTACACGCGCTGGGCTTGCGCACGCGCCGTGGGGGAACATCCCAGCGCGGCGGATACGGTGGTATCAACGTCAACCGCAGGCTACATCAATACGACATTGGGCGGCATGTTGGCTGGGCTGGCCGGTGGTTTCTTGGTGCTGGAGGCGGTGGGCCAATTTCAGGAAGGCATGACGGCCGGGCGCGGCTTTATTTCGCTGGCCGCCATGATCTTTGGCAACTGGAATCCTTTTGGCGTTGGCGGCGGCGCTGCTCTTTGGCTATACGCAGGCGCTGCAAAACGAGCTGCTGCTGGCCGGCGTCACCACCATTCCGCGCCAGTTTGTGAGCATGTTGCCCTACGTGGTGACCATCGTGGCCGTGGCCGGCTTTGTGGGCCGCGTCCGCCCGCCCAGGCCGAGGGCAAGGTTTATGAGACGGAAGCGCATTGAGATTTACGATTTGGGATTTACGATTTACGAGGTTTGTTCGTTTGTGTTGTAGCATCTGCTGTCGGGGCCATTGGTTTATTGATACAAAACAACAAACTCAACCCCGTTAGAATCAAGCGAACCGACAACTTCCTCAGCCCCGTGACCCTCGTAAATCGTAAATCGTACCTCGTAAATATAGAGGAGACTCTTTGGCCAACACAGATCAACCCATCCTCCAAACCAAATCCATCACCAAACGCTTCCCGGTGTGATCGCCACGAGGATGTGAGCCTGGCGCTCTATCCGGGCGAGATTTTGCGCTGCTGGGCGAGAATGGCGGCGGGCAAGTCGACGCTGATGAATATTATTTACGGCCTCTATCAGCCCAGCGAGGGCGAGATTTTTGTGAAGGGCCGAGCGGTTTCCATGAATTCGCCGCGCTGACGCCATTGCGCTGGGGATCGGCATGGTGCATCAGCATTTTCAGCTTGTGCCGGTGATGACCGTGGCCGAAAAACATTATGCTGGGTAGCGAAAGTCAAGAATGGGTTGCTGGATACGCGGGCGGTGCCCGGCGCATCACCGAACTGTCCGAGCGCTACAACCTGGCCGTGGACCCTACGCCGTCATCGAAGACCTGCCGGTGGGCGGCGTCAGCGTGTGGAAATTGTCAAGGCGCTCTATCGCAACGTGGACATTCTGATTCTGGATGAACCGACTGCCGTGCTGGACGCCGCAGGAGATCGACGGCCTCTTTGAGGTCATGAACCTGCTCGTCGCAGGGCCCGATTATTTTTATTACCCACAAATTGAAAGAGTGCGCTGCGCGTGGCTGACCGCATTGCTGTGCTGCGCGATGGCAAATGGTCGGCCAGACTACGCCCCACGAATCCACCGAAGCCGATCTGGCCGCCATGATGGTGGGCCGCGAGGTGATTCTGACCGTGGACAAAACCGCGGCCCACCCCGGCGCCGCGATTTTGGAAATTGAAGGCGTGACGGCGCGATGACTTGGGGCAACCGGCGCTGCGCGGCGTCTCGCTGGACGTGCATGCCGGCGAGATTGTGGGCGTGGCCGGTGCAGGGCAATGGGCAGACCGAACTGGTCGAAGTGCTGACCGGGCTGCGCCACGCCGACGGTAGCCGGCGGCTCGCATCAACGGCCAAGACTTGACCAACGCCAGCCCGCGGAAATTACCGATGCCGGCCAGATGAGCCACGTTCCCGAAGATCGTCACGCTTACGGCATGGTGGCCAGCTGATGTGGCCCACAATATGGTGCTCAATCGCTATTATGCAGAGCCTTTTGCCCATACCGGCGTCATCAATGAGGCGGCTATTCACCAATATGCCGCCCAGCTCGTCGAGCAATTTGACGTACGTACGCCGTCGGTCGAAACATTGGCCGGCAGCCTTTCAGGCGGCAATCAGCAAAAGATGGTGGTGGCGTTTTAATTTAGCCGTCCGCTCAAATTGCTGGTAGTGGCCCAGCCCACGCATCGACGTGGGTTCCATCGAGTTTATCCACAACCAAATTGTGAGCAAGCGCGGATGAAGGCGTGGCTGTGCTGGTGGTCAGCTCGGAACTCGACGAAATCATGGCGCTCGCCGACCGCATTGCCGTCATGTATCGCGGCGAAATCATCGACATCGTCCCCCGCAGCTGTGGCCACGCGCGAGGGTCTGGGCTTGCTGATGGCGGGCCAGAAGGGTAAAGGGGCAGGGGGAAGGGAGCCCCGCCTCCCCCTGCCCCCTCCTTTCTCCCCTTCATCCCTTCCCCTTTCTCGGAAACGAAAACTGTTCGAAAACAAAACACCATGCCAAACCTACCCCCAGCTTGTCCGGCCCGGCGCTGGATCAGCCGCAGACAATTGAACACGATGCGGATTTGAGCGAAGCGGTGCGTTTTCGGCTGGCCAATCAGATCTGGTCTTTGACGCCGATGTGTATGCCAATCTACACGATCTTTTTTGGCCGTGGGCCAATGAGCCTTACGCCCGCAGCATCCGCGCTTGGATCAGCGCTCCGCGACGAATTTGTGCCGCTGGTGACGCTCTTCCCCGCCGGCAAGAGGAAAGATCATTGGCTCCGAGGGCATTATTGTGAGCAAGCAGCTGGCCTGGCGGATGGCACATATGATCGCAGCGCGCTCTGGATCTTTGAATGCCAGGCCGAGGGCGACCGGCTGCTGCGTATCGATGTGGAGGTGGATTAGCGAGCCGCTGACCAGCGCATGGTGGATGGCTGTTGGTGGCGCAGCGCAATCCGCGGGCCGCCCAGGGTATCTACCAGCAACAAAACGCCGAAAGCATCGCGCAAGCTGGGCAATCCGGGCAGTCACGCCCTCTAGTGTCGAAATTGACGACCAGCGGGCGCATCTGGCCTATTATGTGCTGGTCAGTGGTGGAGAGAAGTGCCGCTGCTGCTCACGTGAGCGATGTGGGCGAGCAGATGGCTTGGAACGGGTTTCTCTCGATTCGCGACGGTGATATGCGCTGGAAAAGAGCAACACGGCCTGGGCGGAAACGCTCAAAACGGGCCGCTTGTGGATGCTCGACGCGCTGCTCAACCACGCCATTCAGACGGGCCGCATCAACGCTCTCTATCGCGGTAACGGCTGCGCACCGGCTTTGCTCGACCGCGGCGAAGTGTTGGAGACGCGGGCGCTGGTCAACTGCTTTGACCTGTTCGACCCTGTGCAAAGCCGCAATTTGCTCGCCCATTTGCGGCGGCTGGCCGAACGCACCATGTGGCGGCTGCCCGCATTACATGCTTTGGTACACCCCAAAGACCCCATCAATGATCCCGGCGGACGCCTTGTTTATACCAATGCCGCCTATCTTACGGCGCTGCACGACCACATGCAGCACCATTTTGACGCCGCGCCGTTAGCCGAACATTATCCGGCAGTGGGTTGTGCGCCACCGTATTGGCGCAGATGAGCCAAGCCCGTGGCGCTGAGTTGGCAACGGACGGCGTGGGGCCAGTTGATGCGGATGCTTTAGCGCACGCGCGGCATTCTGCATTGGCGTGCAGCGTGGGTTCGGCCCAATGGCATGGTGATACAACCAATGCCGCAGCCTGGGCCGCAATGGTTGGGGATGAGAGTGCGCCGCCCGCTAAAACCTCATCCATTCTTGATTGACAAAGACCACCAGCTGGCAGGCCGGCAACAACGGCATCTGGGCCTTGCAAGCCCGCTGGATGGCATTGAATTGGCCGGGCTGACCGTCTGGCAGGCTTGCGGGATAGTGAGACAAGGCGGCTCGATCGTGGCGCCGCAGTGGCCCGCCGCCTGGAACTGGTGGGCGCTGCCGAACGTTCCCAAACTCACCGGACCCAAGAGTGATGAAACGTTCAGCCTGGTGTGGGATGGGACTGTGCTGCACGCTACCGAGCCGGTGAGCGAACTGCCGGTGCAGTTGCACAAAAGCATCCGCACCCGCGGCAGCGATGAGATCGACTTCAATCTGCATTTTGAATTTGTGGATGAGCCGACTGGGGGGCAAAGTGTAAACGACGCCCGCCCTGCGCAAACCGAGATAAAGAGCGTTTTCCGGTCTGGGTGTTTTTGTGAAATAGGTAGCCTCTCCTCCCCCTTGACGCACTTTGCGTGCCTTTCCCTCCTCCCACTTGTGGGAGGAGGGGCCAGGGGGAGGAGAGGCTCCTGTGGAAATCACTTATGTCAAAATCATCGCTGCCTTGGACGGAAACCGGCCGGCGCGCCGAGGTTGAAGATTGATACGCGCGGTGCTGGCGGATATGGGCGCTGTGCTCAATGGCCCCATTGAACAGCCGCACATTCGCCCCTGGTCGACCGTGTTAACTGTACCGACGACAGCGGGTCTTTTTTATTTCAAGGCCACGGCGCCCACGTTGCACCATGAACCGGCCTTGACGAGCGCGTTGGCCCAATGGCATCCTGATTGTGTACCGGATGTGGCCGCCGTTGACACGAAGCGAGGCTGGCTGCTTATGGCCGATAGCGGCGCGTCGCTGCGCAGCATTATCAAGCAGGATCGCGATTCAGCGCATTGGCATATGGTGCTGCATAACTATGCGCAGCTCCAACTTGACGTGGCATCGCGGGCTGCTGAATTGTTGGAATTGGGGGCAATTGATCGGCGGCTGGCGCAGTTGCCAACGTTATTCGCGCAACTGCTGGATGATACGGATGCACTGCTGATTGATCACGAAGATGGCCTTTCGGCAACGGAATATGATGAGCACTGCGCAACCTGCTGCTGCTATGCGGAAATGTGCCAGTGCTAATTAAGGCGTATGGCATCCCCGAGACGCTGCATCACGATGATTTTCACGACGGCAATATTTTTGTGCAGCGGGAAGGCACATCCATCAATCGCTACACCTTGCCGATTGGGGTGAAAGCTGCGTGGCGCATCCCTTCTTCACGCTGGTGGTGACGTTGCGCAGTATTGGCTACACGCTGGATTTGGATGCCGCTGACCCAGCCATTTTGGCGCTGCGCGACCACTATTTGCGCGCGTGGTCCCCGTATGGCGAGCTGGCGAAATTGCATAGCGCGCTCGATCTGGCCAACCGCATCGGCATGGTCAACCGGGCGCTGACGTGGCATCTGGTAGTTTCGGCGCTGGAAGGCGAAGACAAGGCAGAAGAAGCTGCATCTGTACCGGGGTGGTTGCAGGAATTTCTGGAAGCCATGACCAATAAGTGAAAGCGAGAATGGAGTGACAAAGACCGCTTTTGTCTATGACGAGTTTAATTTGCGCCATACGCTGGCGGGGCATCCGGAAAATTACCGGCGGCTGGAAACCACGTGGGCGCTTTTGCAGCAGGATGGCATTCTGGAGCGGCTTTACGCCGTCCCCAGTTCGCCGGCGCCGCTGGACGCGATTTTGCGCGTCCATACGCCGCAGCATTTAGAGCGCGTGCGCAAATTGTCGGAGCAGGGCGGCGGCCGCATTGACGCCGATACCTATGCCAATCGCGATACGTATCAGGCGGCGCTGCTGTCGGCGGGCGGGCTGCTCAACGTGGTGGATGCCGTGCTGCGCGGCCAGGCGGACAATGGCTTTGCGCTGGTGCGCCCGCCGGGCCACCATGCGTTGCAGCACCGGGGCATGGGCTTTTGCATCTTTGCCAATGTGTCCATTGCGGCGCGCTGGGCGCAGGATCACTACGGCGTGGAGCGGGTGCTGATTGTCGATTTTGATGTGCACCACGGCAACGGCACGCAGGACATTTTTTATCACGACCCAACCGTGCTCTTTTTTAGCATCCACCAATACCCGCACTATCCCGGCACCGGCGGCGCCACGGAATTGGGCGATGAAATCGCGTATGGCGCCACAGTCAATGTGCCGGCGCCGCCGGGGGCCGGCGATGAAGGCTATGTGGAATCGTTCCGGCGCATCCTGGCCCCCATAGCGCGCGAATTTAAGCCGGACCTGATTTTGCTCTCGGCTGGTTTTGATGCGCATTGGCTGGACCCGCTGGCCAGCATCAACCTGAGCGTGACGGGCTATAGCAAGCTCGTCGAAGAGACGTTGGCGCTGGCCGATGAACTGTGCGGGGGCAAATTGGTGGCCGTGCTGGAAGGCGGGTATCATTTGGATGTGCTGGCGCACTGCGTGCTGAGTACGCTGCGCGTGCTGAGCGGCAGTTCTGAAGGCCCCAGTGATCCCTTCGGTCCAGCGCCCAGCGGCGAACACAATATTCACCAATTGATCGGCCAGTTGCGTAATCTGCACGGCATTAAAGAGCCGCCGAGCTATTCGTTGCCGCGGGGATGAGGATGTTTTTGCGTGTTACGTATTGCGTGTACCGGTTCAGCAACTCGCATCGAAGCAAGATCGTCCGCGGCTTGACGCAACACGCAATACGAAATAAAAACATTGTTGCGTGTTGCGTAGTGCGTGTACCGGTTGAGCAACCCGTATCGAAACAAGATTGTCCACCGCTTGACGCAACACGCAATACACAACAGATATCTTGTACAAGCCGCACCTTATGTTCCAACCAGACATCAATCCCACCCACACCTCCATTTCCCTTCCTGTTTGGAACGCGCAGATTGACGAACGTCTGTTAGAAGGGGATATGCAGACCGCGTTACAGATGGTGCGGGTGGTGTTGCGGCAGCTTCCGCAGCATTTGGCCAGCTATTGCCGCGTATTGGAGGCGGCGTGGCAGTTGCGGCGTTGGGATGAGGGTGAAGAGTGGGGCGGGCGGCTGCTGCGTGCGGACCCGGGCAACCCGATGGCGTGGCGGGCATTGGCCCGGGCGGCGGAGGAACGGGGCAAGCGCAGCCAGGCGCGGGCCATTTGGCAGCGGGCGTTTGAATCTGATCCCTATGAGCGCGCCATCCGGCGCGGGCTGTATCGCACCAGCCTGAACGTGACGACGCCGCTAGCGTTGAATCAGGCCTGCTTTGCCACGATTCAACGCCGCTGTGAGCATTGGCCGCGCGCGGCGCAGGTTTACGCGGCGCTGGTGGAGGCGAATCCGGGACGCAGCGATTTTCAGATCAATCTGCTGATTGCGCTGTGGCAGAGCGGGGCGCGGGCCGATGCCTATCGGCTGGCCCAGCGGCTGGTGCATGGCGAGCGAGCGCTGCTGCCGCCGTGGGTGGTCATCCATGCGCTGGGTGACAAAAATGACAAAGCGCTGGCCCACCGGCCCCTGCGCACTCTGGACCCCGATGGCGAGTATATGTTGACCTGGTACGGTGTGCAAGCGGGCAAAGCTGCGCCGCCGGCCGAAGAAATTATGATCAAGTTGACCGAGCAAGAGGCTGAGTTACAGAGCTGAAAATGAAATCATTTAATGCTTTTCGCTTAATAATCGACCTTTTTTCTATGATGTGGAACGCGCTGCGCGGGCGGCCGCGGGCGGCGCAGATCGCCCAGAAAGAATCTGCGGCGGCGGTCGATGAAACTACATCCCCTGAGCCACTACCGGCTGTGCATGAGCATGAGCCGAAGCGCGTCGTGACGGCCAGCGAGCCCCCAAGCCAGCGTGAAACCGTGCTGACAGCCACGATTTATATTGACGCCGCCGAAACGGCAGCGGCAGACGACATGACCGAGCAGATTTTTATGGCGGAAACAGAGACCGCGGAAACCGATACGCCCGTGTTGGAAAATGATGCAGCGGATACGGTAGACGCGGCCATCGGGGAGATTGCCATTGATGAAGAGACCGCAATGGCTGGTGATCAACCTCAGCAACCGCTGCCGCCGGCCGATAAGGATGACGCGCGGCTTCAGGCGGCAGAGCAGAATGGACACATGGCTGAAATTTACGATGCCGTTGCCATCACGGAAGCAACTGCCGCTGAACGGATCGCAGAGGCTGAAATCGATCCTGCCGAGAAGATGCCCGCCGAGCAATGGGTGGATCTCAATGGCGAATCCGTGGCGCTTACGGCTGTATTGGAGAGCTTGCTCTTTGTATCGGACACCGCGCTGGAGCCGGCGCGGGCCGCCAAGGTGCTGCCCTGCACGGTAGAACAGATCGAAGCGGGCCTGCAGCGGCTGCGCATGATTTATCAACACGAAGGGCGCGGGCTGCGCGTGCAGGAACGCGGTGGGCGCTATTTGCTGGTCACCATGCCCACCGCCGCCCCCGTGATCGAAGCCTTCCTCAATCTGGACCTGGACACGCGCTTGAGCGGACCGGCGCTGGAGGCGCTGGCCGTCATCGCCTACCGCCAGCCGGTTACGCGTTCGCAGATCGAGGCCGTGCGCGGGGTGGATTGCGGCCATGTGTTGCGCGTGTTGCTCCAGCATGAGTTGATTGAAGAGGCGGGGCGCCTGGAAACGCCGGGCCGCCCGATTCTCTACGGTGTGACCGACCGCTTTTTACAACACTTTGGCCTGACCAGCATGAGTGAGCTGCCCAAGCTGGAAACCAATGAGGCCGATATGCTGTGGGCGGCCACGCAACTAGCCGAAGAGACAGGTGCAGGTGATGCAGTAAACTCTCAAGAATAAGGAGTGAGGAGATATTTATTGCTGTATTGCTGTATTGCTCTCAGAGCAATACAGCAATACAGCAATACAGCAATAACGATTGATACAGCTCGCCATTCTCAATAGTGCCTATTTATAACGAAAGACTAATAGTCCTCTAACGCAATACATGTAAAACTTTGCTACACTAAATACGTAGTGTATATGTGAAGATTTACAGAGTTTGTGACAATAACCAGAGAGATCGCAACGCGAAATGATAGGGCCAGATTCACAAAACGAGTCCGATGCCTGTGTGGCCAACACCGTTGCGATGGCTGATATTTAGAGGGAGCGCAAAGTATGTTTTACGCCTTGAATCCAATATATTACTTGATTATGCTGCCGGCGCTGCTTTTTTGGCTTTTGGGCCCAAATGCGGGTCAAATCGGCTTTCAATAAGTATTCAAAAGTACGCAGCGGAACCGGCGCCACCGGTGCGGCGGCCGCTCGTCGCATTCTAAACGCCAATGGGCTGGGGCATGTAGCGGTGCAACGCGTCAACGGCTTTCTGAGCGATCATTACGACCCGCGCTCGAAAACGCTGAATTTGAGCCCAGCCGTTTTTGACAGCCCTAGCCTGGCCGCGGTCGGTGTGGCCGCCCACGAAGCGGGCCACGCTCTACAGGACCAGGCCCATTATGCGCCGCTTCAGTTGCGCTCGGCCATGGTGCCAGCGGCGCAGTTTGGCAGTTGGCTGGGACCGATGATCATCTTTGTTGGCTTTCTGCTTATGAACGTGGTCGGAACCAGCCTGGCCTGGATTGGGGTGGCAATTTTGGCGGTCACCACCCTTTTTACCCTTGTGACGCTGCCGGTGGAATTTGACGCCAGCCACCGCGCCAGAAAGCTGCTCGTTGCGGAAGGGATTCTCACACCGCAGGAAGTGCAAAGCGTGGACAAAGTGCTGGATGCAGCCGCATTGACTTACGTAGCCGCCGCGGTGAGCGCGATCTTATCGCTGCTCTACTACGTTATGCTTTTGACTGGTGGAAGGAGACGATAATGAACAGTGGATTTCGATACGTCCGCTTTGGCTCAATGGGCCAGAATCTGGGCCGCACCATTGTGGGCGGCGCCTGGTGGATGTTACTGGCGCCGGGGCTGTTGCTCACTATGATGGCCATCGCCATTTTGGTTTGGCCAGAGCTGCTGGCTTACATGGTCGCCTCGGTGATTCTGTTCGCCGGCCTCACGCTGATCGGCTGGGCGCTGACCATGCGCATGGCCGAAAAGAAGATACGTCGCAACATTTCTGATGTTGACCAGGGCTTCACGAGCTATCAGTCCAGTCAGGGCGACGTTATTTATTACGAACGTTAAATTGGATTGATTCAAATGTAAAAGAAGATGCAGGGGACGGAACGCCTCCTGCATCTTCTTTTATTTGCATATTGCTGTATTGCTATTGAACGAGCGTCAATCTTTAACGCGGATAATTTCCGCCCTCGGCAAAGATGAAAGGGTTGCTGAAAAGGAGCTTTATGCTGCGCGAAATTCACGTCACCCATATTCAAGAAACTGTGGCCGAGCTGATCGCTGAATCGGCCTACAATTTGCCTGCCGATTATCTGGCCGCCATGCAGCAGGCGCGGGCAACGGAAGCATCCGATCTGGGCGGCGCAATCATCACGTTGCTGCTGGACAATGCGGCCTATGCCGCCAGCGAGCAGATTCCCACCTGCCAGGACACCGGCATGGCGCTGATCTTTCTGGAGATCGGCCAGGATGTGCATCTGACCGGCGGGCCATTGCATCCGGCCATTGCTCAAGGCGTCATCAACGGCTACGCTAATCTGCGCAAGTCGGTGGTGAGCGACCCGCTGCTGCGCCAAAACAGCGGTGACAACACACCGCCGATTACGCACATCGACATTGTGCCGGGCGACCAGGTGCGCGTGACCGTGATGATGAAGGGTTTCGGCGCCGAGCTGATGAGCCAACTCAAGATGATGCCGCCGTCGGTGGGCGTCGAGGGTGTGAAGCGTTTTGTGCTGCAGGTGGTGGAGCAGGCCGGTCCCAACGCCTGCCCGCCCTTGATTGTTGGCGTGGGTATGGGCGGCTCATTCGACACGGTGGGTGCGCTGGCCAAAAAGGCGCTGCTGCGCCCGCTCGGGCAGCCCAACGCGCAACCGCATCTAGCCCAAATGGAAGCAGAACTGCTGGCCAAGATTAATCGGCTGGGCATTGGTCCGCAAGGGCTAGGCGGCAGCACCACCGCCCTGGCCGTCCATGTGGAAGCCTATGCCACCCACATTGCCGCCTTGCCCGTCGCCGTTAATCTGAATTGCTCGGCCCCGCGCCGGGCCACCCAAATTATTTGATAACGCAGACTGCGATGCACGGCCGCCTTAACTTTGTCTGCCTGCACAATTCCACGGCCGTGCGTTGCAGTCGAAGTGGCTTTAACGATTAAATTTCTCCATGACTATTCACACCATCCAGACCCCCATTTCCAACGAAATGCTGCACGCGCTGCGGGCGGGCGACCTGGTGCGCATCAGCGGCGTAATCTATGGCGCGCGCGATGCCGCCCACAAACGCATGGTCGAGGCGCTGGCCAATGGGGAGGCGCTGCCGGTCGCTTTAACCGGGCAGATCATTTATTATGTGGGGCCGGCGCCGGCCAAAGAGGGCTATGCCATTGGCCCGGCCGGCCCTACCACCAGCGGACGCATGGATCCGTACACGGTTGCGCTTTTGGAACAGGGCGTCAAGGGCTTCATTGGCAAAGGCTATCGCTCGGCGGCCGTGAAGCAGGCATTGGTGCAGCACAGCGCCATTTACATGGCCGCCGTGGGGGGCGCCGCCGCGCTGCTGGCCCGCCAGATCGAACAGAGCCGCGTGGTGGCCTATGCCGACCTGGGTACAGAGGCGATTTATGAATTTGTGGTCAAGGAGTTTCCGGCCATTGTGGTGAACGACGTGTATGGCGGGGATGCGTACGAGGCGGGGCGGGCGGCTTTTGCACAGATTTCCGATTAGGGACTTTATCGCATCGCTGCTGAATCATAGCGCGCGGTGATATCTGCCAACACGGTTGACATATTCAACTGCGCCGGTTGGTCCTCTGTATCTGAAAGTTCTTTTTCTGCCGGTGCATATTTATGGTGGAATGCGCGCGCCATTGCGCGGGTGGCGGCAGGGGCGGCGGCATAATTGCTCACAAAAGTCATCCAGCCAATGGCTGCGCTGAGTTTTTGGGTTTCAAATAAATGCATCGCGGCGGCAAGAATCAAAAACAGGGCAGCCGTCTGAAACGACTCGGGTTGCGTTAATGCCAGCGCCGAGCGCAACACAGTGGCCGCCTCCTCCATTTGCCCCATGCGTACCAGCACGCGCGCCAGGTGGGCCTGGCAGATGATGATATCCCCCGTCCGCCCGCTCTGCGCGCCCAAGTCGGCCGCCTCGCGCAGATATTGGCATGCTAATTCCCAATGCCCTTCATCCTCCTCCAGCAGCGCCAAATGGGTCAGATCCAACCCAATGCTGGAGGTCAGCTCGATGGATTGGCTGGTGGCCAAGGCGCGCTGCAACAAGATGCGCGCCTGTTGGTAATCTCCCCGCAGCCGGTGAATATCGCCCACCGAGCGGTCCACGCTGCCTTCCAAATAGATGTTGCCTGCGCGCCGGCTGATGGCGCGCGCCTGGGCAAAATAGGTCAGCGCCTCCGCATAGTCACCGGTCATTTCGCACGTGCGCCCCAGCCGATAGTAGAGCCGCCCCCAATCGCTTTTGCAGCCAGCGCGCTGCGACAGCTCTAGCGCTTCCAGTAACAGCCGTTTACTTTTGGCATATTCGCCCTCTTGCATGGCCGCAAAGCCCAAATTGATGTACGACGGCAGCAGCGCCTCGATGTCGCCCAGTTGACGCCCAATGGCGACAGCCTGCTGGAAATGCTCCGCCGCCGGCGCGGTCTGCCCGCGCGCCAAAAAGATGATGCCCAACGCGTAGTGGGCGTCGATCAGCGCCCGGCTCTTTTTTCCATGCCGCAACTCATCGACGGCGTTTTGCGCCAGCACTTCTGCATCTTTGGCCCGCCCTTGGTCCATGGCCACGCGGGCCAATCCAGCCAGGGCGGCCGCATAGTGCTCTTTATCGCCCGTGCGCTGGGCCAAAGTGCGCTGCTCCAAATAGAAATTTTCGGCCTGCGCCAGCCGACGCATAGGCATATGGAAACGCCCTAGCCAGCCGTTGACGCCGACCAGCGTACGCGCCACTTCGGGCCGGGCGGCATGAGGTTGCAGTACTTGGGCCGCCTGTTGCAACAGTGCCGCGCCATCGCGATAGCGCGCATCCGATTCATATAGCCGGGCCACCGGTTCGGTCATCTGCATGATTGGCTCCAGCCATGCGTTTTGCAGGGCGGTGCGCCAGGCCGCCTGTACATTATCAAACTCAACGCGCAGCGCGCCCAGCAGTGCGGTGACGGACGCGCCATTGGCGGACCGCGCGGCGGGCGCGTGGTCCGCGCTGAAGGCGGCGTAATAGTCGGCGTGCTCGGCGTTCACAATGTGCTCTGCATCGGCTAATTTTTCCGCCGCAAATTGGCGGATCAACTCATGCATTTCGTAGCGCCCGTCCGCTGTGCGCCACAGCAGCACCCGTTCCACCAATGCCGCCAGAATGGGCAACGTGGCCCCGGCCACAGCTTCGGCGGCAGCGCGGGTGCAACTGCCGCGAAAAACCGAGAATTTGCTCAAAACCAGCTTTTCCGGCTCGGTTAAGCGCCGCCAGGTCTGCTCTAAAATGGCGCGCAGGCTGCGGTGGCGCGCGGGTACGTTTTGCAGCGATGTGCGCAAAAAGTCAAAACTGCGCTCGATCTCCTCGCGAATCTCACGACAGGGGAGGACGCGTGTCCAGGCTGCCGCCAACTCGATGCCCAATGGCATCCCACCCAACAACCGGCAAATCCGCGCAATCTCCGCTGCTTCGCGATCCGCGGCAAAACCAGGATGCGCGCGGCGGGCGCTTTGGATAAATAGCTGAATCGCGTCATTTATAACCGTACCATTTGCGACCCCATCTTTTGTGACGGCGCCGGATGTATCGGGTGGGGTGAATATTTCCGCCGCATCTATCGACGGTGCATTCTCAATTTGCGGCAACAACATGCCGCTGATGGGGTGAAACCAGGCTTCCTGCAAATCCAGCGGCTCGCGCGTGGTGACCAGAATTTTGACGGCGAGCAGCCGCCGCAGAATCTCCGACACCAACGGGGCGCCGTCCAGCAGATGTTCAAAATTGTCGAGCACCAGCAACATGCGCATGTCGCGCAAATGGCGGAGCAGTTGCTTCTCTGGGGGCGTGCTGCCGGAAAAACTCAGGCCCAATGTTTTGGCGATGGTCGGTGCAATTTCGGAGGAGGCATCCAGCGGCTGCAGCGGCACAAAATAGATGCCATCGGCGAACAGTTCCTGCGCCAATTTGTGCGCGTCCAATTGGCGTGCAGCTTCCAGCGCCAGGCGCGTCTTGCCAATGCCGCCGGTCCCCACCAGCGTGAGCAAGCGACAGTCGGGGTCGCGCAGCCGCTGCTGGATGTCCACTAAATCCTGCACGCGACCCACAAAAGGCGTGGGTGGTGTTGGCAAGACGGGGCGGGTGGCGGGTATGCGGGGTGGCGGGGGTGCGGGTGAGGATTGGGGGGGTGGAGCCGCCGGTGGCTGCGGTTTTACATCGCCGCGGCGAATCTGTTCGACCAACTGGATGGTTGCGGCATCGGGCTCCACGTCCAATTCGCTGGCCAAGGCGTGCCGGCACAGTTCAAATTGGGCCAGGGCGGCGCTGCGTTGGCCCGACTGCGCCAGCAGTAATATCAAGTGGCGATGTGCTTCTTCGCGCCAGGGCTCCAGAGTGAGCAGCCGGCGTAGCGTGTTCATGGCGCCGTCCGTATCGCCGGCATCCTGCAATTGCTCGGCCAGCGCTTGCAACGCTTGCAGCACAGTTTCGCGATAGCGGGTGCGCTCCGTTAGCAGCCACTGTTCAAACTCGGGGGCGTCGGCCAGAAAGAAGCCTTCCAGAAAATCGCCCTGATACAGCGCGGCGGCCCGTTGCAGACTTTCAATATGATTGGCAGCGATTTCGGCTTTAAATGCCTCAATATCCAGCCAGCTATCGTCGTTATGTGCAAAGGCAACGGCATCGCGCGTGGCGGTCACATCATCACCCACGAGCTGGCGCAGATTGGAGAGTGCGGAGGTGAGGCTGCGCCGGGCATATTGTTCGGCCACATCGCCCCAAAAAAGACCGGCCAACGCCGCGCGCGTGTGCGGCCGCCCGGTGGCAGCCAGGTAAAAGAGAAGGGCTTGGGCTTTGCTGGAACGGAAGCCGGTCACCGGTTGGTCATCGAGCACGATAGACGGGGCGCCGAACATCCTGATGGCGAGCCGGAAATTCATAGAAGACGGGATGGGTGCATACTTCGTGACAATTCGACACTGTACGGGCAACGAGAGACATTATACCTTGTTTTATATTTAGTGTGAAGTAAAAATCGTTGCGGTCTCGTTGTATAGCGGATAGAAATTGCATAGCGGGGCGGAAGACAGCGGATGATGCCATCGTTACCAACTGGAAATCCAAACCTTTTTGGTTACTATTCAGCCGTTGCCTGAGCTTGTCGAAGGCAACACCGGGCTTCGACAAGCTCAGCCCTCGAAAGCCTGAATAGTAACCCTTTTTGGAACAGGGCGACCGTGAAAGTATAATGGGCTGGACAATTTATACTTGGCTCCGGCATAGCTGAAAATCGACCACTCGACTAAAATCGGGTCTAATTCTTTTTATCTATGCCAACCGCGAGTATACCCAATTCCCAGGAGAAACCACCCATGCTGGCCCAACATTATCCATTTGATCAGCTGCGCACCATGCTTATCCCACGCGCACAGTGGCAGCCCTATCCCACCATCCACGATTGCGCGCCGTGGGAGGCGCTGCCGGCGACCTTGCGCCAAGCCAAAGTAGCCCAAGCCGAGCCGCTGCTGGGCGCCGAGTGGCCCAGCCTGCCCGCCACGCTCTTTTTGGAATTTGCGCGCAACGGCAATCGGCGCAACTATGAGATTGCCCATTTTGAGCGGCGCGGCAGGTTGGGCACGCTGGTGATTGCCGAGTGTATCGAGGCGCAGGGGCGCTTTTTGGATGACATTGTCAACGGCATTTGGGTCCTGTGCGAGGAGAGTTTTTGGGGCGTGCCGGCGCACATTGGGCGGCAAGCCGCCGGCATAGGGCTGCCCGATACGCGCGAAGTGGTGGTCGATCTCTTTGCCGCCGAAACGGGCGCGCTGTTGGCCTGGAGCAGCTATCTGCTGGGCGACCGGCTGGATACAGTCTGGCCGCTGCTGCGCGAGCGCATCCGCCGCGAGGTGGATGCGCGCATCCTCACGCCCTGTTTAGAGCGGGATGACCACATGTGGATGGGCTTTGGCAACACGGGGCGCCGCGTCAACAATTGGAACCCGTGGATCTGCTCCAATTGGCTGGCCTGCACGCTGCTGCTGGAAGAAGATGAAGCGCGGCGACAGGAGAGCGTTTTCAAGATCATGCGCACGGTGGATAACTTTGTAGATCCCTATCCGCGTGACGGCGGCTGCGATGAAGGGCCGAGCTATTGGGGGCGGGCCGGGGCGTCGCTGCTGGACAATTAAGAGCTGCTTTACAGCGCTACCGACGGGCAGCTCGACGTGTATGGCGAGCCGCTGATTCAGGAGATTGGCCGCTTTATTTACCGCGTGCAGATCGACGGCGACTACTACATCAACTTTGCCGATGCGCCGGCGCTGGTCTACCCGGACGCCATGCTGGTCTATCGCTACGGCCTGCGCATTGGCGGCCCGCAGATGATGTCACACGGGCTGTGGCTGGCCGAGCGGCAGGATGTGCAAAGCGGCGGCACCGATGAAGCGGCCGAGCAGAAGTCCGGCGCCATGCAGCGACGCCACGTCCCCACCAGCTTGGGACGCCTGCTGCCGGCGCTCTTTACGCTGAACAGCCTGCCTACTTTGCCGGTCAGTCCGCCGCTGCCCCGAGACGTGTGGCTGAATGAGATTCAGGTGATGGTGGCGCGCGATGCAACCGGATCAGCGGCGGGTCTTTTTGTGGCGGCCAAGGGGGGCCACAACGAGGAAAGCCACAACCACAACGACATCGGCAATTTTGTGATCTATGCCAACGGCAAGCCGGTGATTGTGGATGCGGGCGTGGAAACTTACACGGCCAAAACCTTCAGTCCGCAGCGCTATGAAATCTGGACTATGCAGTCGGCCTATCACAGCCTGCTGCCCACCGTGGACGGCGTGCAGCAATTGCCCGGCCCAAATTTTAAAGCCACGAATGTGGCCTACAGCGCCAACGATGCGCAGGCGCAACTGGCGCTTGATATGGCATCAGCCTATCCGCCCCATGCGCAGATCCAAAGCTGGCGGCGCACCATTGCGCTGCGGCGCGGCCACTTTGTGCAGATTGATGACGATTATGCAATGACGCAACCGGTGGGTGAAATTACGCTGAGCCTTGTGACGCCCTGCGCCGTGGATGTGAGCCAGCCGGGGCGGCTGCGATTCAACCCGCGTTCCATTTTGGGCGACCGCGTTTCCGGCAAGGGGCAGCTCAGTTATGACGCCGATGTTTTCAGCGTGGCCACCGAGGAAATTCCGATTACCGATGAGCGGCTGGGCGGGACATGGGGAGATTCGCTGCTGCGGGTGGTGCTGCGGGCAAATTCACCTGCGACTGCTGGCCAGTGGGCATTTCGATTTACGCTGGCATGAAATGCTAAACGGATGGCCCGATGCCGCGCCAAGTTTCACCCTGACATCCTGGGGTAAAAGCCCCATAAGATGCCTATGCCTATACTCGTGGTTGGCATAGATGAAAAGGATTGCGCCTAATTGTAGTCGAGTGGTTGATTTTCATCTATGCCAGAGCCAAGCATAACGACACGCAGAGAGCCAGCACAGTACTCTCCGCATTCAGCAACGCCTGGCTGCCGCCCAGCAGGGGCGTAATTACCGGCGCGTTCCAAACGCCCACGCCGACAAGCCCATCCACTACGTTGAGCAGTGGACGACGATCTATCCCGCGTTAAGCGCTCTTGCCGCGTTGATCCGCAGGCTGCCAATCTGACTGCGATGTTCGGCTTCATGCTGCAGCAAATGGTGAAGAACCCATTCCGGGGTCACGTCGTAATCTTCCAAGGCACGCACCCGCCGAAATTCAGCGAGATCCATGGACTGGTATACGTCCAGCAACAGCGTCCGCACCGTTTCGAGCCGCTGCAGATGCTGCTCCAGCGTGACCCCCCACACCTGAGTCAGATGCCCCTGTTTATCCCGAATGTCGTAGGGAAAGAGTGTCTCGACCTGAGGCGGAAAAGGCTGTTCAAGCACCTCAAAGTACAGCCAATCTGCTTCAATAATAGCAATATGATAGAGTACGGAGCCCATGGCCGTATCATTGTTTGGCGGCAGCCAATCGATCATGGCCGAAGTCACCGATTCGAGCTCTTCCATGGTGCGATTGCGCGTATCCTGCATCGCCCATAGCCAGCGTCCGATCTCAGGTTCTTTGCTCGGCTGTACCGTGACAATATTGTTCCTGCGCGACTTCATTGTTCTCTCCTTTGGCACAATTTGATTTCATAGGTTTATAAAAGCGAATACTGCTATCTATTTTTCAAAATGAGCAACCATCACCCGCTCCAACCCGGCGGGGTAAGGGATGTCGTGAGTCTCCGCCAGCGCGGTGGCTGCCTCCCGGTAAAAATGCAGCAGCGTCTGTCCCGCTTGTCGAATCGCACCCAGTTCCAGCGGACAAAAGGTCGTTTGCAATGGCGCCAACAATTTCTTGAAAGCCGCTTGCTTTGCCAATCCACAGTTCCCCTTCGACGCCATCGGCCAGGATAAAGAGATAGCCGTGTGCCGCCCCCAATTTTCCAGGAAGAGCGGTTCACCAAGCTGCTGCCGGATAAAGATTGCCTTGTTGGCAAGAAAGGATTCATACGCTTCATCGGTCCGTGATGAGATACAGATCGAGGTCGGAGTGAGCGTCCGCCTTGCCGCTGGCGTAGGAGCCGCTGAGAAAGGCCGCCACAATCCGCGGGTCAGCCTGGCAGACAGCGACGAACCGGTCGATGATAATTTGATGATTGGCAAGCATAATTCGGCCTTTCTCTCGTTGTCAGCCCAATCTGCATTCCAACAACAAACTCGCATAGCCGGTGGGCGTATGAATGGCATCGCCTTCGTATTCAAGGATTGTGGTAAAGCCGGCCTTGATCCAGAAGCGCAAGGCCGGCCAATTTTTTTAGAAAGATATCCAGTCGGATGGCCTCATAGTCCAAACGGCGTAACTCCTCCGCCAGCCCGGCTATGATTTCCTGTCCAAAGCGCTGTTGTTGATAGTTTGGGTGAATCACAAACATGGAAATATAAACGCACTGGGCCGTTGGCACACCATGATATAGATGAAAATAGCCAGCAATGGTGTCGGGTTCATGTTGTACCACAGAGTTCTTCCCCAACTATTTTCAGGTATGATTTTATTGTCTCTCAAAACGCTTTTCCATCTGATGCCAACGCCAGCCAGGACGTTCAACGAAGCCTAATTGTAGATTCAGTTGCAACATCGGGTTGTTTTGTTTCGTTGCCCGTATTGATGACGTGCAGACCCGCGGCCTGGGCCGCACCAATCAAAGCCACCTTCAGAGTCCGCGCCACCCCGCGCCGCCGGTAGGGTCGCAACACGCCCAAGAAACCATTATCGCCCACTGTTCCGGTGGGGTCGCGCAGCCAAAGATTGCCCGTTGCTACATACTCGCCATCATCGGTAACGGCCACCATCCACAACTGCGGCCTAAAATCGCTGCGAAAGGTAAACTTGCGCCACTGTTCAATGGAGATGTCCGTGGCCTTAACGCCTGGTTTGCGTGGAATATCGCGCCGTGCGACCGATTGCAACTGGTACAATTTCCGCTCCCACCCGAGATCCGATTCCATCAAATGGGCCAGCGATTTGATGTGAATGCCGACCTGAGCCAACCGCTCCGCCTCTTCTGCGTACGGCGCCGGATCAAAGGCCGACACATTGAGGCTCGTATCGATCTGCTGCAACACGCTACGATAGCCATGCTTGTTGAGCGTTGCCATCAATGCCGCATACGCTTCGTTGACTGGCCCAACGGCCCGGTTGATAGGGTGTACGGCCATGCGTTCTTCCAGAGCTGTAACCAAGGTCTCACACAATTCAACTGAAGCATCTTGTGCGACCATCTGCCAGATACGTACTTTGCCGGGTACGTGCATTGCAGGCGTTTCATGAAATTGAAACGAGGCGAGAGCCTGGCCCTTCTCCTCGACAAAGTAGGTTTCGTTCAGGTAATTTGGATCGGATCCCTCGTACTCATCGCGCCAGGATTCGACTGTGCCGTAATCGTCCGGACTCATCAAACGCTCTATTTTCGACAGGGTCTGATAGTCGGCAAGAGAGTTGCGCATTTTGCGAATCGTGAAAGTAGCCATTTGATCTTCTTTCTGGGTTCCCATTTTTAGCCCGCATTAGATACGCGGCTCGGTCATTAAGGCTTTTCCAAGAATTAAAATGCCCATTTTGATTGGAAAAGCTAACGCCATTCTAGAGAGAAGAATCTGTCTCAGTGGATATTTATTTTTCTAGAATGGCCTTAGCAACATTTTTACTCGGGTAGAAAATGTTACTTAATGACAACCGCTAGTATAACATATTGATGGCCAACTTGGTCCACTACCAACAGATTTTCTTTCAGCGGCTTTTGCACTACAATACACGATAGACCAACATCAACCGCGCCAAATTGAAAGGAAACCCACCATGAAAATCACAGCCGTCAACGTCTACCCCGTCAAAGGCCGCCACTGGCCCCGTTTTCCCATGTTCTTTGTCGAAGTGGAAACCGATGCCGGCATCACCGGCTTGGGCGAGTCACTGGGCTACAAAGCTAGCGGCATTGCGCAATCAATTGAAGAGGCTGGCGCATCCTTGATCGGCCAGGACCCGCGACGCATTGAGGCGATCTGGCAGGGGCTGATGCGCAAAGGCATACACATGGCCGCCATCAGCGGCATCGAAACCGCGCTGTGGGATATTCTCGGCCAAAGCCTGAACACGCCGATCTATCAGCTGCTGGGCGGTCAATGCCACGAGCGGATTCGCGTCTACGCCGATGGTTTTTTCCGCGGTGCGGATTATGTTGAGGGAGAATATGCAGCCAAGGCGGTCGAAGCCGTTGAATCCGGTTTGACCGCGCTCAAGATGGATGTCGACGAGCCGATTGCATCGGGCCACTCGATCAATGGTGTAATCACCGGCGCAGATCTGCGGCTGACGGAAGCAATGGTCCGTTCGGTCCGCGAGGCGGTCGGCGCCGATGTGGATCTCTGTATCGATGGTCATGGCGCGTTCGATCTGCCCTCGGCGCTGCGGCTCGACCAGGCCCTGCGCGACTATGATCTGCTCTGGATTGAAGACCCCGTCAATATGAACAACCTCAAGACAATGGCGCGGGTCGCCCTCGAGTCGGTGACGCCGATTTGTACCGGTGAACTGCTGGAGACCCGTTTCGCCTTCCGCGAATTGCTGGAAGCACAGGCCGCCGACATCATCATGCCCGATTTGGCGCGCACCGGCGGCATTATGGAGCTAAAGAAGATCGCCGCCGCTGCTGAAACCTATCGCGTGCCGCTGGCGCCGCACAATATGGTGGGGCCGGTCTGCACCATTGCCTCGGCCCACGTCTGCGCGGCGACCGCCAACTTTATGATCCTCGAATATCAACTGGGCGACGTCGAATGGATCGCCGAACTGCTCGACGAGCCGCTGCAACTCGATAAAGGTGATATTATTTTGTCGGACAAGTCAGGGCTGGGCGTGCGATTGAATCATGAAGCGGTGCGCAAATATCGGGCGGCGTAGTGCGAACGGCGCGTAGGCCGTCAAGGCATCCTCCTGTTGCGCCCGTTTTGTCCTTTTGTTATGATCACACCGATGTTTGGCATTATCGGGCATGAGGAAATCCCCAAAATGGTAACTGCGCAGCCGTTCCCTGAGCTTGTCGAAGGGAATGGCGGCCTTCGACAAGCTTAGGCCTCGAGGGGCTGAGTAGTTACAAACATTGCTCATTCCGGGCAGCACGTAAACAACACAGAAAACACCAGAGAGGAACCAACCATGAAAGTGCTATTTATTGGTGGCACCGGCAAAATCAGTTCGGCCTGCACGCCGCTGGCCGTCGAGCGCGGATACGACATGTATTTGCTCAACCGCGGGCAGACCGATCGCCCGGTGCCGGAGGGGGTGACGCTGCTTAACGGCGACATCCGCAACCCGGAGTCGGCGCGGGCGGCGCTGGCCGATCATAAATTTGATGTGGTGGTGGATTGGATCGCCTTTACCACCGAACATATTGAAACGGACCTGGCGCTCTTCCGCAACCGCACCAGCCAGTATATCTTCATTAGCTCGGCCTCGGCCTATCAGTCGCCGCCGGTTAATCTCCCTGTGACCGAGTCGACGCCGCTGGACAATCCCTATTGGCAATATTCGCGCGATAAGATTGCTTGCGAAGAATTGCTCATGCGCGCCTATCGCCAAGAGAAATTCCCCATGACCATCGTGCGCCCGTCGCACACCTACGACAAAACCATGCTGCCCATGCAGGGCGGCTGGACCGCCATCGACCGCATGCGCAAGGGGCAGAAAGTGATTGTACATGGCGATGGTTCTTCGCTGTGGGTGCTGACCCATCACAGCGACTTTGCCAAAGGCTTTGTGGGGCTGCTGGGCAACAACCGCGCCATTGGCGAGGCGTTCCACATTACGTCGGACGAACTGCTGACCTGGAACCAGATCCATGAAATTTTGGCGCGGGCCGCCGGTGCGCCGCCGCCGCAGATTGTCCATGTGCCGTCGGATTTGATCAACGCGTTTGACGCCCGCTGGGGCGCCGGACTGTTGGGCGACAAAACCAACAGCATGGTTTTCGACAACACCAAAATCAAGCGCATCGCCCCCGATTTCGCCTGCACCATTCCCTATGAACGGGGCGCCCAGGAAGTGATCAACTGGTTCGATGCCGACCCGGCCCGCCAGGTGGTCAGCGCTGAATTCAACGAGCTGACCGACCGCATTATTGCGGCGTATGAGCGGGCGTGGGAAGGGCTGGAGGGATGACCGGATGACAAGGTGAGGGGTGAAAGGGTGACCGGATGAAGGGATGACATCGACATGCTCTGTCACCTTGTCACCCGGTCACCCCCTCACCCGGTCACCCTCACCTTGTCACCCGGTCACCTTGTCACCCGGTCACCTTGTCACCCGGTCACCTTGTCACCCGGTCACCTTGTCACCCGGTCACCTTGTCACCCGGTCACCTTGTCACCCGGTCACCTTGTCATTGTTGTCAAAACAAACCCAGTCTTACGATCTCGCCGCGATGGGCAAAAAGAGCGGTATCTGTTCCACCGCCATGATTTGCAGGTTTGCCACGGGGGTGGTGGCGCCGGCGGCATCGGCCACGCGGAAAGAAAAAGCGGTCCGTTTCGGGGGCGCTTCCGGTGTGCTGATAGAAAATGCGGTGGGCGTCCAGGTCTGCTTGACCAAAGGTGTCGCCAGGGGCAAGCGGCGTTGCATTGTGCAGGAGCTGGCCGTGGGCGGGCGCTTCTACAAGCGTGAACGTCAAGTCCGCGGCGGGGTGGTCCGGGTCGGCGGCGCGCAGATGCACCGATTGCAGCGGCGTCGTCTGCCCCACTAGCGTGAGCAGCCCGTTGTTGGCGACGATAACGGGCGGGTCGTTTTGCGGCGCCACGGTGATCAGCGTGCGCGAAACGTTGCGCTCCGGCGAGCCATCGCTGACGCTAAACTCGATAGTGCGCAAGCCGGCGGCGGGGTTTTGCGAATGGTTTGTGTAAGCGGCGCTGCGCAACACCTGCCAAAATTTGTCAAAACTGTCGGGGCCAATTAGCTGGATGGCGCCGGTGGTTTCATCATAAGTGGCGCGGATGGCCGTATTGGTGGTGTCGACCGCAATAGATTCGGCCGCGCCGTCGGGCCGTTCTACCGGCGTAATGGTGGCGCTGGCATAGGTGGCCTGATCGGGGTCGCTGATAAAGGCGTCGGGTGCGGCGAGGGGCTGTGGTCCGGAGTCTTCTGCATAGGTCAGCGCAAAATCGCCGCCGCCCTGTACGGGGCCGCTCAGATCGACCAGCGGCGCCAGATTCGCCAGCTTGGCCGTAATGTAGAGTGCGTAGCGATTTTCCAGCGCACCATCGTCAGGATGCGTTCCCGTAACCTCAACATAGTGCTGAAAGCCCCCGGTGATATTGGGCGCTTTGCAGCTAAACTGTATGCTTTTGCCCGCTTTCAGATCGCCCAGTTGTCGGGCGCAATCTGGCGCTGTGGGCGTCGATACCACCAGATTGCTGATGGTCTTGGCGCCGTCGTTGACAATGCGCACAGCAAAGTTGGCCGTGTTGCCGCTGGTCACCACTGTGGAGGGAATGGTCATTTCAATTTGCAACACATTACACAGGGGCCAATTCAGCTTATTTTGAACTGTTTTTAACCACAGATTAGCCATTTTCTGGTAGCCTTCGTAGGAAGGATGCACTTCATCCACAAAATCCAGGCTGTCTTCGCTATAGTCCAACCCAGCCTCGTTTTCCATGTCGACCAAATGAATCTGATCGCCGTTGGAGATGCGACCTTGCGCCATTGTTTGCAGTTGGGCGTTAAAAGTCGAAATGGCGGCATTCCCCCCCGGTACGTTCACGATCTGGGCCAACAGGACGGTGACGGCGCTGTGGCCGCTTTCCCACTGGTCAATAGCGTCCAAAATATCTGTCACTTCAGCTACTACCTGGCTGGGCGCTTGACCATCCAGCAGATCATTGGCGCCAATGTGCAGCAGGATGACGTCAGCCGGCGCGGCATTCAAAAAGGCCGCCACTTGGGCTGCAATCCACTCGGCAGTGCGCCCGCTATAACCATTGTGGTCGGTGTCAAAGGCCAGCAGAGCGGCGCCACCATCTCGCTCGGCGCCTACAAAGTCAACATCATAACCGGCGCCCGCCGAGTTGATGAAGAGCGGCAGCCGATAACCGGTTGAGTCCGGCGTGCCGCTGCCGCGCGTAATCGAATCCCCCAGCGGCATGAGGCGAATTGATGAATCGCAATTGAGGGACCGATCGTTTGCAAAGGTCACGGCCTCTGCCCGCGCCAAAGGCCAAGGCATCAGCACGAGTAGTCCCATTAGAATAATCATCAACAAATGTTGATTTTTTTTATGCATATCATTGTCTCCGATCTTTGCGGCTGGCTATGTTATACTGATTTTAGATAAAAGTAAGGCGTCTATTCAGGCAGACCTTGAATTGGCACACCCAATTTGGTCAAAAAACAAAGCACTCTGTAACGGTTTTCTGTAAGCGGATTGAAATAATGACTTGGAAATTTCCGTGCTATAGTTCGTCTGTTAATCGGGTATAATTCTCTTACAATTTGCCTACAAGAAGTGCCGAGAGCCAATCATTGATACATTACGCAGGTAAACTATGTCAACCATAACGTTGAAGAAAGACGCTCCCTGGTGGAATTGGATTGTCATAATTGATGTGGTTTTGGTCATTATAACCATTGCTCACGCCTATCTGGTTCCCTACCCTGGCGACTCCCTTAACACCTTTAATCTAGCGGGTGAAATGAATTTTGCCGCCTGGTGGTCCAGCATGTTGCTGCTGACGCTGGGCATGTTGGCCTATGAACTCTATTGTACAAAGACGGATGGCGCCAACAAAGCTTGGCTTATTCTAACCTGGATTTGGTGCGGTCTGTCGTGGGATGAAATTGGCTCTCTGCATGAGCGGGTCGCCATTACCCTGGGGTGGAAGGCATTTATCCCCTTTATTCTGGTGGGCGGCAGTGCAGCTCTATACGCGTTTCTCTTGCTCTATCGGAAACCAGCCACGCGCACGGCTGCTATTTTTATCTTTGTGGGCATCGTGGTGATGAGTTCAGCCATTGTGTATGAATTTTTTGAGCGCATTATCGAGTGGCCGGCCTGGTTTATTGGCTTACGCGTGGGTGCTGAAGAAGGCACCGAACTGCTGGGCATGTTCCTCAGCCTGTGGGGTGTACTGATCCAACGGCAGAATGCACGATGGCCCAACCCCTTCAGCCAGGTGATTCCCAATCCATTTTTGATGAAGAAACTGGCGTTTATTCTGCCCACGGGACTCATCCTACATGTGATCACCAGCATTGTCGAAGACCGCTTTATGCCAGACATGGACGGACGCGGGAATCCGGCGGTCTGGTATCCGGTCATCCTCTTTTCGATTTTATTTTATGCTGCGCTTTGGCAGTCCTGGTCATCTAGAAACGGCCGCAGCTTCTCCTGGCGAGTGTTAGCCATCTATTTTATCTTGAGTTCCATCGCGATTACCACCCTGTACGATATTCAAAGCAAAGCGCGCTTGCAGGATGCATTGGGGCCTCTTTCAAATTTTTACGGTCAGTTTTTGGTTCAATTACTGATAGTGTTCATAATCTGTTTTTGGATTTATGGTGCGCTCTCCATGAACAGCGCGTTTGCTATGGCGGTAGTAGGGCTGCTCATCTTTAGCGGTTTTTGGTTCCCTGCCCATGTGTTACAATATTTGGTGGCGGGCGTTTTTGCCCTGTTGGTGACCAAACTCTTTTTGTTGGATAATCGGCCCAAGCCGAATTCTGAGCTTGTTGCATAAAGTTTAGCAATAGATTCGGCTTGGCCGAGGAGATACATACGTGAACGATTTCATTGAACTGCGTAATATATTTATCGTCGTTTTGCGCAAGTGGTGGCTGGTGGTACTCTTTATGGCGGCGGCGGGGGCAGCCAGTTATTTATACAGCCAGGCGCAAACTCCCATCTACGAAGCCAAAACCACTTTGATTGTGGGCGACACCATCCAAAACAGCGACGTGAGCAACAGTGATTTGCAGACCAGCACGCGCATGGCGCTTACCTATGCGGACATTGTGCGGCGCTATCCTGTATTGCAGGGTGCAGTTACAGAATTGGGGCTGTCGCAATCTTGGAAAACGCTGCGCAAAAACGTCAACGTGACGCTGGTGAATGACACGCAGTTGCTGGAAATTGCGGTGGAGGATCCTTCGCCGGATCAGGCACAGGCGATTGCCGCCGAGGTGGCCCGGCAGTTGATTCTGCTTAGCCCCGCCAATCTGGAAAATCAGGGCAATTCAGAGACCGCCCAATTTGTGGATACCCGGCTGGCCAATCTGCGCGCCAAAATTGAATCGGGCGAAAACCGCCTGTCCCTTTTAGAATCAATTCAAGTCGACGATGCCACCCCTGATCAGCTCCTTACGCTTCAGAATGAGATCAACACGTTGGAGCGGCTGCTCATCGACTGGGAATCAAATTACACGAATCTGTTGCGTTCCACACAGGTTAATAAGTCGGCTAACTATTTGGCCGTGATTGAGCCGGCACAGTCTAGCTCAACACCCGTGCGGCCCAATGTGTTGCTCAATACGCTTATTGCGCTGCTACTCGGCTTGTCGGCCGCCGTGGGGTTTATCTTCCTGCTCGATTTTCTGGATGACAATATTCGCACATCCGACAACTTGGTGGAGCTGTTTGGTGTCCCAGCATTAGGAACCATTGGTCGGTTGGTTGGATCTAGTCCGACCGCAAAACTGCTCATTAACCAGGATTCATTTTCACAAACCGCCGAAAATTATCGGCTCATTCGCAGCAAGCTGCAATTTATGCTGACAGAAGGCCCCCACTCCTTCCTAGTTACCAGCCCGCTGGCTGAACAGGGGCGCAGCACGACAGCGGCTAATCTGGCCGTAGTAATGGCGCAAGCTGGTTTTAACACCATTATTGTGGACGCGGATCTACGCCACCCCATGCAGCATCGCATCTTCCAAATTCCCAACGAAGGCGGCTTGGGCCAACTCCTGCGCTATCCTGATCTAAAGCCCAGCTCCTATCTCAAGAAAAATGCGCAGATTCCCAATTTGCGCATTCTGAATAGCGGCACGCTGCCGCCCACCACGGCGCAGGCGCTCGGCGGCGGTCTACCTCCCAGCCCATCCGAACTGCTTGGCTCCCAACGCATGGCGCAATTGTTGACCGATCTTTGCGAGCTGGCCGATGTAGTTATTTTAGACAGTCCACCGGCGGGCACTGTAGCCGATGCCGTGGTTCTCTCCAATAAAGTAGATAGTGTTGTGCTCGTGCTGGAGACGGTGCGATCTAAGCGACACGATGTACGCGAAGCAATCGCCAATTTGCAACAAGCCAATGCCCATTTGGTGGGTGCAGTATTTAATCACATCCCGAGCGGCAGGTTGCGGCTACCCTTTGTACAGCGGCTAACGTTGGGCTCGCGCCGGGTGGAAGGACATCGACCTGAGCAACCGGCTATTCCACTCAAGTCATAATTTTAGCGTCGATTCTGGTAATCACCTCACGAATCTACTCGCAAGAGATTACCCAAGCAACAGTGGATAACAAAAAGGGCGTCAATTGACGCAGCCGTTCCCTGAGCCTGTCGAAGGGAACGGCTGCGTAGTTACAAAAAATTAAGTATAAACCAGCAGTGGACTATCGGTAGATAAGGTAACGGGTTCAGACGGACAAAACTGATAGTGTGTAGCACCAATGGCCTGAATTTGTCCGGGACACGGATGGGCAGATTCTATTTTCTGCCGCAGATGTTGAATTGCCAGATCCAACAGCTTCTGAAAACCGCGCACCTCATACCCCCACACCTGCCGAAATAGCTCTTCGCCCTTGAGCGCCTCATTCGGTTTGCGCATAAAGGCATTTAGCAATTGAAACTCTATCGGGCTCAGGCGGATCAGATACTCACCACCCACGACTTTGTGGGCTTGAGTATTGGCAATAACGCCATCCATTGGGAAGGCAGGCAGTTGGGGACGTGCTGTGGACCATGTGAGACGCCGAATGAGCACAGCAATGCGTATAGCAATCTCTTGATGCGTACACGGTTTGGTGATATAGTCATCAACACCGTAGGCATAGCTGTCGATAATCTGTTCGGCTGCGCAAATTTCACTTAGCACGATAATGCGCGTCTGCGCAGATAATTGCATTAGGAAATCTGCGCTGTCGCCTGGCGAACTGTCGATATCGATAACAACAATGTCAACCGGCTGATCGACTGGAAATTGGTTGGAACGCCAATTGACCATAGTTGTAGTGACTTGAGTGTGCGTCCGTATAAGTGCATCGCTCACTGCCTGGAAGAACTGGCCAGATACATTTATCGTGGCAATAGATATTGTGGATTGTTGTTGCAATTGCAATGGCAACATGGCTTTTTCCACTCTCGTTAAAGGAGAAAAAACCGGTTCCCATGCAATATCTCGGTGATTCATATTTTTTGACATGGCCGACAACGCTCTATTGTTCTATAATTAGTTGATAGTGCATGATGCTCATGATCTTCGAACAGTTACCCAACATCCACTATCAATTTTGCTGTTCATCCCCTTAAGCTTTTGTCAGGACTATTATACACAAATAGACCGGTTGTCTGTAGATTAAATTGACTTAGCGCAACATAGGACAAAAGAAGTACATGAGAACCAGCATTCGTACTAACCCCCAATCCCTTTTACGGGGCTTATCGATTGGGTTCCTTGCGCTGTCTATTTCCTATTTGCTAGCTGCGTGTCAATCGGTTCCTCTGCCGGATTGGCAGCGCCTTCTAGAATTCTGGCCAGGGAATAGCCGCGAGTCGCCTCCCAAAATCGAAATCAAACTGATGGCCTGGCAGACCGGTGACGCGGCTAGTCAACAGCTTTGGGAGCTCATTGAGATGTTCAATGCGCAACGGAGTGACATTCATGTTTCGCTGCAATTGGTTTCGGATTATACAGATACATTAAACAGATCGTTCCTCGACGGGGCTGCCCCCGATCTTTTCTTCGTAGACAGTTTTCAGCTCCCAATGCTGGTCCAGGCTCAGCAGATACAACCCATTTCTACATACGCCAACCAAAGTGGACAAAGTCTGCAAAGCGACGCATTTTATCCTCCCCTAGTAAATGCATTTACAGTGGAGCAGTCCCTCTACTGTTTGCCCGCTGAATTTAATACACTTGCCCTCATATATAACAGAACGCTTTTTGACCAGGCTGAGATTGGTTATCCGAACGATACTTGGGGATGGTCAGAATTGCGCACGGCAGCTTTGGCGATTAGTGACCTGCCCACCACCTTTTTTGACATATCTGGTATGGCCATCACGCCCGATTTTGCACGCTGGCTGCCATTTCTATATCAGGCTGGCGGCAGTGTAACCGACCCCGCCGGCGCCAGAATGACGCTCGATACGCCAGAAGCGCTGGAGGCCATGAACTTTTATCTAAACCTGGTGCTCGATGGCGCCGCTGTAGAGCCGCCGAAAATCAGCAGCGCCTGGAGCGGAGAAGCCTTTGGCAAGGGCCGCGTGGGCATGATCATTGAAGGCAATTGGATCGTTCCTTATTTAGAACAGGAATTCCCGGATCTAAATTACGGCGTGGCCCCTTTGCCCGCGGGACCAGCCGGTAGAGCCACCGTGGCCTTTTCTTGGTGCTATGCCGTCGCGCAGAACACGCTACACGCAGATGCCGCCTTTCAACTAGCACTCTATCTGACCAGCCAGGACGCTATGCAACATCTAAATAGAGGGCAATTCTCCATTCCCGCCCGCACGGCCTTGCAGACCGATTGGTTGGCGCAACATCCTAGTCTGGAACCATTTGGGGATGGTATGGCCTATGCACACCCTTGGCGCTTTGGCCCTAATTTTCAAGAGGTGGTTGTAGCCGTCAACACGAGTATGCAACAAGTGCTGGACGCCGAAGTTTCCCCTGAAGAAGTGCTGCGCGTGGCCGAAGTTGTCGGGAACGAAGCTCTGTCCCGCTAACGTGGAAGACGCCAAAAAGTGATTTGACAATCGCTGCAATCTATGCTATTTTGCCTTGTGTTACCGGTCACATTCTCTCCTCAATCTATCCGTGATTTATTCTGTTCAAATTGAATATAGTCCTGAGCCCGAATGAGAAGCTCCTAGCGAACGCTTTTCTCATTTGTGCTCTATCGCCGCATACAGATTCAATAGGAGGAATCCAATGAAGCCTATTCGTGTCAATCGTCCTGCGTCTGCGCGCCGCCATACTGTGAGCAGGCGCCAATTTCTGGTTGGTTCGTCGCTTTCTATGTTGAGTGTAGCCATTGCCGCTTGTGCGGGCGCGCCAGCCGCTGCCCCCGCCGCGGATGCGCCGGCAGCGGAACAAAGCGCGCCGCCGGCGGCCGAACCGGCCGTGGCCGGTCAAAAGTACAATGAGGCCCCCATGCTGGCCGAGCAGGTGCGCGCCGGCGCCCTGCCGCCGGTGGATGAGCGGCTGCCCGTTGCGCCCATTGTGGTTGAACCGCTGGACAGCATTGGCCAATATGGCGGTGAGTGGTTTGGCGGCACCATTGAGACCAACGGCAACTTCTGGATCCGCAACGGCGGCTATCAGCAGTTGCTGCGCTGGACGCCAGAGTGGGACGGCATCATCCCCAATCTGGCTGAATCGTATGAGGCCAATGATGACGCCACCGAGTTCACCTTCCACCTGCGCCCCGGCGTGCGCTATTCCGATGGTGAACTCCTCATGGCCGATGATATCATGTTCTGGTATGAAGATGTCCTCATGAACGAGGAGTTGACGCCCTCCATTCCCACCTGGCTGCGCAACGGCGACGATCCGGTCATCGTTGAAAAGCTGGATGATCACACGGTCAAGTTCACCTTTAGCGGACCCCAAGGCCTCTTCATTAAGACGGCGACGCAGACCCAATTTGATGTTTTTGCCCACTACCCGCGCCACTATCTGGAACAGTTTCACCCCAACTACAACGATAATGTCGAAGCGGACGCCAAGGCGGCCGGCTTTGACACCTGGCTCGACTACTTTGGGGCCAAATCGACCATTCACCAAAACGCCGAGTTGCCCAACCTGCGCCCCTGGCTGATGGAGACCGGCATCGGTGAATCGAGCACCGGACGCATCAGCGCCACGCGCAACCCCTATTTCCACAAGGTGGATAGCGCAGGCAACCAACTGCCCTATATGGACCGCTATATTGTAGATATTGTGGCCGATAATCAGGTGCTGGTGCTCAAAGCGCTCAATGGTGAATTGGATTATCAGGAGCGCTTTATTTCCGACCCCAGCAATAAAGCGGTCTTCTTTGATAATCGCGAGCAGGGCGGTTTTGATTTTTATGAACTCTATCCCACCACGGTTAACGAGTTCATCATTCAGTTCAACATGAACTGCACCGACGAAAATCTGCGCGAGATCTTCCAAAACAAGGATTTCCGCATCGGCATGTCCTACGCCATCAACCGCCAGGAGATCATCGACCTCGTTCACGTCGGTCAGGGGCAAGCTTGGCAGGCCTCGCCGCGCCCCGAGTCGCGCTATCACCACGAGCGGCTGGCCACCCAATACACCGAATATAACCCCGACCTGGCCAACGAGCACCTGGACAAAGCGGGCTATACCGAACGCGATGCCGATGGCTTCCGTTTGGGGCCGGACGGCAAGCGCATCTCCTTTATTATGGAGCTGGACCAGGGGCGCACCACCTATATCGACGCCATGGCGCTGATCAAGCCGGCGTGGGAGGCCGTGGGCGTTGAATGCACCGTGCGCACCATGGAACGCTCGCTGTGGGAAGAGCGCTGCCGCGGTCGCAGCCTCGAGTTCCACGTTTCTGGTCATCGTTTTGGCGGCGGCAGCGGTGACGCCGTGGTGCTCGACGCCCGCTACTGGCTGCCTATGAATACCGGCAATTCCATGTTCGCCAAAGCATGGGCTTTCTGGTACAACGATCCCAATGATGAATTGGCTGAGGAGCCGCCGGAAAATATTAAAAAGGCTATGGAGATTTACACGTCTATCGGCCTCACCGGCGACGACGAGGAGCAATTTAACCGCATGATGCAAGTGCTCGATATTGCCGCCGATGAATTCTACGCCATCGGCACCGTCCTCGAACCAAATGCTTTTGGCATCGTCACCAATCGCATGCGGAACGTCCCCAAAGTCCTGCCAAACTCGTGGATCTACCCCACACCCGGCCCGTACAACCCCGAGCAGTTCTGGGTTGCCGAAGCCTAAAAACCCTGGGCCTCTCTTTCCCCTTGACGCACAAAGTGCGTCTTTCCCCCTCCTCTCCACATGTGGAGAGGAGGGGCCGAGGAGGAGAGGCCCTCCCACCCACCACCACAAAATCACCATGACCTCAACCAACCCCTCTCCCTGGTTTGACCGGCCCATGCGCTGGGCGCAATTGACGCTGGTCGAGAATGATCCGCTCCAATATGACGTTCACTTTTGGCTCGATTATTTTAAGCGCATCAAAGCCGATGGCGCCTGTTTGAGCGCCGGCGGCTGCACGGCGTACTATCCCACGGAAATCCCCTTGCACCATCGCACGCCCTGGCTGGGCGATGGCGATCCGCTGGGCGAGCTGATCCAGGGCTGCCGTGAGTTGGATATGGTCGTCATCGTGCGCACCGACCCGCACGCCATGCGCCAGGATGCATTTGATGCGCATCCCGAGTGGGCCGCTGTTGATGCGGAGGGCAACCCGCGCCGCCATTGGGCCATGCCCGAACTGTGGGTGACCTGTGCGCATTGGGACCCTATAACTTCGACTTTATGAGCGCAGTCCACCGCGAAATTATGGACGCGCTATCAGGTGGAAGGCATCTTTAGCAACCGCTGGACCGGCCACGGCATCTGCCATTGCGAATCGTGTCGGCGCAATTTCCACGATGCCCACGGCATGGCTCTGCGTGGCTGATCCCAGCGACCCGGCCTATCGCAATTGGTACATGTGGCGGCAGGAACGGCTTTTTGCGCTGTGGGACCATTGGGATGCGCTCATACGCGGCATCAACCCGGCGGCGCGCTTTATTGCCAACAGCGGCGGCGGCGCTCTCAGCACGCTCAGCATGAAAAGCATTGGCCAGCGCGCCGATATTCTCTTTGCCGACCGGCAGGCGCGGCACGGCACCATGTCCATTTGGTCCAACGGCAAAAATGGCAAAGAGTATCGCGCCACCCTGGGCCATAAACCGATTGGCGGCATCTTTAGCGTGGGCGTGGAGGAACAATATCGCTGGAAAGATTCGGTGCAGAAGCGCGCCGGAGATCAAGCTGTGGATTGCCGATGGGCTGGCCAATGGGCTGCGCCCCTGGTTCACCAAATTTGGCGGCGTACTCTACGACAACCGCTGGCTCCAACCGGTGGCCGAGGCGTACAGCTGGCAGGCCCAGCATGAACGCTATTTGCGCAACACGCGTCCCGTTGCGCGTGGCATTGGTCTATTCGCAGCGGACGGCAGCCTTTTATGGCGGTCAACGAGCGGGCCAAAGTGGAGGATCACACGCTGGGCTGGTATCAGGCGCTGATCGAGCGCATCCCGTTTGAGATGGTGCATGATGAACTGCTCGACGCTGCGCATGTCGATCAATTCAAGACGTTGATTCTGCCCAATATCGCCGCCCTTTCGGATGCGCAATGCCAACAGCTGCGCGATTTTATGGGCCGCGGCGGCAGCCTCATCGCCACCTTTGAAACTTCGCGCTACGATGAATGGGGCCACCCGCGGGCGAATCTGGGGCTGGCCGATCTCTTTGGGGTGGATGCGGCGGAAGCGGTGGAAGGCCCATGCCAAAATTCCTATCTGCGCCTGGAGCAAAATGCCGATGGCAGCCGCCATCCGCTGGTCGACGGTTTTGGCGACACGGAGCGCATTATCAACGGCGTCAAGCGGCTGCCGGTGCGCGCCAATATGGCCTTCCCCAATCCGCCGCTGACGCTCATTCCCTCCTATCCCGACCTGCCCATGGAAGAAGTTTATCCGCGGGTCGAGCAGACCGACGATGCCCAGGTTTATCTGCGCGAAATTGGTGATGGCCGCGTCGTCTATTTCCCGTGGGATATTGACCGCACATTCTGGGAGGTGCTCTGCATTGATCACGGGCGGCTGCTGGCCAACGCCGTCGATTGGGCCACAAATGAGCCGCGCCCCGTCACCGTGAACGGCCCCGGCGTGCTCGACGTGACGGTGTGGGAACAGGCCGGGGCAATGACGGTCCATCTGGTCAATTTGACCAACGCCATGATGATGAAAGGCCCTGTTCGCGAGCTGACGCCGGTGGGCGCAGCAGGTGCGTACAAATTCCGGCGGGAAAGACGGTGCAGCGGGTGCAGTTGTTGCGCAAGGGAGAGGATGTGCAGTGGCAGGTTGGGGATGGATGGCTACAGGTGACGGTGGCGTCAATTTTGGATCACGAGGTCGTGGCGGTGGATTGGGTGTAGTGGATTTATTGATATTTCGTATGGGGTTGGCCCCCACCACTCCAGGTCCGCATGAGCATATTCCATTGTGGTTTCATTGAGATCGGCTAGAAAAAAGAGGATCTGATGCCGCTTGTTCCATGAGCTGCACATTTTTGCATCATCGTCATATATGGTGAAAATAAATCGGCATTGTTTGTTTCACCAGTCGCAGGAACGTCAATACGCACAATGCGGCTATGCTCGTGGATTTTCGCAATCGCATCGCTCACGCGCCAACGCCTCTTCCTCATCGGCCCCGGAGACCACTATGTCGGGCATTAATACCGGAAGCGCCAGGTAGCCGTTGGAGGGCTGATTGGTCAATAAGATGTCATATTGCATAATATTCACCCTACGGAATGAACTACTCATCACTTTCGACAGTATGCAGAGTGTAGCACTGCAAAAGGCCCATGTCAACAGAGGTTGATATATATCTGTTGGGCACATATGCCATCGCTGCCATCGACAAGCTCAGGCAGCGATGGCATATGCCTATAGCCGCCTAAATCCAGAAAGGAACTGAACTCGATGACTTTTCCCACCTTGCCCGCCTTCCCCTATGGCGCGGTCTATTTTCGCAAATCCAACCCGCCGCAGGCCGACTGGGCGCGCGACTATGGCGTAGCCGCCGAGGACGGCATGAACATATTCCGACACTGGTTTCTCTGGTCGGCCATTGAGATTGCACCGGGCGTTTTGATTGGAGCGACTACGACCGTCAACTGGACTAGCCGCGGCCAACGGTATTATGACCATTATCGCCGAATTTAGCATGGCGGCGCCCGAATGGGCCTTTCGCCGCTACGCCCACGCCCGCTATGAAACGCGCGAAGGACGCCCGGTGGAAAGCCACATGAGCGGCAGCTGCGTGACGGGCGGCTTCCCCGGCCTCTGCCTGGATAATGATGATTATAAAGCGCTGGTGGCCAATTTTCTGACTGAATTGGTCAACCGCTACAAGGATCATCCCGGCATGGGCGGCTACGACATTTGGAACGAATCCAACTATCGCCCGGATGTTTGCTATTGCGACGGCACCGCGCAGAAGTTTCGCGCCTGGCTGCAACAGAAATATGGCGATCTGCGCACGTTGGGCGCGGCCTGGCATCGGCACAGCTTTGCCGAATGGGAAGACATTACGCCGCCGCGCCACCTGGGGCCCTATCCGCACGTGCTGGATTGGCTGGATTTTCGCATTGACAACGCTTATGAATTGATGCGTTGGAAGGCCGCCTGATCCGCAGCCTGGATGATAAGAATGCCGTCACCGCCCACGGCGTGGTCGGTGCGCTGACCCGCGCCGCACCCGGCGGCGCTGACGATTGGCGCCGCCGCCGAGGTGGAAATTTATGGCTATACTTGGGGCTCATCGCGCCACGGGGATGAGCCGTGGAAGCAGTTTCACGCCGTGGATTTGGTGCGGGCGGCCTCCCGCGGCAAGCCCTTTTGGCACGCCGAAACGTACGCCGGCCCGCTGTGGATGCAGCCGCAGGTCATCGGCCGGCCGCGCGACGATGGGCGCATTGCGTCGCCGGAGGACATTCGCTATTGGGACTTGTCCAGCTTCATGCTGGGCGCCAGCGGCATGTTGTATCTGCGCTGGCGGCCGCTGCTGGATGGGCCGCTCTTTGGCGCGTTTGGCGGCTATGGCATGGATGGCTCGCGCACGCCGCGCTCGGAGATGGTGAGCAAGGTGGGGAAATGGGCCACGGATCCGGCGCAGGCCGATTTGTGGAAATCGCGGCCGATCCAGGGCGAGGTGGGTATTGTCTATGCGCCGGAGAGCCAATTTTTTATTTACGCCCAGCAGGGTTCCACCGATTTTTACGCCCAATCCATGCAGGGTGCGTATCAGGGTTTTTTCGCCAACAACATCCAGGCCGATTGGGTGCACATTGATGATATTGACCAATATGACTTTCTGTATCTACCCATCCCGGTCATGTTGACCGAAGTCAACGCGGCCAAATTGCGCGATTGGGTGGCGGCTGGCGGCGCGCTGGTGGCCGAGGGCTGCCCGGCCTATTGGGGAGATCGCGGCCATGTGGGGCCGATTCAGCCCAACTTGGGGCTGGATGCGCTCTTTGGCTGCCGCGAAAGTTATGTGGAATTTACGCCCGATATTTTGGGCGACCTGCAATTTAATATGAGCGGCATCCCCACTTGGGGCGGCATCTTTTTGCAGGCGTATGAACCGACCACGGGAACGCCGGTGGGCTGGTATGCCGATGGCCAGGTGGCGGCGGTGGACAACCAGTTTGGCCAGGGGCGGACGCGGCTGCTGGGCACTATGGTGGGGGCGGGCTACGCGGCGCATCCACAAGAGGGCGCGTCGCCTTTATTCGCCAGCTTGCTCACTTTTGCGGGCAAAGAGCAGCACCTCACCAGCAGTGACCCGCAGGTCAAGGCGCGGCTGCACACCGGCGATGGCGGAACCTATTTATGGGTGGCCAACCCGACGCGGCAAGCGCGGCCAGTGCATATTGGGCTGGGCCGCGCTTGGGGTAATTTACAAGTGAATGAAACGCTGTGGGGCGCGCAAGCCACGGGGGCAGATGGCGTCATCCGGCTCACGGCGCCGGCGCGCGACGTGTCGGTGATTCGATTGCGTATGTAGGACAAGTTTCCCAACTTGTCCAATAGGCAAACTGGACAAGTTGGGAAACTTGTCCTACGGGACGCCGTATGTCAGCCAACCCACTTGCAAATTTTGAAATTCGATGTAAAATAGCCGTCATGACAACCATATCTTCTCCAATCAACTCCCGATTTCCGGAGCAAGCCGCTCGCCGCACGCGTTCATTTCGTCCCCGGTTTGCCTATGCCCACAATCTCTATTTTCAAGATGGCGTTCTGCTCACCACGATTTTGGCGGGCATTCTCTATCTAATTGTGGCCGTTTCGCTGGATGCCGCGGGCTATGTTAAGAATATGTCGCTATTGGTGCCGGTGACCATGGGCGCCTTTGTGCTGGGCGTGCTCATGGCCTATAGCCGCTTTGATGGCTTTTTTGCGCTGTCGCACAGCATGTTTACCGGGCTGGCTTGGATTCTGTTCCTCATGGCGACTATCTTGCCCACCGCCGAAGAGATCGCGCCGATTGTCAGCCGCGGCATACCTGAATTTCAGGCCAAAGCCTATTTTATTTTGCTCACTTGGGTCAACTGGGTAGAGGCGGCGTTGACCGGAGCAGCCAACGCTGAAAACTATGTCTTTATTTTTGAGATCAGTTTTCTGATCTGGTGGCTGGCCTATCTGGGCATCTGGGCGGTGCTGCGCCACGGTTACACTTGGCGGGCGATTATCCCAGCAGGCTTCGTGCTGTTAATCAACACTTATTATGCGCCCAATTCGATATTGGGCTTTCTGGGGCTCTTTGCGCTGGTGGCGCTGCTGCTGCTGGTGCGCACCAATCTGGCCGAGCATCAACGACGCTGGCGTGAATATCGCATCCATTTCAACCCGGATATTGGCCTGGATTTTGTGCGCAACGGTCTGACCTTTAGCGTGATTGTAGTGGCGCTGGCCTGGCTGTCGCCCAGCCTGGGGCGCAACGCGCAGGTGCGTCAACTGGTGGAGCCCATCAGCGTCCGCTGGATGGATGCGCAACAGCGGCTCAACACGCTTTACAGCGGGCTAAACCGGCAGTTGCGCCCCTCCGGCTCGGCCTTTGGCGATTCGCTGCGGCTGGGCGGCGCCCGCAACGTGGGCAATCGTCCCGTCTTCCAGGTGGTGGCCAATCAAGGGCGTTACTGGCGGGCGGTGGCATTTGATACATTTGATGGACGACGCTGGCTTAACACGGGTGAAAACAGCCTGCAAGTCGAGGCCAATACGGTGGTGGGTGTGGCCGATTGGCAGGCGCGCGATACGCTGACGCAGACGATTACGCTGCTTTCACCCACGGGCAACGTGATCTTTGGCGCACCGGATATTTACCGTACCAGCGTGCCGCTCAATGCCACGGTCAACACATATCCAATGCAATCTATTTTGGTTGGTGATAGCGGACCTGAGCAAATTGCCTCCGATTCAACCGAGATTACGCTGGCGCACTCCCGCCGCACGCTTGACATTGGCGATCAATATACGGTGTACAGCCGCTATACGCAGATCACCCAATGGGAAATGAACCACGCGCCCACCTCCTATCCCAACAGCGTTGTGGACAAGTATCTGCAGATGCCCGAAAATTTGTCACCGCGTGTGGGTGAATTGGCGCAAGAAGTTGTCAACAACAGCCTCACGCCCACGGAAACTGTTTACGAGAAGGCCGCCGCCATTGAGGCCTATTTGCGCGATAGCTATCCCTACAATGAAGAAATCGAAGCGCCGGCTGATGATGTAGACCCCGTTTCCTATTTCCTCTTTGACATTAAAGAGGGCTATTGCGACTATTACGCCACCGCCATGGTGATGATGCTGCGCAGCCTGGGCATTCCGGCGCGGGCGGTCAGCGGCTATGCCGAAGGCACGTTTGACGAGGAGAGTCAGGTTTACATCATCACCGAAAAAGACGCTCACACATGGGTTGAGGTCTACTTCCCCACCTATGGCTGGGTCGAGTTTGAGCCCACGGCAGGCGAGAGTGAACTGCGGCGTCCCGTAGGTGAAGACCCCAATTTTCCTGAAAGTGACTTAATTCCTGGCGCACCGTTCGATAATTTTGACAATGGTCTGCCCCAAGACATTTTAGACGAAGAATTGATGAATCCGCCTGAATTTGGTCAAGGCGGTGATCTGCCGTCAGCGGATACGGGGCGCGGCTGGCAATGGTGGGCCACCATGTTGGCCATGCCGGTGCTGTTGGTGGCGGGTTTTCTATTTATGCGGCGCTTTGTGATGGCGCCATCGGCCTTCACGCCGGACCTGCCGCCCATTCTGTTTGATCGTATGCAGCGCTGGGCGGAACGGCTGGGGCTGCGCGTGACCGAGCAGAACACGCCCTATGAAAACGCCCGCCGCTTGTCGCGGGCGCTGCCAGACGCGCAAACACCCATCAACACCATTACCAATAGCTACGTGGTCTATCAGTTCAGCCCCCATGGCCGCAACGGCCAGGAGCATATAGACAGCAGCGCCAGCTTGAAAGCGCGTTTGGCCAGCTCCAAGGTGGATCTGCCGGGAGCCTGGCAGCGTTTGCAGAAAACCTTTGTGCGCGTCTGGCTGCGCAACAAAATGAATCAGCTCCTGCGGCGGCGCAATCCATTTGCGCTGGTGGATTAAGTTCCACGGCAATAAAAAAGGCGGCGTCCCCGGGGACGCCGCCTTTTTTATTGCCGAAAATTAAGCGCAATTCAAAATCACCACCTGCGTCTCTTCGGGCAGAGAACTCTTGGTGACTTTGAGCGTATCCTGCGGCTCCGGCGCCGAGATGCCCAGCTCCTTCAAAAACTTATCCACCGGCTCTAGATCGCCGATCCACTTGGCCGTCATGTTGTTCTGCTGATAGTGCATGGGGATGAGCAGCTTGGGCTCGAACATGCCCACCGCTTCCACAGCGCGGGTCGGGTCCAGCGTGTCGCCGCCGCCCACCGGCACCATCAGCACGTCCACTTCGCCAAGCTGCAATTCGTCGATTTGCGACTGCTTGGGCATTTCACCCAAATCGCCCAGATGGCCCACCACAAAGCCGCCAAAATCCATAAAATAGATGACGTTGCGTTCGGGTGTTTCGCCCTTTTGCTGGCGATGATAGGAGGCCATGCCGGTGATGAAGACATTGCGCGTCTCATATTCGCCGGGGCCGCGCACGACTTTGGGCTCGCCCGTAATTTGGTCCACGCCATTGTGGCCCGGCTTGTCGTGGCTGATGGTGACAATGTCGGCCCGCGTGCGCGCCACCTGCGCACCAATCGATTTGTCGTAGGGGTCGCAGATAATCGTCACGCCGCCTTCGCGCAGCCGGAAGCAAGATAGGCCGTACCAGGTTATGTCCATAAATTCACTCTAATGCTTTCTATACTCGCGGTTGGCATAGATGAAAAGGGTTTCGCATGATTTTAGTCGAGTAGTCGATTTTCATTTATGCCAGAGCCAAGTATATTACTATATCGTCACTTCGGAACATATGTTTTTCTACAATCACTATACCGCATTGCGCCCTATGAATCAAACTGGGCGCGCCACTAATCAGTGCCAAGTATAGTTGCACGGCGATAGTGACAATGTTATGATGGCGCCAGTTGTGTAAACACAATTCCATGAAGGAGTAAATCATGCAATCTGACGCAATGCGCGCGATTTTTCAGCAGACTTTTCAGCGTACATTGGCTAACTCTGGGGTACAATTTACAGCTCTTCCACCGGAAGAGCTAAACGCGCTGGTGGATGCGCTGGCCGAAAGCACCTTTGCCGTGCTGGAAGCCATTGAAGAAGAGAGCGCCGCCGCCCAAACGCGCCCCAGCTACAGCACCCGCGCCGCACCGGTCGCTGCGCTGGCCAGTGATGACGATCCCGAAGAGCAGCTCATTTGGAAAGGCCGGCCATACCTCTCGATTGGTATACGCTATGAACTGACCACCGAGCGGCTGCGCATCATCCGTGGTCTCTTGGGCCAAAGTTTTGAAGAAATCGAACTGGTGCGCGTGCGCGATACCAAAGTCAAGCAGCACATGGGCGAACGCGCCCTCAACGTGGGCGACATCACCATCTATTCCAACGACCCCACCACGCCCGAATTTGTGCTCAACAACGTACCCGATCCCATTGAAGTGCGCGAGCTGATCCGCAAAGCCACGCTGGATGAAAAGCGCCGGCGCGGTCTGGCCTATCGGGAAGAGATGTAAACATTGGCCGCCCCATTAAACATTATCCAATTAGATATTGAATCAGTTATCGACGCGGCGCAGGCTGCGGCCGACCTGGTTTTGCAGATGCAGCGCGACGGCCTGCGCCAGTTGCAAAGCAAATCGAGCGCCATCGACATTGTGACTGAAGCCGACCTGGCCAGCGAAAAATTGTTGCGGGCGCGGCTATCGGCGCTGCTGCCGGAAGCCGGCTTCTGGGGCGAAGAGAGCAACCAGCCGCCGCAGGAGCCGCTCTTCTGGCTGGTGGATCCCATTGACGGCACCACCAATTTTGCCAATAACATCCCCTTTTTCTGCATCAGCGTGGCGCTCAACGCCGGTACTCCGGGCGTCGACGCCGAGCCGCACATGGGCGTTATTGTGGAGTTGCCGTCGCGGCGCGTTTTTTATGGCCAAAAGGGCAAGGGCGCCTTTGTGCGTGAAGCGAATGGCGTGAAAAGCGCGCTGCAAGTCAACGCCAATCAACAATTGCGGCGCGCCGTGGTGGCCAGCGGCTTCCCCTATCACCGGGGGGAGGCGGAAGATAACAACAGCGCCGAATTTGCCCACTTTATGCCGCAGTGCCAGTCGATCCGCACGTTGGGGTCGGCGGCGCTGGAACTGGCCTACGTAGCCACCGGTGCCCTGACCGCCTTTTGGGAAGGTTGGCTGGGGCCGTGGGACGCCGCCGCCGGTACGCTGCTGGTGCGCGAAGCCGGTGGTCAAGTGGTCGATTATTTGGGGCAGCCGTGGGTTATGCAGGCGCGCGGGCTCATTGCGCACAATGGTCAGCCCGCCATAGAGCAAGCGTTGGTCGGCGGTATTCAGACGGCGCGGGCGGGTTTGAAAGAGCGGAAGTTGCACGGGGTTTAGGGCCGTTCCGCGCAATATGTGAATAGGTGCCAGGAATCCGGTTCAACCGGGATTGGGGAGATTGACCCGCTTTGGTTTCGATACGGCTGGAAACTGCCCCAGCCTACTCAACCGCCGCTGCCCTTTATCAACTATCTGAATCCCCAATGAACTAACAATCTTTTTAATCTGTGTAATCTGTTGATCACGTAGTGGGTGCATCGCACCATCATAAAATGAGCGCTTTGCGCTCTCTTTTGAAATCCCTGGGAAGTACACGCCATGAGCACAATGTCCAGTGCCGACCGTCGAGCGGCGCGGCGGCGCAGCCGCACCCATTCCCCCCTGTCGCACATCCCCAACCGCCAGATTATTAATTCGATTCCGCCCACACAGGTGCTGGATGCCGAGCAGCTTGCCAAGCTGCACGATGCCTCCATGCGCATTCTGGCGGAGATTGGCATTGCTTTTATGGATGCCGAAGTGCTGGACCTGTGGGAAAAGGCCGGCGCGAAAGTAGATCACAAGCGGCAGCACGTCTGGCTGGATCGCGATCTGGTGTTGGGGCTAGTAGCCAAGGCGCCATCGGAATTCACCTGGCGGGCGCGCAATCCGCAGTGGAACCGGCATGTGGGTGGCAATGAAATCACTTTTGTGCCCAACGGCGGTGTGATATTTGCCCAGGATTTGGACCGCGGGCGACGGCCGGGCCTCATGGAGGATTATCGCAACTTTCTCAAGCTGATGCACATGTGCAACGCTATTCACTACACAGGCGATCAGCTGGTGGTGCCGCATGATGTTGCTGTGTCGTTTCGCCATTTGCACCGCTCCTATGCCGCGCTGACGCTGACCGAGAAACCCTTTATGGAAGCGCCCCACGGTCGCATTATCCCGGCGGATGCGGTGGAGATGGCCAAAATTGTCTTTGGCGAAGATGTGACGCAGAGCAATGCGCCGGTGCTGGGCGGCATTATCAACTCGAGCAGCCCGTTGCGCTATGACGACCGCATGTTGGGCGGCATTGTGACCTATGCGCGCGCCAACCAGGTGCTGGTGATCACGCCCTTTATCCTGGCCGGCGCCATGAGCCCGATTACCATGGCGTCAGCCGTGGCCCAGCAGAATGCCGAGGCGCTGGCGGGCATTGCGCTGACCCAGCTTTTGCGGCCAGGCACGCCCGTGATTTACGGTGGATTCGCCACCAACATTGATATGAAGAGCGGCGCGCCGGCCTTTGGCACGCCCGAAGGCGCCTGGGCCATGATGGCCGGCGCCCAGTTTGCCCGCCGCTACAATTTGCCCTATCGCGGCAGCGGCAGTCTGAATACTTCCAAAGTACCCGATGCGCAGGCCGCCTATGAGACCATGTGGACCATCTGGCCGGCGGTGATGGCGCACACCAATTTTATTATGCACGCCGTGGGCTGGCTGGATGGCGGGCTGACCGTGTCGTATGAAAAGATCATCATCGACATGGAGAATCTGGCTATGTTCTCCCATTTTTTCCAGGGCGTGGAGATCAGCGATGAGACGCTGGCCCTCGACATGATTGCCGCGGTGGGACCGGGCGGTCACCATTTTGGCACGCCGCACACGCAGGCGCGCTACAGCACCGAGTTTTATCCTCAATTTCTGGGCGACCGCCAAAATTACGAACTGTGGGTGGAAAATGGCTCCGAGGATGCGGCGACCCGCGCCAACAAAATTTGGAAACAGTTGCTCAATGACTACGAAGCACCGCCCATGGATATTGCGATACAGGAGGCGCTGGCCGATTTCGTCGCCCGCCGCGAACGTGAACTGACCGGTGTTGAACTTTATTCATAGGGGGCAGGGAGTAGGGATTAGGGAGTAGGGTGTGGCCTCACGTCAGAACCTAATCCCTAATCCTGAATTCCTAATCCCCAGCCCCCGTTCCCAATCGCACGCGGTCATATTTGGTCGGTTAGCCCGCAGAATATATAATATACAAAATCATGGTTGACCAACCTCCCGAGAATAACCATTTGCCCCCAATGTCTCGATTAATCGGTCTATATGTCGTCTGCTATGCCGTTTGGCTGGCGATTTGTGCTGCCGGCATGTGGCTGCTTTTCCAAGCAGTCCAGCTTGTTATAAGCCTGTCCATTTACTTCCAATTCAACCCCTGGCAGGTGCGAGCGGTGGACAAATGGGGGACTTTCGTACTTGGGTTGGCTTATTTTGCAGCAGCATTTGTTTTGGAGGGATACTTGCGCGGCAGTGTGGCGAAGGGCCTGCTGTGGCCAAGAGCAACCCGCTCCCTGATTATGTTGGCTATACTCACCATTCTGATTGTCGGGCTTAACTGGCTGTTGTAGCGCACAAGCCTGGCTCTACCTATCGTCACGTCTGCTATACTTGGCTCTGCCGCAAAGTAACATTTTTCCAGAGTAGAGGATGTTGCTTTGTCGCATCCGTGATGCATAACTTACACCTGTATCTTCTGATATTGCCAGGAGGATTCTTGTTGGATACACCGCTAGATTCAACCCCGCGCACGAATGGTGCGGCGCCCTCCAAGAGCGCCCAATATCTGCTGGAAGTCAAAAGCCTGAAGAAATATTTTCCCATCAAGCGCGGCTTCTTTGCGCGCACAGTGGGCCATGTCAAAGCAGTGGATGATGTGAGCTTTAACATCCGCCACGGCGAAACATTGGGCCTGGTGGGCGAAAGCGGCTGTGGCAAAACCACCACCGGCCGCGTGATCATGCGCGCCTACGACGCCACCGCCGGCGAAATCTGGTTTGACGACCAGGAAATGGGGCGCATTGACGTGGCCAAGTTGGAAAAACAGCAGCTCAAAAGTATGCGGCGCAATATGCAGATGGTCTTTCAAGACCCCTATTCGTCGCTGAACCCGCGCATGACGCTGCTGCAAAATGTGGGCGAACCGCTGCTGGTCAACGGCATTGCCAGCGGCAAAACGCTGGAAGATCGGGTGGCGGAGTTGCTGCGCGTGGCCGGTCTGCGCCCCGAGTATATGAACCGCTATCCGCACGCCTTTAGCGGCGGCCAGCGCCAGCGCATTGGCATTGCGCGTGCATTGGCGCTCAATCCGCAGCTCGTAGTGCTGGATGAGCCGGTGTCGGCGCTGGATGTGTCCGTGCAGGCGCAGATTCTTAATTTGCTCCAGCGCTTGCAGCAGGAATTTAACCTGACCTATCTCTTTGTGGCCCACGATTTGAGCGTGGTGGAACATATTTGCGACCGTGTGGCCGTCATGTATGTGGGCCAACTGGTCGAGCGGGCGCCCACCGCCGAACTTTACACCAAGCCGCTGCACCCCTACACCGAAGCGCTGCTCTCCGCCGTTCCCAAACCAGACCCGCGCCAGCGTGGCGAGCCTATTGTGCTGGAAGGCGATGTGGCCGACCCGGCCAATCCGCCCAGCGGCTGCTATTTCCATCCGCGCTGCAAATATTCAGACGGCACGCGCTGCGTGCAGGAATCGCCAGCGCTGCGTGAGGTGAAGCCAGGTCACACCGTGCGCTGCCACTATGCTGGCGAGATAGAGTTAATGGGGGTTGGAGGCTAATGAACCAGATTTATAAACTTCCGCTCATTGTTGAACCGCAGCCTGAGGGAGGATACACAATTACCTGCCCTTTGTTGCCGGAATTAATTACTGAAGCTGATGACACGAGTGAAATAACCGCTAATGTATCCGATGCGATTGCGGCTATCGTTGAAGCATATCATGACATTGGTCGACCATTGCCAAATATCCTAAAACCTCTGTCAGATAATGCGCCAATTTGGATAGAAACATTAATTCCTGTAGCGGTTTAGGCTAGCCCATGCGTTATCGTGAAATTGCCAAGAAATTGCAAAGTCTTGGCTGTGAAGAACTCCTGCGCCGCAGTGGCGGTTCTCACCGAAAATGGCACAACCCTCAAAACGGTCGTATTGTACCCATTCCAGATTGGGGTAGGAAGGATCTGAAAATGGGTACTATCCGAGCAATCGTACGCCAGCTAGAATTGGACTGGGATGAATTTTCAAAAGCTTGAACTGTGTAGTGAGTAACTCTGTCTACAGAATATGATGCAATAATTATGAAAGTCATGCTGCTCTTCCCCCCTAATTGGACGCCCACCATGCCCCATTTGGCATTGCCCACGTTGACCGCGTATTTACGCCAACGAGGGGTCGAGGTGTTGCAGCGTGACTTGAATTTGGAAGTGTTCGATGAAATTTTGACCCGCGACTATATGCAAAATGCGCTGGAAAATTTGCGGGCTAAATACGGGCCAACGAGTCGAACTACTGGGGTGCGCAAACAGCGTCCGCACCCCGATGCCGTGAAGCAAGCATTGCAAAATGGCCCCCACCTAGTTGCCCAAGTGGAGCGGGCCAAATCGGTGGTGCGCAGTACTGCTTTTTATGACGGCCCCATTGGGCTGCGCAACTTTCAAGTAATTGTAGAGTGTTTGGAATTGGCTTCGCTGCCCTATTTCCCCGCTTCTCTCCATTTGCAAAGTTATGAAGCCGCCGGTCCGGTGGATAGCAGCCGAACGCTGTTGCAGCTCGTGCGCGACCCCCAGACCAACATGTTCCTCGACATTTTCCGCCGTGGCATCATTCAGGATATTGCGCACGAACAGCCCGACGTGGTGGGCATCTCCATTCCATCGCTGCCGCAAATGCTGGCGGGCATGACGCTGGCCCATTTGATTAAAGAGGCCGGGCTGCCCTGTCACGTGACGGTGGGCGGGCCGCACATCAGCATGTTGCGCGAAGAACTGCCCAAGGCGCCGGCTATCTTTGGGCTGATTGATAGCGCCGTGGTTTTTGACGGCGAAGAGCCGCTCTTCCAATTGTGCAAAGCTGTCGCCACTGGCGCCGATATGAGCGGTGTCCCCAACTTAATTTATAAGAATGGCGACCAGATTTGCATGACCCAGCGCAAAACGCCGGACAAAATCGCCGATCTGCCGCTGCCCGATTTTGATGGGCTGCGGCTGGATCGCTATTTGGCGCCCGAGTTGGCGCTGCCGCTGCTGACGGCGCGCGGCTGCTATTTTGGCAAGTGCGCCTTTTGCAATGTGGGCTACGGTGAGCCGGAGACCTTTAGCCAGTTGCGCGCCCAGCACCTGATGGAGCAGATGCTGGCGCTGCATGAAAAATATGGCGTGCGCCACATCTTCTTTTCCGATGAAGCTATAACGCCGCGCAATTTGCGCGACCTGGCGCCCATTGCCCAAAAATTGGGCGCGCCAATCCACTGGGGTGGCTGCGTACGTTTTGAAAAGTATATCTCCAAAGAAATTTTAGACAATGCCTATCGGGGCGGCTGCCGCATGATCCTCTTTGGCTTGGAAAGCGCGTCGGACGCCATTATGGACCAGATGGTCAAGGGCACCCAACTCCCCCACGTGGATCGGATTCTGGGCGAGAGCGCCGAGGCCGGCATTTGGAATCACACCTTTTTCTTTTTTGGCTTTCCGGGCGAAACGCTGCAAGACGCCCAGCAAACGGTCAATTTTCTCTATAAACACAAAGAGCATATTCACTCCGCCGCCATGGGTACTTTTTTGATGGAGCGCTATTCCCCCGCCCACCGCGCCCCCCACGCGTTTGGCGTCAAGCGCATCATCGAAGAGCCGGACAAAGACCTGGCCATCTATTTCGATTATGAAGTGGAGGCCGGCATGGACGACAAGATGGCCGATCTAGTGGCCGAGCGCTTTTTGGATACGTTGCCCGATAAACGCTATCCCCAATATTATGTGAGTGACGTGTATCGTTTTCTCTACGCCAGCTATCTTAGCGAGCGGCAGTTGCCCAAGCCGCCGTGGCTGGCGCCGG
>JAWKON010000019.1:0-133721 GCA_041391125.1 Caldilineaceae bacterium
AGCCACGGTGACGGCGGCGGGCGGCGTTACCGTCCGTGCACCATGCGATCGGACCCATTTACGCCTGGGCCAGTCTGTTACGGCGGCTGTGCGACCGGAAAAGATTACTATAACCGCCGACCCCTTGGCGCCGGATGTAATCGGACCGGCCACCATCGAAGAAGAAATCTACATTGGCACAGACACGCGCTATCTCGTGCGCATGGCTGGTGATCTGCGGCTGATCGTGCGTATCCAGAATGACGCCGGAGCCAATACCCTCGTGTCATCCAACAACCAACCGATCTATGTGAGCTGGCCGTCACGCGCCGTGCAATTGCTGTTGGATTGAGGGCGCTGAGTGCATGAATGCACCTGTGATCACCCAGAATTTGTCTGTCTTCCGGCTGTTTGGCACAATGCTTTCATTTAATAACTTAGGCGCCCCCTTTGCAAGCTCAGGGGACGCCCAGATAGCATGTAATCTGTAGTTGGTAAGCAATCAACGGGGGCGCAAGCTTTTGCAAAGGTATTCTGGACTCCGCACTCTACTGAAGTGGTCAGGGCTGATTTTGGCTGTAGGGCTGATTTTCACTTTTTGGCATGCCGATGCCTATTTTGCCGCTGACCGCGGGCCGTCCTGGTTCGCCCACACCGCGCATGCACAATTAGAGCCGCCCTACCCGCCCAGCCCGGTGATCACCAATCTGGAGTGGGCGCCAGCGGACCAGATTCGCCGGGCGGCTGAGGGCAGCGACACCTTCCCCATCACCTGGGGTGACGACGATCTGCTTTACACCGCCTTTGCCGACGGCCACGGCTTTATCCCTGAAACCGATATAAAACTGAGCTTGGGCTTTGCCTTTGTCACCGGCGCGCCCGAGAATTATGCCGGCTCCAATATCCGTTCGCCGCAGGAGCAGCAGGGCGATGGCGCCAGCGGCATGAAGGCCAGCGGCATGTTGATGGTGAACGGCGTGCTCTACATGTGGATGCGCAATGCGGACAACGCCGGCAATGGCTGCCAACTGGCGCAATCCACCGATCACGCCCGCAGTTGGACCTTTAGCGACTGGTATTTTAGCGAATTTGGCTACTGCACCTTTATCAACTTCGGCCAAAATTATGCCGGCGCGCCCGATGGTTTTGTCTACACAGTGACGCCGGATTCGTCGTCGGCTTATGAACCAAGCGACGGTTTTGTGCTTTTGCGCGCTCCCCAAAACGCCCTGTTTAATCGCGACGCCTACCAATTTTATGCCGGTGACGATGAGACCGGCGAGCCGCTTTGGACCATTGATATTCAGGAAGCGGATTTCGTTTTTTATCACGCCAGCAGTGCGCTGCGCTCCGGCATCAGCTATAATGCGCCTTTGCGGCGCTATATCTGGTGGCAGCAAATCCCCAATTGGGATAATGAAGATCCGGAAGACACGCGCTTTGAGGGCGGTTTTGGCGTATACGATGCGCCGCAACCGTGGGGGCCCTGGACAACCGTCTATTTTACTGAATCCTGGGACGTGGGTCCGGGCGAAACCGGCAGCTTCCCCCCCAAGTGGATTTCGCCTGACGGTCTCACCATGAACCTGGTCTTTTCGGGTGACGATTCCTTTTCCGTGCGCCGCGCCACGCTGACGGTGGCGCCCCAATCCACGCTGCCTGACGTAGTAGCGGAGGAGCAGAATCCGCCCCCCGCCCCGCTAGATTCACCGCTGACGCCGCCGCAACCTGATTCGCCACAGCCGCCGCCCCAGTTGAATTCCCCCTTACCCCCGCCCCCAGGCGATCAGACCGGCAGCGCGGCCAGCACGCAGCCCGAACAGGCCCAGTCGCCCCTGCCCACACCGACGGAAACGCTGCCGCCGCCCACACCCACCGAAACCCTGGCTCCCCCGCCGCCGCCCACGGCCACGTTTACGCCCACCGCGCCGATTTCGGCCACAGCGACGGTCACGCCCACCGCCGCGCTGACCGCCACCGCGCCCGTGGCCGATACACCAATCATCACTGAGCCATCCCCGGCATCCGCCGCTCTGCCCACGGACGCCGCGGTGACGCCGCTGCCCGTCCCCGTGTCGGCCAACCCATTTGCCGCCATTTTCAGCAGCGAGGCGCTGATCTTGAGCCTGCTCTGCCTCATCTTCTTTGCTGTGATGATGCTGGGCTTTGGCGCTCTGATGGTCAATGTGTTTTACATTCGCTCGCGGCGGCGGCGCGGTTATTAGTAACCCCATTCCAAAATCGACAATTTGACATCGCTCTTCTGCGGATGATAGACTCAACACAAATTTCCCCAATATAGAATAGACCATAAGTGTAAACTCAATGTCATTAAGTGCGCAGTTTTCAGTCCCCAGTTTTCAGTAATCGGTCTCGAAACACACTGAAAACTGATAACCGATAACTGCGCACTGAAAACTGGTTACTTTGACAAGATATTTTCTTAACTTAACGCCATTGAGTTTACACTTATGCAGGAAAGACCAAAACCTCACAAATCAAGGAGACAAAATTATCATGAATCAGCAGAGACTAAGTCGTCGCAGCTTCCTCAAGAGCGCCGCGGTGGGCGTCGGTGCGGCCATTGTGGCCGGCTGCGCCCCCATGCCCGCGCCTGCTGGCGGTGGTGATGCCGGCGCCGGCGCGGCTGCCGAAAAAGCCACCATTTCCTTTTTGACCCAGGGCGGCGCCGATTCGGAAGCGCGCTATAACCCGATTTACGAAATGTTCCAAGCGCAGGATGACGCCGTCAACGTCGATTTCATCTGGCATCCCGGCGGCGCTACCGATATTCAGCAAAAGCTGCTCACCATGATTGCCGGTGGGGAAGCGCCAGACATGTATTGGACCCACACCTATATCAACCCCGGTTTGGCCAAGCGCGGCGTGCCGCTGGCGCTGGACGATCTGTTTGCGTCCGACACGAGCTGGAGCCGCGATGACTATTTCGCCGGCTCGATCCAGGACTTCCAAGTCGGCGGCGTCCAATATGCCATGCCGCGCGAAACCACCAGCACGGTTATGATCTACAATAAGACGCTGCTGGAAGCGAGCGGCGCCCCCCTGCCCAGCGACGGCTGGACTTGGGACGATTTTGTGGAGATTGCGACGGCGGTAACTAGCGGCGAAGGCGCTGAAAAAGTATATGGCGTGGGCAACTTTAACGCCAACGCCTACACCTTTGTGCGCTGCTGGCAATTGGGCGGCGACGTGCTCAACGCCGACCGCACCCAATACACCATGGATCAGGGCGGCGCCGTAGAGGCGGTCACCCAGATCCAAAAATTAATTGCCGACGACATCCACGCCAGCGCCGCCTCCCTGGGCGACCGCCCGCTGACCGAGGTTTTCCTCACCGGCAACATTGGCATGTTCCCGCAATTCTCGGTTTTCTCCGGCATTCTGGCCGCCGAATTTGAATGGGATATTGCCCACATGCCGTACAACGCCGATGAGACAAAGACCACGCGCGTGGCGTCGGCCGGCCACAGCATCTATTCGGGTACCGAAAAAGTAGATGCCGCCTGGGCCTGGCTGCGCATGGTGGAAAGTGAAGCCGCCTTTAAGCATCTGGCCGAGACCGGTCTCAGCGTCCCCGCCCACCAGGCCGTGGCCAACAGCCCCGATTACCTGAACCCAGATCAGCCGCCCGCCTCCAAGCAGATCTTCCTGGATGCACTCAACTACGGTCGCCCCGAACCGGTGGCCGGTGACTGGATCGGCGTCCACGGCGAAATCCGCACCGCGCTGGAAGGCGTCTACGGCATCAGCCAGCGCGACCCGCAGGAAGCGCTCAGCGAGATCGCCGACCGCGTCAACGAGCTGATTGCCGCCGAGCCGTCGGCGTAGGGGAAGTAGGGAGTAGGGAGTAGGGAGTAGGGAGGGGTGCTGTCCATCCGACTTCTTACTCCCTACTTCTTACTCCCTACTCCCTACTCCCCGTCCCATGCGTATCGTAAGCTGGAATATCCGCAGCGGCGGCGGGCGGCGCGTAGACGCCATTGCGGATCAGATCGTGCGCTGGCGGGCGGATGTGGCGGCGCTGTGCGAGTTTCGCGGCACGCCGCCCAGCCAGCAGCTTGCGCAGCGGCTGGGCAACGCCGGCTTGCGGCATCAGCTCAGCACGGCAGACCCCGATCAGCGGGCGCGCAATGCGCTGCTGTTGGCCTCTCGTTTTCCCCTCACCGCAGTAAACCTTCCGCAAGCCCCCACCGAGCCGGCGCGCTGGTTGTTGGCCCACATTGCGGCGCCAATGCCATTTCACATGGGCGTGATGCACGTACCCAATTTTGTCACCAAGCGCAAATTCCCCTTTCACGACGCGGTGCTGGACGTGGCCGAGGTATGGCCTTGGGGACCAGCCCTTTTCATTGGCGACACAAACACGGGTCTTTCGGGAATCGATGACGAGACGCGCGTTTTTACACAACGCGAGGAAGCGTGGATGCACCGGCTGGAGGAGCTGGCCTGGTGCGACGTGTTCCGCAAGCTGCACGGCGAAAAGCGCGTTTACACCTGGTATTCGCCCAATGGCGGCAATGGCTTTCGGCTCGATCAGGCCTTTGTGAATCCGCAATTGGTGACGCGTGTGACGGCTATGCACTATGTGTGGGGTGAAGCGCACAAGCCACAAAAACAAAAGCGGCGTGATGCGCTGAGCGATCACGCCGCAATTTTGCTGGATTTGGCGTAAATCTCTATACTACAAATGCCATAACCAACTGGAACCCAAGGAACCCAACCCCATGAAAATCTCCCGCTTCGAGACCATCCCCATCCAGGGCCGCGCCATGATCCTGAAAATGTACACCGATGAAGGGCTGATCGGCTACGGCGAACCCATGAATTACGAACATTGGCGTGTGGTGGCGCAGGCGGTGCAGGATATGGCCGAATATCTGGTCGGCCGCGACCCGCTGCAAATTGAAGATCACTGGCAGGCCATGTTTCGCTCCAGCTACAGCCGAAGTATGCCGGTGCTGATTGGCGCGCTGAGCGGCATTGAGATGGCCATGTGGGATGTCTTCGGCAAGGTGGTGGGTATGCCCGTGTGGAAGCTGCTGGGCGGCTCGGTGCGCAACCGCATTCGCGTCTACACCGGCATTGGCGGCGACACGCCGGAAGCCGCCGCCGAGGCCGCCCGCCAGGCCGTGGCCAAAGGCTTCCGCGCCGTCAAAATGGTGGTGACGCCCACGCCCATCCGCTTTGTGGATACGCCCAAAGCCATCGACGCCATGACCGCCCGCGTGGGCGCCGTACGCGACGCCGTGGGCAATGATGTGGATGTGGCGGTCGATCTGCACCGCCGTTTGAGCCCGGCCATGGCGGCCATTGTGGTCAAAGAGCTGGAGCCCCTGCGTCCCCTCTTTGCCGAAGAGCCGTGTCATCCTGAAAACAACGAGCCGCTGCTCATGCTCGCGCGCGCCTCCACCGTACCCATTGCCACCGGCGAGCGCCATTTGACGCGCTGGGGCTTCCGCGAGCTGATCGAGCGCGAAATGTGCGCCATTTTGCAGCCGGACATTCGCCACTGCGGAGGCATGTTGGAACTCAAAAAGATCGCGGCCCAGGCCGATGTACACAATATGGCGGTGGCGCCCCACAACGCCGCCGGGCCAGTGGGCGTGGCGGCCTCGGTCCACGTCATGGCCACTGTGCCCAATCTGCTCATTTGCGAAGGCGGCCATCGCCGCGGCGAAGGGCTGTTCAAGACGCCGCTGGTTTTCAAAGACGGCTACATCGAACTGCCCACCGCCCCCGGCCTGGGCGTGGACATGGACGACGCCGCGCTGGAAGCCGTCCGCGATGAAACCTTCCGCCTGCGCGGCATGTTCTGGCACGAAGACGACGGCTCGTTTGCTGATTTTTAAGGAGTAGGGAGTAAGGAGTAGGGATTAGGCGCCATGCCAAGCCCAATCCCTACTCCCTACTCCTTACTCCCTACTCCCAAAAAATGACCACCATCACCATACGGGCCGCCCGCCCTGAAGACAAAGAAAAGATCATCGAAGTCGAGGCCAAGTCCACGCCCAATTTGCGCTATGTGCCGCAGGTGTTTGCTGAATTTATGGCGCATGCCCGCGGCGAATTTAGCGTGGCCGAGGTGGATGGCGAGCTGGCCGCCTGCGCCAAGTTCACCGTGCTGCCGGACCATTCGGCCTGGCTGGAGACCCTGCGCGTGATCCCAGAGCGGCAGGGGCTGGGCGTGGGCAAGCGGCTCTATGAACGCTTTTTCGAGATCGCGCGCCGCGAAGGCGTTGCGACTATGCGCATGTATACAGGGGTGAAAAATGCGGTGAGCAAAGGGCTGGCCGAGCGCTTTGGCTTTCAGCCCGCCGCCACCTTTTATGGCGCCTGGCAAGCGTGCGCTGATGCTCCCATTGCGGGTCCATCAGCGTCTTGGCAGCCGGTCACCGATCCGCCCGCGCCACGGCGCTTATCATGCCGCACAGTGCGGATTGGCAAGGATATCTGGTGATGAATCGCACTTTTATACGCTGACGCCGGCGCTTTGTGCGCATCTGAGCCAGCGCGGTCAGGTGTATACCGACCCGATCAGCAGCAGCGTGGCCGTTTTGGGCGCGCGCTTTATGCCGGAGCAAGCGCTGCACATTGGGCTTTGGGCTGGCGATGCCGACTCTTGTTTGGCTTTTGCCCTGCAAAAGGCCCGCGAAATTGGGCCGCCACGCCTGAGCTGTCTTTTCCCCACCGATTCATCCCAAATCAAGCAAACCTTGACCGACCGCGGATTTCAACTGGAGACGGCGGCCTTTATTGTGATGGAGAAAAATGGGCTTGCGTAGCGTAGGCCAATCACATATTGGTGGCACAGTCAGCGGCGAATAGTGGTTGCGCAGCCGATGGATCGGGCGTCACCGAGCCAGCGGGTGACGAAATAAGAGTGGTGGACGGGCGGTGACCGCGTCGTCCATTGCGCAAAATGGGCGTGTGTTACAATGTGGACGTGGGCAAATAGGTCAATAAGTCGCAACCGCAAACATGATGGCTCCAACCAAATGCGACATAGTGTAAGCACATAATAAGGAGCGACACACATGTTATTCAACTTGATTCTAACCGTGATCTTTAGTTTTAACGTCTTGGCTGCATTGATTTTTGTGATGGCCTGTGCAGTTTCGGGGCGCCAATCGCAGAAGGAACAAGATGCACCGGCATCGTCCATAAAATCGCCATTGTCGCGCCATTATGCCAGCACACCAATGAGTGCTTCAGCCGCTGCCCATGCCTGAATCCACCGCTCCTGATCGCCTTAATGTAGGCCTTGCATATCTGATTCTTTGACAAAACCAGTTGCCATCACTGATTTTAATTCAACTAAAGCGAAAGCCGCCGCAGTGTACTGCGGCGGCTTTCTATTTCGTATGGACTATAAGCTGCAAACATCACCACCGATTCGACCAGGCAAGCCGGTCACACCGCCGCCGGGGTGGGCGGCCGCACCGCATAGAAACAGCTTTGCAATAGGCCCGCCCGTCTCGGACCAACCGGGTGTGGGGCGCATGGCAAACATCTGCTCCATGCTCATCTCGCCTTGATAAATGCTGCCTTCGGACAAACCGAGATCGCGCTCCCAATCCAGTGGCGTCAGCACGCGCCGGGTGCGCACCAAGCCGCGCACGCCCGGCGCAACGGTTTCCAGCGCATCCAGCACGGCATCCCCCAATGGTTCGGCCAGATCAGCCCAATTTTTGCCGCGCAAGTCATACGGCGCATATTGCGCGGTGATCGTCATCACGTGTTGACCGGCGGGCGCCAGCGCCGGATCCAGCAGGCTGGGGATCACAATGTCCAAATAGGGATGGGGCGAAAAATCGCCATATTTGGCCGCATCGTAGGCCCGCTCCAAATAGGCCAGACTGGGCGCCAGCACAATGTGGCCGCCCAGTTGCGCCGTTTCCGTGGCGCCCTTGAATGTGGGCAGCCCGCTCAATGCCAAATGAACTTGCGCGGTACAGCCGCGGTACTTTAAGCTGCGCACCCGGCGCACAAAGCTGGGCGGCAAATTGGGCGCGCCCACCAGACCAAAAAAGGTGCGTCGGGCGTCCAGGCTGGAGAGAACGGCGGCCGCGCGGATATCCGCGCCATCCTCCATACGCACGCCAACCGCCTGCCCATCCGCCAGCAAAATCGAAGCCACCGCCGCACCCGTGCGAATCTCCGCGCCATTGGCCCGCGCCGCCGCCGCCAGCGCAGCGGCCAGCCGCCCCATGCCGCCTTGTACAAAACGCGCCGCCCGCAGTCCGTCCCCCCCCTGCGCCGCCTGATAGAGCAGCATAAAGACGCCGCCCTGCGCATACGGCCCGCGCATCATGCCCGTTACACCCAGGCCGCCCAATATGCCCTTGAGCGCGTCACTTTCAAACCAGCCGTCCAGAAACTCGTTCAAGGGAATGGTGACCAGGCGCACCAATTCCGGCTCCTCCACAAAAAGGCGGCCCATGTCGATTAGTGTGGGGCAACCGCGCAAGATTGGCTCCAGTCGCTGCGCCATTTGCTGAATATGGGCGGCAAAGGCTGGAAAGCGCGCCGCATCCGCCGCCGCGAATTGCTGAATTGACGCCACGGTTTTGTCCACATCGCGCCAGATTGTCAACCCGCGTCCATCGGGTTGCGGGGCAAAGGTGGTCACGGGGCTTTCCATAAACGTCAGGCCATGTTGCGCCAGCCCCAGTTCGTCCACAATGTCCTGCCGCAGCAGACCGGCATCCTGCGCCCCCACATTAAACCGGAAGCCCGGAAATAGCTCCCGCGTCTGCGCGGCGCCGCCAACCTGCGCCTGCTTTTCCAATACCAACACGCGGCGGCCCGCTTTGGCCAGCCTGGCTGCCGCAATCAAGCCGTTGTGGCCAGCACCAATAATGATCGCATCGTAATCGTGTTGACTCATGAGTTGCTCATTGTTCCTTGTAGGACAAGCTTTTTTGCTTGTCCCAGTATCGACATGTGACTCTGTGAGGTCTGGTGGACGTAAGAGCCGCTTTGGTTTCGATACGGCTGGAAACTGCACCAGCCTACTCAACCGCCGCTACCCACAAATGCTTAGAGAACCAGACGAGTTAGGAAACTTGTCCTACATTTTCTAGAATCTGCATGGCGGCCAGCCTACCGGGCGCGCCCGAGATGGCGCCACCGGGGTGGGCGCTAGAGCCGCAAATGTAATAGTTGCGCAACGGCGTGTCATAGCCGCCGGTGGCGCTGGTGGGGCGGCGGCCAAACATCTGGTCCAGCCGCAGCTCGCCGTGAAAAATGTTCCCACCCGTAATGCCGATGCGCTCCTCAATGTCCCACGGCGTGTTGACCTGTCGTCCCACAATAATGTCGCGGATGTTGGGGATGTATTCGGCCAGCGTATTGACCACGTTGTCGCCAAAAGCCTCGCGCTGTTCGGGCCAATGGCCCTCTTTTAGATGGCGCGGCGCGTACATCACAAAGCAGGTCATCACATGTTTGCCCGGCGGCGCGATGTCGGGGTCCGCCACCGAGATGATGCCCGCGTCAATGTATGGCCGCGCGGAGTATGCGCCATATTTGGCGTCGTCGTAGGCGCGCTCCAAATAGTCCAGCGCAACGCCAAAGCTGAAGGCCCCAGCGTAATAGGCGTCGGCATGGTTTGTACCTTTCATGCAGGCAAAATCGGGCAGCCGGTCCAGCGCCAGGTTGACCTTGCCCGCCGAGCCAACGCTGTTCCAGCTTTTGACTTCGCGCACCAAATCATCCGGCAGATTTTGCTCGCCGGCCAGCTTCAAATAGGTGAGCTGGGGCGTCAGGCTGGAGATGACGGCGTCGGCCCAAATCTCCTCCTCATCTTCCAGCACCACGCCGCGCACGGCGTTGTTTTGAATCAGCAATTGGGCCACCGGCGCGTTGGTGCGGATCTCGGCGCCAAAGCTCTGCGCCGAACTGGCCAGCGCCCGCGCCACGCCGCCGGTCCCCCTTGGCAAAACGCCAATCGCGATAGACGCCGTCGATTTCGCCCAGATAGTGGTAAAGCAGCACCAGCGCCGAGCCGGGTGAGTACGGACCCACCATGGAGCCAATCAGCCCGGAGGTGGAGAGCGCGGCCTTGATTATGTCGGTCTCAAACCACTGGTCCAAAAAGTCGGCCGCGCTCATGGTTAAGAGTTGGACAAAGGTGTGCAGCACGTCGCCATCCATGCGCTTGAAGTGGCGGGCCAGATCGGCTAACGCCGCGGCGTCCGCCCCGGCCAGGTTCAAATTGGGCGGCGCGTGGTTCATCATGTAGCGCACGGCGTGGGCCACGTGTCTCATGCGCAGCTTGTATTCATCATACGCCTCGGCGTCGCGGTGCGAATGGCGCGCCATGTTGCGATAGGTGGCCCAGTGATCGGCCTCGCGATAGAGATAATCGCCATTGGGGGCCATGTCCAGCGTGCTCTCAAACGGCAGCAGCATGAGCCCGTGCTTGACCAGCTCCAATTCCTGAATCACCTCGGTGCGCAGCAGGCTGACCAGATACGAAAAGACCGTAAACTGAAAGCCCGGCACAATCTCTTCGGTCACCGTAGCCCCGCCCACCAGATAGCGCTTCTCCAGCACCAGCACCCGCTTCCCCGCCCGCGCCAGATACGCGGCGCAGGTGAGTCCGTTGTGGCCGCCGCCGATGATGATGGCGTCGTAGTGTTTCGTCATTGATGTTTGTTCCTTTATTTGAAAGGGGGAAAGGGAGAAGGGGGGAAGGGGGGCATTCCGTTGACCTTCTCAATTCCTTATTTGGGTTTTGTGTTTAGGAGCCAGGGTTGTGGATGGTTGATCATGTGGACAAGTTTGCCTAGGATCTGGTCATAGGTGGTATATAGCTGGCGGGCAATTTCTTTGTCGAGATATTCGCACGCTACCGCAAATTCCAGCCAGCTTTGGGTTTCCGCCGCCTCCGCTTCGGCATCGTTGAGGCGCAACACAAACGAACCTTCATACCGCCGTCTGCGCCATGCTTCGGTAATATTGGCACAGGTGGCCCGCGATGAACGCCGAATCTGATCGGTAAGCGAGTAGAGCTCTTCTTTGGGAAAACTCTTCGACAACCCAAAAATCTGCATAGACATTTCAAACGCCATCTGATACACCTCCAAATCTCGATGGCTCCGTATCTTCTTGCCCACCATAATATCCTCCAAATGTTCTGAATGATCGATTGCTGATATTAGGTGCAGTCATGTGTTCTCCCTTTCTCCCCTTCACCCTTTCTCCCCTTCACCCTTTCTCCCCTTCACCCTTTCTCCCCTTCACCCTTTCTCCCTTCACCTCTTCTTCCGCTTCGTCTCAAAAACGGCAACCCCACCACCTGCGCGCGCCCACTGGCGGCTGTATTCCACGGTCATTTCGAGATCAAGTTGCGTTCCCAGAGCGGCGGCTGCCCGCTTGACGGTGGCCAGGGCGATGTACTGTTTGAGCAGCGGCGAATAGAGGTGGCTGGTGGCCTGGCCCACTTGTTGGCCATTTTGGCAGACCGGCACGGCTAGACGCGATGTGCCGCGGCCGACAACAGTGGGGCGCAAATCAACGGCGCCCCACAGCCGCTCCAGCTCTATCCACGGCACGGTCAGCCCCACCAGTGCCCATTCGGGTCCGGCGTCGCGCTGGGCGGCCAGGGCGCGGCGACCCACAAAGTCACCCTTGTCCCATTTGACCGCCCAGCCGAGACCGGCTTCCAATGGCGAGGATTTTTGGGCGTCAATCACGGCGTGGTGGGCGGAAATGTAGTCCACCTCGATCAGCAGCAGGCCAGCTTCGACGCGCAGCATGTCCAGCACGCCCAGGCCCATGGGCAGCAGCCCAAAGGGCGCGCCGGCCGCCATAAGCCGGTCCCAGATGCGCACGGCGTGCTGGCTGGGCAACCACAGCTCATAGCCCAGGTCGCCCGTAAAGCCGGTGCGCGTCACTTCAATTTCAATGGTGTCGATGCGGGCGTGGGTGTGGCGGAAATAGCCGACGTTGTTCCAGTCGGTTTCGGCAGCCGCGGCTTGCAACACCTTGCGCGCATTGGGGCCTTGCAGCGCCAGCGCCGCCATCTCTGCCGACACGTCGCGCACCTGCACGTCCATGCCATAGCCGCAATCGGCAAACCAGCGCAGCATGGGGTCCGCCGTGGTGATGCGGAAATGATCGGCGGCCACGCGCACGATGTTGCCATCGTGGATCATATCGCCATTTTCGGCGCACCAGGGCGAATAAACAACCTGGCCGACTTTGCACTTGCGCAGGTCGCGCGTCATCACCCGCTGCAGCAGGCGCTCGGCGTCCGGCCCCACAATCTCATATTTAAAAAGGGGCGAAATGTCGAGCAGCCCCACGCTGTTGCGCACGGCCCAATATTCGCGTTCCCAGGCGTATTGGTATGACGTGGGCGCCATATAGCCCGACCAGGTGCGCCATTCATTGGTTTCACAAAGAGGTGAAGTGCGGGCGTGAAAAGGGGTAGGGATTGGCATGGGTAAGATCCTGTTTATGTAGAGACAAATCTAAGTGCAATATCCATAGTATAGCGTGCTGCCCTGGTGTTCGGCAACGCATCACAGTGCGCCTAACCATGTAAATTCTCACCGCTGCAGCCATTTGGCCAGCTCTACCGCCCCGAACACAGACAAGCTCACCACCAAACTGACGAACAGTTCCAGCGGCGACAGAGCGGTGGTGCTAAAAATATTCTGCAAGAACGGGACGTAGATCAGCGCAAGCTGCAACACAAACGTGAGCGACACCGCCAGCACCATCAATTTGTTGGAGAAAAGACCAATCGTGGCCAGCAGATCGCGGTCGGAGCGGATGGCCAGGGCGTTGCCCATTTGGGCCATCGTCAGCGTAGTGAAGACCATGGTGCGCCAGGTAGCCATATCGCGCCCACTGCTGAAACCCCAGTAGCCCACAGCCAGCGAAATGATGCCCATAAGCACGCCCACCCAGACGATTTGGCGGCCTAGTCCGCGACTGAAAATGCCCTCATGCGGCTGAATGGGGTCGCGCTCCATGGTGCCGCGCTCAGACTGCTCCACGGCCAGCGCCAGCCCAGGCAGCCCATCGGTGACCAGGTTGACCCACAGAATCTGAATCGGAATCAACGGCAGCGGCATGCCCACAAAGGGCGCCGCCAGCATAACCAACAGCTCACCGGTGTTGCTGGAAAGCGTGTATTTGATAAACTTGCGAATGTTGTCATAAATGGTGCGCCCTTCCTCCACGGCGGCCACAATGGTGGCAAAATTGTCGTCCAGCAAAATCATGTCTGCCGCCTCTTTGGAGACATCGGTGCCGGTAATGCCCATGGCCACGCCGATGTCCGACTTTTTGAGCGCCGGCGCATCGTTGACGCCATCCCCCGTCATGGCCACCACGTGATGTTTATCCTGCAGCGCCGTCACAATGTTGAGCTTGTGCTCGGGCGACACGCGAGCATAAACCGACACCTCTTCGACAACAGCTTCCAGCTCCGGGATCGACATGGCGGCAAGCTGCTGACCGGTGAGCACGCGGTCGTTGCCGCTGATATCCAATTCGCGCGCAATGGCCTGCGCCGTCAGCGGATGATCGCCCGTGATCATCACCGGGCGGATGCCGGCGGTGCGGCAGCGCGCCACCGCCGCTTTCACCTCGTCGCGCGGCGGGTCGATCATGCCCACCATGCCGATAAAGATAGCATCCTCCTCAAGCTGCTCTAAGTTGTGCTCATCCGGCACTTGCCGCACAGGTGAAAAGGCAAAGCCAAGCACGCGTTGCCCTTCTTGGGCCAGCGCGCTGTTGGCATCTGTAATACGCTGGCGCAGATCGTCATTCAGGGGCGTCTTTTCGTCACCGAGCCATACATAATTAGAAAGCTCCAGCATAACGTCCACGGCGCCTTTGGTGCAGGCCACATAGGGGGCATCCTGCCAGGGGGCATCGAGCAAAGATTGATCGTTTGCCGTGTCTGGCAATACCTGGTGCAGCGTAGTCATGCGCTTGCGCTCCGACGTAAAAGGCACCTCGGCCACGCGCGGGCGCCGCCGATCCATGTCGGCTTTTTCGATACCAAACTTGCCGGAAGCTACCACCAGCGCCGTCTCGGTGGGATCGCCCAGCAGCTTTTCACGCCCGTCATCGTCGAAATCCACCACGGCGTCATTGCACAGCACCGACACGCGCAGCAACAGGCTCAGGCTGCGCACCAGCGGCTCGGCATTGGGCTGCACGGCGGCTTCGGCCAACGGCTGGCCATCTTCCAGCAGCGTCTCCACCGTAGCGCGTTCGCCGGCCACGTCCAGCACGGTCACGGTCATACGGTTTTCGGTCAGCGTGCCGGTTTTATCCGAACAGATGGTGGTGACCGAACCCAGCGTCTCCACGGCGGGCAGCTTGCGAATAAGCGTGTTGCGGCGCAACATGCGCTGCGAACCCAGCGCCAGCGCGATGGTGACCATAGCCGGCAGCCCTTCCGGCACCGCCGCCACCGCCATGCTCACGCCGGTGAGAAAAAGCTCATGCACGTCATGGCTGGCCAACAGCTTGCGCAAGACGTCCCCACCCGCCGCCCAAATGTCGGCCACCTCTTGACTGGTAAAGAGACCCACACCAAAGATCGCAGCAATGATGACCAGCGCCACTTTGGCCAATGTACCGCCCAGCGCATCCAGCCGCCGCTGCAAGGGGGTCGCCTCGCGCTGCACCGTTTGCAGCATGTCGGCAATGCGCCCCAGTTGCGTCTCCATACCGGTAGCCGTCACAATCATGGCGCCGCGGCCATAGGTGATGGTGGTGCCCATAAAGAGCATATTGCGCTGGTCGCCCAGCGCAATATCTTGCTTCTTAAGCGCCGCTACTTCCTTTTCCACCGGTTCAGATTCGCCGGTCAGCGCCGCCTCTTCCACGCGCAAATTGGCCGATTCGAGCACGCGGCCATCGGCGGGCAGCAAGTTGCCCGCTTCCAGCATGACCAGATCGCCGGGGACGAGTTCGCGCGCCGATACTTCCGTGATGTGGCCGCCGCGGCGCACGCGCACCTTGGGCACGGCCAGCTTTTTCAGCGCCGCAATGGCCTGCTCGGCGCGATACTCCTGGCTGACGCCCAAAATCGCGTTGAGCACCACAATCGCCAGGATCACAATCATATCCTGCACTTCGCCAATAAAGGCCGATATGACGGCGGCGGCAATCAAAATCAGCACCATCACATCGGTGAGCTGTTCCCACAAAATGGCCCAAATGCTCTTCATGCCCCGTTCCACCAATTCGTTGGGGCCATATTTTTCCAGGCGCGCCTGCACGTCAGCATCGCTCAGCCCATTTGCGCGGTCGGCCTGAAGCTGCTGGAGTACGGCGTCGACTTCTTCAGTGTACCAGGTGTTCATTAAAAACTTTCGTGTTTGTTGAGGATTAATCTGACAGACATTCGTAGGTCACTCTTGCAGAGTGACATGCTCAGTCACCGCAGCAGTTGCGGTTGACCGGACCCGTCACACAGCATGTGTGACCTACTTTTCACCAGCAAAGAAATTACAGAGTTTGTCCATTCCCCGCATCGCACCTACAATAAATGCAACTTTCACCAATCCAACAAAACCAAAAGGAAAACGCCATGCCATCCTCGAATTTCCCTACCCGCGGCGACATGACCATCTGTTTTGCCCATATAGCGTACCAGATGGAGGCCGCCTTTGAAAACCGCGCCACCGGCGTCTCCCATTTCCAGGTCTGGACGCCCGCCGATCTGACCGCGCGCATTGGCGAAGCGGACGTAGTTGTCATCTCCGGTTTTTGGCACAACGGGCTGCTGGAACATGCGGACAAGCTCAAATACATCCAGTCCATTGGCGCGGGCTACGACCAGTTCGACCAGGCGGCGCTGCGACGGCGCGGCATTCGGCTGGCCAACGCCCGCGGCGTCAATAAAAACGCGGTCAGCGAACATACCATCGCCACCATCCTGGCCTTTACACGCCACATCCACAGCGGGCGCGACCATCAGCACGCCAAAACTTGGCGCGGCATGTTGTCCGACCTCTCCAAACGCGAAGATGAATTGGGCGGCAAAACGCTGCTGATTTATGGCATGGGCGACATCGGCGCGCGCGTGGCCAAGCTGGCCAAGGCGTTCGACATGCACGTCATCGGCATCAAGCGCAACCTGGCCACGGCCGCCGGTCCGGCCGACGAACTGCACACGCCGGACAAGCTGCTGGAGCTGCTGCCGCGCGCCGACTTTGTGGTGCTCAACTGCCCGCTCACGCCGGAGACCGCCAACCTGATCAATGCGCAGACGCTGGCCGCCATGCACCCCGGCGCCTATCTCATCAACATGGCGCGCGGCGGCTGCGTGGATGAAGCCGCGCTGCTTGATGCGCTGCGCACGGGTCAAATTGCGGGGGCTGGGCTAGACACCCTCAAAGAGGAGCCGCTCGGTCCCGCTTCGCCTTTTTGGGAACTGGAGAACGTGATCATCACGCCCCACACCGCCGGCGAGACGCGTAAATATGAGGAGAATGTCCTCGACATTTTGCTGGAAAACTTGGAGCGGCTGTGGGCGGGCAAAACTGAGTTGCTCAACCAGATTGTTTAAAACATTTTTCAACTACAGATTTCACAGATTATACAGATTTCTCATCTGGAGGCAGAAAAAATTTGTGCAAATCTGTATAATCTGCGGTTTATAAAAAGAGAATCCGTGTACATCCGTCTGATCTGTAAAATCAGTGTTCCATTTTTCAAAGATTGTGAGCGAGTCAAATGGATTATGTAATTATCGGCGGTGGGATTTATGGCGCCGCTACAGCTTTTGAGCTGTCCAAGCGGGGTGCGGAGGTGCTGCTGCTGGAGGCAAAGGACATTGCCGGCGGCGCTTCCGGCGGACCGGGGCGACGCGGGGTGCGGGCGAATGGCCGTGATTTGCGTGAGTTACCCCTTATGCAGTTGGCCTATGCACGCTGGCCTTCGCTACACGAAGAGATTGGCGCGGTAACCGGCTACGCGCGCTGCGGCCACCTTTTGCTCATCGAACGTGAACGCGATTTGGCGGCCGCGGCGGCTCACGTGTGGGCGCAGGAAAAACAGGGCATCCCCACACGGCTGGTGCAGGGGCAGGAACTGCGCGATATGGAGCCGCAGCTTGGCGAGGCGGTATTAGCCGCGCTCTATTGTCCGCTGGACGGCGTGGCCGATCACACAGCGACGACGCGCGGCATGGCGCAGGCCGCGGCCAAGCTGGGCGCCCAGATACGCGAGCAGTGCGCGGTCACCGATTTTGAAGTGCAGAACGGGCGCATTCAGGCCGTCATTACAAGCAAGGGCGAGCGCATTGCGGTGGGTAAGCAAGTATTGCTGCTCTCCAATGCCCACGTCGCCCAAGCGCTGACCGCGCATTTCCAATGCACCTTGCCCGTGTGGACCATGTTGCCGCAGGTGCTTTTTACAGCCCCGCTGGCCCCCATGCCCATCCGCCACCTGATCGGCCACGCCAGCCGCACGCTGGCCATCAAGCCGCACCCCGACGGGCGCGTAATGATTTCGGGTGGCTGGCGCGGCAAGTGGAATGCCGAACTTGGTCGTGGCGAAACGGTGCCGGAACAGGTGCTGGGCAATCTGGCGCAGGCGCAAGCGGTTTACCCGTGTCTACACGAAGTAGAAGTTGATGAGGCCAACGCGGCCCGCCTGGAAACGCTCAGCTTCGACAACATCCCCATTATCGATAAAATTCCGGGTGTGGACAACGCGCTCTTTGCCACCGGTTGGTCAGGGCATGGTTGGGCCATTGCGCCGGCGGTGGCGCGCCTGCTGGCAGCGTGGGCGATGGACAATGTTTTGCCCGACTTGCTGCGACCGTTTTCGCTGGAACGCTTTGGGTAAAATAAACTACAGATTACACAGATTGCACAGATTTTTCACATAGAGGCGACAAAATCGGTGTAAATCTGCGTAATCTGTAGTTGAAAAACCGTCTTGCATTTCGCCTAACCTGGACAAGCGAGACCCCAAATGGGCCACGGAGCGACACGAAATTCACACGAAGTTCACGAAGAAAGGCTTCGTTCTTGGTGTTCCTTCGTGTAATCTTCGTGTGCCTTCGTGGTAAAAATTCTTGCACAAATTACAACGTTTCCACTCGTTAGCGCCTAAACCCGGGCGCCAATTTTGAGAAATTCGGTGATCCGAGAGCGAATCCCCTCGGCGGTCAGACCAAGTTCTTCGTCATGGCGCTCGGGTGGACCGTAGCGGTCCAAAATCTGGCGCGGCACGCCGATGGCGTGGATGCGGGCGGGAACGGCTTGCAGCGCTTTGGCTAAATCCGACGTGAGCGCACCCTCATAATAGGGCTCCACCACAATCACATTGGGGGAAGCTTGGGCCACCGCCGCCTGCAAAGTATTGGCGTCAAATGGCGCGATGGTTGTGGCGTAGAGTACGGTGACATCCAGATCGGCAACCGCGGCCAGCGTGCGATCCAACATGGGTCCCACGGCCACGACCACACCGTCTTTCCCTTCCTGCTCCACGTGCAGCTTGCCAAAGCGGACCGGGCGGCTGGCGTCGTTCTGCTGAATGCTCGTGCGTATGTAGGTAGGAGCGCCGTTGTTGTATGTCTGGCGCAGCAGCGTTTCAAATTCATCGGGCGCGCCGGGTACACAGATCTGCATGCGGGGCAGCGTCTTGAGAATGGGCACATCGGCGGCGCCTTGGTGCGTCATGCCGTCGGTGCCGTAATCATACGAAGCGCCGATGCTGATCACCGTGCCGCCCAAGCCTTGATAGCAGAAATCATCCTTGATCTGCTCAAAGGGGCGCTCGGTCACAAAGGGCGCAATAGAATGCACAATTGGGTGGAAACCCTCCAGCGCCAGCCCGGCGGCCAAGCTGACCGCGGTCTGCTCCATGATACCCACGTTGATGACGCGCGCAGGATGCTTCTGCATGGCGTCCCGGAAATAATTGGTGCTGATGTCGGCCAGCACAAGCGCCGTCTTGGATCACTTTCAATCAAATCATTTACGACATTTCCCATTCGGTCTCTGCATAGAATCAGACATAAGGCAATACCTCCGCAACAACGAAAGTGGGCGGTCGCTGGCCGGGAATGCCAGGGCATTTTCAATGGCGGCTTCGTCCCGCCCATCGACGGTGACGGCGCGCCAGCCAAACGTTTCGAATTTGACCGCCACATCGCCCAGGTTGCGCGTGCTGGAGCGGTTGTCGATGAGAATGGTGGTCAGATTGGCCAGGCCCAGGTTGCCCGCCAGCAGCGCCGCTTCCCATATAGAGCCTTCATTTGTCTCACCGTCGCCAATGAGCACGAAGACGCGCCGCTTATTCCCTTTGGCCTTGAGTCCCAAGGCCACGCCGATGGCCATGGAAAAACCGTGGCCCAACGAGCCGGTTGAAACTTCAATCCCCGGCACGCGTTTGCGATCCGGGTGGCCGCCCAGAATGCCGTCCCATTGCAGAAATTTCTCGATTTCACTGTCTGGGAAGAAGCCTTTCTGCGCCAGAATAGCATAAAGCGCCAAAGGCCCGTGCCCTTTGCTCAGGATAAAGCGGTCGCGATCCTCGCTTTGCGGATTGGCGGCATCATAGTGCAGGATGCGGTCATATAAAACGGACAGAACGCCCATAGTAGAGAAGGCACTGGGATCATGCTTTTGATCTCCGGACGTAAGATTCATGAGGTCGGCAAGTTCTTGCTTGTCTGCGACCATTTTTGGCTCCTTTCATTCGCATCAATTTATTATGTTGGCTGGCAAAAATCTTGTCTGCACTGTGATTTTTATGATTTTAGGAGGGCTATGATTCTGAAATCATAGCGCATCAACGAATCATAAAAATCATAGTTTAGACACCTTCTATGATTGTGCCGGCCTTCTATTGACCAACTGCCTCCAATTTAAGCATAAACGGTGTTGCGTGTTAACGCACTTTGGAACAGAATAGACCTGGACAAAGGTACAGTCAAATGGTGGTTTTCAGAGAATGCGGTGGTAAAATAGAAAATACCCGCCCCAAAAAAATCTGCATATATCAGTGAAATCTGTGGTTTAAACCATCTCAAAAGTACCCGGAGGAACCTCGCATGAAAATCAAAGAAATTCGCGCCTTTGAGATCGAGTTAACGCCCAAGCCCACGACGCCTCCCCGCGTCAGCGGCTGGACCGAGGCGTACAAGCTGAATCGGCCCATTGCGCGTTATCCGCAGTTCAACAAGGCCGGCGCGCATGTTTCCTATTCAGATTGGCGGCGGCCGGCCTGCCTGGTCATTGCCGAGGACGGCACGTGGGGCTTTGGCATTTCGCTCTACGGGCCACCGGTGGTCAGCCTGATCAACGACCACTTTGCGCCCCACCTGATCGGCGAAAACTGCATGGCCATTGAAAAACATTGGGACATGATGGTACGCCTGTCGTCGGCCTTTGGCGCCACCGGGCTCACCAGCTACGCCATTAGCGCGGTCGACTGCGCGCTGTGGGACCTCAAGGGCAAGCTGCTGCAGCGCCCGGTTTATGAGCTGCTGGGCGGGCCGCAAAAGGACAAAATCTTCTGCTACGCCTCGGGCTTTGACCAGGAGTGGTATATGGAGCTGGGCTTTAAAGCCACTAAGCTCTTTACGCCGTGGGGGCCTAATCACGGGCTGGATGGCATCCTCAAGCTGGAGGAGTTGGTGGCCACCACGCGCGAAAAAATCGGCGACGAAGTGGAGCTGGCCCTCGATTCTTGGACCGCCTTTGACCCCGAATTCACCGTGCGCCTGGTCGAGCGGCTGCGCCCGTACAAGCTCAAATGGATGGAGGACTATATTCAGGCCGACGACCTGATGGGCTACGAAGCGGTGCGTCAGCGCATCCCCTGGCAGACGCTGGCCACCGGCGAACACTGGTATCTGCCCACCATCTTTGCCGCCGCCGCCTCTAAGCGCATGGTCGACATCTTCCAGCCCGACGTGCTTTGGTGCGGCGGCATTACGTCGGCGGTGAAAATCTGCCACATTGCCGAAGCGCACAACATTTCGGTCATCTGTCACGGTGGCATGAACTACCCGTACGGCCAGCATCTCTCGTTTGCCATGCCCGCCGTGGTCTGGGGCGAAAAGTCCGAAGGCGTCTCCGCTCCCGGCGTGCCGCTGGCCGAGATGATCAAGCTCCCCGGCACCGCCGTGATCAAAGACGGCTACCTCGTCCCCAGCGACGCCCCCGGCTTTGGCCTGGAGATCGACGAAGCGTGGATTGAGAGCGTGACGGTTTAAAACGAAGGAGAGAAGGAAGGGAGAAAGGGAGAAGGGGTGACTTCGTCGACGAGATCGCCCCTGCTTCCCCCTGCCCCCCTTCCCCCCTTTCAACAAAACAAAGGAGACAAACCAATGGATCTCGGACTATTCATGATGCCGGTCCATCCGCCGGAAAAAGATCGGACGCAGGGTTTTGAGGAAGACCTGGCGACGATTGTGCTGGCCGATGAGCTGGGCTATACGGAAGCGTGGGTCGGGCAGCACTATTCGGTGGCGTGGGAGCCGATTCCGGCCAACGATATTTTTATTGCCAACGCCATGCCGCGCACCAAAAACATCAAATTTGGCACCGGCGTCACCATTCCGCAATATCATCACCCGGTCAACATTGCACAGCGGCTGGCTATGCTGGACCACCTGTCGCGCGGGCGCTTTATGGCCGGCTTTGGCCAGAGCGGCATCTCCAGCGATCTGACGCTCTTTGACCTGCCCGCCGACCCCCGCACGCTGGGGCTGATGACCGTCGAGGCCATCGACATGGTGCTCAAGCTGTGGCAGACCGAGGCGCCCTTTGATTTTAAGGGCGACTACTGGCACATCCACATTGACGATGTGGACCCAGTGACCAGCCGCGGCGTCATCCTGCAGCCCTATCAGAAGCCGCATATGCCGGTGGCCATGGGCATCATCAAAGGCAAATCCATGGCGGCGCGCATGTCCGGTCAGCGCGGCTTTATCCCATTGAGCGGCAATTTGATTGCGCCCTATATTGTGGCCGAACATTGGCCCACCTATTGCGAAGGCGCGCTGGAAGTGGGCAAACCGGAACCGGACCGCTCGATCTGGCGGGTAGCGCGCAACATTTTTGTGGGCGAAACCACTGAAGACGCCATCGATTTTGCCATCAACAGCGCCTTTGGCCGCTCGTTCGAATATCTGATCAACCTGATCGGGCCCGGCCGCCTGGACACCTGGAAGCTGGGCCCCGACATGCCCGACGCCGAGGTCACGCCCGAATACGCCGTGCGCAACATTGCCATTGTGGGCGATGTGGACGAGTGCATCCGCCAACTGCAAGCGCTGTGGGACTTGACCGGCGGCTTTGGCACGCTGCTCATGATCGGCCACGACTGGGACGACCCTGTGCGTTGGCGGCGCTCGGTGGAGCTGCTGGCCAAGGAGGTTGTGCCGGCGCTGCCGTCGGTGTAAAGTACGCCGGGGACAGTAAATTCCCGTGGACAGTAAGTCCACTAAAGTGGGTCAGCGATCTTGAGGGGAGCAGTTGTATAGTTCTTTCAAGACGAAAATTACGGCCACGGCGGCCTGACGAATAGTCCACCTGGGTGGACTTCGGCTGTAGCCGGGAATTTATTCCCGGCGAGCGAACTGGCATTATGCGCCTGTACACATTGGAGGAATCACATGCCAACCTACGATTTAACCGGCCAGGTCGCCATCGTCACCGGCGGCGGCAGCGGGATTGGGCGGGCGGTGGCGCTGCGCTTTGCCCGTGAAGGCTGCCGGGTGACCGTGGCCGATTTGGATGGAGAGGGCGCGGCGCGGGTGGCGGCCGAAATCGCGGATATGGGCGGCGAGTCGCTGGCGTTGACGATGGACGTGACGCGGCTGGACGATGCCGAACGCATGGTAGCCGAAACCGTGGCGCGCTTTGGCCAGGTCAACATTCAGTTCAACAACGCTGGTATCGCGCGCGTAGTGCCGCTGCTGGAGACCGACGAGACCACGTGGGACGCCATTATGAACGTCAATGCCAAGGGGGTGCTCTTTTGTGCGCAAGCCGCCGCCCGCCAGATGATTGCCCAGGGCAGTGGCGGGCGTATCATCAACAACGCCTCCGCCGCCGGCAAGATGGCGCCGGGGCGCATTGCGCTGGGCGCCTATTCGGCCAGCAAACACGCCGTGGTAGGGCTGACCCGCCAAATGGCGCATGAATGGATTCAGCACGGCATTCTGGTCAACTGCGTCTGCCCCGGCATTGTGGATACGCCCATGTGGGACCTGATCGACCGCGAAACAGCCCGACGCGAAGGTGTACCGATTGGTTCGGTCAAGGCGCGCGTCGTTGCCACCATCCCCATCGGGCGCATTGAGCAGCCGGAAGATGTGGCCAATATGGTGGCGTTTCTGGCCTCGGCGGACGCCAGTTATGTGATGGGGCAGGCGGTGAATGTGAGCGGGGGGCGGATTCCGTATTAAAAAACGCCCGGCATCTTGGGAGATGCCGGGCGCCTAGGCGTAAATGCTACATCAAAGGTTAGTTTCGCCAGACCATCTTTTCAAAGAACCAGTGGTCCAGCACGTTGGCGTCGGTGATCTTGCGCAGGTCAGAGCCGTCGGGCCGCATGGCGTAAATGGCCCACTGCCCACCGCGGTCACTGCGGAAGGCGATCCATTGGCCGTCGGGGCTCCAAGTGGGCAGACCGTCGCTGGCCGCCTCATTGGTCAAACGCTGTTTGCCCGAACCGTCTTTATTGACGACATAAAGTTCAAAGTTGCCATCGTCTTTGCTGATATAGGCCACGCGGCTGCCATCGGGATTCCAGGCCGGTTGACCGTCGCCACCGCCAGTGGTGATGCGCCGCTTGGCGTTGGCGTCCTGACTGTTGGCGTCAATGATCCAGAGACCGCAGTCACCACCGATACAGCCGCGGTGGACAATCTCGTCGCTGACCGGGCTCCAATCGGGATATTCGCCGCGGGTAAGCTTGCGGAAATTTTTGGCATCTGTGGTGAAAACCCAGATGTCGCCGTTGAAACTGTTGGCGGCCAGGCGATCTCCGCCGGGGCTAAAGGTGGGATAGGCGCCACCCGGCACCACCAGGCGATTGTTGCTCAGGTTGTTGTCCATAATCCAGATGCCCGCTTTTTCGCCGGCGTCGCCAGGCCAGGCAAAGTAGGCAATCTGCTTCCCGTCGCGGCTAATGTCCACTTCGGTGCGCCAATCGGCAATTTTGGCGCTGGAGCCCGTGGCAAAATTGTATTCCCACAATTCCCAGCGTTTGGCGTCCATGTTGGCCACGCTGTAGAGCAGCCGCCCGCTCAAACCGCGCGTATTGGCGCTGGCTGCTGCCGGGGCCGCCGTGGGCGTATTGGTTGGTGCAGGAGTTGGCGCTGGCGCGGCTGTTTCGGTAACTGCTGCAGTTGCCGTTACCGCCGCGGTCTTGTTAGAATCTGTCTGCGTGGCGCGGGCAGCCGGCGTTGCCGTGGGCGTTGCGGCTGGAGTCTCACTGCTGACGGTGGCGGCGGGGATTGTGCGGCACTGCGCATCCAGCTTTACGTAATTGGTCGCACCGGAAACCCACCCTTCCTGCTCTTGCGGCGTCAGCACCTTGAGCCAAGTGCAGTTGCGAGTTTGCCCCAATACGGTCAAAACGTCGCCATTGCTGACCAAACCAACGCGAGCGTAATTGGTGCCCGGACCAGAACGCACGTTGAGCCCGCCCACTGTCACGGTTGCTGTCGCCGTTGCCTGGTTGTCTGGCGCGGCCAGGACATAGCCGTTGCTGGCGATCAAAAGTACAAAAATCATTAGCCATTGCGCCCCCCAACGCACATGTAAATCTCTCAGGGGATGAAGAATACTTTGCATACATTGCTCCTAATTTTGTTGTGAATAAGATGTGGAACTTGAGGCGTTTTCAGTTTGCCCTGTTGTCCAGTTTAGCAGATTGAATATATGTTCGCATCGACCGCAAGTCGTATTTTTTTGAGCAAAATGGCTCAATTAGCGCCTGTTATGGAACCGTGGTTGACCTGCGAATTACGCCTCCCCCCAATAGACAGATGTATCTCAATACAGAAAGAACACACACCATGCGAGAAGGCAAGATCAATCTCTACAGTGATACCCAAACGCGCCCCTCCCCCGCCATGCTGGAGGCCATGGTCGAAGCCAAGGTCGGCGATGAGCAGCACGGGCTGGACCCCACCGTGAACGAACTTTGCGAACGCGTCGCCGATCTGCTGGGCAAAGAGGCCGCGGTATTCCTGCCCTCCGGCACCATGTGCAACGAGATCGCCATCCTGGTCCACTGTCGGCCCGGCGACGAGATTTATGCCCACCAAAGCGCGCATATCATCATCTCCGAAGCAGGCGGACCGTCCGCTTTGGCCGGCGCCACCATCTGCCCGCTATCGGGCGACCGCGGCATCTACAGCGCCGATACGTTGCGCGCCAATTTACGCATGGAAAGCCGCTATTCGCCCACGCCGCGCGGTCGAAATTGAACAGACCGCCAACTCAGGCGGCGGTTCCGTCTGGTCGCTGGCGGAAATTAACGCCGTGGCCGCGGTGGCCCAAGATAGAGGGCTGCTCATGCATATGGACGGCGCCCGCCTCTTCAATGCGGTGGCAGCGTCCGGCGTATCGGCGCGCGAATTTGCGGCGCCCTTTGACAGCGCCTGGGTCGATCTGAGCAAAGGTTTGGGTTGCCCTATTGGCGGCGTGCTGGTCGGTTCGCGCGCCTTTGTGCATGAAGCCTGGCGCTGGAAACAGCGCATTGGCGGTGCGCTGCGGCAGGCGGGCTTTCTGGCCGCGGCCGGTCTCTACGCCCTGGATCACAATATAGAGCGACTGGCTGATGATCACGCCAATGCCCGCCGCTTTGGCGAAATCGTGGCCCAATGCCCCGGCGTGCGCCTGGACCCACCACAGGTGGAGACCAACATTGTCTTTGTGGATGTGGCCGGGGCGGGGCTGACGGCCACATCTGTACGCGACCGGCTGGAGGAGCGAGGCATCAACATCGGCGCTATGGGCGCCACGCGTCTGCGCGCCGTCACCCACTTGGATGTGAACCGGGCGCAAGTTGAGGAAGCGGCTCATGCGTTTGTGGAAGTGGTGGATGAGCTGCGAACGGGCGGAGAATAAAAACCCGACACTCTGAAGCAGAAAATTGCGAATGGTAAATGGTGAATGGTTAATTGTGAACGAGGCCAGCTACTCGCGTCCCCTTTATTCACATTGCACCATTCGCAATTCGCAATTAGCCATTTACCATTCGCAATTGATATGACTTCCTCCGGAAGTCAGTTCGACGATGGCTGAGAAGCGGCCACCGGCTCGCGCAAAAAGAGCGTAAATAGTATCCCCAAAGCCGAACCGACACCAAAGTAAAAATAGACCCACTGATACGCCGCTATGGGCGCGATGCGCGTATCCAGATAGTTTTGCAGCAGCACCCCGGCCAAGGCCGTACCAATAGCCATCCCCAAAAAGCGAATCATGCTGTAAAGACCAGCGGCTGCGCCCATCTGCTCATCGGCAATGGTGCCCATAGCCGAACGGTGCAGGGCCGCCAGCATAAGCCCCACGCCCAGCCCATAGGCTACTTGCAGCGCGCCGATGGTCCACAGCGAGGCATTGGCCGGCAGCAGCCAATAGCCAAACATGACGCCGGCCTGCGCCGCAAAACCGCCGATCACCGGCCAGCGGCTGCCCCAGCGGTCGGCGGCCCAACCCCCAAAGCGCACCATGAGCGCCATGGCGCCAGGGTTCAGCATGAGCATAAAGCCCAGCGCGGTGGCGGGGATGCCGTGGATGTCCACCAAATAGAGCGGCAGCAGAAAACCGGAGCCGGCCATGGTAAACATGCGCATGGCGCCGCAAAATGAACTCAGGCTGAAAATGCCGTTTTGAAACACGGATAGCCGGATAAAGGGATCGGCGCGGCGCTGTTCCCATAGGATAAAAGAGATCAGCGCGATCAGTGTCGCCGAGCCCAGCCGCCAGTCGCGCAGCGGCGCCACCCCCGTAATCGGGCGGCTGGAAAGGTAGAAGAGCAGCAGCGAAGTGGAGAGGCTCAACAACAGCGCGCCGATCCAATCGAAAGTGCGCCAGAAATTGGGCCGAATGGTGCTCAAACCAGAGGGAATGCTTTTGTAGACCACCGCAAAGGCGATGATCCCCACCACGACTGCGGGTACAAACGCCGCCCGCCAATCCCACATGTCTACCAGAAAACCGGCGAACAGCGGCGAGACAAAGCCCACAACCGGCCCCACCGAACTCCACGTCCCCAGGGCGCGGCCCCGTTCTTCATTTTTGAAAATGGTGGCGATGAAAGCCATCCCCAGCGGCATCATGCCCGACACACCCATCCCTTGGATGACGCGCCCCACCATGATCCAAGGCAACCCGGATGCAACCACCGTAATAATGCTGCCCAGCCAGAAGGTAGCAATGCCCGCCAGCAGCAAGCGCCGTTTGCCCACGCTGTCGCTTAAGCGCCCGATGATGGGCATCAGCATCATAAACGGCAACGTGAAAGCCGTGGCCACCCACGCCGTCATATCGGCGGAGATGCCAAACGCGTCGCGAATCATGGGCAGCGCCACGCGCGTCATCGACGAAATCAGCGGCATGAGCATGGACGGAAACATGAGGCTGTACAACATGCGCTGGGCCGCCGCCGGGGAAAGCTGATGCGCTAGCGCCACATCACCGCTTTCAGTCGGTTCTTCGGCTATGACTGCTGCTTGCGATCTAGAACTGTCGCGTAACGCGGCGCCGTTTACAGAAGAGAGAGAGGGTGGTTCGCTTGGCGTCTCTGGTTGTGAGTGACGGGGTCTTTTAGAGGAAGAGTCAGACAAACTGGAAGAAGTCATAAAAGCCTACAATCTATTGGGGGGACTAAAAAGAAAACCGGAGTCTTGACCGCTTTATCCAGCAGGCACAGAACTCCGGTTTGGATTCGAAATGACGGCAAGGTGGAAAGTTGACGGTTGAAAGTTGACGGTACATGACCTTCAACTTTCAACCGTCAACAAAACCTGCTTTATTTGCACGGATGAAACTATACCCTACCCTTTGACCGCACCAGCAGCCAGCCCCGTCACCACATAGCGTTGGGCCAAAATGTAGAGGATCACCACCGGCGTCATGGCAATGAGCGAGCCGGCCATCATGGGGCCAACCATGTAGTAATCGGAGCGGTAAAAGTTGGCCAGACCGACCGAAATCATTTTGTGGGCGTCGTCTTGGGCCAGCACCAGCGCAAAGATGTATTCATTCCAAACATTGTTGAAAATGAAGATCGAGGCGGTGATAATGGCGGGGACCGACAGCGGGATCACAATATGGCGCAGCGACAGCAGGCGCGTGCAGCCATCGATTAACGACGCCTCTTCAATTTCGGTGGAAATTGTGCGCAAATAGCCCATCATGAGCCATGTGCAAAAGGGGACGCTAAAGCTCATATTGGCCACCACGAGCCCGGGGAAGCTATCCTTAAGCCCAATTTTGACAATAATCAAATACATGGGAATGAGCATGAGCGAACCGGGGATCAGATAGACAAAGAGTACGCCGCGCGCCATGGCGGCTCTGCCGGGAAAACGCAGGCGCGTCAAGGAATAGGCCGCCAACACCGAGATCACAACCACGATGAGTGTTGTCGTTAGCGCCACCGTCAACGTGTTGCGCAAGTAGAGGGGGATGTGAAAGTTGATGATAGCATCGCGGTAATTTACGAGGGTCGGATTGCGCGGAATCCAGGTCAATTCAGAATAGATTTCCGAATCCAATTTAAACGATGTCGTCACCATAAAGTAGAGCGGGAAGGCAATCATGACAAACAAAATCGCGATGACAACGAAGGATATAACGCGGAAAAGCGAGTTGGGAATCCGATCAAGCGCCGCAGTCATTCGGTGGCCTCCTTATCCATATAGCTGGCCACGCCCAAAACCAGCAGCGCCACCACCGGCAACATCATAATCGGCAACGCAGCGCCTTCGCCCAGCCGGAAGTTCTGCATGGCCAAGTGATAGGTGAGCAGCGGGAAAACTTCCGTGGCGTTGCTGGGTCCGCCGCCCGTCAGCAGCATGGGAATTTCCAGTGTGTTCATGGTCCAGATGGTGGAGAGCAAGATGACCACGCCCATGATCTGCTGCAAACCGGGCAGGGTAATAAAGCGAAAACGGGCCAGCCGTCCGGCGCCATCCACTTTGGCCGCGCCGTACAGTTCCGAGGAAATGGTTTGCATACCGGCCAAAAAGGTCAGTGCATAGAATGGGTACCCTTTCCAGACCATCACAAAGATCAGCGCCGCCACCGCCGACGCTGGTTTGGCCAGGAAGGGAATATTGGCATCGATCAAGCCCCAGCTCATCAGCACCTGATTTAAAAGCCCGGTCTGACCATCAAAAATCCAGCGCCAAACCAGCACAATGATATAAGTGGGCAAGATCCAGGGCAACATAAAGATGCCGCGCAACACATCGCGCCCACGGAAATCCTGATTGAGCGAGGTGGCCAGAATCAGCCCGATGGCCGTCTTTAAGCCCACGGCCACAATGGTGATCAGCACCGTGCGCACCACCATTTCTGTAAAATCGGGCCACCCCAGGATGTATTCGTAATTAGCCAGGCCGACGAATTGGCCAGGCCCGCGGCCCACCATGCGGTCTGTAAAGCTGATGCGAATCGCCTCGAGAAAGGGATAGCCCACCATGCCCAACACCACCAGCAGCGCCGGTGTGACCAATATCCAGCCCAGCCGGGTATCACCGGCAAAAAGCGATCCCTTCTTCTTTTGCGTTTGCGGCGCTGAAAGCGACACAGCCGGTCGCGATAATGTTTCTTGGCTCATGAGGGTCTCCCTACAGAAGCAAATGGAACACAGATTTTACAGATTTAACAGATTTGCACAGATTTTTTTATCGAAATCTGTGCAAATCTGTCTCATCCAAACAATCAGCGTTCGATTTAGAAATACTTGGAGAAAACGCGTTTCGAGAATTCATCGGCTTCCGCAATGGCATCTTCGGGCGTCCAGCCGTCAATCAACACACGCACGACCATGGAGCCCACCGGTGCATCGGGGCTGCCGGTCAGTTCGGACATGGCGGCGTTGTCATAGGGCGCCGGGTAGCCGCCATAGGTGCCAATTTGCGCGGCCAGGTTGAAGGCTTTGCGCGTTCCTTCCCACATAGGCAGGGCATCGTACTCTTTCACCACGTTGGCCACAAAGCCCTTTTCCAGCCACGGCGCATAAATCTCGCTATCATAGAGCGCGCGGATCAGGTCTGTGGCGGTTTCCTTATTCTGCGAATCTTTCGACATGACCACCGTATAGCGCAAACCGGCATCGGTTGTATCGCGCAGCGCCTTGGGCTTGGGCGCCAGACCGGTGTTCTCGGCCAATTCAGGGTCACTTTCCTGGGCGGCCACGTAAATGGACGCCGCGTTGATGACCAATAGCGCCTGCTTTTCCAAATAGGCTTTGTTGTTGGCGGCATAGTCATACGCCGGTGCATCGGGTGGGAAGAGCCCCAGATCCCAACACTCTTTGGCAAAGTTGAGCGCCGCTGTGGCCTCGGCCATCTTCTCATCGGCCAAGATGATCTTTGTGCCCGATTCGTCCCACAGATCGGCGCCATAGTTGCGGAAGAGGTCTGTGCACCAACTGTCGTGCTGCAACTTGACGACGCCAAAGCCCCAGCCAAACAGTTTGTTGCCCTGGGCTTCCGTATACTTTGAGACTTCCAGCGTCAGGTCGCGCGTCTCATCCCACGTCCACTGCCCTTCCGGAACGGTGACGCCGGCTTCTTCATAGAGATCGCGGCGGAATTGCACCATAGGCGTATCAATCGAATAGGGCAAGAAGGTGACAACACCTTCACGCGTTACATAGGTGTCCAGGCGTGGCTGCCATCCGCCGTGCGCATCGCCAATTTCAGGAAAGAGATCGGTGAGCGGTTCCAGCGCCTGGGCATCGGTCATCTGCAAGCCCACACCGGAATTGATAAACATGGCGTCGGGCAAGGTGCCGGCCTCAATGGCGGGCATCACTTTGGTCTGCATATTGGGGTCCGCATCGCGCGAAATCTCAAGGGTCACCCCGTTGTCCGCGGCCCACTTGTTGAGCGCTTCCTGCATAAACTCATCAGCCGTGGGCGCAAATGTGTTCCACATCCAGAAATTGAGATTGTTGGCGGCGGCGGGGGCGCCAGCGCCACCCGCACCTGGTCCGGCCGCAGGGGCGCAGGCAACCAGCGCCGCGCCCGCCGCGGTCATCGCGCTCATGCGCAGAAAATCACGACGACTTAGTTGTTTCGAACTCATGGATGATCCTCCTTGTGTGAGTATGTCGATGGGATCGAGCGAACGGTCACGATTCTATTTTATATATTTGCCAAAGCGTCAGGGGAGCGGATTGGACCCACAGAGAAAGTAGACCACTTGTACGACCAGAGTCAACATACACGATAGGTTTTGAATACTGCTGAATCTTTACCTGTCTATGTTGCCAAAGAGGAACATAGGAGTGAGGAGATTACGCATCATCTTTAGCAACAGAGCTAAGCATCAAATATCAATACACCGCAACGGTGTTGGCGATATAGGCATCGATCTCGTCACGGAATCCAGCCCTATCTATCCTCATTGCGATCTACTGACTATTCGAGGAGCAAATGACAACAATGGCGCCAAATATGCAGAGTGCGGCGCTGCGTATCCAGCATACGAGTGCGCCAGAAACAATTGTACCGGATTATACCAAATGCTGCAACTGCCTAAACTGATCTATGTCTTAACGCCCGCCATCAACAACCCTAGCCTCTCTTTGGTGGCTTCACCAACATGCAGCACGTCCATTATCCGTCCTTCATAAATGACGGCCACCCGGTCCGCAAGCTCCAAAATTTCGTCCAGATCTTCCGAAATCAGCAGAATGGCGGCGCCCCGTTGACGCTGTTCCGCCAGCTTGCCGCGCACATATTCGGTGGCGCCCACGTCCAGCCCGCGCGTCGGCTGCGCCACAATCACCACGCCGGGGTTGCGCTCCAGCACCCGCGCCAAAATCACTTTCTGCATGTTGCCGCCGGAGAGCGTGCGGATTTTGTCGTGCGGCGCGGCTTTGATCTGATATTCACCAATCAGCTTTTGCGCATGGGCCAGCATGGCGCGCTGATCCAGCAGACCGGATTTTACAAACTCATCCAAATGCTCAATCGCCATATTCTGCGCCACCGTCATTTCGCCGATGACGCTGTCGTGCCGCTCTTCGGGGATGCGCCCCACGCCCGCCTGCATAACCGCTGACGGTTCGGCGTTGGTGATTTCGGCAACGCGGCCCGCACTATCGGTCACCATGACGCGGCCACTTTGACAGTGCCGCGTACCGTCCAGCACCTGCGCCAATTCCACCTGGCCGTTACCCGAGACGCCGGCCAGCCCCAGAATTTCACCGGCATAGACCGCCAGCGTCACCTCTTTGAGCGCGGGCAGCCCTTTGTTATCCAGCGCCGAAACGCCGTCCAATTGCAGCGCCACGCGGCGGGCAGCGCCATCCACAGCGGGCTTGACCACCGGGTGCAGCGCGCGCCCCACCATCATGCGGGCCAGCTCGGCTTCGCTGGTCTCGCGCGTGGCCACGGCGCCGCTCACCCGGCCATGGCGCAGCACGGTCACGCGGTCGGTGATCTGCATCACTTCGTGCAACTTGTGGCTGATAAAGATGACCGACAGCCCGTCGGCCTGCAAATGGCGCAGCGTGGCGAAAAGCTGTTCCGCCTCCTGCGGCGCCAGCACCGCGGTGGGCTCGTCCAAAATCAGCACGCGGGCCTGACGATAGAGCGCCTTCAAAATTTCCACCCGCTGCCGCTCACCCACCGACAGATCGCGCACCGGGCTGGCCGGATGCACGCGCAGGTCAAAGCGTTGCGCCGCCGCCGCCACCTGCGCTTCGATCTGCTTGGGCGCAATGCGGGCGCCGCTTATGTACCCCAACACCACATTTTCCGCCACGCTCAGCGGTGCGGCCAGCGCAAAGTGCTGCGTCACCATGCCAATGCCGGCGGCAATGGCGTCCTTGGGCGAACCAATGGTCACCGGCTGACCGCCGACCCGAATTTCACCGGCGTCGGCGTGATAAAGCCCGTATAAAATGCGCATCAACGTACTTTTGCCCGCGCCATTTTCACCCAGCAGCGCGTGGATTTCGCCCGTGCGTACGGCCAAATTTACGCTGTCATTGGCGACCAAGATTGCCAAAGCGCTTGGTGATATTGCGCAGTTCGACGGCGTAGGCATCTGACATGATGGCTTGATTTCCCGGCATGATATTATTTGTCTGTACTGTGATTTTTAGCGATTTTATGATTACCGCTATGATTCTGTCTGCCGACGTTCGTTGTTATGTCATTCTCTCACGATCCGCAATACGAAATCATAGTTCATCCCCAAATCATTCACATCATAGTTTAGACAATTCCGCTTCAAAATTAAAGACAAGTGTAAATTTAACGCAAAGGACGCAAACGTTTTTTGTTTTCCGCTTGCGCCCCCTTGCGTCGTTTGCGCCCTTTGCGTTAATTAAAAGCTTCCATACTGTTTGCGCCTTTGCGTCGTTTGCGCCTCTGCGTTAACACTTAAAATTTCTACTACTGGGCCGACGACGCCGGCGGCTGCGCGCTCATCAATATCCACACGGAACAGCCCACCGACAATCTCATTCTGCTTGGCCGTGACCTGCTCGATCCAGCTCGGCGGATGCCGCTGTCACGCCTTCATTGATTTCGGCCAGACTGGCGCCGCCCTTGGCCACCATGCTAAAGTCCTTCAGATCCTGGGCCGTGTAGGCGCCCGCCGCCACCTGCTTCACAATATAATCGACCGTGGGCTCCATGTGCCAGACCGGCCCACTGACCACATTCTCCGGCGCCAGCTCCTTTTGATCGCTCATGTTGCCAAAGGCGTACAGTCCATTCTCCGCCGCCGCTTCGATGACGCCAAAGCGCTCGGCAAAAAGCACGTCTGCACCGGCGTCGATCTGCGCCAGGGCCGCTTCTTTGGCCGCCGCCGGGTCGAACCAGCTATTGATGAAAGTAGTCTTCACATCCACATCCGGGTTGACCGCTGTGGCGCCGGCGATGAACGCATTGACAATGCGGTTCACCTCGGGCACCGGCAGACCGCCCACCACGCCGATCACGTTGCTCTTGGTCAGCCCACCGGCCAACATGCCGCACAAATAGGCCGGTTCATGAATCCAGTTGTCAAAGACCGAAAAGTTTGGCTCCACCGGTCCGCCGCCCGAGCCAAAGACAAAGGCGATTTCGGGATAATCTTTGGCCACGCGGCGCACCGCTTCTTCATTGCCAAAGGCATCGCCGAAGATAATATCCGGCGCGCTCTCCTCGGCCACCTCGCGTAGAATGCGCTCCATATCGCCGGCATAACCGATGTCGTCCGAATAGGTGTAAGAGATCTCGCCGGCATCCTGTGCTTTGTTGAGCGCGGCGTGAATCACCCCATCCCACGGCTCTTCAATGGCGGTGGCATAGGCGCCAAAAACCACCAGCTTGCCGTCATCCGCAGTGGTGCTATTGGATGCCGCCGCGCCAGCGGAGTCACCGGCGCGCGGGGGTGGGGGCGCGGCGCAGCCTGCCAACAAAATTCCCAGCATGGCAATGGTCGATAAAATACGATGCAACATGGCTTTTCTCCCTGATAGATTCGATTGTGTGATTGATTTTTGAGGGTCTTTTTTTGGGGGTTTTGCGACGATACTGCGGTTGTGATGAAAACCGTCGTTTCGAAAGCTCTTCCAGAGAGAAGGAACTTCGGTTTTCATACAGAGCAGAGTATAGCTGTATGTTAGCACGGGTTTGGGTGGTGCGAAAATCTATTGACAGCTACACCAGAATACTTGACAAAGATATGGGGCTATAATACTCTGATGTCGGTTTCCTCACCCCCGAACTCAATCACAGTTTTATCCTAAATTCTAAATCACTACTATTTGACGAACTACACGGAGGATTACACCTATGCGAAAGAGTTCTCTCTTCTGGTCTATGTTGATGGTGGCGGCGCTTCTGTTTGCCGCCTGTGTCACCACCCCCGGCGCCGCGCCGGAAGCGGCCGGCGATGGCGGCGGTGCAGCCGCGCCGGCCGAAAGCGCCGACAGCGACGGCGAAATGAACTTCACCACGGTGGTGAAGATTGCGGGCATCAACTGGTTCAACCGTATGGAAGAAGGTGTAAAAAAGTTTGGCGCCGACAATGGCATCAACGCCACCCTGGTAGGGCCGGCCGAAGCTGACGCCGCCCAGCAGATTCCCATTATCGAAGACTTGATTGCACAGGGCGTGGACGCGCTTTGCGTCATCCCCATGGATCCCACCCAGCTTGACCCGGTGCTGAAAAAGGCCATGGACGCCGGCATTGCCGTCATCACCCACGAGGCCTCCAACCAGGTCAACATGGATTGGGACATTGAGGCCTTTGACAACACCGCCTTTGGCGCCGGTCTCATGGACCTGCTGGCCAAGGGCATGGGCGAAGAGGGCGAATATGCCGTTTTTGTGGGCAGCCTTGGCTCCAAAACGCACAACGAATGGGCCGACGGCGGCATTGCGCGCCAGATGGAAGCATACCCCAACATGAAGATGGTGGGCGACAAAAACGAGACCTTTGACGACGCTCAACAAGCCTACGAAAAAGCCAAAGAAATTCTGAAAGCCTATCCCAACATTAAAGGCTTCCAGGGCAGCGCCTCCACCGATGTGGCGGGCATTGGCCAGGCCATTGAAGAGGCCGGTCTGCAAGACTCGGTGACCGTCGTCGGCACCAGCCTGCCCTCCATTGCGGGCGATTTGCTGACCACCGGCGCCATCGACGCCATCGGCTTCTGGGACCCCTCAGCGGCCGGCGAGGCGTGCAATATTCTGGCCAAAATGAAGATTGAAGGCCAGGAAATTGGCGAAGGCACCGACCTGGGCATCCCCGGCTATGAGAGCTTGAAGGCCGTGGGCAACGTGCTCTATGGCGACGCCCGGTCTATGTGGATGCGGAGACGGCGAAGGATTATCCGTTCTAGGAAATCATGAATGGTGAATGGTGAATGGTAAATGGTGAATGGTAAATGGTGAATGGTAATGGTGAGGTAATGGAAGGTAAATGGTGAACGAAGTTGGCTACGCGCTCCTGCATTCACAATTCGTAATTCACCATTCACCATTTACCATTTTTTCCCTCACCGCGGACCCAGTGGACAAGAAAACCGCAGCATAATCACCCAATCAACAACCCTTCTCTCATCCGCATGACCCACGAACTGATCCGCCTGCAAAACATCAGCAAATCCTTTGCGGGCGTGCGCGCTGCAAGAGGTGGACCTCACCATTGCGCAGGGCAAAATCCACTGTCTCGTCGGCGAAAATGGCTGCGGCAAATCGACGCTGATCAAGATCATCGCCGGCGTTTATGAACGCGACGCCGGGACCGTGACCATCAACGGTCAGCCCATCGGGCGCATTCAGCCCATCGACGCCATTCGCCGAGTATTCAGGTTATTTATCAGGACTTTTCCCTCTTTCCCAATTTAACGGTGGCCGAAAACATTGCCCTTACCGAAGAGGTGGCGGCTGGGCGCAACTGGTTAACTGGCGGCGGGTGCGGCAGGTGGCGCAGGACGCCCTGGCCCAAATTGACGTGCAAATTCCGCTGGACGCCCGCGTCGAAGAGGTGTCGGTGGCCAACAAGCAGCTCATCGCCATTTCGCGCGCTGCGCCAAAACGCCCGCCTCATCATCATGGACGAGCCCACCAACGCTGACCGAGCGCGAAGTGCGCGCCCTCATGACCGTGATCCGCCGCTTGCAACAGCAGGGCATTGCCTTCCTCTTTGTGAGCCACAAGCTCAACGAAGTGCTGGAAATCTCCGAGCAGATCATCGTCATGCGCAACGGGCGCACCGTCAGCACCGGTCCGGTGCGCGCATATGATCACGCCCGGCTGGTGCGGGAAATGACGGGCCACGACATCCGCGAGACCGCGTATCATTACGCCGCCGACGAGACGAGCGCACCGCTGCTCAAAGTGGAAAATCTGGCGGTTGCCGGCGCGCCTGCACGACATTTCGCTGCAAGTGCAGGCGGGTGAAATTGTGGGCGTCACCGGGCTGTTGGGGTCGGGGCGCACCGAGCTGGCGCTGGCGCTCTTTGGCCTGCTGCCCATGAGCGGCGGCCGCATTTGGATGGAAAGGCGCGCCGGTCACCATCGGCAGCGTGCAGAATGCCATCGAACACGGCATCGGCTATGTGCCGGAAGACCGGCTGACCGAGGGGCTTTTTCTGGAACAGGCCATCGGACGCAACATTTTGGTGCGCACCATCGACGCGCTGCGCAACCGCTGGGGGCTCACCGAGCCGCGGCGCATGACGGCGCAGATTGGCGAATGGGTGGACGCGCTCAGTATCAAAACGCCCGACCCGGCGCTGGCGGTCAAGACGCTTTCGGGCGGCAATCAGCAGCGCGTCGTATTGGCCAAATGGTTGGCCAGCCGGCCGCGGTTGCTCATTTTAAACGGCCCCACCGTGGGCGTCGACATTGGCTCCAAAAGCGAGCTGCACGCCATGATGCGTCAGCTTGCAGGCGACGGCATGGGGCTGCTGGTTATTTCAGATGATATTCCCGAACTGCTGCAAACCTGCAACCGCATTCTGCTCATGCGCAACGGGCAGATTAGCGAAGAATTTCAAACCGCGGTCAGCGAAAATGCGCTGGCCGCCAAGCTGGTGGAGGGTGAGGGCAGGTGAGGTGGCGGGTGGCGGGTAGCGGGTGGCGGGTACTGGTTTAGATTCTAGTTTCGTTGCGAGCATCTTGGCGTTTTGAAATCTCATATGATTGACCATGTCTAGTGGCGGTTGAGTAGGCTGCGGCAATTGGCAGCCGTATCGAAACCAAAACGAGTTAACCGCATAAGATTCGGTTACACCATTATTATTTTAGAAAGTTCTCGTAGGTCACTCTTGCAGAGTGACATCCGTCGGTAAACCTAGCCCGTCACTCTGCAAGAGTGACCTACGCATGTCAACCACATGGAATCCCGAAGAACCAGTCTTTTTAGTGTCTTCCGTTATTACTTTTAGAAAGCATTATCTGTGAATCGTCTCTTATCGCGCGCCCTATTCCAACGCAACGAAACGCTGGTGGCGGTTACCGTTGCGGCGCTTTGTCTTTATATTGGCCTGCGCAACCCAGTCTTTTTTACGGCGGGCAATCTGGTCGATCTGCTGCGCAGCGGCGTGGTCATCGGCATTTTTGCCATGGGCGTGCTGATCGTCATCATCTCCGGCGGCATTGACGTTTCGTTTACGGCCATTGCGGTCTTTGCGCTCTACAGCACCACCAAAATTCTGCTGGCCGTCATGCCGGAAGCGCCCATTGCGCTGGCCTTTTTGATTGCGGCCCTCATCGGATTGGGGTTGGGGTTGATCAATGCCTTTTTTATTGCGCGCTTCAAGCTGCCCACGCTGATTGTGACGCTGGGTACGTTGAGCATGTTTCACGGCTTTCTGCTCTTTGCCATCGGCAACCAAATTATTCGCGACATCCCGCCCAGCATGACGGCCTTTGCCCGCTCGGCGCTGATAACGGTGCAACTTGAACGCGGTTCCACCAATTTGCATCCGTCGATTTTGATTACGCTGGTGGTGACTGTGCTGGTCTGGCTGCTGCTGGATTACACCCTGCTGGGCCGCGGCGTTTATGCGCTGGGCGGCGCCCGCGAGGCAGCCGAACGCGCCGGTTTTAATGTGGCGCGCATTCAATACTTTATTTACGGGCTGGTGGGGCTGCTCTCCGGCATTGCGGGCATGACCTTTGGCTCGCTCAACCGGCAGGCCAATCCGCAGGACATTGTGGGGCTGGAGCTAAATGTGATTGCCGCCGTGGTGCTGGGCGGCGCCCAGCTCACCGGCGGCCGCGGCACCGTTTTGGGCGCCATCCTGGGCGTGGCCCTGGTCGTCATCGCCAACAACAGCCTGATCCTGGTAGGCGTCCCCTCCGTCTGGCAGCGCGTGGTGATCGGGGCGATCATCCTGATCGGCACAGGGTTGCCGTCTATGCGCGCTGAGCGCGGTAAGGTGGCAGGATGACAAGGTGGCTACCCTCGCCCCGCGTAGGTCACTCTTGCAGAGTGACATCTTAGCATAACCCCAGCATGTCACTCTGCAAGAGTGACCTACTAAAATCGCACTGCTCTTGTAAGCCACATGGAGTCATGAAGAACGAAGACACTCGCGACGAATCAAGAACCTAAACCAGTACACGCAACACGCAACACGCAACTCGCAACCAACCATGCGCAACACTTCCCTTTCCAAACTTATCGGCGACCGCCACACATTGCTCCTACTCGGCATCGCCATTCTGATCTTCGCGCTCTTTAGCGTGCTGCTGCCGGGCAAGTTTTTCAGCGTGCGCAACCTGCAATCCATGGCGTTTCAGTTTCCCGAGTTTGGCATTCTGGCCTTTGCCATTATGGTCACCATGCTGACCGGCGGCATTGATCTGTCGATTGTGGGCACGGCCAATCTGTCGGCCATTTTGGCGGCCTTTCTCTTGACCCAACTGGCGGGCGATGGTGCGGCGTCGCCGCTGATTGTGCTGCTTGCGCTGGCCGCGGCGCTGGTCATTGGCTCGATCTGCGGGCTGATCAACGGGCTGCTGGTGACGCGCTCGCACATTACGCCGATTCTGGCCACGCTGGGTACCGGCTCGCTCTTTACCGGGCTGTCGTACGTGATCACCGGCGGCCCGGCTATTACGACGACGCAACTTTCCATTATTGGCGTCGGCGCCATTGGGGGCATTCCGATTCCCACGCTAATCTTTATCCTGGTGGCGATTCTTTTTGTGGTGCTGCTCAACCGCACCAGTTATGGCTTCAACGTGTATATGTTGGGCGCTAATCCCACGGCAGCGCGCTTTTCGGGCATCAACAACGAGCGCATTTTGATGCAGACCTATTGGCTGGCCGGGCTGCTGGCCAGCATTGCGGGCATTGTGTTTCTGGCGCGCGCCAATTCGGCCAAACCCGACTTTGGCGCATCGTACATTTTGCTCACCGTGCTCATTGCCATCCTGGGCGGCATTCGCTACACCGGCGGCGCGGGGACAGTGTCGGGGCTGGTGTTGGCGGTGCTCTGTTTGCAATTTCTCTCCACCGGGCTCAACATGCTGATGCTGGAGCTGTCCGGTTCCAGCGCGGCCATCTTTTTTCGCCAGTTTGCCTGGGGCGCACTGCTGCTGATCGTGATGGTCATTAATTACTATGTGGAGCAACGCAGGCAGCGGACGCCGTCGTGAAATGATGCGTAGGGGGATGAAGAAGAGCAGCGGAATACACTTTATATAGCTCTGAGAGATTCGTCGCGGCTCTTTTTCGTGCCCGTCTTTACAAACCCCAACTGTGCGGCGGCCACGAGTTGGGGCGAATGGGGCGACTTTGTCTGGCGATGGCGTCTCCGCCCCAACTCATGGCCCTACAAGATGCCAATGTGATATGGGCAAAGGTTTTACCGAATCATGATGCGATTTAGACCTTGTATTGACCTGCGAGAAGGCCGCGTGGTGCAGATTGTGGGCGGCACGCTGCGCGATGGGGATGCGCAGGATATTGTCACCAATTTTGAGACCGACCGTTCTCCGGCCGCGTTTGCGGAAATGTATCAGCGCGACCATCTGCCCGGCGGCCACGTAATTGCGCTGGGACCGGGCAACCGGGAAGCGGCGCTCTGCCCTGGCGGCCTATCCGGGCGGCATGCAGATGGGCGGCGGCATTACGCCCGCCAACGCCGCCGAATTTCTGGATGCCGGCGCCAGCCACGTGATTGTGACTTCGTATGTGTTTCAGCAGGGGCAGATTGATCTGAGGCGGCTGCGGGAGTTGGTCAACGTCGTGGGCAAGCCGCGGCTGGTGCTCGATCTGAGCTGCCGCTGGCGGGATGATGCGTTTTGGATTGTGACGGACCGCTGGCAAAAGTTTACCGAAGTGGCAGTCAACCGGGAAACGCTGGCATGGCTGGCCGATTTTTGCGCCGAGTTCCTGGTGCATGGCGTGGATGTGGAGGGCAAGCGCTTGGGCATTGTCGAGCCGCTGGTGGAGCTGCTGGGGCAATGGTCACCGCGGCCGGTCACCTATGCCGGCGGGGCGCGCAATTTGGCCGATCTGGAGCTGGTCAAGGCGCTGGGTCAACGCCGCGTCGATCTCACCATTGGGAGCGCGCTGGATATTTTTGGCGGGGATGTGGCCTATCAAGAAGTGGTCGATTGGCAGCGGCGGCAGGAAAGCGGAGTGGATTGTTAGCGCAAATCAAAATGACAAAGCTGGGTTGCATGACCCAGCTTTTCTGTTATAATGCAGTCAGAAAACTTTCTATAGTGGTACGCCGGAGAACCAGCATGACTCTACAAGCCATACCTGAAATGCCAAAATATGAACAAGCTCTCATCGGCATTATTCATACATTACCTGCCGAACGTATTCAGCAAATTCTAGACTACGCTCGCTATATCCAGACGCAGACACTTGAGGATTTTGCCCTCTTAGAAGATGAAAATCCAGAAGATATTGCGGCCGATGAAGCCCGCTGGGATGCCCAGTTTGCCGCCAGCCAAAGTGAGTTAACCACAATGGCAGCTCGGGTGCGGGCAGAGATTGCGGCTGGCAAAGCCAGGCCCATGGGGTTCACCAAAGATGGCAAAATTGTGCCAGCATGAAGTCATACGCTCTACCTAGTTTTTGGAAACAATTTGCCAAGCTTCCTCCCATCGTTCAACGGCGCGCCTACCGTGCTTATCATCTTTGGCGCACAAATCCATTGGCCAGCAGTTTGCGCTTCAAGCGAGTTGGCACACAAGAACCCATATATTCCGTGCGGATTGGACTTTCTCACAGAGCGTTAGGGCTCTTGGAAGGTGACACGATTTACTGGTATTTTATAGGTGACCACGATGAATACGATCGTGAACTGAAAGAGATTTAGAAATTTCTTTTTGATCAGAGTCAGATTATCCCCTCAAATGAAACAGCTCTTCCATTATACGAAATGACAAACCCAAACGAACTCGCACTCTACTGGAACTTCACAGCGCGCTCCGTTGATCACATTATCGGCTGTTTGGATGGGCTGAACCAAGAGCAGCTCAACTGGCGGCCGTGTAGTGAGGCCAGCAGCCTCTACACGCTGGCCATCCACATGATGGGCAACATGGAGGAGGTGATTCTCGGCTTGCTGTGCGGACAGCCGACACAGCGTGACCGCGCCGCCGAGTTTGCCGCCGTCGGTGAATCGGCGGAACCGGTGCGCGCACGGTGGGCAGACTTGCAAAGCCGCATTGAAACAAATTTACTGGCGCGAGGCGACGATATTTTGGAGCAGCCATTTACCCACCCGCGTCGCGGCCAAATGAGCGGACGCGCGATTTTGATGGTCGTCATGCGTCATGCCGCCGAGCATATGGGACATGCCGAGTTGACGCGACAGATTATGCGCGATGCGTTTTAGCCGGCGCGCACGCCACCGGTTAAAACCGGTGGCTGATACGGGAAACCGGCTCAAGCCGGTTTGGCTATAGTCGCGGAGCAACTGACAATTCGACCATATCAACCACATTGACCATATTAACGAACCGACTACGTCATAGCGAACAAACTTCTCGACCGGTACATGCAATCCGCAATCCGCAATCCGCAATCCAGATAGCGGGCGCAATAATTTTTCTACAATGACCTAAGTTCCTGCTGAACCCCAAAGCCGAGACAAATTATGACCACCAAACCGCTTCGAATCGTTACCTTCAACTTTCTGCCCATCGCCTATGACCTCCTCACCAATTGGATTCACGCCACCGGCAATCAACACGTATTGGCGGTGACCACGCCTGGCCCCAAATCGCGGCCCACGCCGTCATACAAAGGCATTGTGGAAAAAGCGCCGCGTGATGTTGATATTCTGGTGACCACACGCTTGAAAAGCGTGGCCACGCCACTCATCCGCGCTTTGCAGCCAGATTTGATTGCCTGCTTTTCATTTCCCTATCGCATTACGCCGGAGCTGTGTCAGATTCCCACCTATGGCGCGGTGAATCTGCATCCGGCCGTGCTGCCCGCATACCGTGGTCCCAACGTCATGCGCCAGTTCTATGAAGGTGCGCCCGCTTTTGGCGCCACGCTGCACTGGATTGCCGCAGAGTATGACACTGGCAATATCCTGAGCCAGAAAAGCGCACCCATGCCCGCCGAAGTCACGCGCAACATCATCATCGCTACCTGGCCGTCGCTGATGATGGGGGCGCTGACGGAAGGCATCGCGCGCGCCATTGCCGGGGAGGCCGGGCAGGCGCAAGATGATGCGCAAGCCAGCTATGCCGCTCCTTTTTCTGATGAGGAAGCGTGGCTAAACTTGAGTGAGCCGCAGCGTGTTTTGCAGCGCAAAGAGACGGCGCTGAATATGTTAGGCCCCGGTTCGGCCAAGGTGATGGTCGATCAGCAACCCTATACGGTTATGAGTTTGGAGTTGCTGCCCCCCACAAGCGCCGATGTTGCCCCCGGTCATTGCCTTGAAAAGAGTGCCGACGCGCTGGTTGTGCAGGCTGCGGATGGCCCGGTGCGCATTACGGTAAAGCCGATTATGAACACGACAGCAGATTCAGAAAGCAACAGATAACAGTCGCGCCATTGCAAAAAAGCGCTTCGCCTGTAGACGGCAGATCGACAGAACAACAAATCTGCTGTTTTCCGAATCTGCTGTAGTATTTTGAAACAATCCCAATAATTTTAGCTCTTTGAGATTTCAGATGGTTGACACACTGGCCGCGTCCCCTTCCTGAAAGAGGCGGAGACGGTTTTGGCTCGCGCAAACGCGGCGGCTGCCTCTTCCAGGAAGGGGACCACACGAGATCCCGTTGAGCCAAATTTCATACAACTGTTTTGTGTTTTTGTGACTATTCCAATTTCCACACCAACGCCATCACTCGGACCCAAATGCTCCATCTCGAACGCGCCAACCCAACCCGCTTCCGCCAACTGCTGATCCCGGTGGCGGCCATTCTCATCACTTTTCTGTTGACCGCGCTGTTGGTGCTGCTGGTCAACGTGAACCCGCTGGAAGCGTATTGGTATTTCCTGGTGCAGCCGTTGACCGGGCGCGTCAGCTTTATCGAGGTGCTGGTCAAGACGACGCCGCTGCTGCTGACCGGCGCCGCCGTCACTTTTGCCTTTGCCGGCGGCTATTGGAACATTGGCGCTGAAGGACAGCTCTATGCCGGCGCCACAGCGGCCACCGCTATCGGACTGCAGATGGAGGGCGTCCCCGCACCCGTGGCGCTGCTGCTCATGATTGGCGGCGGCTTTGCGGCGGGCATGGCGTGGGCGCTGATCCCGGCGCTGATGAAGGTGAAGCTGGCCATTGACGAAGTGGTGACCACGCTGCTGCTCAACTCGGTGGCGCTCTTTGGCGTCAGCGCGCTGCTCAACGGCCCCTGGCGTGACCCCATCTCCCAGTGGCCGCAGTCGCCCGAAATCGCCGCCGCCGCCATCTTCCCCAAGCTGATTCCGCGGGCGCGGCTGCATTTGGGCTTTGTGCTGGCCGTGCTGATCATTGGGCTGCTCTGGTTTGTGCTGGCGCGCACGGCGCTGGGCTTCCGCATGAAGGCCGTGGGGCTCAACCGCGAGGCGGCCCACTTTGCCGGCATTCGCGTCGAGCGCACGCTGCTCACTTCGGCGCTGATCAGCGGTGGCATTGCCGGGCTGGCCGGCGTCAGCGAAATCGCCGGCATCCACTATCACTTGATCGACGCCATTTCGCCCGGCTATGGCTACACCGGCATTATTATTGCCACGCTGGGCGGTTTGCAGGCGTGGGGCGTGGCGCTGGCGGCCTTTTTCCTAGGGCTCATCGACACCGGCGCGCAGACCGTCAGCCGGGCGCTGGGCGTGCCGGCCTATCTGGGCGACGTGATCCAGGCCACGCTGCTGCTGGTGACGCTGGGCTTGCTGCTGCTGCAAAATTACCGCCTGCGCTGGCGAGGGGGGCGGGCATGAACGAGGGCATCCAGGGCGCCTTCCTCATCGGGCTGCTGGCGGCGACGCTGCGCGTGGCCACGCCGCTGATCTTCGCCACCGTGGGCGAAGTGATCACCGAGCGCAGCGGCGTGCTCAATTTGGGCATTGAGGGCATTATGTTTTTGGGCGCGTTTGTGGGCTTTGCCGTGGCCTATCACGCCAGCGCGGCCGGGCTGCCCGCCTATTTGTGGATCGGGCTGGCGGGCGCCATTTTGGCCGGGCTGATCATGGGGGCGCTTATGGGCTTTTTGAGCGTATCGCTGGGCGTCAACCAGCATGTGGCCGGGCTGGGCATTACGCTGCTCTGCACGGGGCTGTCGCTCTTTGGCTTCCGCGTCATCTTTGGCGAAAGCGCGGTGCTGCCGTCGGTGGAGCCCTTTGGCCAGTTTTCGATTGTGGGCGAGCTGCCGGTGTTGGGCGTCATTTTGCGCCAATACGCACTGACCTATATTGCCTTTTTGCTTTTGATTCCGGCGGCCTGGCAGTTGCTCTATCGCACCAGCTTCGGTCTGCAAATCCGCGCCGTGGGCGAAAACCCGGAAGCGGCCGACGCGGCGGGCGTCAGCGTCTACCGCACGCGCTACGCCGCCATTCTGATCGGCGCGGCGCTGATGGCCGTGGGTGGCGCGTTTCTGTCGCTGGCGCAGTTGGGCGCCTTTTCGCCGGGCATTATTGCGGGCCGCGGCTGGGTCTGTATTGCGCTGGTCATCTTTGCGCGTTGGGACCCCGTGCGGGCGGTGGTGGGGGCGCTGCTCTTTGGCAGCGTTTTTGCGCTGCAACTGCGGCTGCAAACGCTGGGCATGGAGCTGCCCTTTGAGCTGTTTTTGGCGCTGCCCTATCTCGTTACGATTCTGGCGCTGGCATTGGCGGGTCGTAACGCGGCGTATCCGGGGGCGTATTTGAAACCGTATCGGCGCGAGTAGCGGCTGATTTGGAGTGGAGATCGAACGAAAATTTCTCACAACGTAGGTGCGGCATCCCTGACCATAGGCATCAAGCTAAGGGCAGGGGCTAGTGCCGGTCGAGTAGGGGCGGCGGTTTGTCCCGTATCGAGACCAAACGGGTCGCACCCGTTCACTCTGGTTTCGATACGGCTGCCAACTGCCGCAGCCTACTCAACCGCCGTTCGCTCTCACGTTGGACGGCCAAAATGGCTTGGCTTGATGCCGCATCTACAACTCCACCATGTCTTTGAGGAAAACTGCCGTTTGCAATCCAATGTAGTTTGCTGTGAAAAAGGAGAAGAGAATGACAACTGTAACCATGCCGCTGCCCCGCATGAACAACCCAACCGGTACGGCCACCGTTACCTTCAACCTGCGCGAAATGCCTTTTTTGGATGGCCCAGGCATCGGTGCGATTGCCGCCGATGCCGCCGTGGATACAGACGCGGGCGAATGGAGCCTGTGGCAAAATCTGGAAGGCGCCTTTATTTCAGCGCCGGCCGCGGCCGCCTGGGGCGACCAGCAGATCGATCTCTTTGGCATTAGCACCGACAGCCAGCTCTACCACAAACGCTGGGACGGCGCCGGCTGGACGCTCTGGGAAAGCCTGGAAGGCACCTGCATCTATGCGCCGACGGCGGTGGCGCGTGGCGCGAATTTAGTCGATGTCTTTGTGATTGGGCTGGACAAACAGGTCTATCGCAAAACGTGGGATGGCGCCGCGTGGCAGGGCTGGGAAGAGCTGGGCGGCACCTGCATTCACGGGCTGGCTGCTGCCTCGTGGGGGCCAGATCGCATCGATCTGTTTACGGTAGGCACCAACAGTTGCCTCTATCACAATTATTGGGACGGCGCCGCGTGGCAAGGCTGGGAGCCCTTGCGCTTGCAGGGGCAAACGGCCTGGGAAAAAAGCTCCACCACTATTGCCGCGCCGGCGGCTGTGGCCTCGGCCCCCGGGCGGATCGATCTCTTCGTGCTGGGCATCGATAACCAGATCTACCAGGCGTGGGGCGATGGCGAGACTTGGCAGGGCTGGATCAATCTGGGGGGACCGGCCATGCATGGCCTGGCCGTGGCCGCCCGCGGTCCGCAGGCGCTGGACCTCTTTACGATTGGCACCGATATTGAAGGGACGGACAACCACATGTATCACCGCGCCATGTCCGGGGCAAGCTGGGGCGCGTGGGACAACCTGGGCGGCGCCTGCATTTCGGCGCCGGCGGCCGTGGCCCTGGGCGAGAGCCGGCTGGACGCGTTTGTGGTGGGTACGCGCAGCGCGCTGTTCCAGAAGACGTGGCAGGGGGCAGGCGGTGGGCTGGGGGTGCAGGACTTTACGCAGCCGGAAAAGGATGATGCAAAGTTAAAACTCAACACCATTCGGTCACCACTTTTTACCCCCCTATACAAGACCCGCGCCCAGACCATCATTGACAATCCGCATAGTCTCGATCAAGGCCCCTGGGGCGTCTGTGGCATGGCAACGGCTGTTTACTTTTTATTGCAGTATGACTTAGACAAGTATATTGATTTGGTCAAATCAATTTTCGATGGTGATTCCTTTAGCGGGATTCCGGTGGGCATGAAGGAAAGACCGAACGAACTCTACAGTGTGCTCTTGTATGGCCGCGAGCGCAAGCAAATTGAAAATGTAAAAAATCGGCCTGAAAAACCGCGCGGTGCAGACAAGGATTTCGACTTCATTGTGAGTCGTTCGTTGGGCAAGTTGCTCAAAATTGTAAATCCAATTGCGTATCAGATACAGGTGGACTTCTCAAAGCAGTTTGATCCTCTTTTTTCGTATAAAGAAACCTCTTCTGAGATCAAACTGTTCACCATCGACTTTGAAAATACGCGTTCATTTGCAGACGTTATTCAAAATCTGAATAACAGAGTTGCGACTACGCAATTGGCGCGCGAAATCAATGCTGGCAACCTTGATGTTCTTATCAAGACAGGTTTTGGTATTGATTTGACTAAATATTCCATCTCTGTGGATATTCCCAATAAGCAATGGGAATTGCAATATAAATACAATCGGGATGACAAAGTTCTCTACATCAAAAGCGATGGAAGTAAGTTAGATGTTGTCATCAACTTGAACAGCCAGTTTCACCCTCTCAAAAGCGATGGCGACCTTGCGCTTGACCTCTATGGGCAACGCACTCTGATGAAACAGGTGATCGGGGCGCGTACCGTGGATTTTACGTTTACATCCTTTGGCGATGAGAGCATTAAAACTATCAATTCACTTTTTGACCGAGAATCGAAACCTTTTGTACTAGCGACAATCAACGGCTATGTTGAATGGTGTGGTGCGCGCGGCGACAATACCAAGCGAACATTTGATGTTCCTCCGGCGGCGGAGACACCCGTCTGGGGCTATGCACCGCTTAGATTTGTCCACATCATCGGCGTGACCGGAAAAATCAGGGATGCCGGCGCATATTATGAGGTGCCGGTTTGGACGTGGGCGGCAGAATTCACAGTCAAGATCAAAAAAGAATTGTTTAGCGCGTATCTATACAGTTTTGTCTATGGATCCTTGTAGAATCAAGCTCTTTTGAGAGGAGAAAATCATGGCCACAACTATGCCCAGCTCATCTATGGGCGCAACCACCCCCGCCCGCCGCACCACCACCGGCAGCGATGCCGCCCAACAGAGCATTGCCGCCGCCATGCAGGCGCTGGAAAATCTAAACCGGCAGGAGATTGGCGTTCTGCAGCAGATCATTGACAGCCTGGCCGCAGCGGATGGCGCTAATGACAGTAGTGGCGAGACGTTGGGCGCCCAATCCATTGGCATCCAAAGCACCGGCGATACAGCCATGCGCGGCATGGAGGCGGCCAAACAGGTGCAAAATCTCGGCTTTGTGGAATTCACCGCCGGGCTGATCAACGGCACGTTTGACGCCGTGGTCGGCGCCACGCTCAAGCAGATGGAAGGCTACGCCAAACTGGTGGCCGACCTGAGCAAATCGATCCAGCAATTTCAGGCCGAAAATATCTCCGACGCCCACGTAACCGATTACTTGGCTGGGCGTTACCCCGATGGCGAAGGCGGCACCGCCGTGCGCCCCGGCTTCACCTTCCCCGACATCCCCGAAGATGCCGAAACCGGCGCCGCCGGCAAAACGGGCAACCAACAGTTGCAGGACGCCGTCGACGCCCTGATCAACGAAACGCAGCGCCTGGGCAAAGAGCTGCGTCTGAGCCGCACCGTCCTGAGCATTGCCCAAGACGATGCCAGCATCACCCAACTCAGCAAAGAGCAGGTGATCACCATCCGCAAATCGATTGGCGGGTTGCTGGCCACCAACATGGTCGGCCAACTGCGCGAGATGGCCCGCGAAGGCATGGCGCGCATTGTGGTCACCGACGGCGAGATCATGACCAAGCTCACCTTTAACATCACCACCAACGAGTTGCAGGAGCGCAAGAAGGAGAACTACAACCGCAACCTCAATCGCACCCAGGTGGGCGGCGGCATCAAAACGCCCCTGTGGCACTTTGGCGCCAGCACGGACAACACCAATCTCAACATCAATTCGATCAACGAAAGCTCGTTTGACTCCACCACCATGAGCACCGAGATGATCGGCCAGGTGCGCATCCGCTTTAAAACCGAATCGTTCCCGTCGTTCGTGCCGTCGGCCACGCCCACCGATCCGCAGGCCGCGCCCGATGGAGAATAGGATTGCGCCATGAGCACGCTTGCTTTGGGCCACCTTCTCGGGTTGATCTTGACGGAACTCGACCAGGCCATGACCCAAGTCATCCCGCTGGCGGATCGATTGCCGGCGGATGGGGATGGCGCCCCGCTCGTGCCGCCGGCCGCCATGCTCGGTTTACAGGTGAGCGATCTGGATCTGGATCTGCCGGCCCATCTGCACGTGCAGGCGGCGGTGACAGCCTCTGGAGCAGCCCCCCGCCTCATGATCACTTTGCCCTCCACGCTGGAGCAGTCCACGGGCCGGGTGGGGCGCGTGCGTTTGACCATTGCTGCACATGAGCATTAAACAACATGGACGCAGGAAATCTCAACGGCGCCGCGCCGCTTGAACCGGGCGCTGACAACACAGATTGGCAACTGGCCGAGCTGGTCGACGCCATTGCGGCCGAGATCGATCAGGCCCAGGACACGCTGTCGCTCAAATCCTATGCGCGGGGGCTGGCCTTTGCCGTCAAAACGCTCAGCCTGGACCTGGAGGTGAAAGTGCGGCGCGCCGCCGATGGGCGGCTGCTTTTTCGCACCGTGAACCCCGACGAGAGCAGCGCCACCGTGCTCAAGCTCGATTTTGCGCAGGTGCTGCAGAGCCAGTTGCAGGGCGTGCGCAAACCGCTGGCTGATGGTCTGGCCGCCGCCGGGCTCAGTGCGGCGGCGCTGGACACATTGGACCAACTGGCCACCGAAGAGGAATTGGCCGCGCTGCGCAGCGTGGGCATTCTGGCGCTGGATGATCTGGCGCGCTATTCCCAAACGCCGGCCATGATGGCCGAGTTGAGCCGTAAAACCCGCCTGCCCGAAGCGCGCCTGCGCCAATGGCGGCAACTGCCTTTCATCACCGCAGCCACGCCGGCCAGCGGCCCACCGGGCAGCACGGTGGTGATTGAAGGCGGCAATTTGGGCAGCCAGCCCGGCTTTGTGCTCTTTCAGCAGAACGACGCCAAAGTTTTGGACTGGCGCGACGGGCGCATTGCGGTGGAGATGCCGCCCGACAGCAGCGGCCCCGGTCTGCTGCTGGTGCAGGCGGGCGACCAGATGAGCAACACATTGTCATGGGAAGCCGCCACGGTCGATCTGGCGGTGCAAGATATTGCCATCAGCCCAGCGCAGCCTACCGAGGATGACGAAATTGTGCTCACGGCCAGCCTGCGCAACCAGGGCGCGCTGGATGCCGCCGCCTTTGCCGTGCAGTGGACGCTGGATGGGCAGACGCCAGAGCGGCTGCCGCACGGTCCGCTGTTGGCGCATCAACGCTCCCAAGAGAGCACCATTCGCCGCAAAGTCAAGCTGAGCGCTGGCCTACACCGCATCACCTTTACGGCCGACCCGGAGAACAAGCTGCCCGATGTGAACCGCCAAAATGGCCTCTTTAGCCGGCAGATCGAAGTGCGCGCCCGCCGCCGGCTGCGCATGGGCGACTTCCGCACCATCGACCAGTTGGACCCGCTGCGCAACGCCACCCAAGGCCCCGCCGACGTTTTGCGCCTGCTCTTCCGCGGGCTGGCCCGGCTGGATCCGGAAACGGGGGAAGCGCGGCCCGACCTGGCGGCGACGTGGGAGATGCGGCCCAGCAACGGCAGCGTCCGCTGTTTGATTCGCCTGCCGGAGGGCCTCTATTGGCACGATGGCGCGCCGCTGACGCTGGACGATGTGAAGTTCACCTATGAGACGATCTTGGCCGATGCCGCCTCGCCCTGGCGCGCATTGGCGAACCAGTTTATCAGCGAGGTGCGCATTGTCAACCGCACCGAAGGCGCCCTGGCTTTGGTGCTCAAGGCGGATGCGGCCGGCCTGCTGCCGGAGACGCTGCCGCCAGCGCTGCTCACCATTGCCATTGTGCCGCAGCGCCGCTATGCCGCCGACCCGGCCGCCTTTGGTCAGCAGCCGATTGGCAGCGGGCCGTTTCAACTGGCGGCATTTACGCCTGGGCAAACGATTCAACTGCGTGCTTTTACCCAGTACAGTTACGGGAAGCCGCGGCTGGATAGCCTTGAGATTCAGAGCGAGCCGGATGCAGAACGGCTGATCCAAAGCTTGCGCGACCAGAGCCTAACCGCCGCCGTGCTGCCCTATAGCGCAGAGCTAGCCGCCGAGTTGAGCGCCCAAAGTGCCTGGGCGGTCCACGCGCAGGGCGAGCCGCCCGCCCTGCTCGACGTAACCGCGAGCCAGGTACACGAACGTTTTGCCAATGCGGTGGATACAAATTGGAATGCGCATTTGTGGTATGTATGAGATGATGCAATTTCGCCAACACCATTGCGGTGCAGCGAGTAAAAATGGTCGAGTCACCAATGCAAAGAAAGGGGAGTAACCCATGCCTGACAAATTAGCCGGCGACGGGCAGATCGCTTCCGCCCTGACCATGCCCGCCGATGAGATGAATGCCAACGCCCGGCGGCGCAGGGCGGAAGGGGGGACTGATTCCACCACGCAAAATTGGGGCGCCGAAGAGCAGGCGCTTAACCTGCCAATCCCCCAGCCGCACAACATTACATTGCAGCATCACGCGGGCCAGTTGACCGTAGACTGGGAGACGGCGCCCCACGGCTATGAGGTGGCGCTGGTGCGCGGGCGCCATGAAATCCTCAACCAGCACCACGTCAATCCGCCGGCCACGCTGCTCACCGATGCGGTGGCCGCGGGTGAGTATTGCATCACTGTCAAAGCACGCCCAAATGGCTGGACCGACATGGCCGACATGGAGGGCGATCCGTGCATTGTCAAACTGGCCACGCCCATGCAGATTGTGCTGTCGTATAACGCAGTTTTGCAACGGCTGGAGGTGCAGTGGGAATCGGTCCCTGGCGCCCAAGGTTACCGAGTGCAGGTGGTGCAAATTGTCGCTGATGCAGCCGTGCCGGCGGGCGCCAGCCGCTGGACCTTGGGCGGCGCATCTGCCAGGCCGGCTGCCAAGCGGTTGCTGCAAGCTTGGGTGCAGGCACAGGGCGATGAACGCTACTATGTAGATAGCCATCTCGGCAAGTCGCCCCTGTTCGAATTTGCGGTGGCGGAACCCGCTTGGGGCCTCTTTGACGAAAGCGACTTTGACCGCGCCGACTTTTTCCCCGAGGGGGGTGAAACCCTGGCGGCGGCTGGCGGCGATACCCTTGACGATGTGGATGCCGACGGCGATGAAACTTGGTCGCTCGCCCTATTTATTGAGGAGAAAGCCGGTGTGGGCTACACGCTTGATGACAATGTGAATACACCCACCAGAGGGCAAGTGGCGGCAGACGGGCTGCTGGTGCATGAAGTATCAGCGCTGGCCGAGGGCGCCGTCATCACCTTTGATGACGGTTCTGAAGCGGTCGAGTTGATCTTTGAGCCGGCCGACGAAGACGCCGAGATCGCGCCGGAGCTCTTTTTAGAAGAGTTCAATATCCCGCTCTTTGACGACGACGAGGAAGCAGCGGTAGACCCAGATCTGGACTTCGATGAACCGGAAGCTGACGAAGATGAGAATGTGATTTCACTGGTGATTCCCGGCAAGGAAAACAGCCGCTATACGCTGGACGACCGCATCAATCCGCCCAGTGCGGGGCAGGTGAGCGCAGACGGGGTGTTGATTCACGCGGTTGCCCTCACAGCGGTGGGCTGTGCCATTGAATTTCACGATGGTTCCGGTGATATTGTGGAGTTTATCTTCTCGCCATCTTGAGCGTAACCTCACCCACCCGACAATCCCATCTATTCGAAGTCGGACTGTATTTTCAGAAGGAGAACAACTATGCCACTCATTGATACACCAATTAAGCGGGCGCAATTTTACCAATTAGACCTGAAGGGCCTAAAGTCCACCGTGAATGCCATCTCATGGAACGAGGTCGCCGGCCAGAATAAACTGCGCCACTTTTTCGCCGCCGCCAACTGGCAGAACAACATTGTTAGCATTGGCGTCTCTTCCAGCGGCGCCAAAGGCGGGGCTTTCTTTTTAGATGTACAGCAGCCCAATGGAGGTCCAATCATTGCCCAATATGTGGTGAAGGGCAGTGCTAATCCGGGGCGCACCATTTTTGCCGAGTATATCCTGCAAAAAATCGGCTACGCGAAGATACCCAAGACCTTGGCTCTGGAGATCAACTCCGCTGACCCCAATTCGGAAGGCATGGTGATGCTCAGTTTGCTGCGCAACGACGATCTTTGGCGCACCACTGCCAATCGACATCGCTTCGATGAAGCGTTGGGCTTTTTGTGGGACAATACCGACAATCAACCCAAAGTGAAATACCTGGTCGTGCAGAAATTATTTGGGGGAGAGCAATTGACCGGTAAAGTTAACTTACTGACTGCGTTGGAACTGTGGCTCTTACATGAAAAGTTAGCCTTCAACTTCCTCAGCATCCTGAACGACCCAAACTTAAACCCGCATTTTACTGAGGATCAGGCAGTGAATGTGATAATAGAACTCAGGAATCAGCGGATCCTGAAACAATATGCCTATGGCTCTTCGCTCGCAACCCTGGGCGACAGCTTCGACCGCAATGCGGCCTTACCTGCCAACCTCACACAGCTTCGTGGCAAAGCAGATGAGGTGAAAACTCTGTTAAATCAAATCTACGATTTCTATGTAGCGCTAGGCTTACCACCGACCCAGAAGGTCACTTTCGCTGCCTTGTATACCTATCTGCAAGGCCAGAATCTCACCCTAGTTGCGCAGCAACTAAAACAGCGCTTGACGCAGTTTATGAACACTAATGTCACCCCTGCTGTACGGACGTTAGCCTCGGTGCTCAGTGAGCCAATCAAGGTCAGAAATCTGGGCCGTGTGCTGGCTGCCGACAGTTTGATCGGCAATGCGGATCGGCTGCAGGGTGGGGATGCTGGGGCAAATTGGGATAATTTGTTTGTCGTCAATAAACTGAATCGCGGCCCTGGCAAGGTCGATTATCCCATTGGTGTGATTGACAATGACACGATGATGCAAACCTATCCGCATCCAACCTATAATAATTCAGCTACGTATATGGATGCTCTACTCCGTAACGGCGCCGAACTGGACGTGCCCCAGGGTGTTCCCGCCGCGCCTACTTCGAACCTGCGCCAATTACTAACTGATTTTGACACCTGGTTCGCTGACAGCATCGTCGGTTCGCTCGTCCTAAATGATGCTGAGTATCAACCGATAATTGATCAGTTTGCCCAAGCCGGATTTCCCGCTGATGCCAACGGCGGAAGTTGGCCGCAAGTACGGGCCTTGCTCAAGGATGGCTTTGCGGCAGGATTACAGAGAATTATTAATATAGATCTCGATGAAGTGCGCAAACTACACAGCAGTTTGGTCTGGAACTACGGGGTCGATTCAAATTTTGACTTTCAGGCGCTGCAAATTCGCCATGCCTACTTGACTGCGGCGCAAATTAATCGTAATAGCGCACAACCCTTTACAATCAATCACAACAATGTCCGTCAGACGCTACTTACCCGGTTGAATGAACAAGGGTTTGGCTTGATTCACCCTGATATACAAGCGGCCCTGCAATTCGGCGTGACTGAAAATCCACCGCTACTGACCGTTGAGCAGCGAACCGAAATTCTCCAACTCCTGGCCCATCTGTCGGTGCAGGATCAAAACAGTTTGATTCCTGTCATTAATGATTATAAACCAAACAGGGCTACAACAGAGCGACGCATACGAGCCTGCATGTGCAAAATTTTGCTGCTGTTTTTGAACCAATATGATAGTGAAGTTGCCGCAGATGTTACCGTGCGCTTTGCCAATGTTGGCGCAACGGTTGCTTTTAGCTTTGCCCGCGCCCATACAGAGTTAGTAAGCAAGAGTAAAATTAATAAGCGCGTGCTGGGTAGGTTACTACACAACAAAAGAGAGAACGCAGCTGGAAGAGATGTCGTGGTTACGCTCTGTGGTTTAGATCAACAAACTTACTGGTCATAGGGATTGATGAACCAGCTAAATCCTTATGCGTTCGGGAGGAACCATGCCCAACAACAACCCAACCTTTACCTACGAAAACAAGAAACCCGGCGACCCCATCCGCTCGCGCGATTGGAATGCCGCCATGCAGGCCATTGCCGATCTGGGTACCGCCGTGCGCAGCCAACCCAATGGCATTCCCACCGGCCCTCTCAGCGTGCAGGGCGCCCTGACCGTGCAGGGGGCCCTGACCGTACAGGGCAGCGTGACGGCCACCCGCTTTGTGGGCGATGGCTCCGGTCTCACCGGCCTGCCGCAGTCCGGGAACAGCCCGTGGACGCCGGCGGCCAATGGCGCCATAAATTATGCCGGCGGTCCGGTGGGCATTGGCGTGGTCCAGCCCACCGAAACGCTGGAGGTGAATGGCGCGGTCAAGGCCATCCGCTTTGTGGGCGATGGCTCCGGGTTGACTAATCTGCCTATAACCGGCAACACGTCCGCGGCCAACAAACCCATCAATCCGCAACGCCTTGGCGGGTGGCAAGCTCAGCAAGGACCCGTCAACGGCGTCTATGTGGTGGGCCACTTTGCTTACCTGGCGGTGGACAATATCGGCCTGGCCATTCTGGATGTGTCTGACCCCACAACGCCGCGTCTGGTGGGCGAGGGTGGCTACGCCTCTATGTATGCGCGTCGGGTCTGGATTGCCGGTCGTTACGCCTATCTGGCCACCAGCCAAACGGGTCTGGATATCTTTGATATTGCCAACGTGGCCTTTCCACGGCAGGTGGGCGTCCTGAATATTGGCATGACGACGCGTGATATTGCAGTTTCCGGCCCTCACGCTTACCTGGCTGCCGGCGACCGCGGTTTACAAATTATCGACATTGCCGATCCCACGGCGCCCCGCGCCAGCGGCGAGCTGGCGGACATTGGGGTGGCCGAAGGCATCTATGTGGCGGGCGCATATGCCTACATTGCCGCCGGCGACAATGGGCTACAAATTGTCAACATTAGCGATCCGACCAATCCCCAACGCATTGGCGGCGGGCTAAGCGGCATGGGGCAGGCGCAGGGCGTCTATGTGACCGGCCAATATGCGCATGTCGCCACCAGCGACCGCGGCTTGCAAATTGTTGATATTTCTAACCCCGAAGCCCCCCAACTGATTGGCGAAGGGGCGGCGGCGATCGGTGCGGCGTACGGCGTCTGCGTTGCCGGTGATTATGCCTATGTGGCCACAGGCGCCAATGGCTTGCAGATGATCAATGTGGCGCAACCGATGCAATATGTGGTTGTGCCGGGGGAAAGTCACACCGTCATCAATCCAGATGGGACGGGGGTGGGATGGGCGACAGCCGGTTGGGCCGGCGATAGAGCGCGCCCGTTGGCGGTCGATGCAACGGTGGCCGAGATTGGGGCCGCCCAAGATGTCGTTGTCTCCGGTCGCTATGCTTATGTGGCCGCCGGTGCAGACGGGCTGCAAATTATCGATCTGCACGGCATGGATGTTTTTGCGGCCACTATCGGCGCCGTGGCGGCCAGCACATTGACCGTACGCGAAAATGTCACCGTGGACAACAATCTCTCTGTGCGCACTGCGCTGAATGTGGGCTTGGGCGGGATTAAGAGTGATGGCGTGGTGACGGCGGCGCGCTTTGTGGGCGATGGCTCCGGGCTGACCGGGTTGCCGGTGGGCGGCGGCGGCAGCAGCCCGTGGCTCGACAAAGCCGACGGCACCGGCATTGTGTACAGAGCGGGCGCCAATGTGACCATTGGCGCCCAGTATTCGGGGACGTCGCTGCAAATTTTGAACAGATATCAGGATGCCACCGGCGATACCTTGATCTTAGGCCGCACAGACTTAACCCATCTGCGACTGGGGTACAACAGAGATAATACCTGGGTGCAGTCAAGCGCGGGCAAGCCGCTGCTCATCAACCCATTAGAGGGCAATGTGGGCATTGGCGCCTCTGACCCCGGCGATTACCGCCTGCACGTCAATGGTGATTTGACCGCCTCTTCCATCCGCTCCAAACCGCAGACCTTCAGCTTCAAAGTGGAAGGTGCCGACACAGAATATTATCCGGTTGTATTTGCCGATAACAATTGGGCGGATGGGGCTATGATTTTGGAAATTGTACGGCCCGATGTCCACGTCGACGCCAGTTGGAAAGGGGCGTTGATGAGCCGCTTTGTCTGTCATTCCACAAACTACGGGCATGGGGCTGATTTCTTGCGCACAGAGATTTACCAATCGCGCACAACATTTATTGCCGGTTACGAGAATGAACGGCGCAGCGCCCAACTGATCGTTTGGCTGAAAGGCAATACCACCTATTTCTGGCGCTCCAATCATTTTGTAACCCTGGCTGATTACAGCGCTGCCGCTAAAACCATCTTAGAAAAGGATTACCCGGTCAAACAGGCCGTGGACACTTATGTGCGCAGCGGCTCTGTGCATATGCGTCAGGAGTTGCAGGTGGACGGCAGCGTGGGCATCGGTGTGTCCAGCCCGACCGAGAAGCTGGATGTAAACGGCACGGTCAAAGCCACCAAGTTTGTCGGCGATGGCTCCGGCCTCACCGGGCTGCCCACGGGCGGCGGCAGCCTATGGACCAGCGCAACCAATGGCGCCATCCATTATGCCGGTGGAAATGTGGGCATTGGGTCGGCAAGCCCCACCAGCACACTGCATGTGGGTGCAGGGAAATCGGTGCGCTTTGAGTTGGGAAATAGCCAGAAGCTATCGCTGGGGGGTAACGGTACTTTTGAGGTGGACGCGCCTAATGTTGTCGGCGGACGCTTTGTGGTGACAGAGGCCGGCAGCGTGGGCATTGGGGCGCCGCGCCCATCAGAGAAATTGGAAGTGAATGGCGCCATCAAAGCGATCAAATTTATCGGCGATGGCTCCGGACTGACCGGCATTGCCAATTCGGCGGCCGATCTGGACGCTTTAAGAACGGTTGTGCAAGTGCTGCGCGAAGATTATGACCGACTCAACGAGACATTTAGATCCCATCATCATTTGTATGCCGGGCTACCCACAACTGGGCCGGCATAATCACGCAGGCTCTGTTATAGGAGCATGAAGCTATGCAAACCCAAATAGAACAACGACTCAACGAACTTAAAGCCGAATTTGAAGCGGGTCAACAGATGCTGGCCGAACTGGAAGCCAAGCAAGCCAACCTGCAACAGACGCTGCTGCGCATCAGCGGCGCCATCCAGGTGCTGGAGGAGCTGTTGTCGGCAGAAAATGGAAATCGTGCAAACGGGGTTGTCGAAGCGGCCGCACTGGCGGCGCCCGCCCAAAGTAACTGAACACGCGAACTGCCACAAGAAAGAAGTGCGACTTCCCGGCGAAGTCGCACTTCTTTCTTGTGGCAGACACTTTTACGGCGTCCTTTTCGCCGACGCCACTTCCTGCGTCCGCTGGCGCAGCCGCTGGGCCATGACGCTCATAACGTGTAGGGCAAAGAAGGGGGTTTCTTGCACCAGGAAAAGAAAGCGTCGTTCGCTCACGGGCGCCACCACACAATCGGTCTTGGCCATGGCCGTGGCGCTGCGCGGGCTGCGGTCGACCAAACTCAGCTCGCCCAGGATGCCGCCGGGGTTAATAGTCTCAATGGGCGCGCCATTGAGGGACACTTCCACCACGCCTTCAACCACAACATACATCAGTTCCCCAGCATCCCCCGCGGAAAAAATGGTCTCTCCGGCCGAAAAGGTCTCCACATCTTTGGAGTTGCGAAAAAGATTTAGCAGTTCCAAGATCTTGCTCCTATTACATACACTATATTTAATTTAGTATACCGCAACGGTGTTGGCGATCCAGACGTCGGTCTCGATTGATGAATCCGGCCCTATTTTTTGTTGTTGCGTTCTACTGATATTTGCCTGAAAATGGTATGATACAGCGTAAAATATCAACCGCGGTTATGAAGGCCGTAAATGCGAAAGCGCCAATATGATCTTCCCATATTGTAGGCCTAACCAAACCCAATGGTATAAGTACTAAATCAATGTCATTAAGTAAAGCGATTTCAGGTCAAAGTAACCAGTTTGCAGTATTTAGTTTTCAGTCTGAATTTCTAGGCTGACCACTGAAAACTGAGTACTGATGACTGTTAACTTAACGACATTGAGTACTAAATTAGGACGATACCATGCCAATGTTAACAGTTCTCGCACAAATGTTTATGGAATTTGTTAACATTGGCCAATGGCGAGCCAAGTCGCCAATATATATGCACTCTATGCATTTCCGTTCACTTTAGAAGGAGCCTCATGTCAAAAATCATCTCGATTCATTCATTCCGCGGCGGCACGGGCAAATCCAACACCACGGCCAACTTGGCCACCCTCCTGGCCGCCGACGGCCAGCGCCGGCGTGATTGACACGGATATTCAGTCGCCCGGCATCCATGTTCTCTTTGGCCTGGATGGCGCCTCCATTGGCCATTCGCTCAACGACTATTTGTGGGGACGCTGCACCATCAGCCAGGCCGCCCACGATGTCACGGGCAATTTAGGCGCCAAGATTGCGGGCAAGCTCTTTCTGATTCCCTCCAGCATTCAAACCGACGCCATTGTAAATGTGCTGCGCGAAGGCTATGATGTGGGGCTGTTGACCAGCGGGATTCGCAACCTGTTGAGTGAGCTGCAACTGGATGTCCTGCTCATCGACACCCATCCCGGTCTCAACGAAGAGACGCTCTTTTCGATTGCCATCTCCCACGCCCTGCTCATCATCATGCGCCCGGATCAGCAGGATTACGAAGGCACCGGCGTCACGGTCGAAGTGGCCCGTTCGCTGGATGTGCCGCACATGATGTTACTGGTCAACAAAACGCCAGCGGCCTTTAACGCCGACGAAATCCGCCAACGCGTGCAGCAAACTTTCGCCTGCGATGTGGCCGGTGTGCTGCCCCATGTGGATGAGATGATGACCCTAGCCAGCAGCGGTATCTTCGCTCTGCGCTACCCCCAACATCCCCTGACCCAGCTTTATCAAGAAGTTTGCACGCGCTTGCTGGCGTGATGTTAGCCAATTTCCGTCACCCTTTGACGCTAGTCTGACCCAAAATCATCCGTAGAGAATGCTCGCAAAATCCCAAGCCCAAATAAATTTGTTGACCCTGCCCACCGCCCAACGCCAGGTGCTTCTCTACCTTGCGCGTGAGGGGCCAACGGCGGTGGCCACACTGCCGCAATTGCTAAATCAGGAGCCGGACGCGTTGGCCGAGATATTAGCGGCATTACAGGCGCGCGGCGCCATCATTGTTGAGCCGGATGGGCGCCTGTCTGCCCAGTTGGGTCGCACGCGCCGCCGCACGCTGCCGGCGCGCCTTTGGCCAGCGCTGCAGGCGACCACCCGGCTCTATTCGGCGCAAGAGATTGCCACCCTGCGCACCGTTGTGCCCATTCTCCAATTTGCCCGCGCCCGCTTGGGCGAATTCACCGATCACGGGCCGGGCCACGTGCTGCGCGTTAAAGTGTTTGCGACCCAACTTGGTCACATCATGGGCTTGACCGCCAGCGAACAGCACTTGCTGCGGGCGGCCGCGTTGCTGCATGACGTGGGCAACGTGGTGGATCGGGCCACACATCACATCATCAGCCAAGAAAGTGTGGAAAAGCTGGCGGCGGCCGGACAACTCCCCTTTAGCCGCCGCGAAGCCGCCCTGGTGGGGCTGCTCTGCCGCTGGCACCGCCGCGCATATGAGCCCAATCGCACCGACGAGCTGGCGGCGGAAACGGTGCGCACCGGCCTCATGGCCTCCATCCTGCGCGTAGCCGATGCGCTGGACAGCGACTATCGCCGCGTCGATTATGATGACAAATTCAAGCGCGTTTTAGCACTTTTTTATCCGCAGGAAGTCCCCTTTCTGGACGATTTGGAGACGATTCTCGGCATCCGCATCTGCTGCACGCCGGGGCTGCAATTGCAGATCTTTGTGCAACAGGGAACCCAAGCCGACCAGAGCATTCATATTCGCGCGTTGCGCAAAGATGTGGCGGAAACGCCATTGGCATGTACAATTCAGGTGATTGAATGCCCACCTGCGCCCGCGCCCGTCATTCTGTCACCCGCATGGGCAGCCAAGTCTGAACCGCCCAACGCCCTTATCGCCTGCCCATTTGATCCACATAGCCTGGTCATGGCCGCGCTCAGTCGCAAACATCTGCTGGCGGCCGGCTGTGCAGTTGAAGCGCTGATCTATCCCGACGCGCCCGACGCCGCGAACTGGCTGTGGCGCACCGCATTGGCGGAACGCAACCCAAGCGGCTGTGCGCACTTGATTCTCATTGGCGACCGCCCCGATGCGTCCGTTACACCCGCATTGCTGATGCAGGTGCAGCGCTGGCAAAATAGCCATACCCAAGTTACCATTCTCAATCGCCACGAAGCCAACTGGGCGCGCTTGCCCGGCCTATTGACGCAGACGCGCGCGGCCCGCATCAGCACAATTTTGGGCGGCGACTGGGCTTATTTTTGGGGCGACCAGGTTGATGAAGCGGACCTCTTTTGGGGCCAGATTGCGGCGCTTGGCTCGCGCGATCCGGTCCAATCCACAGTGGGGTTGACCGCCGGCGCGCAGAACATTAGCCAGGGTTTACTGAACGCGGTCTATGATGCAATGGCTGCCGCTCGCCAATCAGCCGCCGAGCCGGTCGACTGGACCGCGCTGGCTGTCCCCATTCTAGAGCGCATTGCGGCCGATGATCGCGGCTGGTTTGTTGAACAGGCCAGCGCATTTACGCAGCGCTATACGGCGCTGCCGGTGATGGGCCAAATCGACGGCAAGGTGCAGCGCTTCGATTTGACGGCGCCGCCGATGCCCCATGCCGTCTTCTGGGGATTGGAGGCTGCCATCGAAGCACGCGGCCGCGCCCCTGTGCGCGGAATCTGTTTCAACACGCCCTATGCCATTGCCGCATGGGCTGCGCCCAATTCCGCAGGCGAAACCGCTGAAGACATGGTCGAGCTACTAGCCATCAGCCACTGGCGCGAGGAAGAGGCCACGCCGATTCGTCTGCTTTATCCCACCGATATGGGGCCGGCGCCCGAAGGCAACGAGTGCGCCATTCGAGTGCGGCTGCCGGCGGCGGTGGCTGCACAAGTGGTGCAGGCATTGCTTGCGGCGTGCAATGAAAACTAAAATCAGTAGACCGCAACGCTCTCTGGCTTCGACAAGCTCAGCCGCCGAGCGTTGCGGTCTGCTGAAAAACATAAACGGACGGCGCTGCCATGACGACAAAAAAAACTCTTTCGCGCGCGGAAGTACTGGATGGTTTGGGCGGGCGGGCGGCCAAACAGGCCAGCGCGCTGTTGACGCTGATTGAAAATCGCACGGCCCAATTGACCGCGCAGGCGCACGAACAGGCCAATCCGGCCCTGGCCGTGGCGGCGGCGCAAAACACGCGCCGCGCCTATTTGGAAACGCTGGCGCAGGTACGGGCTGCACATCCCCGACCGTCCATTCAAGAGCTTGAACGCTACGCCGCCCAATGGGCCATGCTGGTCCCCGAAAATCCGACTATCCGCGCCGCGCTGGCGCACCTGTTGGGGCAGAATTATCCATTGGTGGCGGCGCAAATGCCCGCCCTCTGCGCGGCGCTGGGGGTGGATACAGCGGCCGTGCAGGAGGCGTATCAGCGGCTCTATGCCCAGCCGATTGCCACAATTTTTGCCTCGGAGATTACGGGGTGGGAGGGGTTACGTTGGCGCTGGTCCCACCTGGCGCGGCGGCTGGAAAATCTGCCGCCCTTTTGGCTCACCTTCTTTCTGACCACGCCTGGCGTATCGGGCCTGCTGGCGCTGCCCATTGCGCTGGCCACGGTTCCGCCCATTTGGGGCGTACTCTGCATTTTGCTCTTTGGCCTGGTCAACATGCTGACGGCAGCAGCGCTGGCGGAGACGGTGATGCGCAGCGGCACGGCGCGCTTTGGCTTGGGCTTTCTGGGTCAGTTGGCCCAAGAGTATTTGGGGCAGGCCATGTCCGCCCTGATCACGCTGGCCATGGCGGCCAACAACTTTGTGGTGCTGATCATCTTTTTTCTGGGCATTGCCGGCACATTGGCGGGGGCCACGGGCGCGCCCATGGCCGTGTGGATGCTGCTGCCCTTTTGCGTTATCCTCTTCTTTTTATCGCGGCGCACGCTCAACGCCACCGTCACCACTAATTTGCTCATCGTTTTTGTCAATCTGCTGATTCTGCTGGCCATCCCGCTGCTGGCGCTGCCCTATTTCCAAAGCGGCAATTTAGTGGATAGTAGTGGGATGCAGGGCTTTACCCCGGCCGCTTTAGAGTTGATGATCGGCATTCTTTCTTCGACTTTTTTGTCTCATTTTCTGGTGGCTACGTATGGACCGGTTGTACTGCCCCGCGACCCCGCCGGCCGCGGTTGGCTGCGCGGCAGCATGGCCGCCGTCGGCGCGCTGACGCTGATTGCCTGCCTGTGGCTGTTGGTGCTGACCGGCGTACTTTCGCCCCAAATCCTGCGCGAGACCACCGGCACCGTCATCACGCCGCTGGCCGCACGGGTGGGACCGGCCGTCAATCTGTTGGGCACGCTGCTGGTGACGCTGAGCCTGGGGTTGACGGCCATCCAGGTGGCGCTGGCCCAATATTACTCGGTGGAAGAGCGTTTGCCGCGCCGCGGTTCAGCTTCCTTTGTGGGCCGGTTGGGTGAACGGCCGCGCTTTGCCTTGGCCGCCAGCCCCATGCTGCTCATTTTGCTGCTGGCCGAGTGGCTGGCCGTCAGCGGGACGGGCTCTTTTGCCAGCCTGTTGGGCATATTGGGGGCGCTGCTGCTGCCGCTGCTGGTGGGCATTTTGCCCGTGCTGCTGCTGGCGGCCACGCGGCGCAAGGGCGATATAGCGCCGGGCTATTATGTGGGCTGGCTGGGGCATCCGCTGTTGGTGGGGCTGCTCTATCTCTTTTTTATCGGCAGCGTGTTGATGCACGGTCTCTACATCTGGCAGGCGTGGCCGCTGCGGCTGTTGGCTCTCGGCAGCAGTCTGGTGGTGCTGGTGGTGACTTGGCAAAGCTGGCGCGGCGGGCTGACCGCCGGGCGCACGGTGGTCGAACTGCGTGAGGAGGCGCGCAAACCCGGCCACGCGCAACTGCATTTGGTGGCCAATGGGGCGCCGCTGGCGGCGGACATTACGCTGGATTATGGCCAGCGCCAGGTGCAGCAGCAGACCGCCGCCGCCGCCATTGACGATTGGGGAACGTTGCGGCGCATCACCATTGAGCTGCCGGGGGAGCCCACCCCGCTGCTCAAAGTTTGGCTGCATCAACTTCCGGTCGAAGGCGGTTCGGTGGGCTTGCCCGCCCAAGTAATGGTGACCGGCGCTGGGTGGCCTGCACCCATTTCTATAGCGACCGATGCCGCCCATGAGCAACAGACGGTGCGCTGGCCGGCGGCGTGCAATCGGATCGAGATTAACTTGAAAAAGTGAGGGTTTAATGTTATCTCACACAGAAAAAAAGCAGATTTTACGCACGGTCAACCTCTTTACCGAAACCCCGGATGACATTCTGGACGAGGTGGCGCGTCTGCTGGAGGAAGTAGTTTGCCCGGCGGAGGCCACGCTCTTTGCGCAGGGTGATTTTGGCGACGCCATGTACGTCATTATCGAGGGTCGCGTGCGCGTACACAGCGGCGGGCGCACGTTGACCATTCTGGAAAAGGGCGGCGTCTTTGGCGAAATGGCGGCGCTGGACCCCGAACCGCGCAGCGCGACGATTTCTGCATTGGAAGACCTGCGCCTGTTGCGATTGGAGCGCATCCCTTTTCTGCGGCTGATCACAAGCCGCCCTGAAATCACCACCGGCATCATTCATATCCTCTGTCAGACGCTGCGCGCCCGCACCACCATTATGGTGGAAGATTATGAGTATTTACAACAGGTGGCGCAGTTGACCGCCGCCGCCGCCGCCGTGGAAGCGGGCATCTATCAGATTGAAAGCATCGACGGCGTCACCAAGCGCGGCGATGCGCTGGGCCAACTGGCGCGCGTCTTTCAGCGCATGATGCGCGAAGTCTATGCCCGTGAGCAGCGCTTGCAGCAGGAGGTGCAAGAATTGCGCATCGAAGTCGATCGCGCCCGTCAAGCGCAACAGGTGAGTAAAATTACCGGTACCGACTATTTCAAACAACTGCGCAACAAGGCCGGCGACTTGCGCAACATTCTGGAAGGCAAAGAATGACTCCTGCTGGCACCGATGATTCCCCGACGCCCAAACGGCTTTCGCGCGATGAGATACTGGGCGGACTGGGTGGGCGCACGGCCAAACAGGCCAGCGCACTGTTGCTCCTGATTGAGACGCGCACGGCCCAATTGCTGGCCGATTCGCGTCAAGCCGCCGCACCTTATACACCGGTGACGACGCGCCGGGCGCAAACCCAAGCTTTTTTGCAAACATTGGCGCAAGAGCGCGCACCGATTGCGCCGCCCACGGTCCGCGATCTGGAACGTTATGCGCGTCAGTGGGCCGCGTTGGTTCCCGAGGGCGCTACGACGCGGGCGGCCACGGCCCACTTGCTGGGTGAAAAGTATCAATTGCCGCACCGCATGACGCCCGGCATCCGCGCAGCGCTGGGGCTGGACGATGAGGCCGTGCAGCAAGCCTATCAGCAGCTCTACAACCAACCCTTGGCCAATATCTATTCCGAAGCCATGCGCGCCGCCGACCAACTGCGCTGGCGTTGGGCGCGCCTGGCGGGCCGGCTGGAAAATCTCTCGCCGGTTGGGAGTGCGTTTGCGCTGACGCTGACGGAAACGGTGGGCGCCGGCGTGTTGGCGCTGCCGATTGCGCTGGCCGCCGTGGGGCCACTGGCCGGCATCGTCTTGTTGGTGGTGCTGGGATTTGTCAATGTGCTGACGCTGGCCGGGCTAACGGAAGCAATTACGCGTTACGGCCCCATCCGCTTTGGGGCGGCTTATTTTGGCCAGTTGGTGGGCGATATGCTGGGACGTGGCGGAACCATCGCGTTTTCGCTGGCTTTGCTCATCTTGAATCTGCTCATTCTAGGGGCATTTTATGTGGGGATTGCCGCCACGTTGGCTGAGGCAACGGCCGTTTCGCCGCTGGTCTGGGTTGCGTTGATCTTTGGCCTTAGCATCTTCTTTTTGAATCGGCAGTCGCTCGACGCGACCATTGCCTCGGCATTAGTGATCGGTTTCCTCAATTTGAGCTTGATCTTTATTCTGATTGCTTTGGCCATTCCGCATATCCAATGGGCGCATCTGCGCTATGTGCATTTGCCCGGCATAAATGGCGCGCCCTTTGATCCAACTATCATTGAACTCATCTTTGGCATTGTGCTGGCGGCCTTCTTTGGCCACACGGCGTTGGGCAATGTGGCGAAGGTGGTTTTGCACCGCGACCCCACTGGGCGCACCTTTCACCGGGGCAATGTGGCCGCGTTGACGGTGGCTATGCTGATCTACGTACTGTGGACGGTGGCCATCAACGGTGCGTTGGCGCCCACCCAGTTGGCCCAAGCCGCGGGAACAGCCCTAGGTCCGCTGGCGCAGCAGGCGGGACCAGCCGTTCATCTCTTTGGCGGCCTCTTTGTCGTGCTCGGCATGGGGATGGTTACGGTCTATTCTGCGTTGGGAATTTTCAACCAGGTGCAAGAGTGGCTGCCCGCTCCGGCGGCAAGGAATAGCTCCCAAGCTTCTGCGCTTGCTCGTCCGTGGTTTCAGCGGCCTGCCGTGCGCTTCGCATTGGGGCTGGCGCCGGTGCTGCTGATTTTCTTGACTGTTGAGTGGATGTTGTTGAATAAGCAGGCTTCCTTTGCCGGTCCGTTGAGTTTGATTGGCGCCTTGATCGCACCGCTGTTGGCCGGCATCTTCCCCATCTTGCTGCTGGTGGTCAGCCGCAGCAAGGGAGACTATGTGCCGGGCGTGCGCTGGCGCTGGCTGGGGCATCCGGTTGTATTGACCATCATCTATCTTGTGTTCTTTGGCGGATTGCTGGCGCACGGCCTGGTGATCTGGCCCGATCCAGCGCGGCGCGCGGTGGCGCTGATCACCTGTGCGGGCATTCTGTTGTTGACCATATTGGTGTTGCGACCGAATCGGCGCAAGCCGCGCACGGTGGTGGAGGTGCGCGCCGAAGCGGGCCGCGGGCATTTTCAAATTGTGCATAACGGCAATCCGTTGAGGTTGGCGGTGGAGATTGCGGAGTTCAATCGCCAGGATCGCGTGGAAGCGGCCGCCGGCGCGTTGCCCAATCTGGCCAATGTGCGTTCGCTTCTTTTCCACTTGCCGTCCGGTCTGGAGGGTGAATTGAAGCTCTGGCTGCATCAAGTCACGCCGGAAGGCGATAGTTTTGGTCTGCCGGCCCGCTGCCGTGTGCACGGCGCCGATGGGGTGCAGGAACATACATTTACATCCAGCCAGCCGACGCTTATTTTGCCGATGAAGGAGAACGCGCAACGGGCCGCGCTGCGGCTTGAAGTTCAGTTCATGCCAAAGCAAGGGGTGCAGAATGAATTCGAAGCGATTAACCACTAATTATCTGACAAAACGACCCTTGGTTAGCCGGAACGATACGCGACAACTGCGCGGCGGTCCGCCCGTTGTCCCGCCGGTCACGCTGCTGGGCGGCTTACGCTTCATCCTGCGCCTGTGGCGCCCCTATTGGTTGCAAGCGCTGTTCATCTTCGTCTTGATGACAATTTACTTGCTCTTCAAGACCTACGTGGCGCTCATAGGCAAGACCCTCATTGACGGCTTGCAGACAGATGGGAAAGTCGAGAATCTTGGCTTCCTGTTGATGACCTTAGCCGTCGGCTTTGGGTTTGCCTATGGCGCACGATTGCGGGCTGAATGGCTCATTGCCCAGCACAGCATCAAGATCCTGAATCATTTGCGCGTGCGTATGTTCACCCATTTGCAGCACCTTTCGCAACGTTTCTATAGCCGCACGCCCATGGGCAGCATTCTGGCGCGCTTTTCCAGCGACCTGGCAGAAATTGAAAGGACGGCGGGCAGCAAACTGCGCGATACCGCACTGGATTTGATGGAAATTCTTTATAACTTTCCGGTAGTTTTTTATCTAGATTGGCGCCTTGCTTGTGTGGCGCTGGTGATGCTGGGCCTGATGACCCTGCTCTTTAGCCGCTTGATTCCGCCGGCCACCACGGCCAGCTATCAGCTCAAGGGCGACGAAGCTAACCTCACCAATCAGTTGCAAGAAAACATACGCGCCCAAGCCGTGATCCGCGCCTTTGGCCTGGAAAATCAGATGCTGACCCGCTTCAATGCGCAGATCCGCACGCTGCAAGGTATTGGTGAAATAGCCAGCTTTCTGCGGGCGCGCGTGTCATTGAGCGCCAAAGCCTGTCTGATGGCCAGCCGGATCACGCTGATCATCGTTGGCTCACTTTTGGTGACGCGTGGCCGCATGACAATTGGTTCGCTGATTGCCTTTCTGGCCTTGATGGAACTGATCAATGCGGCGGTCGACAATATGACGCGCAATACGTTGCCCGATTTTATTGCTACCACGGGCGGCATCCAGCGCATCCAAGAATTGCTGCAAGAGCACCCCGACACGCGAGACCGCGCCGACGCCGTCGCCATCCCTCCCCTCCAGCGCGCCATAGAAGTTGAAAACGTCTCCTTTAGTTACACCGGCGAAACGCACAATCTGCGCGCCATTGATATGACGATTCCGGCGGGAAGCTCAGTCGCATTTGTCGGTCCCAGCGGGTCGGGCAAAAGCACATTGCTGAGCTTGCTCATGCGCGCCTATGAGGCCACAACGGGCGCCATCAAACTTGACGGGGTAGATCTGCGCCATGTGCAGCGTTTGTCTTTACAGCAGCAGATGGGCGTCGTCTTTCAAGAAACCTACCTGTTTGACGCCACTATTCGTGAAAATATCCGCATGGCCAGGGCAGACGCCAGCGATGCCGAAGTGGAGGCAGCCGCCAAACAGGCGGAGATCCATGACATCATCATGAGCTTGCCGCAGCAGTACGCAACGCGGGTCGGCGAAGGCGGTGGGCGGCTCTCGGGCGGCCAGCGCCAGCGCATTGCCATTGCGCGCGCCATCATCCGCAACCCGGCCATCTTGATTCTCGACGAAGCTACCTCCGCCCTGGACCCCGGCGCCGAAGCGGCCATCAACGCCACGCTGCAGCGTCTGGCGCAAAAACGCACCGTCATTGCTGTGACGCACCGTCTATCTTCGGTGGTGGATGTGGATTGCATCTATGTCTTAAAAGCCGGGCGGCTGGTCGAGGCGGGCGCCCATGCCGATCTCGTGCAGCAGGCTGGCGTTTATAGCGAACTCTGGCAGAAGCAAACCGGTTTTGAGGTCAGCGCCGATGGGCGCAGCGGCGTTGTTCATGCCGCCTATCTGCGCTACATCGAGATCTTTGAGACGCTTGACATGACCACCCTGGCCACGCTGGCCGATCATTTCAATCCGGAATATATGAGTGAAGGACAGATTGTGATCCAAGAGGGCGAGCCTGGTGACAAACTCTACCTGATTGCCCGCGGCCAGGTTGAGGTGATTGTACATGGGGAAGTAGGCGTTGCCCATCGGATCGACACCATGCAAGATGGCGATCACTTTGGCGAGATGGCGCTCCTCTCGGACGCCTCGCGCAACGCCACCATTCGCACGCTGACCGGTTGCCTTTTTCTGACTTTGCCCAAGGCGGAATTTTTGGGATTGGTGCAGACCATGCCCGCCGTGCGCGCCGCCGTTGACGCCCAGCTCGCGCGCACCCAGGCCAATCGGGACCGTTTTCAGGTGGGCCGCGGGCCATCACCAACGTGACCTCGGTCTTATGAAAGGAGCATCTATGCAGGAAGCCACCAGCTTGTTGGTGTGGGGCGTTGTTGTCCATCTGATTGCCGATTGGCTATTGCAGACCGATTGGATGGCGCTCAATAAAACCGATTTGCGCCATCCAGCCGCCTGGTTACACGGCAGCATCCACACTATCGCGCTTTGCTTGGTTTTTGCCTGGCCGTGGGCCGTGGGCATTGGCCTGACCCATATGCTGATTGACACTCGCCAACCGCTGCTCTGGTGGATACAAAGCGTCAAGCGGATCCCACCGGATACGCAGCCCGCCTTTGTGGAAGTCTGGCTAGATCAGATCATGCATATTACAGTGTTGGCGGGCGCCGCCCTTTGCGCGACGTGGGTTTCTTTTACATAAACGGCTACCCGCCACTTACCACATAACGTCATTAAGTGCGCAGTTTTCAGGGCTCAGTGGGCCGTAGTCAGTTCGGAACTCACACTGAATACTGAGTACTGCTAACTGACTACGATGGATCCGAAAACGCTTAACTTTATGACATTGACTGTCAACTCATCAAATCCACCCGTTCGCTGCCGGCATAGGTGCGGCCCAGCCACCAGTAAACCAGCCCGATGGCGACCAGCACAATGGCAATCAAAATGACCGAATAGGCGGCGGCCACGCTCATGCCGCCCTGCTCCACCTCGCTCAAAATCCAGACCGTTAGGATGGGCCACTCGGCGGTGGTCAGAAAAATAATGGCGGAAAGGCTGGTCATGTGGCGGGCAAAGGCGAAGATGAGCCCAGCAATAAAAGCGGGCAAAATCAGTGGCAACGTGACGTGGCGGAAGGTGTATTGGGCGTCGGCGCCCAGGTTGGTGCTGGCCTCTTCAATGGCGGGGTCGATCTGTTGCAGCGCAGCCACGCCGGCGCGCACCGAAGCGGGCAAGCTGCGCACGGCGTAGGCGGCAATCACAATATAGGGCGTGCCGATGAGCGCCAGCGGGCTGCCGTAGAAAATGAGCGCCGCACAGAGCGCCAATAGCGCCGTAGCGATGATCATGCGCAAGGCGGGTTGGATTTTGGTGGCGCTGGCGCCGAGCAGATAGACGCCGGTCATGAGGTAGAAAAAGCCCAGCGTGGCGGTGGTGGGTTGGGTAAAGACGGTGATAAAAATACTGATGCGCGTGACCAGCTTGGGCCAGGTGAGACCGGGCAACTGCCGTCCCCAGCGCGCCAGCGGGTCGGTCACTTGCGGGCTCAAGTTGTAGATCACCAGCCAGGCCGCCATGCAGAACAGCGCCAGCGTTAGCGCCCGTGAACGCGGTTTGATAGTTACAAATGTAAAAGTAGCCAGCAGCGCAAAGCCGGCGGCAATCAGATAGCGCCAGCCGTTTTCAGACAGACCGAGCAGATAAGGCGTCCAGTTGAGGGCGTAGCCGAGGACAAAACCGAGCAGCAGCAGACCCGCGCGGATCAGCCAGCTTGACGCTATGGTGCTGACTAAGTAGAGGCCGACCAGCACAAAAAAGGTGCTGACCAGCACCATGGGCGCGTTGATAAAAGCGATGATGTAGCCGATACCCAGAATGGTCCCCGGCACCGCACCGCCCAAATTGGAAGTAAAGTCGAGCACCTGGCGGCCGGCAAAATATTTGCGCACCACCAAAAACGCAATCACCATGCCGATGAGACCGGCAATGGGCGTAGCCACCGCCGAAAGAAAAGTGGTGGACAAAATGGCGTTGAGCCCGCGGCTGAGCGCAGTGGCGTAGTGGGTCAGGTCGGGCGTGTTGTCGATGCCCCACAGCCGGGTGAACGACCCGAAAACAATGGAGAGATAGAGCAGCAGAATCAACAGCAGCGTCAGCGCGGTCAGCGTAATAAAGCTCCAGCGGATCAGCGGCTCTTTGACAAAGCTTTGGCCGCCGGTGGGCTTGCCGGTGACGGCCACATAGGAGCGCTTGCTCACATAGTAGCGCTGTAGCAGAAAGACCGTCAGCGTGGGGATGAGCAAGATCAGCGAAAGCGCGGCGCCCTTTTGCTGGTCATAGAGCCCGTTGATGGCCAGAAAGATTTCCACTGACAGCACCGATGTATTGCCTGCCAGCAGCAGCGGATTGCCCAGATCGGCCAGCGACTCGACAAAAAGCAGCAGGAAGGAAGCCGCCAGCCCCGGAATCAGCAGCGGCAGAGTGACCGTGCGAAAGATGTGCCATTTGGACGCGCCCAGGCTGAGCGCAGCCTCTTCGATGGATGGGTCCAGCCGTTCCAGCATGGCGCGGATAATTAGATAGGCCACCGGGAAAAAGGTGATAATCTGTACAAAGACCAGCCCATCCAGCCCGTAAATATCGTTGACGCCGGCCTCAAAACGGATGCCTAGGAGCTGCTTCGTGATCATGCCGCTGCGGCCAAAAAGCAGAATCGTAGCAATGGCAATGGCAAAGGGGGGTGACATGTTGGGCAGCAGGGTGACAAAATGAAAAAAGCGCGGCGCCGGCGCATTGCAGCGCACCAGCGTATAGGCAAAAATAAAGCCCAGCACCGTGCCGCCCGCGGCCGCGTACAGCCCCATCTGCATGGTGCTGCTGAGCACGCGCCAATTATATGTACGAAAATTGGGATCAATATAGCGCGCAAAATATTCGAGGCTAAAGGCGCCCGTTTCCTGGTCAAAAAAGCCATACCAGATAACGCGCAGCAGGGGATAGGCGATAAAGAGGACGACAAAGAAGCCGACGGCAAAAAGCCCCATGCCCAACACGGGATCCTGACTTAGCAGCCGTAGCTCTTGCAGGCGGCGGCGCAACAGCATAGACCAAGATGGGCGGCTGGGTTGTGTGGTGGGTGAAAGTGAAGCCATCGTTGAGTGTCAGCTTATGGGAACCGCAGATTGCGCAGATGAACGCAGATTTTGTTTGTTGACAATTAATCTGTGAAATCTGCGCAATCCGCGGTTAACAACTATTCTTTCAAATTGTCGGCGTTGGCGATTTCGATAGTGAAGCGGTCCACAAAATCTTTCTTGTTGGAGCCGCAATAGTCAAAATCGTAGTCAATGAGGTTGACTTCCAGCAATTCGGGGCGGGATGCTTGCGCGCCGTTGACCGTGGGCGCCTGGAAGGCTTCGTACTTTGGTCCCAATTCCTGGGTGGCGGGCTCCAGCGCCCAGTCGAACCACTTTTGGGCGGCGTCCAGATTCTTGGCGCCTTTGACAATGCCCATGCCGCCAATTTCATAGCCGGTACCCTCGGCGGGGAAACTTAGCTCCAGCGGTGAACCTTTCTCAATTTCGGCCACAATATCGTGCGAAAAGACGATGCCTACAGCAGCCTCGCCCTGCCCCACAAAGCGGGCCGGCGCAGAGCCGCTCTTGGTGAACTGGTTGACCTGACCCGCATATTGGGTGAGGAAATCCCAGCCGGCATCCTCCCCTTTTATTTGGAGAATGGTGCAAAGCGCCGTATAGGAGGTACCAGAGCTGGACGGGTGGGCAACCATGATCTGGCCTTCGAATTCAGGCTTGAGCAGGTCGTCCCAACTGGTGGGAGCCGCCACGTCGGGATGTTCGGCCAGCCAATTTGTGTTGGTGGCAAAACCGAGGGAACCCACATAAACGCCGGCCCAGAAGTTATCGGGGTCGAGCATCAGCGCCGGGTTGGTAATGTTGGCGGCGTTGGGCGATTCGTACTGCTCTAGCAGCTCTTCCTGTTTGGCGGCAATAAAGCTGTCGATGGGACCGCCCCACCAGATGTCAAACTGCGGGTTGTCTTTTTCATTGCGCAGACGGGTCAGCGATTCGCCGCTGGACATGCGCACAAAGTTGACGGTGATGTCGGGATAGACCTTTTCAAACTCAGCCTTCATGCCTTCGCACCACTGCACCTGCGGCGTGCAGAGCAGATTCAGTTCGGTGCTGGCGGCAGCCGCGCCGCCGTCGCTGCTTTCACCGCCGGTGGATGCCACCGGCGCAGCGGGCGGCGGTGGGCAGGCGGTCAATACCAGCGCCAGCACAATGAGCAGCAGCGTCATTGAAAATGAGCGTACGGTTTTATGCATGATATTCTCCTTTGAATTCAAATTTATAGATTTTCAGTAGACCGCAAAGGCAAGAGATAGGGCTGTATTCACCAATCGGGACCGATGCCTGTATCGCCAATACCGTTGCGGTGTACTAATTTTGATAATGGGCTGTGAAGCGCCCGCAAGCGGAATATTGTCCAGGGCGAGAGGTAGCAGAAACTGTAGCGCAAGTTCTCCTCTGTGTCAAGTTGTTTGCTTCAAATTGCCCGCCTGAGCGTTTGCGTTATTACGCGATTTTGATTAAACTGAATGCCGTCGGAACCTGTTCGACTATTCCCCTTCTTTCGAAAATTGGTTTTCACAGACTCTATAACCACATCGTCCATACTGTGCTCTGAATCAAAACCGAAGTTTTCTTTCTCTGATATACTTGGCTCTGTCATAGATGAGAATCGACCGCTCGACTCAAATTAGGCGTAATGATTTTCATCTATGCCAACCGCGAGTATAAACCGCATCGAAACTCAGGTTTTGATCTCAACCGCAGTATACCAACCAGTGTTCGTTCCCAATTTAAGGATTCGTGCAAGAATTGGTTCTCTGTTTTGGCGTAAATGGAACAGGGCCAAGCTGGCGCAAATCACATATCAATAACAAGGAGAGAACCGTAGCCTATGAATCGTTCCTTTGTACGCACAAATGTACACACAAAATGGAGCCTCGTGGCGCTATTGCTTGTGTTTTCGATGCTCTTGGCTGCCTGCCCGGCTCCGGCCGCTGTTGGTCCGGCTGGCGGCGATAACACAGCGTCGACGGAAAGCAGCGCTAGCAGTGCAGATGCCGCCGCCGCGCCAGCGGACTCGATGACCACCATCTTTGGCGAAACGTTGCCCGAAGATGCCGTACCCTATGCTGAGCAAGTCTATCGCACGGCTTGCAGCACCACCGCCAACCAGACCACCTTTGACTTCCAGGTCTCGGTCTACAGCCGCTACTGCCTGGGCGATGTCTTCAACGATCCGCTGATTGAGCTGGACAAAGACTTCAACGTGGTGCCTGGCGCCGCCGAAAGCTGGGAAGTGGCCGATGATGGTGTGACTTGGAGCTTCCACCTGCGCCCGGATCAGGTCTGGTCTGACGGGACGCCGTTAACGGCCAACGACTGGGTGGCCACCTACCAATATTTGGCCGATCCGGAACACGCCTGGGACTTTGCTTGGTTCTATAATGGCGTGATCCAGAACTGGGAAGAGGTGATTGCCGGTGAGCTGCCCAAAGAAGAGCTGGGCGTGTCTGCTCCTGATGATCTGACTTTCAGTGTGACGCGAGGCCCGTTCCCGCCGCTGCCCGGCATGATGAAGTTTGGTTGGACGCTACAGAAGAAGGCTTTGGAAGAGCATGGCCCGTACTACAACAGCGACCCGGCCACCCATGTTTCTTCCGGCCCCTATATGCTGGGAAACCTTTGAACCCGGTAAACTCATTACCGTGGTAGCCAATCCTAATTACAAAGGCTACCGCCCGGCGCATCCAGCGCATCGATATCTACGCATGGACTGACACCAGATTCTCCGCCTTCCAAAAGGGTGAGATCGACGCCGTCGGTTATGAATCACTCAGCCCCGCCGACTTGGAACTGGTGCTGAGCGATCCGGTTCTGAAGGACAACTATCTGCGCCACTTTGGCGACTTCCGCACCGACTATCTGCTCTTCGACACCTTCAACCCGCCCTTCGACAATCTGGATGTGCGCAAGGCCTTTGCCCACGCCGTGGACCGCGAAGCCATTGTGACCAATGTCTATGGCGATGTCAAGGCCATGCCCGCCTACGCCATGCTGATGCCGGGCTTCCCTTCTTCTTCCACCAAGGGTGAATTGAACGAATATCAGGTCTACGATTGCGATATGGCCAAAGAGCACCTGGCTGCGGCCGGCTTCCCGGATGGCGCCGGCTTCCCCAAGTTGGAACTGTGGCTGCGTGATGAAGCGCCGGCGTTGCAGGCTGTCTTCCAAGCCGTGGCCGCATCCATTTCCCAATGTCTCAACGTAGAACTTGAAGTGTCCAATAAAGACCGCAAAGTCTACACGGACGCCATGGATCGCAAGCCCACCGGTCTGCAATTTGGCGCCGTTTCCTACGGCATGGACTATCTGGACCCGACCAACATGTTGGGCATCTGGGTCTTTGGCGGTCGCCACTCATGGAAGAACGACGAGTTCGATGCGCTGATCAACGAAGCCACCCCGCTGGTGGGCGATCCCGCCAAGCGCGACTCCCTCTTCCGTGAGGCCGAGCGCATCCTGGTCGATGACGTGGGCGGCATCTTCATTGACCACCGCTGGCAGGAGCCTGCTCTTCCAGCCGTGGGTTCAAGGCGACTGCATCCGCGAGGCCGACTCCATCAGCATTATGGGCGAACACTGGGGCAATGACTCCTGTGTGAGCAACAAATATATTGCCAAGCATTAAGTGATTCCGCCTCTCCTCCCCCTGGCCCCCTCCTCTCCACAAGTGGAGAGGAGGGGGAAATATAAGGAACATAAATGGGTCGTTATATAGTCGGTCGTCTGGCTTCGCTGGTTTTTGTGGTGATTGCCGCTTCTGATCACCTTCACCATTATGCCTGATTGCCGGGCGGGCCATTTGATGAAGATAAGCAGCCGCTGCCGCCGCCGCCAAAGCCAACATTATGCGCAAATATGGGTTGGATAAACCCATGTGGCGGCAGTATTTCAGTTATATTACGCCGCGTTTCGCTTCGATTTTGGCATCTTATCCAGCGGCCCACCACCACTGTAACCAAGTTGCTGGCGGAGCGTTGGCCCACGACCATGCAGGTCGGCATATTGACGCTCATGTTTGCCTTTGGCGTGGGAACTACATTGGGCGTGTTGGCGGCCTATCACCAAAATTCTTGGCTGGATAACGGGCTCACCTTTTTGCCATGTTGGGCATTACGCTACCCAGCTTTGTGCTGGCCTTTGCCTGATTTTGTTTTTTCGGTGCGGCTAGATTGGCTGCCCATGCGCGGCTGGGGCGATTCGGGCTGCTTGATCAACATTCCTGGCCAGCGTGAGGGATTTGTATGCGCCGATTGGGTGATGCCGGTCTTCGCTTATGCGTTGGGGCCAATGGCCATCATCGCGCGTTTTACCCGCGCCAGTGTGGTGGATGCCATTCGCTCAGACTTTGTACGTACGGCCCACGCCAAAGGTTTAGGTACGCGAGTCGTGGTGACCCGCCATGTTCTAAAAAATGCCCTTATTCCCATTATTACGGTGGCCGGTCCCATGATTCCCGACCTGCTCACCGGCAGCATCTTTATTGAATCGACCTTTGCCATCAACGGCATTGGCAAATTTTTTGTAACCAGCGCCTTTAACCGTGATTATCCCATGATTATGGCCATTGCATTTCTGATCTCCGGCATTTGGGGATTGATCTATTTGCTGACCGACCTTGTCTATACCTGGGTGGATCCACGCGTGCGGCTCGGTGCGGAAGGACGGAGCTAGTGGCCAAGGCAAAAGAAGGCGCGCTTCAGCTTGCGCCAACCCGAACTGGACGCAAAGATAGTGCCGTGCGCAAGCACCGCACGCTCTGGCAAGATGCCGCGCGGCGCTTTTTGCGCAATCGGTTGGCCGTATTGGGGCTGGCCATTGTACTCTTTTTCTTGTTTCTGGCCATTTTTGCCGACGTATTGGCGCCCTATCCTTATGATGAAGCCAACTTCCTCAAAGTGCGCCTTTTCCCCATGGAAGATCCGGCCCACATTTTGGGAACCGATGATGTCGGGCGCGACTACCTCAGCCGCCTGATCTACGGCGCCCGCACCTCTATGACAGTTGGCATTGTCATCCAGATGATTGCGCTTTCCATTGGCATCCCTCTGGGCGGAATTGCCGGCTATCTGGGCGGCATTTACGACTTTATTGTCACGCGTCTGGTCGAGGTAATGACAGCGTTCCCCGGCTTGCTCTTTGCCATTCTGATTGTATCCACTTTTGGCGGCGGCTTCTGGATGGTGATTCTGGCCTTGAGCATTACAAGCTGGGTGGGCATGTCGCGCCTGGTGCGCGGACAAGTGCTCTCCATTCGCGAAAAAGAATATATTGAAGCGGCCCGTTCGCTGGGCGCCCGCAAACGGGACATCATTCTTAAGCATATTATCCCCAATATCCTATCGCCAATTTTAATCGCCGTCAGCTTTGGCATCCCCGGCGCCATGTTTGGCGAAGCCGGGCTCAGCTTTTTGGGCATCGGCATTAACGACCCCATTGCCAGTTGGGGCAAAATGGTGGGCATCAGCAACGCCTATGTCAAGGTCTATTGGCACCTGGCGCTCTTTCCAACCCTGGCCATTGCGCTGTCCATGTTGGGTTTCTCCTTTGTGGGTGATGGACTGCGCGATGCGCTAGACCCCAAATTGATTGAATAACTGGAGGCAAATCGTCAGATTCTGAGCCGCCTTTGCAAAAAATGTGAACTCAAAGTCGGATGGTTCAAAAGGAGGATGGTTACTTCATGCGCAAAAGAGTCTTACAGGTTGTTCTTATTTCATCTGCACTTATTCTGTTGGCCGCCTGCGGTCGCAGCAGTTCCAACTCCAATTCGGATACGGGCGCGACCGCCGCACCAACGGTGGCGCCGACTATGCCCGCGGCTAATTTTGCCGCGGTCTCCCAATCTGCGGGCGTAATTACTGAAACACTGGTTGTGTCGGATACCGAGAACAACACCAGCACCAGTGATTTGGAACGCGGCGCGGCGGCCTATACAAAGAACAAATGTGGTGATTGTCATGGCGCCAATGGCGAAGGTGTGGCGGACAAAGGCAACGTTATTGCCAGCACCACGCTCCCCTTTGAAGATTTCGAAACCGTTTTGCGTACGGGCGGCGGTCTGGGCAATGAACACATTTTTGGACGTTCTGCCATAAGTCCGGGCGGCATGACGGCGCTCTATGATTATGTGAAATCACTGAAATAGGGTCAAATCGTGTAACTATTCAGCCGTTCCCTGAGCCTGTCGAAGGGAATGGCGGCCTTCGACAAGCTCAGGCCTCGAGTGGCTGAATAGTTGCCAAATCGTTTTTATACTCCAATTCTGTCGCAATTCTTGCGATAAATGGACCCATGTGTTTGATTAAAGGCGGGACGCTGCTAAACCGGCGTCTCGCTTTTTATTTTGGTCTGGTCTAGGTTAATATTACTGTATTGGGCCATGCAGATGCAGGTTGATTTATGGTAAAGGTGAAATGATTTGACAGGAAAATGTCAACAGATTGTAAGATAATATAATGGTATTATTTGATACAGTGTCTTGTGGATTATGCTCTAAAATCTCATGAAAATGGTCATTACCTTTTGGTCGGAACAGAGTCTCTATAATTACGTTATTGATTAATTAAAAGCGCAAAATAAACAATGCCTACTGCATAGGCATTGCCTACATATACTCAGCGGAACCGTTTGAATGCTCCAGACAACATTAACCGAAAGACTACTTGAAATCGGACACGCCACAGAGGCGGGGGTTGCTAATCCAAAAAATGACGATGCCTATCTGATTTTTCCGGCCTTTTATTTGACCGATATTCAGGCATCCAGACCTGTACCTGTACACGTGGCCATTGTGGCCGATGGCGATGGCGCACACGGCACCGGCGGTGTGGCCAGCCAACTCGCCGTTGAAAAGATGTACAGCGTAATTACCGAGTCGCAAACCACACCGGTCCAAGAGCGCATTTCAGAAGCCATCGACCGCGCCAATACCGACATATATCAGACCGCACAGGAAGACACAACCCTGAGCGGCATGCAGTCGACCGTGGTCGTAGCTGCTGTGGTGGATTCCGAAGCCTATTTTGCCCACGTGGGCGATTGTCAAGCCTATGTGTTGCGCGAGGGAACGCTATGGCGGCTCACGCGCAACCCTAAGGGCGGCCGCGCAGAAGATGCGTCAGAGACCGCCAATGCCAGCAGACGCATTGGCAGCGCGTTGGGCGAAAAGGCAACCGTATCTATCGATCAGCTCATTGTGGCGCCGCCCGAGTTGACCAATGAAGCGGCCAAAGTTGGTGTGCGCGTGAACCGCAGTTGGTTGCCGCTACAGCCACAGGACACCATCCTGCTTTGCTCCAAAGGATTGACCGATGTGTTGAACAGCGAGTCAATTCAAAAAGTGTTGGAGTTCTATGCCCCTCAGGATGCCGCCAATCAGCTGATGGCCGATGTGCTCTCCGCCGGCGGTCCTGACAACGCCACCGTGGTCGTCATGCGCTGGAACGGTGAAGTGAGTAATGGCGGCGGCGGTGGTTTCCGCCTGCCGCGCGCTGTGGGCATTGCCATTGGTGCGTTAATGGCGTTACTGGCTGTTGTGGTTTGGTGGGTTTTGTCCAGCAACGTCAATGTCTCGCCCGTAGAGCCGGGAACGAATACGCCCACGCCGGAATTTCTGGCGGCAGTCACCGTGACGGGAACAGCCGCGGCCATCGAGACGGTAAGCGCAACCGATGCGCCGGCGGAGATCGCCCTGGCCACATCAACACCAGAGGTGGCTTCGCCAACCGCCGCAGTGGCCACAGTTTCGGCAGGAATAACAAGCGGCATCACGGCCACCACGCCGATTACAGGGTTGGAGTCTATTCCCATTGTGCCCACGGCCAATACACAGCCAACCAGTGACGGCAATCTATTTGTTACAATTGAGCCGCCCACTGTGGGAGCGGCGAATCAGCCGGGTACGCCGGAGCCAGCCACGCCCACGGAAAGCCCCACCGTCGATTTAACCGCTACCGCCAACATTGATTCGGTGCGCAATGCCGTTGCCGCCACGCTAACGGCCTTGCCCACACGCACGCCGACCGTTGCGGCTACCGCCACACCGGCTCCCACCGCCACCGCTACCCATACGCCCACGCCGCGCCCCACATCGACGCCCACGCCCGATGTCGCGGCGACGCAAACGGCTGAAGCGCAATTGCTGGCCGCTTCGTTGGCGGCCACGTTGACCGCTATGCCGACCGCTACGGCTACGGCTACAACCGATGTGCCGGCCACCGAAACAGCGGACGCCGCGCGGCTGGCTACATCAGTTGCGGCCACCCTAGCGGCGCAACCTACGGCTACGCCCACCGGCACCTATACGCCCGCGCCCACCGATACGCCGGCGCCTACAGCCACACCCACGGCCACCGCCACGGATACTCCTAACGCCGCGGCCACCGCCACGGCGGAAACGGAGCGCTTGACCGCATCGATTGCCGCCACGTTGACGGCGCAGCCCACCGCTACAGCCACAACGACCAATACACCATTGCCCACGGCGACTAACACGGCCACAGCGACCAACACGCCACAGCCCACGGCAACACCAGATCTTGGCGCCACCGCCACCATGGAAGCGGCGCGCCTAGTCACGTCGATTGCGGCCACTGTGGCGGCGCAGCCCACAGCTACAGCGACGGCCACCGCCACAATGCCCCCCACAAACACACCGCAGCCGACGGCGACCCATACGCCAACTTCCAATTTAAACGCCACGACCACGGCAGAAGCGCGCCGTCTGGCGCTCTCGATTGCCGCCACGTTGACGGCCCGCCCCACTGCCACGGCCACCAGCAGCAGCACGCCAACGCCGCGTCCCACGGCAACTCCCAATATTGACGCCACGCGCACCGTAGAGGTGCGGCAACTGGCCACCTCGATTGCCGCTACGTTGACGGCCCGCCCCACGCTGACGCCCACGCGCACCCCGCGGCCCACATCAACCCCTACGGTGGCGGACACTCCCACAGATGTGTCTACGCCTACAGCCACGGTTTATGCGCCGCCGGCTGGCAATAGTGTGCATTTGCTAAGCCCGGTATCCGGCACGACGGTGGATAGCGCCATGCGTTTTGAGTGGCAAGCCAGCTTTACGCCGGCAGCCGGTCAGGGTTTTGAACTGGTCTTCTGGAAAGAAGGTCAAGACGCAATGCGCAATGGCTTTGGCTTGGCCGCCCCCACCACCAACACCAATGTGCTGGCCGATCTGCCCAATCTGGATAGCCGCTTGGGTGATCTGCTTGAGCCGGGCGATTATCGCTGGGGCATTCTGCTGGTGCAGACCGAGCCATATCAGCGGCTTCAATATCTAGGCGAAGGCTTTGCCGTCCGCTATGCGCGCGCTGGTGGAGGAGGCGGCTCTGGCAGTTCTGGTGGTGGCGTCAGCTCGGGAGAATAACCGTAACTAAGCCGCCGTTGTCTGAGTTCGTCCGCTCCATAAAGTAGTCATACAGCGGCCAGGCAACGGTCGCATCGTTGCGAACAGTTGATGATTACAAACCCAGAGGGAAATATGAATAACCTGAGAATACCTGCCAACAGATTAGCTGTCTGTGTATTCATGGCCGCCCTCATTGCCGCAACCGTTCTGGTCAGCTTATCTTTATCCGTTGCACAGTCGGCCAATGCCGGCGCCGCTCGGCTTGTGCCCATTGCGCAATGGACAACTACAACGGCGCTGCCGCAACCGCTGGGCGCCTGGAACGCCATTGTGCATAACAACGCCATCTACATGATTGGCGGGCGCAACAGTGCCGACCAGCCCACCAAAGCAACCTATTACGCCAATATTCAGAGCACTGGCGAATTGGGCGCGTGGGTCAGTATGCAGCCGCTGCCGGTGGCACTCTACTTGCATTCTGTCAGCGCTGATGAAAGCAACGTTTACGTAGTGGGCGGCTGGAGTGGCCGCAATACCGAAAGCACCGTTTGGCGCGCTCCTTTTAATGCCAATGGCGGTCTGGGCGCCTGGACCAACGTCGGCGCCTACCCTGTCAACATCGACCTGCATGGCTCTGTGATAGCCAATGGGCGTCTGTATGTGATTGGAGGCTGGAACGGCCTGCAAGCCTTGAACAATGTCTACTATGCGGAAACGGCCGCCGGCGGCATTGGGCAATGGCAAGCCGCCAACCCATTGCCGACACCCCTCTATCGGCTGGCAGTAACCGTCTATAACAATGTGATCTATGTAAGCGGCGGATACGACAACAATCAAACCACCCGCAGCAGTGTCTATTATGCACGCATCAACGCCGATGGCAGCCTGAGCGGATGGCAGGCAACTACGCCCATGCCCAGGCCGCTCTATTACCACCGGCTGGTGGTGCATGATGGCCAACTGGTGGTGTTGGGCGGCAAAGACGACACTGCCGAATATAGCGGCGTTTACGCGGCAACCATCAACGGCGACGGCACAATTGGCGGCTGGTCCACCGAACCTTCTCTTCCCCAGCCTCTCCATCGTTTTGGCGCGGTTTCCGCCCGATTGCATGATTCCGAATTAATCTATGTGATGGGTGGCGTCGCTGGCGCATCTGTTCTTAGCACGGTCTATCACTCTGCAGTGCCGCCGGCGCCCACACCTACGCCCACTCTCCCGCCCGTGTTTCTGAACGTGAGTTTGGATAACGCCCCCGCGCATTGGGTGGCGCCCGGCGAAGAGATCAAATACACCATCCGCTATGAGAATAACACCAACGAAGGCGTCAGCAACGTCACTCTTGAAAATGGCATCCCCGAAAATACCGAACTGGTGGATAACAGCCTGCAACCCATTGGCACGGTGGTGGCCGCCAGTGGAACCAGCGCCGTGTCATGGACGCTTAACAATGTGGGTGCAGGTGACAGCGGCCAGGTCTCGTTTACGGTGCGGCGCCTATTGCCTACGCCGGTTTCCTCGGTACCCAGTGCGCTCAGCATTGCCTTGTCCGGCCCAACTTCCGTGCGCGATGGTGAAACAATCCGCTATCGGCTCACGGTGACCAACGAAGTACCTATCGAGCTAAAGAATATTGTGGTGACCAACGAACTGCCCTATGGCGCCGACTATGTGGCCAACAGCGGTGGCGAACTGGTCGATGGGAATATTGTGCAATGGACGCTTTCATCCATGCCGGCCGATGCGCCGGGACCGCCGCGCATTCCCAGCACTGCCACTTTTGAATATGCGGTTACGGCGCCTCATACCCTTGTCAACAGCCACTTCCGCGTGGTGGCGGACCCGCCGTCCGGCTCCGGTCCGGGGCCGGTGGGGCTGGGCCGCAACATGCTGGTGACCAAAGTCGGCAATACAGACCCCGAAGGCCCCGGCGATGGCATCATCATTATCAACGAGGGCGCCACGATTTCGTGGCAATATAACGACCAGGTAAGCTAGGCCACTTCGAATGAAGTCCGCAATCCAGAATTACGAAAATTCACCTATATGCCGCTGATCCAGCGATAAAATACCATCCTTGTTTGCGTTCTCTATAAGTTTTAAAAAACGGGTGTCTGTGGACGCCCGTTTTTTTGTTGGTTAATGGTAACTATTCGGGTACTCGAGGCTGAGTCTGTCGAAGCTCGCCATCCCCTTCGACAAGCTCAGGGGACGGCTGAATCGTAACGGTCAATGTTTACTCATGACTTAGCACCCCGATACCCATGCACCATATTCTTCTCGGCATTCAAGATGCCAATTTTGACCATTCAATAGCTCTATAATATCCTGAAGTACAAGACTAAACTCATACATTCTAATCATTGGCAAACAAGCTGTATAAAGGCGCTATCCCATGGCACAACACCTGAAAACTGACTCACCCAAACCGAACTCAAAGCCGCCGACGCCAAAGTGCGCGCCGTCGTCGAGGGCATTCTGGCTGATGTGGAGGCGCGCGGGGATGCCGCCGTGCGCGAATTGTCCGCCCGCTTTGATAACTGGTCGCCGGAAAGTTTTCGTCTTTCGGCTGCGCAGATCGAATCCGTCATCGCCATCCTGCCGCCGCAGACCCTTGATGACATCAAATTTGCCCAAGCACAGGTGCGCAACTTTGCCCAGGCGCAACGGGCGGCGATTCAAGACATTGAAGTGGAAACGCTGCCCGGCGTCACCCTGGGCCATAGAAATATCCCCGTCAATAGCGTGGGCTGCTACGTCCCCGGCGGGCGCTATCCCATGGTGGCCTCGGCGCACATGAGCGTGATTACGGCGCGGGTGGCCGGGGTGCAGCGCATTATCGCCTGCACGCCGCCCATCAACGGCGAGCTGCCGGCGGCTACCATTGCCGCCATGCACCTGGGCGGCGCCGACGAAATCTACATCCTCGGTGGCGTGCAGGCCGTGGCCGCGATGGCCCTTGGCACCGCGTCGATTCAGCCGGTAGACATGCTGGTCGGTCCCGGCAATGCCTATGTGGCCGAAGCCAAACGCCAGCTTTTTGGCCGCGTCGGCATCGATCTGCTGGCCGGCCCCACCGAAATTCTGGTGCTGGCCGACGAAACCGCCGACGCCGAAATGGTGGCCGCCGATCTGCTGGGGCAGGCCGAACATGGCCCCACCTCGCCGGCCATTTTGGTGACCACCAGCGCCCGCCTGGCCCACGAGATCGAGCATGAGATTGGCCGCCAGTTGGAAGTGTTGCCCACAGCCGATGTGGCGGGCGTGGCCTGGCGCAATTACGGCCAGGTGATTTTGGTGGAAAACGACGCCGAAATGGTGCAGATGGCCGACCAAATTGCCTGCGAACATGTGGAGGTGCTGACCCGCAACCCGCGCTATTTCCTGGACCGCATGACCAATTACGGCGCCCTTTTCCTGGGACCGGAGACCAACGTGGCCTATGGCGACAAGGTCATCGGCACCAACCACACGCTGCCCACCAAGACCGCGGCCCGCTACACCGGCGGCCTGTGGGTGGGCAAATTCCTCAAAACCGTCACCTATCAGGAGGTCACGCCGGCAGCTAGCGCCATGATCGGCGAATATTGCTCGCGGCTCTGCGCCATTGAGAATTTCGCTGGCCACAAAGAGCAGGCTGATTTGCGGGTGCGCCGCTATGGAAATGCGGACAGCGTGACAAGGTGACCGGGTGAAAATGTGACAGACATCGAATCCATTGACCACGCCACTTTGAATCCGGTGGTGCGCCGGGTGCTGGCCGATGAAACGGCCACAGTGATCAACTGGACGCATGAACCGCTAACCGGGGGTTTTAGTGGAGCAGGCGTTTACCGTATTGTCGGGCAGGCGCAGACCGGCGCGGGCGGCCGCGCATGGTCGCTGATCCTCAAGATACTCAGCCCGACGCAAGGCGGTTTGTCTCCGGCCGATTTCAACTATTGGCAACGTGAGGCGCTGCTCTATCAATCCGGGCTGCTGGCGGATTTGCCGGACGATCTGCTGGCGCCCCGCTGTTTTGCCATTGCGCCGCAACCGGATCAATCGCAGTGGCTCTGGCTGGAGGATATGGGGGTTGGCGCCGAGGACGCGTGGCCGCTGGCTCAATATGGCATAGCGGCGCGCCATTTGGGTCAAATGAATGGTGCGTATCTGACTGATCGGCCCCTGCCGCAGCAGCCGTGGTTTCGTTTGCCGGATGTGCGGGAGCGGATGGCGCTTGCGGCGCCCGGCATCCTGGAGTTGCCCCAACTGCGCCAACATCCGCTTTTTGTCGAATTGTTGACCGGTGACCGCGCTGCGCGCATTATGCAACTATGGGGAGAGCGGGACCATCTTCTGGCCGCGCTGGACAAATTGCCGCTCACCTTTTGCCACCGCGACGCCTTCCGGCGCAACCTCATGGTGCGGGATGTGGATGGGCGGCCGCAAACGGTGGCGCTGGATTGGGGCGGAGCCGGATTGGGGTTGTTGGGCGAGGAGCTGATTCCGCTTTTTGCCGCCACTCTCAGCTTTGTGGCCATTGACATTGCGCGCATTCCAGAAATGGAACGTCTGATTTTTGAGGGCTATGTGGCCGGATTGCGGGATGCGGGCTGGGGCGGGGATGCGCAGATGGTGCGCTTTGGGTTTACGGCGCTGGCCGCGCTCAAAGTGGGCGTGGCCGAGCCGGCCATCAAGCTGCCCAACGTGGCGCGCCGGGCAGCAGCTTTACCACCCGATGCCGAACCGCCGCGCCTGCTCAGCCCCGGCGGTCCCCAACAAGCGGCGGCGCTGGGCCATTATTTGCTGGACCTGGGTGAGGAGGCGCGTGATTTGATGGCAGACTTATAAACACTCTCAGGGTTTGAATTCATAATTCCACGGAGAAGCTGAAAAGGTGGCAGGGTGACCGGTGACTGAGCTTGTCGAAGTCACCGGTCACCCTGTCACCCGGTCAAAAAAAGGACACACCCATGACTCAACAACCTCTCGCCGGCCAGGTGGCGCTGGTGACCGGCGGTGGGGGCGGCATTGGTTCGGCCATTTGCCACCGCCTGGCTGCCGCCGGCGCCCACATTGTGATCAACTACCACCGCGACCGCCAGAAGGCGCAGACCTTGTTTGACGCGCTAGCGGGCGACAACCATTTGCTCGTACAGGCTTCGGTGACCGACAGCACGGCGCTGGCGCGCATGGCGGCGCAGGTGGCCGAGCGCTATGGCCGGCTGGATCTGCTGGTCAATAACGCCGGCATCACGCGGCCCGTGCCGCACGATGATTTGGACGGGCTGGACGATGCTTTGATCGACCAGATCTTCCAGACCAACTGGCGTGGGGCTTTTGCCTGCGTGCGTGCATTTAAAGAGTTGCTGATGGCGGGCGCGGGGGGACTGGTGGTCAACATTTCATCGGTGGCGGCGGTGACCGGCGTGGGCAGCAACGTGGCCTACTGCGCCTCCAAAGCCGCTATGGACTCGCTGACCCGTTCACTGGCGCGGGCGCTGGCGCCGCGCATCCGCGTGGCATCAGTGTCACCGGGCTGGGTGTGGGGTGAATATGCGGCGCGCATGGATGAAGCCTACATCCAGCAGCAGATCGACAAGACGCCGCTGGGTCGCATTGCCCAGCCCGAGGATGTGGCGGATGCCGTTCTGGCGGTGGCCGCTGAACTGCGCTTTTCGACCGGCTGCATCATTCCGGTGGATGGTGGGCGTCCGCTATTGTGAGACCGTCACCGCGCATCGCCGCCACAACCAGCGCAACGAATCGGGCAAAATCGCCCCGCCATGCACGCCATCATGCGCACCGCTGCCGCCCACAAAGCGGTGATCGTAGCCCTGATAGCGCAGCGCCGCCACCATCTGTAAATTAGCCAGCCACCAGTTGCCAAAGTCGTTGTCCAAGTCGTTTTCGCCATCCTGCAAAAAGACGCGCAGCGGGCGCACAGCCTCTTGCCGCACGCGCGAGGGGTAGACGTGGCCGCCGCGAATGTTGGTAAATGAGCCAATATGCGAAAGCACTTTGCGAAACGCATCCGGGCGCTCCCAGGCGGCGGTGAACGCGCAGATGCCGCCCGATGATAGCCCACAAATGGCGCGCTGGTCGGGGTCATCGGTCAGCGTCCAGCGGGCGCCCACCTCGGGCAGAATCTCTTCAATCAAAAAACGGGCGTAGCGGTCGGAGAGCGTATCGTATTCCGCCGAACGGTTGTTAAAGGGCCATTGGTGAGTGGCCGGCTCGCTGCTGACGTGGCCGGGATTGATGAAAATACCGATGGTCACCGGCATCTCGCCCGCGTGGATCAGATTGTCGAACACAATGGGCGTGCGGAACCAGCCATCTTCCTCTACATAGCGATGGCCATCCTGAAAGACCATGACGGCGGCCGGTGTAGCGGGGTCGTATTGGTGTGGCGTGTAGACCCAATAGGCGCGCTGTGCGTTGGGGAAAACGGTGCTGACGTGGGTGAAGCGCTCAACGTGACCTGCGGCACGCCGGGCTGGCGCTGCGATTCCGGACCGTAGGTATAGGCGGGTGTGTCTGTCATGGGCATGTGTCCTTTAGGGCTAATCCAGAAAAATAGAATGTACAGATTAGAAAGGTTTTCTGATTAGCTTGACGGTTTTCCTGTATATTTAATTTTTGAAAAACCTAGAATGCATGTTGTTCGATGCCTTCCCACCAGGTGAGGCCAGATTGCCACTCCACCTGGCGGTAACCGACCGAGGCATAGATTCGGGCGGCGTTATATTCCGCCACTGGCATAATAACCAATTGCCGCGCCCCCATTTCCTGGAAGCCATGCTGCGAGGCGTGATGCAGCAGCGTGCCGCAGATGCCCCGGCGGCGAAAGCCGGGTGGGTGCTCACTTCTTGAAAGCGCCCCGAGTGCGCCCTCTACAAACAGCCCCAGCGAACCCACCAACTGTTCCCCCAAGTAAGCCCCAAACCAGACGCCGCGCCCGGCCTGCGTCATGGCGCGAGCAGCATCCATTGGGTGCGAATGAAGGTCAGATCGCCGGTGGGATCGTCATTGCCGTGGCAGAGTAGATGCAGATCAAAGGCCGCCGCCCATTCGGCATCGGTCGTGCGCGCGAACCTTCATCGTGTCATTGGGATGGGGTGGCGGGTGGACGCTTCCGCCGCCATGATCAGATCTTTGAAACAGTGAAAGCCCGCGTCGAGAAAAGGTTGAATTTCGCCCTGTGCGCCATCGGGGGCATCCCAGCCCAGGGCAATATGTTTGACGTGCGGCAGCGTGCGAAATTCCTCCGCAAATAGTTGCTGCCAATGTATAAAATCACCCGGTTCGGGCGGCGCCGCAAAGAGCAGAAAATGGCCCCAGTAATAGAGGGGATTGGCAGGTGATTGCACGACTAAATAGTCGCCGCGATCCAGAATAATGCCGTCGAAGCGGGGGAAAATCAGATCGGTTTGATAACCGAGAGAGCGCAGATGCATAATTTCTCACTCATTCTCACAGCGGCTTATCAGCCACGGCTACCGCCTGAACTACTTCCGCTTTGGGGCCTACAAAAACAATCAACCAGGCGCGCAAATCGGTGAGCCGCTGCAACTTTTCGTGCTGTAAATAGGCTTGCATCTGCGCCAATCCCTCGGCTTTGACTTCGGCCACGCGTTGTGCATCCGCCTGTTTGAGATATTTGAGTTCAAAGGCGAATTGGTAATTAGGCTCAATGGGCGGGCGGCGGGTGAGCAGCAGATCGACATAGCGGCGGTCGGTTTCATACTCACTGTGGATGGTGTAAATCTGAGTGGGGTAGAGCAGCGAGGCAAAGACAGCTTTGACATACTTTTCATCAAAGCCCATGGCATCGCGATTAGAAAGCTGGAGCAAAATCGCCTCTGCTGCTTCGATCAGCGGTGCAATCTCGTTCTCCTGCGCCAGCTTGACTACTCGATCATAGATGCGCAGATCGTCGGCGCGCAGCGCGGCCTGCCGTAGCACAATCTGCTGAAAATAGGTAAAGTAGAGCTGGGTGATCACAAAGTTGGGCGGCTCAAAGACAAAGCGTGAAAGCTGCGATTCGCGGATGGTCACAATGCCGAGATAGAAAAGTAGGCTGACCAGGTCATCGCGCGTAAAGTCCTTCTCGAAGCTAACCTGGCGCGTCAACTGGGCGGTGATCTCACCCTGGCTGATGAGTTCGTTGAGCAACGCCAGATTTTGCACCTCGTGTCCCTCCACGCGGAAGAGTTCGCGCAGCTTGCCATAATCGCTGGCAATGTTGATGTCCAGCAATTCAGTGGGATAGGCGCCGGTCGAACCCAATTCGGAGGCAAAGTAGAGTACCATATCCGGATTGTAGAGCCGCCCTGCAGCTTGACCGTTAAAGAGATAGCCATTGTACCACTGGCGCAGATCGGCAATAGTTTGATCCATCTTCGCTTCAGTCACACCTACGCCGCCTAAAATGGAGCGCACCTCTTCTTCGGTAAAACCCATCATGTTGTGAAATTGAATATCCAGACTGATGTGCTTGCCGATGTTAAAACCGCCGGTCAAGCTGTCAAGCGTAAGGGGGGAAACGCCGGTGATAAAGATGCGGTCAATTGTGCCGTCGCCCGTGGCCGCCTTGATGCGCTCGTAAAATTTGCGCACGTAGCCATTGCGGCTCACGCTCTGCTTGAATTCCTCAATGCGAAAGGCCACCAGTTCATTGGCAAAGTGGTCATATTCGTCGATGAGCAGGTAAATTTTGTAATCGCTCTCTTTGGCCCACTGATTATTCTTCAGACGCTCCAACAGCCGACTGAGCAGATCCGTGGGCGTATCTCCGGCTAAGATATATGCGTCATCTTCTTTCTCAAAACAGAAGTGATAGACGCTGATAAAATCGCTGATGCCGTAACGCACGTTGCGCCAAAAGCCTTGATAGGTACTTTCGGCTGTCTGAGTATCAATGTGGCTAAAATCCAGCTTGAGCACCAGATATTGGTTGGCCAACGGCGTCGGCTGCCGGCCAATGGCGTATGCGCCAAATATCTCGGCAAAGTCGTTTCGATATTCCAACCCGTAGTACGCGCGCAGCAGCGAAATAAAGAGGCTCTTGCCAAAACGCCGCGGTCGTAAGAAGAAGAGATACGGTTCGTTCATCTCCTCGATCTGGGCCACAAAAGGCGTGCGATCCACAAAGTAATAGCCTTCTTTGGCCACTTTAGGAAAGTAGCTAATGCCATAAGGTAATCTGAGCATTGGTTCTCCACAAGAATTCGTGACTCGTCTGCCGTTTTATATCACCTATTATATCACATATCTGTTTGCTCTGTTTGCCCTGTGGTGCTTCTAGAGAAACAGCGTACAACCCATACCGCCATTGACAAATAAAGGGTGAATGATTAGACTTGTTGATGAGGGCTGGGGTGATTTTTCAAATACCCCGTACTCTTTCCTTCATTGTACTAACGTATGCTGCGGTCGATGCGGTCAACTATACATCGGGCTCCCCAATTTTCGATATATGGCCGACAGAGAGCATGTCTGATTTTCTGCAATCGGTACCTTTTATCTCACAATTTCAACATAAATAGCACCAGGAGGATTCCAATGGCTACTACACTCAGTCGACGGTCTTTTCTCAAAGCAGGCGGTGTGACAATTGCGGGTCTGAGCATCATGGGGCTGGCGGGCTGTGCAACACCAGGGGCGCCAGCCGCCGGTGACCAGGCCGCACCAGCCGCCGAAGGCGGCGCCCCCGTGCCGGCCCTGTTGCGCGCGGGTAATGGTGAAGAAGATTACTTCAATCGCACCATCGACCTCTTTGAATCCCAGCATCCGGATGTCAAAATCAGCCGCATTTTTGTGCCGGGCGGCCAGGAGTACATCACCAAGCTCGATCTCATGATCGCCTCGGGCGATCCGCCCGCTATTTACGCCCCCTTCTCCAACCGCGGTTATCGCTATTATGCCGCGCGCGGGCTCAGCCAGGAGCTGGATGATTTTGCGGCGCGTGACAGCGTCAACCTGGACGACTTCCACCCCGATGGCATGAAGGGGTGCCGTTGGGAAGGCAAGCTGATGGCGCTGCCGCTGGACCTGTGGCCCCACGTGATCTATTACAACAAGACGCTCTTTAATGAAGCCGGCGTGGACGCGCCACCCACCGACTGGACCGATACGAGCTGGACCACCGAAAAATATCTAGAAACGGCCAAAGCCTTGACCAAAGTGGAGGGCGACACCGTCACCCAATTTGGCACGTCGACCTACTTCAACTATTGGGCCGCCGGCTGGATCTACGGCAGCGACTGGTGGCCGCTGGATACGTACGAAACCGGCATCATCACCGAATTCACCGGCGACACCGATGAGAAGACGCTGGGCGCGGTGCAGTGGGTGGCCGACAGCATGTTGACCGATCAAGTGGCGCCCACGCCCGCCCAGTCGCAACAATTGCAGACCGGCGTGCCTTCCCTCTTCATGAGTGGCAAGGTGGCCATGCTCATGGACAACATTGGCTCGCTCAGCCAGTTCGCCACCATCGACGCCTTTGAGTGGGGCGTAGCGGCCGCCCCCTTCCCCCCCGACGGTTCCGACCGCCATTTGCACGTCTGGATCGATTTCTGGAGCATGATCAAAGGCGTCCAAAATCTGGAAGGCTCGTGGGAATTCCTCAAATTTATGACCAGTGCCGAAGCGCAGAAAATCTACCCCATCCAATACGGCCCGCAGAGCAGCCTGCTCTCGCTGGGCCAGGATTGGGTCGATGTGCAGCGCGCGCAGCAGAGCCATCTCTCCGACGATGAATTCAACGTCCTGGTGGAAGCGCCCAAATATGAGCAGATCGACCCCGAAAACTGGACTGTCAACATGAGCGTCGTCCACACCGAACCGCTCCAGCCCGCCCTGGACCGCATTTGGCTGGGCGAAGGCAGCGCCGCCGACATTATTGCCGAAGCCGCGCCCGATATTCGCAAGGCGATTGATGAGAGCAAAGTGGTGAGTTAGGGGGGAGATCGGGGATTAGGGACTGGGGATCGGGGATCGGCGGCGAGACCCGATTCCTAATCCCCAGTCCCTAATCTCAACACAGGAGGTGACCGTGACGACACAAACCGCCCGCGTGCGGCGGCGGGTCAGCCCGCTGTTGATGCGCGAATATATTGCGTTTTACCTCTTTGCCAGTCCGTGGCTGCTGGGGCTGCTCATCTTTACATTGGGACCGATGATTGCGTCGTTTCTGCTCAGTTTTGCCGATTATCCGGTGATTGTGCCGCCCAAGTGGGTGGGGGTGCAGAACTACGTGGACCTTTTCACCGACGACAAGCTGGTCTGGCAATCGCTCAAGGTGACGCTGCTCTACAGCCTGGGCGCCATCCCCATGACGCTCTGTTTTTCATTTTTTGTGGCGGCGTTGCTCAATCAGCAGATCAAAGGCGTCAATATTTTTCGCACCGTCTACTATATGCCCGCTGTCATCTCTGGCGTGCCGGTAGCGCTGTTGTGGATGTGGATGCTGAACCCCGAATTTGGCCTGGTCAACAATGCGCTGCGCTGGGTGGGCATCAAAGGGCCGCAGTGGTTTTTCAGCACCACCTGGGTGATCCCGGCCTTTATCCTCATGAACCTGTGGACCATTGGCGTGACCATGGTCATCTTTCTGGCCGGGCTCAAGGGCATCCCTGATCATCTCTACGAAGCCGCTGAAATTGATGGCGCCGGGCCGTGGTCCAAGTTCCGCAACGTGACCCTGCCCATGATGTCGCCGATTATCCTCTTTAACGTGGTCATTGGCATTATCGACTCGTTCCAGATTTTTACGCCCGCCTTTATCATCACCAACGGCGGCCCGGCCAACGCCAGCCTCTTTTACGGTCTCTATCTCTACAACAACGCCTTCAAGTTTTTCAAAATGGGCTACGCGGCGGCGCTGGCCTGGCTCATGTTTTTGATCATTCTGGCGCTGACCGGGCTGGTCTTTCGTTCGACGGGGCGCTGGGTCTATTACGAGGGATCGCTGATTCGTTAACATGGCAACCAGACAACTTTCCGCCCCATCATCCCCATCGCGCCGGCGCACGACGACCGCGCCCTGGTGGCGGCGCAAAAGCGTCCGCCAGCAGAGCACCCTCTGGCTCAGCACGCTGGTTCTGATCGTCGGCGCCTTCTTTATGCTGCTGCCCGTTTTTTGGATGCTTTCGGCCTCGCTCAAGGATGAGGGCGATGTGTTTCTGGTGCCCATCCAGTGGCTGCCCGACCCCTTCCGCTGGAGCAATTACCCCGAGGCGCTCACCTTTCAGCCCTTCTGGATGTACTTTCGCAACAGCGTCATCGTCACCGGGCTGAGCGTGGTGGGCGCCGTGCTGACCGCCTCGCTGGTGGCCTATGCCTTTGCTCGGCTGCGCGCCCCCGGCAAAAACGTGCTCTTTATAATCCTGCTCAGCACGCTCATGCTGCCGGGCGAAGTGACGTTGGTCCCTATCTATCTGCTCTTTCGCAATGTGGGCTGGCTGGACACCTATCGCCCGCTGATTGTGCCAAGCTGGTTTGGCGGCAGCGCCTTCTACATTTTTCTGCTGCGCCAATTTTTCCTTACCCTGCCTACCGAATTGGATGACGCCGCCAAAATCGACGGCGCCAATCTGTTTTCTATTTATTGGCGCATTCTGTTGCCCCTCACCAAACCCGCGCTAGCCAGCGTGGCCATCTTCGCCTTTTTTGCCAATTGGAACAACTTCCAGGCCGCGCTCATTTACCTCAACACCATGGAAAAGTACACGCTTCCCATTGGCCTGCGCCTCTACCTCAGCTCCTTTGGCCAGACCCACTGGAATTACCTCATGGCCGCCACGCTCGTATCAGTCATCCCACCCATTCTGATCTTCTTCACCTCGCAGCGCTATTTTGTCGAAGGCGCCGCGTTGACCGGCGTGAAGGGGTAGCTTTCAGATGAAAAGGTGACCGGATGACAAGGTGACAAGGTGACCGATGACTCCTTCCTGCATGACCGCACGGGTGCGTTTGAGTTTGGCGGACCATTTAGGTGAGTGCCGGTCGAGTAGTGCGGGGCAGTATCCGCACGTATCGAGACCAAACGGGTCGACCCGCTCACTGTGGTTTCGATACGGCTGCGAACTACAGCAGCCTACTCAACTGCCGCTCGCTCTCCTGTTCGGCGCCAAAATCGCTTAGCTTGATACGCATGCCCCAAAGCGAAACACCCCTGACCACAAAGCCCAGTTGCACAAAATGCGTTTACCCCTATAATTTCCGCACAGATGTTCGACAACTCATAAAGCACCGACCGAATCGACATCTACTCAACCGGTACACGCAACACGCAACACGTAACCCGCAGGAGCCTTACCCGTGGCCAAAACCAAAACCCGCTACGTCTGTTCTGAATGCGGCAGCGTGCAGATGAAATGGATGGGCAAATGCCCCAACTGCAACGAATGGGACACGCTAGAAGAAGTCGTCGTGCAGGAAGCGGCCAAAAGCCGCACCGCCATGCCCATTGGCAGCGATGCAGCCGCCCGCCCGCTGCCGCTGACGCAGATTCCGGCGGATGGCGCGCCCCGTTTGCCGCTGCGCATGAGCGAATTGAGCCGCGTGCTGGGGGGCGGCATTGTACCCGGCTCCGGCGTGCTGGTGGGCGGCGATCCCGGCATTGGCAAGAGTACGCTGCTGCTGCAAATGGCGGCGGAGGTGGCCGAAACGGTGGGCGCGGTACTCTACATCAGCGCCGAAGAGAGTGCACACCAGATCCGGCGCCGCGCTTCCCGGCTGGATATTCATGCCGAAAAGCTCTTTGTCCTCTCTGAAATTATCGTCGAAAATATTTTGGAGCAGATAGAACTGCTCAAGCCCAACCTGATCATCGTCGACTCGATCCAGGCCATTTACGCCGAGGCGGGCACCAGCGCCGCCGGCACGGTGAGCCAGGTGCGCGACTGCGCCGCTCTGCTGTTGCGGGCGGCCAAGCGGCTCAACATTGCGCTCTTTCTGGTGGGCCATGTGACCAAAGAGGGCAATCTGGCCGGCCCGCGCGTGCTGGAACACATGGTGGATGCCGTTTTACAGCTTGAGGGTGAACGCTTTCACGCCTATCGGCTGCTGCGTTCGGTGAAAAACCGCTTTGGCAGCACCAATGAAGTGGGCATCTTCGAAATGGACGAGCGCGGCATGATCGAAGTTCAGAACCCCTCCGAGGTCTTCTTGGCCGAGCGGCTGCCCAATGCATCGGGCAGCGCCATTGCGGTCTCTATGGAAGGCAGCCGGCCGCTGCTGGTGGAAGTGCAGGCGTTGAGCAGCCACACCCCCTTTAGCCAGCCGCGGCGCACCGGCAACGGCGTGGACCAGAACCGGCTGTTGCTGCTGGCCGCCGTGTTGAGCAAGCGCGTGGGGCTCAAGCTGGCCGAGCAGGATATTTTTGTCAACGTGGTGGGCGGCATGCGCATTGGCGAGCCCGCCGCCGACCTGGCCACGGCCACCGCCATTGCCAGCAGCTATTTTAACCGCCCCGTCTGCGCCGACCTGGCCATTGTGGGCGAGGTGGGTCTCAGCGGCGAATTGCGCAGCGTGGGCCAGTTGCCGCGCCGCCTGCATGAAGCCGCCAAGCTGGGTTTTAAGCGCGCATTGGCGCCCCGCAGCGCCCTGCGCGGCAAAGGCGACGATGCGCTGCCGTCCGGCATTCAGGTGGTCGGCGTGCGCACGCTGCAAGAGGCGCTGGATGTAGCGCTGGTGGCGCAATCGTAGGCTCTTCTGCAAAGCGCTCAATAGCCACAAAAAACACAGAAAACACAAAAATTCTCTCTGATCCTTTTGTGAATTTTGTGTGGTTTAACCGGATCTTATTTGGTTACAAGGCTAGCGGCGGTTGAGTAGGCTGGTGCTGTTTCCAGCCGTATCGAAACCAAAGCGGGTCAACCATATGAGATATCAAAGGGCCTTTTGTGTTTTCTGTGGCTATTCTGCCCCTATTTGCAGTGAATTCATCGTAATATCAAAAAGGGCTCCGAAGAGGATGACTTCGGAGCCCTTTCCATTTTATCTGATTACATACTATAGGAGCTTATCAAAATCACGCCAGGTCGAAGCGATCCAGATTCATGACCTTGTTCCACGCGGCCACAAAGTCACGCACAAACTTCTCTTGCGCATCGCCGCAGCCGTAGACTTCGGCAATGGCGCGCAGTTGGGAGTTCGAGCCGAAGACGAGGTCGACGCGGGTGCCGCTCCACTTCACTTCACCCGTAGCCCGATCGCGGCCCTCGAATACGTCGGCGGCATCCGAAGCAGCTTTCCACTCCGTGCTCATGTCGAGCAGATTGGCGAAGAAATCATTGGTGAGCGCCCCAGGCCGGTCGGTGAAGACGCCATGTTGAGATTGGCCGGCATTGGCGTTCAAGGCGCGCAGGCCGCCGACGAGCACCGTCATCTCCGGCGCGGTTAGCGTCAGCAATTGCGCCCGGTCAACCAGCAGCTCTTCTGCGGATACGCTGTATTGCGCCTTTTGATAGTTGCGGAAGCCATCGGCATAGGGCTCAAGCGCCGCAAAGGCTTCCACATCGGTCTGCTCTTGTGAGGCATCGGCGCGGCCCGGTGTAAAGGGTACGGTCACATTGTGGCCGGCATTCTTGGCCGCTTGTTCGACGGCTGCACAACCGCCGAGCACGATCAGGTCCGCTAGTGAAACCTGCTTGCCGCCGGCTTGTGCGTCGTTGAACTCCTGCTGGATCGTCTCCAGGATTTCGAGCGACTGCGCAAGTTGCGCCGGCTGGTTGACTTCCCAATCCTTTTGCGGGGCCAGGCGGATGCGAGCGCCATTGGCACCACTGCGCTTGTCCGAGCCGCGGAATGTCGATGCCGATGCCCAAGCAGTCGAGACCAGTTGCGCAATGGAGAGACCCGATGCGAGAATCTTGCTCTTGAGCGCCGCGATGTCCTGCGCGTCAATCAATTCGTGATCGACGGCCGGGATGGGATCCTGCCAGAGCAGTTCCTCCGCCGGAACCTCGGGGCCGAGATAGCGCACGCGCGGGCCCATATCGCGGTGGGTCAGCTTGAACCAGGCGCGGGCAAAGGCATCGGCAAATTCATCTGGATTCTCGTAAAAGCGTCGCGAAATCTTTTCGTAAATCGGGTCGAAGCGCAAGGAAAGGTCCGTGGTCAGCATGGACGGGGCGTGACGCTGTGACGGATCGTGGGCATCTGGCACCGTACCCGCACCCGCGCCATGTTTCGGAATCCACTGATTGGCGCCGGCCGGGCTCTTGGTCAGCTCCCATTCATAGCCAAAGAGGTTCCAGAAGAAGTTGCTGCTCCACTTGGTGGGCGTGGTAGTCCAGGTGACTTCTAGGCCGCTCGTGATGGTGTCGCCGCCTTTGCCGCTGCCATAGCTGCTCAGCCAGCCGAGACCTTGCGCCTCGATGGCCGCGCCCTCGGGCTCTGCTCCCACCAGCGCAGCATCGCCGGCGCCATGGGTCTTGCCAAAGGTGTGGCCGCCGGCGATCAGCGCCACAGTTTCTTCGTCGTTCATGGCCATGCGGGCAAAGGTTTCGCGGATGTCGATGGCGGCCGCCACCGGGTCCGGGTTGCCGTTGGGGCCTTCCGGGTTCACGTAGATCAGCCCCATCTGCACGGCGGCCAACGGGTTTTCCAGATCGCGCTCGCCGCTGTAGCGTTTGTCGCCAAGCCACTCACTTTCAGCGCCCCAGTATACGTCTTCTTGGGGCTCCCAGACATCTTCGCGCCCGCCGCCAAAACCAAAGGTCTTGAAGCCCATGGACTCCAGCGCGCAATTCCCGGCCAGGATCATCAGATCGGCCCAGGAGATTTTGCGGCCATATTTTTGCTTGATCGGCCACAGCAAGCGGCGCGCCTTGTCCAGATTGGCGTTGTCGGGCCAACTGTTGAGGGGCGCAAAACGCTGTGTACCATCGGATGCGCCGCCGCGACCATCGCCAATGCGATAGGTGCCGGCGCTGTGCCACGCCATGCGAATAAAAAGTGGCCCGTAATGGCCAAAGTCGGCCGGCCACCACTCCTGCGAATCGGTCATCAATGCGTAGAGATCGTTTTTCACAGCGTTCAGGTCGAGGCTCTTGAACGCCTCGGCATAGTTGAATTCCTTGTCCATGGGGTCGGACAGGGCAGAATTCTGATGGAGAATCCGCAGATTCAATTGATTCGGCCACCAGTCGCGGTTCGACATGGTTCCCATGGCTGTGTTAGAGCCGCCAGTGAACGGACACTTGTTTTCGCTAGTCATATTGCCTCCAATCGTGTGCTGCATTTTTTATATTGTTCCAAGAATTCATAATTCTTGAAAAGGAGTGATTTGGTGCTGAGTGCAACAAATATTCATGCATTCGCTGCCGCATTCGATACTGCCAACTTAATTCTAAATTTACATATGTAAAACGGCAATTTTTTTACCAGAGCGTAATAACGCGTTCTTTGCCCTCCTTTAAATTGGCCCGGTTTACGCGCAGCGCCAAATAGACCGAAACCAGCGCGATAAAGCCATAAATGGCATAGGGCCAGGGCGAAAGTTCATTCACATATAAAATCAAGAAGATAGCAAAAGCGCTGAGCCCCACCGAAAAGGTGGCAATCGATGCCATGCGCGTCCACCAGATGAGCACGCCGCCAATCAGCCAGACCATGCTGCCCACCAGCGGCGAGATGGCCATGGTGGTGGCGGCGGAAGTGATGCCGCCAGCGCCGCCTTTAAAACCCAAAAAGACCGACCAGTTGTGTCCAATGATGGCCAGACCGCCTGCCAACGCGCTGGCCAATTGCAGCGCCGTTACGCGGGCAGACGCCTCAGCCACATCCATAATACCGGGATCGGGGAAAAGGGTGGTAATCAAAAAACGCACCAGCCACACGGCTACTGCGCCCTTGATCGAATCGCCAATCAGCGTGGGGATGGCGGCTTTGAGACCGGCCGCCCGCCAGGCGTTGGTTGTACCTGTGCGCCCGCTGCCCACGCTGCGGATGTCGACGCCAAAGAGCCGGCAGACCAAAACGCCCACCGGAATGGCTCCCAGCAAATATCCCAATAAGGCCGCCACCGGAACCATGCCCCAAATCATCATTACACCTGCGTCTCTCTGGATGGGCGCACAATCGGAATGGATGTGGATGTAATATTGGGGCGCGGCAGTTCGATTGTATCTTCCGTGGGCGAGCCTTGAATATTCAGCTCGGCGCGCAGCAGCACGCCTTCATCCATAAAAAAGCTGTTGACGTGCAGGGCGCCGTACACCTGGCTGCCCTCCAGCAACTCCACGCGGTCGGCGCGGATGACGCCCTGAAAAACGCCGCGGATGCTCACCGTTTTGGCGGTAATATCGCACTGGACGCGCGCCGTTTCGGTCAGGATTACGTTGGCGGGCGTTTCGATGTGGCCGCTTTCCACCGCGCCATCAATGCGAATGCTGGCGTCGCACTGCATCCGCCCTGAAAAAGTGGCGCGCGGTCCCACAATCACTTCGATTACATCAGGCTCCGGTCTTTGCATTCTTCCAAACATGACAATCTCCATCGCTTTGCGGACGGTTGTTGGTTGGTGGTAATTGGTCACTGGTGATTGGTCGCTGGTCGTCAGTGAAACCAACAAATCACCAGCCACTAACAACCAGCCACCAACCACTACGTTAACAGCAACTGTTCTGAAATGCTGGTGCCGTGGTAAATGCGTTCAATAATGTCGGCCAACAAGGGGGCAATCGACAGCACCTTGACCTTGGCGTACGTCGGGTTGGCGGGCACGGGAATCGTATTGGTCACTACCAGGCTTTCAATACGCGCGTCGGCGTTGAGTCGCTCCAGCGCGCTGGGCAGCAGCACCGGATGCGTGACGGCGAAACAGGCTTTACCGGCCGCGCCATTTGCATAAAGCGCCTCCACCTGCTTCAGCACGCTGCCGCCCGCCATGACGTCATCGATGATAATGGGCCGCCGTCCTTCAATGTCGCCCACCACGTGGGTGGTTTCGGTGTTGCTAAAACTGGTGCGCCGTTTGTGCATGACCACCAGCGGCAAATTGAGCAGTTGCGCGTATTTGCCCGCCATGCTGGCGCGCCCCACATCCGGGCTCACAATGGCGGCATTCTCAAAGGCGGGCTTGCGGAAATAGTCCGCCAGAAGCCCCACGGCGCTCAGCGGGTCCACGGGAATGTTGAAAAAACCCTGAATGGCCGGTGCATGAATATCGACAAAAATGACGCGGGTGGCGCCCTGGTTTTCCAGCATATTGGCCACGGTGCGGGCGCTAATGGCTTCGCGCCCGCGCGCCATGCGTTCCTGCCGGGCGTAGGGGTAATAGGGGATGACCAGGCTGATGCTGTGCGCGCTGGCCCGCCGAAAAGCGTCAATATAGAGCATTAGCTCCATCAAATTATCATTGACGGGGGCGCAGCAGGGCTGGACAAAAAAAATATCTTGATCGCGCACCACCTCATCGATCATGACGTGAATTTCGCTATCGGGCAGATGCTTGGTGGTGGTCTTGCCCAAACTGACTTCCAGCAGAGAAGCAATCTCTTGCGCCAAAGCCGGATGAGCAGAGCCCGCAAATATACGTAATGGGTGGTAAGATTCGGCCATTTTTAACAAATTAATAAAATATGCGCTTTCTCAATGCTTCGCATTATATGATAGCATACATACAGGGTCAAACGTCAGCAATTCTCAATTCAAGCAAAATGGAATATCGCATGTCTTTCAATACCAAACAGAAATTATTGATCGCTACGCACAATCAGGGCAAGGTGCGCGAATATCGCGGTCTGCTGGCCAACTTGCCGTTCGCAGTGGTGTCGCTGGATGAAGTTGGCATTACCTACGACGTGGAGGAGACCGGCGTCACCTTTGCCGAAAACGCCCGGCTCAAAGCGCAAACGTATGCCGCTTTGGCCCATATGTGGACCTGGGCCGATGACAGTGGGCTGGAAGTGGACGCTTTGGACGGGCGGCCCGGCGTCTATTCAGCCCGCTTTGCCGGTGCAAAAGCGGGCGACGCCGCCAACAACGCCAAACTTATCGCCGAGTTGCACCAGCTCGCCCGCCAAAGTGATGTCGCCCCCTCCCGCCGCGCCCGCTTCCGCTGCGTGGTGGCCCTGGCCGCACCCGATGGCCAAATTTACACCTGCGAAGATAGCGTTAAGGGCGAAATTGTCGATGAACCGGCCGGCGAGCACGGCTTTGGCTATGATCCCCACTTCTATCTGCCCACCCTGGGCCGCACTATGGCTCAATTGCCCGCTGAGGTGAAGAACGAAATCAGCCACCGCGGCAAAGCCGCCCGCCAGGCGGAGAAGCTGTTGCGCGCATTGGTAGGGGAGTAGGGAGTGGAGGAGTAGAGGAGTAGGGAGTAGAGGAGTAGAGAGAGTATTCTCCTCCACTCCTCTACTCCCCCCTTCCCTCCCTCCCCCAAGTTGATCAACCCACCAAAAACGGCTACAATATTTAATAGTTCGCGCATGTTTTAGAATCCGCTCAGATCGATATGCAAAAGCTGATCAATCGTCCCATAGATACAGTTGCCGAAAGCCTGCAAGGGCTGGAATTTGCGCACAAGCAGATTTTGCGAGTTTCACACAAGTTGCGCTTTGTGTACCGGGCAGACGCCCCCGTGCGCGGTAAGGTGGCCGTGGTCAGCGGCAGCGGCAGTGGGCACGAACCGCTCAATGTGGGCTACGTGGGCCGCGGCATGTTGGATGCCGCCTGCCTGGGCGATGTGTTCACCAGCCCCACGCCCATGCAATATCTGGCGGCCACCGAGATGGTGCAGGGCGGCGCGGGCGTACTCTATGTCGTCAAAAACCACACGGGCGGCGTGCTCAATATGGAAATCGCCATGGAGATGGCCGCCGAAAAAAACATTGAGGTCAAGACGGTGCTGGTCAATGATGATGTGGCGGTGGACAATGCCGCCAACCGGCGCGGGCTAGGGGCGGCCATTTTTGTAGAGAAAATTGCCGGCGCGGCGGCTGAACGTGGGTACACGTTGGACCAGGTGCAGGCCGTCGCCCAGCGCAGCAGCACCCAATGCCGCAGCATGGGCGTGGCGCTTACAAGCTGCATTCTGCCCAACGTGGGCCGGCCCACCTTTGACCTGCCGGCAAATGAGATGGAAATTGGCGTGGGCATTCACGGCGAGCGCGGGCGACAGCGCATTCCGAGCGCCACGGCTGACCAGGTGGTAGAAATGCTGTTAGAGCCGATTATGGCCGATTTAGAAGTGCACGCCGGTGATCACATGTTGGTGTTGGTCAGCGGGTTGGGCGGTACGCCGCAACAGGAGCTGTACATTGTGTATCGCCACCTGCACGAGTTATTGACCATGCGCGGCGTGGTCATTGAACAGCAGCTCATCGGCAACTACATTACTAGCCTAGAAATGGCCGGTTGCGCGGTGACGCTGATGCGCGTGGACCCGGAACTTTTGGAACTCTGGAATGCACCGGTTCACACGCCAACTTTATGGTGGTAATTTTCGCGTAATTGATGGTGGTAATTGCATAATGAACTCAGAAATATCAGCTTCACATATTGAACGCTGGCTGCTCGTCTTTGCCGAGCGCATCTTGGAAAAGCAGGATTATCTGACCGACTTGGATGCTGCCATCGGCGATGGCGACCATGGGTTGAACATGGCGCGTGGTGTTGTGCGGCTGCGCGAACGGCTGGGCAGCACGCTGGTGACAGCCGGTCGTCATCTTGAGCCCAAAATCGACGCCGATGGAGAGAAAGATGCGCCGGAAAACATCGGCGTGTTGTTACGCACCGTCGCCATGACGTTGATCAGCGGTGTGGGCGGGGCGGCGGGTGCGCTCTATGGCTCCTTCTTTTTAAATGCCGCCAAAGAAGCGGCCACGCTGCTCAAAAATGGCGCCGATCCCCAACGCAATATTTCGGTTGATGAATGCGGCAAAATATTTCGCAGCGGGCTGGAAGGGCTCAAACAGCGCGGCAAAGCCGGCCCGGGCGAAAAGACCATGATCGACGCCTTTGAACCGGCGGTCAATGCTTTGCAAAATGCCATCGCCGATGGAGATGATGCCGGCACTGCCTTTACGGCCGCCTGTCGCGCCGCCGAAAAAGGCATGCAAGAGACAATCGCCATGCAGGCGCTCAAAGGCCGCGCCAGCTACCTGGGCCCCCGCTCCATCGGTCATCAAGACCCCGGCGCCACCAGCGCATTTTATCTCTTTGAAGCCGCCCAAAAAGCGTTTGCGTAGGGCCGCTCCTTCCCCTAGCCCCTTCCTCTCCACAAGTGGAGAGGAAGGGGAACGGCGTACGAAGTACGCCAAGGGGGAGGAGCGGCACGCCGCTCAACAAATTGCACTCGACAAACCAATGACCCAATGTACCGCCAATTCCAAAACCGGTACACTCAATACTCAATACGCAACCCCCAATCTTTACCACGGACCAATTTCCAATGCCAAACTTTATCGGCGCACTCGACTCCGGCACCACCAGCACCCGCTTTATGCTCTTTGATCACAACGGCGGCGTGGTGGCCTTTGATCAGCAGGAGCACGCCCAGATTTTTCCGCAGAGCGGCTGGGTGGAGCACGACCCGCTGGAAATCTGGGCGCGTACGCAGCAGGTGATCCAGGCCACGCTGGCCAAGGCACACATTAGTGCCGCCGACATTGGCGCCATTGGCATTACGAATCAACGCGAAACGGCCATCGTGTGGGACAAGCAGAGCGGGCAACCAGTTTACAACGCCATTGTGTGGCAGGATCTGCGTACGGACCGCATCTGCAAAGAGCTGGAAGCGGCTGGACATGCCGACTTTATTTATCGCAAAACAGGGCTGCCCGTGGCCACCTATTTTGCCGGCCCCAAAATTCGCTGGATGCTGGACAATGTGCCGGGCGTCAAAGAAAAAGCCCAGCGCGGCGAGCTGCTCTTTGGCACAGTGGACACTTGGCTCATCTGGCAGTTGACCGGCGGGGTCAACGGCGGCCAGCACATTACCGACCCGACCAATGCCAGCCGCACCATGCTCATGGACCTGGAAACGCTGGATTGGGACGCGGAACTGATGTCGCTTTTGGGCATTCCACGCGCCATGTTGCCCACCATCCGCCCCAGCAGCGATCCGGCATTTTATGGCCACACGCGCGCAGATGGTCCCTTTGACGCGGCCATTCCCATCTGCGGCGATTTGGGCGATCAGCAGGCGGCCACCGTGGGGCAAACCTGTTTTAGTGCGGGCGAAGCCAAGAACACGTATGGCACCGGCTGCTTCATGATTTTGAACACGGGCGCAGAGATTGTGCGCAGCCAGAACGGGCTGCTCACCACCGTCTGCTACAAAATGGGCGACCAGCCCACCGTATATGCGCTGGAAGGCTCCATTGCCATGGCCGGCGCCACCGTGCAGTGGCTGCGCGACAATCTGCAATTGATCCAGCACGCCGCCGAGACCGAAGAGATTGCCGCCAGCGTGGCTGACACGGGCGGCGCCTATCTGGTACCCGCCTTTAGCGGGCTCTTTGCGCCGTACTGGCGCAGCGACGCCCGCGGCGTGCTGGTGGGGCTCACCCGCTATGTCAACCGCGCCCACATTGTGCGCGCCGCCCTTGAGGCGATCTGTTATCAGACACGCGAGGTGCTGGACGCCATGAACGCCGATAGCGGCGTGCCGCTGCGCCGCTTAAAGGTGGATGGCGGCGCCACGGCCAACAATTTTCTTATGCAGTTGCAGGCCGACATTTTAGGCGCCGAGGTGATTCGCCCGCGCGTGGCCGAGACCACTAGCCTGGGCGCAGCGTATGCTGCTGGTCTGGCCGTGGGTTTCTGGCGCGATCTGGGCAGCCTGCGCGCAAACTGGCAGGTGGATCGCCAGTGGCAGCCTCAAATGAGCGCCGAGGCGCGCGCCGCTGGCTATGCTGGTTGGAAGAAAGCGGTGGCGCGCACCTACAACTGGGTGGACTCCTAAATCTCATGGTGCATCTGGTGATCGTCTCGCACAGCCGCCGGCTGGCCGAAGGAGTGAAAGAGGTGGCCGCCCAAATGACTTTTGGCGCGCCAGACGTGGCGGATGCTGAGACCACCGAAAGCGAGCACACCGTGCACATTGGCGTGGCCGCCGGTATTCCCGATGTGGCGCGCGGCAGCTCCACCCCCTATCGTTTGGGCAGCGACGCCCTCTATATTGCGCAAACCATCGAGCGGGTGTGGACGCCGGATGGGGTGCTGATCCTGGTTGATCTGGGCAGTGCGGTGCTGAACACGGAAATGGCGCTTGAGTTCTTGCCCGCCGAAAAGGCCGCCCGCTGTCGCATCAGCAATGCGCCTCTGGTCGAAGGCGCCATTACCGCCGCCTTGAAGCCAGCCTCGGTCACGATCTGGATGCCGTCAATCAGGCCGCGGAAAGCGCGGCGCACATTCAAAAAGTGTTTGTATAGGGCCACGTTGACGAAATAAATACGCCATAACGAATAAACTTCTCGACCAGTACACGCAACACGCAACACGTATACCCGGCGTAACTATTTTCTACAACGGCCAAAAGTGTACGGAAATTTCTGAATGAATCAACCGCAAACCATCACCCTGAAGATTAATCACCCTCTTGGGCTACACCTGCGCAAAAGCCGGGACGTGGTGCAGGTTGCCAATCAATACCAGGCGTTGATCACCATTCAGAATCTCACACGCTCCACCCCCTGTCGACGCCAAAAGCATTATCCAGCTTGTGCAGCTCCAGGCGCGCCAGGGCCACGAACTGCATCTACAGGCCACCGGCCCCGATGCCAGCGAGGCGCTGCAAGCCCTGGCCGTTCAATTCGACGACGTTACGTCCGCCGCCGTCTAACAACTATAGCTACACAAATCTCCTCTTTTGCCCCGCGCATCAGCGGCGGCATTTCGAATATCGAAATGCCGCCGCTGCGGGAAAAATCCTCCTCCACGCCGTGGAGAGAGGATTTAGAAGGGGAATGCGCATCAAGCTAAGCCATTTGGGCCATCCAACAAAAGAGCGAACGGCGGTTGAGTAGGCTGCGGCAGTATGCAGCCGTATCGAAACCAGAGTGAGCTGGTGTGACCCGTTTGGTCTCGATACGGGGCAAACGGCCGCCCCTACTCGACCGGCACTAGCCTGTACCCTTAGCTTGATGCGCATGGTAGGATTTAGGAGGGGAGCGGCCTTTCGGCTAAAATCCAATTATGTCCGCAATCTATCACGGCCTGCCGGGGTCGCCCGGCATCGGCATTGGCAACGCGTTTATATATCAGCCCAGGCCCGCTCTGTTAGAGATGGGCCATGTACCCACGCGTCTGGCGCCGGCTGAAGAATGGCAGCGCTTTCTGGAAGCCCATGCCCGCGTCGACGCCAATCTGGAGCGGCTGATCCACGACACCGATGTGCTGGTGGCCGACATACTGGCCAGCCACCGCACGATTCTGCACGACGCCACCGTGATGAACGGCATTGAAGCCGCCATCATGCAAAATCAAGCCAGCGCCATCGACGCCACCCAAATGGTGCTCAACGAAATTGCCGACACCTTCCGCAGCATGGATGATGACTATTTTGCCGGCCGCGCCGCCGATGTGCTCGATATTGGCAACCGGCTTTTGGGCCAACTGGGCGCCCAAAAATCCTTTTCCATGCTGATCAATCTGCCGCCCCAATCCATTTTGGTGGCCGAAGACTTGACGCTTTCCGATATTATCGAATTACCCACCCGCCAGGTGTATGGCATTGCGCTGGCCCACAGCGCACCCACGGCCCACGCCGCCATTCTGGCCCGCTCGCGTGAAATCCCGCTGGTCTGTGCCGTGGGCGATGCGCTCTTTGAACTGAAAACCGGCCAGCCCGTCATCGTCGACGGCAACCTGGGCCAACTGCTGGCTTCGCCCACCGAGCGGCAGTTGCGTCACTATTCCAATTCGCACACCTATTTGCTGCAGCAGCGTAAATTGGCCAACACGCTGGCGCATCAGCCCGCCGTCACGCTGGATGGCCAAACCATCCCCGTTTGCGCCAACGTGAACAACCGAGACAATGCGGTGCAGGCCGCGCAAGGCGGCGCCGACGGCATTGGCTTGCTGCGCACTGAGTTTATTTTTATCAACCACGAAACCATCCCCGACGTGGCGGCGCACGCCGAACTGCTGCGCGACATCTATGGCCTCATGCAGACGCAGCCGGCTGAAAATGACGCGGCTTCCTCCGAATCCATTGTCAAACCGCTCACCTTCCGCGCCCTTGACCTGGGTGGCGACAAGCCTGCGCGTTTTATCCCCACCCCCATGGAGCTGAATCCATCGCTGGGGCTGCGCGGCATTCGGCTGCTGCTCAAGCGGCCCGAACTGTTGCGCAACCACATTACAGCGCTGCTGCAAATGGCGGCAGCGTGGCGCCGCCCGTTGCGCTTTATGTTGCCCATGATTAGCACGGTTGAAGAAGTGCTGGACGTGCAGGCGCACATTGACGAAATCATCCCCGCCGTGGCCGCCGCACAGGACATAGAGCCAACGGAACTGGCCCAATTGCTCCCCATCGGCGTGCTGGTGGAGACGCCCGCCGCCGCCCTTATGATTGAACAGATGGCCACGCTGGTCGACTTTTTGAGCATTGGCGTCAACGATCTGGCCCAATATATTCTGGCCGTGGATCGCACCAATGCGGCGGTGGCCGCTATGGCTGACCCGCTGCACCCGGCCATGATCAAAATTATGAGCCACGTTGGCCGCGCCGGGCGGCAAGCGGGCATTCCGGTCTCGATTTGTGGGGAAATCGCCAGCGACTCCACCGCCATTCCGCTGCTGCTGGGGCTGGGCATGGGTGAGTTGAGTGTGACGCCGGCGGCGGTGGCGCTGGTCAAGCAGGCGGTGCGCCAGTGCGACCTGCTCAGTTGTCGGCAGCTTGCCGAGCAGGCTTTGAAATGTCAAAACAGCCGCCAGGTGCGTGAACTGCTCATGGCTTTATGAACTTATTAATCATCGGCGCTGGCGCCATCGGCTGCCTGGTGGGCGGCATGGTGGCGCTTCAGCATGACGCAAAAAATGTGCGCGTGACGCTGGTGGGTCGCCCGGCGGTGGAAGAGGCCGTGCGCCAGCGCCCCGGTCTGCTTTTGGCTTCGCACAAAGGTGAGCAGCAGGTCAAAAATGTGCAGATTTTCAGCACGACTGCCCAGGCCTTTGCGCATTCTCCCCACCCCTTTGATGCCGCCATTCTCACCGTCAAAAGTTACGATACCGAAGCCGCTATCAACCAACTCATGCAGGCCGCGCACAAGCATCGCCAGCCGCTGCCCGTTGTGGTCAGCCTGCAAAACGGTGTGGGCAACGAGCAGGTCATCGCCAAAATGCTCAGCCCTGCCCACGTGATTGCCGGCATTATTGCCACGCCGGTGGATGTGCAAGCGCCGGGGCGCCTTTTTATTGAAAAAGAACGCTACGACTTAGGGCTGAGCCGTTGGCATCCAGCGGTTCCCCAAACGCGGTTTGACGCGCTGCAAAGCGTTTTGCAGCGCGCCGGTTTTTCCGCCGTGGCCTACGCCAACCCCCATGCGCTCAAATGGACCCGCCTGCTCATGACCATGTTGGGCAACGCCACTTGCGCCATTTTGGGGCTGGCGGCCCAACAGATTTTCGCCGACCCGGCGCTGGCCAATTTGGAAGTCGAAGCGTGGCGTGAAGCCTGGTGCGTCATGCGCGCCGCCAAAATAAAGCCGGTCAATATTGGCAGCCACGCCTCGGCCATGCTGGCGCCGGTGGTGCGCTTTGGCCCCAATGTGCTGGCGCGCCAACTGCTGGGCGATCAGGCGCGCAGCATTCGCGGCGGCAAGATGCCGGGGCTATGGCAAGATTTATTACAGGAGAAACGGCACAGCGAAGTGGCGTGGCTCAACGGGGCAGTGGTGGTGCGCGGTAAGCAACTGGGGGTGCGCACGCCGATCAACGCGCTTTTTACCGACGTGCTGCTAGATCTGGTGCGGCGTAACGAACATTGGCCGCTGTGGCAAAATGGGGCCATGCGTCTGCTGGCTGCCGCCGAGGAATACCGCGATATGTAATTAACCCAATCCCGGCCCGACGGCAAAAATAAGGATCAGGGCCAACAGCGTAAACAGGGCAAACTCCAACAGGATGCGACCGGTTAGCCGGTGTTGCAGACCCTGCTGCGCTATGCCTACCATGAGATAGAAGACCACCAGCAGCAGCAGCCCCCCCGTCAGCGCCGGCACCGGCCAATAGTTGAGCGCCCAAGTGGCCTGGCCCAACACCAGCCCCACAATCGCGCCATAGGTAAAGACCATGTCGGCGCGGCGCGTCGAGTTGCGCAAAATCTCAATAGCGAGCAGAGTGGCGGTGATAGCGATGACGGTGGCCGAAAGCAGGCTGCGCGTGCGGCTCTGATAGATGAACACGAAGAGCAGCAGCGCCGAGCCATAGGCCATGACGTTGAGCACAAAGCGGGCGCGCCGAAAGCCAAACTGTCCCCACTCGACGGGGGCGTAGAGGCAGAAAAGCGCCAGCGCAATCAGCGCCCCGCTGGCGAGCAGCCCAAGCACCTGGATGGAAGCGGTGGGCGCCAGCGGCAGCAGATAGATGGCGATGATGGTCAGCGCCATGGGCAGCGCCCAAAAGGCCCACGTGCGCCGCCGCGATTCAGTGCGCTTGTGCAGCGCCGGATGGACGCCAATGACGCTTTGGGTGCTGGCCGCGCTCAGGCAGGCCATAAAGATGGCCGCAATCACCCGGTCTGTAATCGAGAACGAAACGGGCGAACCGAGCACCAGCAAACCGAGCGTCAAAATATTGGGCGAACTAAAAATCAGGCTAATCCCCAAGCCAAAGACCATTAGCCAGGTGACCACGCTGATGCGATCCCGATAATCGACGGGGCGCTCTTTTTCCGCCTGTTGCTCAATTGTATGTACAATGCTGTCGGTGGCAGGTCGTTTCGGCGGCGGCCGTTTGGGCGTCTGCCGATTGCCCCACCGCCCGCGTACCAGATCAGTCCAGCTTGCCAATGGGTTGCTCCCTGGGGGAATGAACACGGTTAAGATTTTACGCTACCTTGTCGCCGGTTTTTATGACCAGGTGACACGGTGACCGGGTGACAAGGTGACCGGGTGACATGGCGCCCCTCGCCGCGACGTGAGGTGCTCGGCGATGTCATCCGGTCACCTTGTCATCTTGTCATCTTGTCTTATTCATTGTACGGTGCAAAGAAAGACATTGTCAAACTATGCCAGAACATCGCTTTCTGCCCTTTGATATTACAGTGCGCGACGCCATTGCGCATGGCCCGTCGGCGCTCTATCCGGTCACGGCGGCCTATCGCGCGCGCACGGCGGAGGGGACGCTGGCGCAGGATATTCATGCGCCCTTTTGGCAGGCTGCCGTAACGCAGCTTGCCGACCCCACGCAGCGCCCCGGCAGCCAGCGCCTGATCGAAATGGGGCAGCGGCTCTTTGATGACTTGATGCAGGGCGCCATCCGCGACCTGTGGATCAGCGCCCGCGGCGATCTGGACACGGGCGCGGCCGCGGGCATTCGTTTGCGGTTGGCGCTGCTGCCGCCCGCCGTGGCCTGTTTGCCCTGGGAAGCGCTCTATGACCGCGACCGCAATCAGCCCTTTGCCGCCAGCGGCCAGACGCCGCTGGTGCGCGTGGAAAATCTGTTTCGCCACGTGGGCGCCTCCCGCCCGTTGCGCACCACGCCGCCCATCAAAATTTTGGCCATCGCTCCCACCGATCCGACCGGACAAATTGACGCCGCGCGGGAGCTGGAGGAGATCAAACGCATTGTGGCCGCCGTCGGTTCCCAGCACTTTCAGGTGGTCTGCCAGGCTGGGCAGTTTGATATTGTGGAGCTGCGCCGCGCTATTGAGGCCGAACAGCCCGACATCCTACACCTGATCGGCCACGGCCAGCCTGAAGGCATTCTGCTCTGGAAGCAGGGCCAGCCCGCTTGGGCGCCCGCCAGTTCGCTGCGCGTGATTCTGCAGCGGGCCACCTCGGTCAAACTGGTGGTGCTCAACGTTTGTCTGGCCGGCCGCGTTTCGGATCGTACGCCTTTTAGCACGGTGGGGCCGCAGCTTTTGCAGACGGGCGTGCCGGCCGTGATCGCCATGCAGTTTGAAGTGTTGGAGCAGAGCGCCACCGATTTTGCCCGCTATTTGTATGAAGAACTCATCGCTGGCCCCACGCCCGGTGCGATTGACGCAGCCGTCGCTTATGCGCGCAGCAATCTCTATGCGCTGGAGCCGGACAGCTTTGGCTTTGGCGCGCCGGTGCTCTGGCTCAATGCGGAGGAGGGGGTGATTTTTGAGATGGCAGGGGAAAGAGCAGGGGGGAAAGGGGGAAAGGGGGCAGGGGAGCAGGGGAGATCGGCTTCCTGCTGCCCCCCTTCTCATTTTCTCCCCTGCCCCCTTTCGTTTCTAAAGTCGGTAGGCCGCCTTGGCCAGCGCATACGCCGCAGCGTCGATCATCTCCTCAGCATCGGTCATGTCGATGATGTGGCGGACGGCCAGGTTGGCGATCCAGTTGGCGTCGACGCGGCGGGCCAGGTCGTGGCGGGCGGGGATGGAGGCGAAGGCGCGCGTGTCGTCGTTGAAGCCCACGGTGTTGTAGAGACCGGCGGTCTCGCTCACCAGTTCGCGGAAGCGCGTCATGCCGTTCCAGCTATCGAAGAACCACCAGGGCGGCCCCAGCCGCAGCGCCGGGTAGTGACCGGCCAGCGGCGCCAACTCGCGCGCAAGCGTCGATTCATCCAGCATAAAGAGGATGAGCCGGAAATTGGGGTGGTTGCCAAAGTCGTTGAGCAGCGGTTTTAGATTGCGCGTAAATTCGGTGGCCACGGGAATGTCCGCCCCCATGTCGGGCCCAAACTTCTCCCAAAGTTGCGGATTGTGGTTGCGCAACGAGCCGGGGTGCAACTGCATAACCAGCCCGTCCTCGCTGCTCATGCGCGCCATTTCCATCAGCATGTGGCCGGTAAAGCGTTTCACATCGCCGTCGGCCACCTCACCATCCAGCGCCCGCCGGAAGATAATATCAGCATCTTGGGCAGAGAGGCGCGCCGTAAACGGCGTCACCGCGGCGTGGTCGGTGGCGGTGGCGCCCATCTGCTTGAAGGCCGCCCGCCGCTGCTCCAGCGCTTGGATAAAGCTGGCGTAATCGCCCACGTCAATGCCGGATGCCTGGCTCAGCGCATCAATGTGACCGCGCCAGCCGGCGGCATCCAAATTGACCACGGCGTCGGGCCGAAAGGTGGGCACAATGCGTCCCGTCCACCCCGAGGCTCGAATGGCGGCGTGATGGCTCAAGTCTGACGTGGCGGGGTCGGTGGTGCAGAGCACTTCGATGTTGAACTGCTCGTACAGGCGGCGCGGCGTAAAATCGGCCGATTGCAACCGCTGGTTGATCTGAGCATAGATGGCCTCTGGCGGAATCGCTCGTCAGCTTCTCGGTGACGCCGAAGACATCGTGCAGCTCTTGCGTCAGCCACATGCCGGTGGGCGTGCCGCGGAAGAGATAGAAGTGGTCGGCAAAGGTCTGCCACACCTCCTCATCGCTGACCACCGGCGGCGTTCCATCCAGCCGCGGAATACCCAGTTCTTCCATTGAGACGCCCTGCGCATAGAGCATCCGAAAAATATAGTGGTCGGGCGTGATCAGCAATTGGGTGGGCGAGGGAAAGCGATAGTTCGGATCGGAGAAGAGCGCCGGGTCCACGTGGCCGTGCGGGCAGATCAGCGGCAGATCCTTGACCCGTTCATACAAATGGAGCGCAATCTCTTTTTGGGCGGGGTTGGGGTCAAAATAGCGGTCATTGGGCAACAGATTTGATTGGGGCATAAATAGCTCCTAAGTTGATTGGCGATTGATTAGAACTTGCGCAATATTATATACTTTGACCGACAGAAATAAAAGGGTAATTATGGTCTGTCTGGTCGAGCGTCTACCAAACGTTGTCGAAACAAATGCGCATCGTCAACCTGAACACTTCCCAAATTCTGCCGCTTTGCGTATAATCAATACAACCATTTTTGCACTTCCGTGGCCGGTTTTGACAGAGCAACTGTGCCGGTCTGGCCGTCCGGTACGCATCGGGCTGCCCATCCTGCATTCATCACGGTTAGCCACATTCTCTAGCAAAACAGGCGACTGAATTTCTGGTCACTGCCACCCACAACGCTCTACTCCTGCCTCGTTGATGCACCCGCCATACGCAGCGGCACATGGAACATCGGGATGCCTCGTATCATCAAACCCGCCCGGCACACCAGACCTGCACCGCCGTAAAACAAACTGCTGGATTACACGATGAAAACTCGGTATATTGTACCAACCGCACTATTTTGGGAGCAATTATATGATTTTTAAAACAGGAATAAGCGCGGCGCAATGGGCGCTGCTCAGCTATTTTTGTCGCTGCTGCTGCTGGCCTAGGTTGCGTAGGCGTCGATGGACGACCGCCAAGCGCGCCGCCGACCTTTGGTGCAAATACGGCGACCGATAGTGCATCGACCGCCACGGATGCACCCGCCGATGCGCAGGCGAGGCCACGGTCGCCGAGCCGGAAAGCGCCCAAAGCGCTGAACCCGACCCCAGCGGCGTGGAGCTGGCCGAAGAGGTGCGCGGAAGCCGGTTTCTATCTGTTCAGGCCCATTGTCGGCTCCACCGTGGACGTGCAGGGCGGAAACGGTGGAAACGCGCGGGCCGGGACGCTGCCCAATGGCTTCAAGCCGCTGGAACTCTATTTCTGACCGGCGCCCGCATTACGGCCGAGAGCAGCCCGCTCAACACCATGCCGCTGCTGCAAACCGTCTTCCAGGTGATCATGGGCGACATCCTGATGGAGGGCGCCAAAATGGGGCCGCCCTTTGAAATCACCGTGCAGGATGCGCCGGGCATGGCCGCCGATTTTACAGCGCCGCCGCCCGTCGCCGGTCAACCGGATGTGGCCGGCCGCGTGCTGATGATTGTGGATGACAGCCACATCTTCATGATGATGGGGCTTGGCCCCATGGAAGAGTGGGACGCCAGCGGCTCCGCCCAATTCCAGCGCATTTTGGAGACGGTCCGCTTTTTGAACTAGGCCGTTCCAAGAAAATTATTATCCACGAAATTACACGAAGATTGGTCTTTTCTTCGTGCAACTTCGTGTCTCTTCGTGGATAATTTAGATTTGCGCGTGGCCTTAAATCCTGATATGCAACGCACACAATGGCCCATCTCCACGACCCCAAAAATCAACCGCCATCCATGACGATGCTGAAGCGCCGTCGGCCGTTTTGGATGCGGCTGCTCACCATGTTTTCGGTGCTGCTGGCGGTCTGCGCCGGCCTTTTTGCCTATTGGGCGCTCAACGCCGCCCAACCCATGCAGCCGGCGCTCACGGCCCTCCAATCAACAGACACTGTTGAGGTCACCACCGAACCGTGGCTGACTTTTCGCCCGCGCGGCCAAACCATTGCCCAGGGGCTCATCTTTTACCCCGGCGGACGCGTCGATCCGCGCGCCTATGCGCCGCTGGCGCACGATCTGGCCGCCACCGGCATCCTGGTGGTGATCCCCGCTATGCCGCTCAACTTAGCTGTGTTGGCCCCTAATCGTGCGCAGGAAATTATAGACGTTTATACAGATGTGGGTGTGTGGGCCGTGGGCGGCCACTCGCTGGGCGGCGTGGTGAGCGCGGCCTTTGCGGCCAGCCATCCAGGGGAGGTGCAACAGCTCATTCTGCTGGCCGCGTATCCCAACGAATCGCTGGCGGACCGCGCCGATTTGCGCGTGCTGTCGATCTACGGTGCGGTCGACGGGCTGATTCCGCCGGACGAAATTGAAGCCAAGCGCGCGCTGCTGCCGCCGGACACGCTTTACGTGCGCATCGACGGCGGCAACCACGCCCATTTTGGCTGGTACGGCGATCAAGCTGGCGACAACCCAGCCGCCATTGATCGGGCCAGCCAGCAGGCGCAGACGGTGCAGGCGATCACCGAATTTTTGCGGGTCAATTGAACAGTACTCCCCTACAATACCTCAAAGAACCGATCTGTTTTCGGCCTGAAACTGCCCACAACCCCGGATAGAAATGTTCCTCACTATCGAAACGAATAATTGCTGCTATGATACGGTATTGGGGAACAGAATGCAAGGGGATAAAATTTTGACCATATCAGATCAAGCACAACTGGACCGCATTTTTATCAAAGACCTGTTGGTGCGCGGCATCGTCGGCATCAACCCGGACGAGCGCGTCAACCGGCAGGACATTCTGATCAACGCCACGCTGTGGGCGGACACGCGCCAGGCTGGCGCGTCTGACGATGTGGCCGACACGGTCAACTATCGCACGGCGGCCAAGGCCATGATCGCCCACGTGGAGCAGAATGAGCCGGGGTTGGTAGAAAAGCTGGCCGCCGACCTGGCGCGCATCTGTTTGCAAACCGATGCACGCATCCACGCCGTGGAGCTAACGGTGGAAAAGCCGGGGGCGGTGCGCTTTGCGCGCTCGGTGGGGCTGACCATCTATCGCACCCGCGCAGAAGTGCTGGGCGCATGAATCAGGTTCTGATCGCGCTGGGCAGCAATATGGAGAAGGAGCAAAATGCGCCGGCAGCGCTGGCCTTGCTGCGGACGCAACCGGCCCTTGTGGTGCGCGCCGTGAGTCCGCTCTATGAGACGACGCCCATTGGCGCTGATGGCCAACCCAGCGCTCAGCCGCCGTTTCACAATGGCGCGGTGCTGGTGGAAACCGCGCTGACGCCGGATGAATTGCGCGACGTGCTGCGCCAAATTGAGGCGCAGCTTGGCCGCGTGCGCAACGCCGATAAATTTGCCGCCCGCCCCATTGATCTGGATATTGCCATGGTGCGGCAAATTACGGACGGGGCTGCGGAGATTGTGCAGGCCGACCGCGATATTTTGCGCTTTATCCATCTGTCGGCGCCGCTGGCCGATCTGGCGCCCGACTGGATCATGCCGCAGAACGGCGAAACGTTGCGGGCAATTGCTGAGCGCCACCGGCGTAAAAACCACTCTATTCCAAGAAAGGTAAGCGAAGAATTATGACGCTCAAAACCACCGACATCCGCCGCGATTACCACCCCGAGGGCGACCATTATCCAGAGCTGCCCAATGCCGTTCACAAAAATGGGGATGCCGACACATACGACCCCGCCTTTGAGGCGCTCATTGCGCAGATGCTGATGCGCCTGGGTGAAGACCCGCAGCGCGATGGCCTGCGGCGCACGCCGCTGCGCGTGGCCAAGGCCATGGATTTCCTCACCAGCGGCTATCGCACCAGCGTGGATGAGGTGGTGAACAACGCGCTCTTTGAGGATGAAGACCTGGAAGATTGCTGCGAAGATATGGTCATCGTCAAGGATATTGAATTCTATTCGCTGTGCGAGCACCACATGCTGCCCTTTTTTGGCCGCGTGCATATTGGCTATATTCCCAATGGCAAAATCATCGGGCTCAGCAAGCTGGCGCGCATCACCGATGTGTTCGCCCGCCGCCTGCAGGTGCAGGAGCGCATCACCAACCAGATTGCCGACACGGTTATGCAGGTGCTGCAACCGCTGGGCGTGGGCGTCGTTTCGGAAGCGCAGCACTTCTGCATGATGATGCGCGGCGTGCAAAAGCAGAACAGCAGCACCGTCACCAGCGCGCTGCGCGGTACATTTCACAGCAATAGCCAGACCCGCCAGGAATTTTTGCGCCTGATTGAGCTGTAAACTATGGCTGTTCGGGATTGCGTACGGTTGACAGCACACCACCGGTTTAAACCGGTGGCTGATATGGGAAACCGGCTTAAGCCGGTTAGCTTTAGCAGACGCCGCTTGGTTACAGTCGCAAAGCGACCATTCATGCGGCGGGGTCAACCACATGAGTTCCTGGCAACATAAACTCTTTGGAACTACGCCACCAACCAAGGCGTTTATTCCCCATCTGCTGCGCAATAGGCCATTTGTAAGGACATCGAATAAATAGTATACTCTTCTTTTTGGTCTACCATTCCCATTCGGCGCCCCAATCTGTATTCTGCCACACGTTCAGCGAAGGGAATTTACTATGTATTTTCAGCGCCTGCTCCGCTTTGCCCTGGCGGCGGCACTTGTCTTGACCAGCCTTTTCCCACCGGTCAGTTTCCCACTTTCCACCCTTGCCAACCGCGTCAGCCCAACCGCACAGGCGGCGGCCCCGATCACAGCCGCATTGACAGCCAGCGCGGCGGAACCGACTGCCACAGACGCCACTCCGGTGCGCCAGAGCGATGCTCTGCGCAGCGGCGCTGCGCGGCTCCACCGGCGGCAAGCTGGGGGCGCCCAATCAGCACGCGGCGCCGCCGCGCGCCCGCACAGTGCAATATGAAACGGCGACCGCCGACGCCGACGCCGCCGGTCAGCAGGCTGTCTACATTGTGCTGTTGGCCGATGCGCCCGTGGCCACCTATCGCGGCGGCGTCGCCAACTTGGCGCCCACCAGCCCTGTCGCCGCCCAAACGCGACGCCTGGATATGCGCAGCGGGGCGGTGACGGCCTATCGCGCCCATTTGGCCAACGGACGCAGCACTTTTCGCAGCCGAGCCGCCGCCGCGCTGGGCCGCCCCATCCGCGTGCTGCATGAATATGATACAGTGCTCAACGGCCTGGCCATACAGTTGACCCCGGTGGAAGCCGCCAAGCTGCTGGACCTGCCCGAAGTGCAATCCATTCAGCGCGACCAGTGGCGCTATGCGCAAACCAACGATTCGCCCGCCTTTCTGGGCGTCCCCGGTATTTGGGACGGCAGCACCACCGCCGGTCTGCCCGGCGCCAAAGGCGAAGGCGTGATTGTGGGCGTCATCGACACCGGCATCTGGCCCGAGCACCCTTCCTTTGCCGACGACGGTTCATTGGCGGCGCCGCCGGCGCGCTGGGCCGGCAGTTGCAGCCCGCCCGCCGACGGCTCGCAGCCCTACACCTGTAACAACAAACTCATTGGCGTCCAATACTTTTTAGATGGCTATGTGGCGGCCAGCGGCGGCATTTACGATGGCCTCTTCTATTCGGGCCGCGACGACGATGGCCACGGTACGCACACCGCCTCCACCGCCGCCGGTAATGAAAATGTAGCCGCCACCATCTACGGCCTCAATTTTGGGACCATATCGGGCATGGCGCCGCGCGCTCATGTGGCTGCATACAAAGGGCTAGGCCCATTTGGCGGCGTCACTTCTGATTTGAGTGCGGCCATCGAGCAGGCCGTCCGAGATGGGGTAGACGTGATCAACTATTCAGTCGGCAGCGATTTTGCCACTGACCCGTGGGTGGATGCCGATGCGCTGGCCTATCTGGCGGCGCGCGAGGCGGGCGTCTTTGTGGCCACCTCTGTCGGCAATGCGGGACCGGGCGTCTCCACCATCGGCTCACCAGCCAATGCGCCGTGGGTCATGAGCGTGGGCGCCAGCTACTTCAACCGACTCTATTTGAGCGACATCACCGTGAGTGGCCCCGGTGCGCCGCCCACGGGTCTCTATGGCGCCACCTCCACACAGGGCATCGCCAACTTCAACCTGGTCGACGCCGCCGGCATCCCCACCGTAAATTTTGAAACCGATGGGCGCTGCAACACGCCCTTTGCTCCCGGCGCCTTCCAGGCTGCCGATGTTGTGCTATGCGAAAGCGGCGACATTGCCACCTGGGCCAAAGCCGACCACGTCAGCGCCGGCGGCGCCGGCGCCATGATCGTGTACAACAGCGCCGAAGCGTACGATTTGAACTCCTATCTCTATGCCATCCCCTCTGTGCGCGTGCTGTATGAAGCGGGGCTGGCGCTCAAAAGCTATGTGGCCGCCAATCCGGGCCAAGTGCGGATATCCTTTACGCAGGGCCAACGGATTACGGCGCCCGACCCGCGCGTCCCCACCGACACCGTGGTGGCCTTTAGCTCGCGCGGTCCCAATATCAATGCCAACAGCAACCAGCTGATCAACGTGCTCAAGCCCGACATCACCGCGCCCGGCATCCACATTCTGGCCGGCGCTTCGCCCGAGAGCGTAACCGAGGTCAATGGCTTTGTTGGCCCGCATGGCGCGCAGGGAGAACTCTTCCAGTTGATCCAAGGCACCTCCATGTCCAGCCCACACATAGCCGGGGTGGGCGCGCTGATGACGGCGTTGCACCCCGATTGGTCGCCGGCGCAGATTCAATCGGCGCTGATGACCACGGCCAACAGTGCGCATAATGCCCGGTCAGCCGCTGGCGATGGCCCGGCCACACCGTTCGACATGGGCGCCGGCCGCGTCGACATGACGCGCGCCGGGCGCGCCGGTTTTGTGCTGGATGTGAATGGAGCCGATTACCGGGCGGCCGATCCGTTTAACGGCGGCGACCCCAGCACGCTCAACGTGGCCAGCTTGACCGACAGTGACTGTGTCTCCCGCTGTAGCTGGACGCGCGTGATCCAGAGCAGTTGGCCGCAGCCGGTGGATTGGCGCGTGGCGGCCTCTAGTGCGCCGTCGCTCACGTTGACGATTCAGCCTGCGGTCTTTACGCTGGCGCCGGGCGCATCGCAAACGTTGACCTTTACGGCCGACGTGGTGCAGGCATTGGATACATGGGCTTTTGGCGAAATTGATTTTACGGCCGCTATCTCCGATGTGGCGCCGGCGCACTTTCCGGTGGCTGTGCGCGCCACGCTGGGTCAACTGCCCAGCGCCGCCCAGATCGAAACGCGGCGTAATCAGGGCGTTTATAGCATTGAGAATCTGAGCACGGTGGCGGTGGATCAGCTGGCGGTGCAAATTTATGCCAGCGATCCGCAGCTCACGGAAGTGGAACTGGGTCCCGACCCCACCAATGACAATCCCTATGACCTGACCGCGGGCGGCGTCTATACGACGCTGATCACCGTGGGCGACACGGCCAAACGGCTGCTGGTGCAAACCACCAACTCGACCGCGCCCGATTTGGATCTATACGTGGGGCTGGATGCTAATGGGGATGGCCGGCCCGCGCTCGACGAGCAGTTGTGCAGCAGCACATCCAGCACGGCGGAAGAGGTTTGCGACTTTAGCCAACTGGACGGCACGCTAACGCCGGGCGTCTACTGGATTTTGGTGCAAAACTGGGCCAGTTCCGACGCGCCGATCGACAGCTTTACGCTCTCCACGCTGCTGATCGACGCCGCCGACACAACTCTGCTGACCGCCCGTGGACCGGCCAGCGTCGCCGCCGGTGTGCCATTTGCCGTGCAGATCGGCTGGAATATCTCCGAATTTGCCGATGGTGATGTGAAATATGGCGTGCTGGAATTGAGTGACGCAGCCGCCGGCGCCGTGCTTGGCTCTATGAGCATCGAACTGCGGCGGCTGGAAAATGACGTGACGCTGAGTAGCGATACCACCGGACCGCTGCGCCCAGGCGATGTAGTGAGCTACACCATTGGTATCCAGGCCGAGCCCGCGGCCCCCGGCGCGCAGGTGCGCTACATCCTGACCGACACCATTCCGGCGGGCATGAGCTACGTGGTCAATTCGGCCAGCGTGCCGCCCACCGCGGTCAACGGCAACGTGCTGACATGGGAAGTCGACGTGAGCAAAGCGCGCCAATACGTCATGTCCACCAGCCTGACCGATCCGCTGTGCGACACCGGTTTTGGCGGCTACGTCAATCTGGCCGATTTTGGCATCTTCGCCGATCCGACCATTGGGGGAAGCGGGTTCAGCTACCGCTTTGATGACTTCTATGGCGGCCTCGATCCGGCCTCCTTCTTTGGCGTGGATTATCCGGCGGGGCTCTATTTCACCGATGACGGTTTTGCGCACTTTGCCAGCTTTGGCAACGCCGATCCCGGCTTCAACACCAGCATTCCCGATCCGGCTGCGCCCAACAATCTGGCCGCTGCGCTCTGGCGCGATCTGGAAGTGGTTTACGATGAAGTTGAAAACCGGGGCGTCACCATAGCCGGGGCGGGCAGCCTCATGCTGGTGGAATATGATGGCGTGGAGCCGGCGCCGGCGGGCAGCACCGGCGAACGCTACACCTTTGAAATTTTAATGGACCGCTTTGTCAACGACGCGCCCGGCTTTTACGAAATCGTCTACGCCTACCAGGGCGTCAATGGTCCTGTTGTGCCCGCCACCATCGGCGTGGAGAATGCGGACGGCACGCGCGGCGTGCAGTATGCCTATAACAACGCCGTGCTGCAAGATGGATTGATGATCTGCTTCGACTGGCAGATGCCCGAGTTTGCCATCACCTATCAGACTGTGGTGGACGCCGATCTGGCGGCGCCGGCGGTGCTGACCAACACGGTGCAGCACGCCGTCGCTGCGCCGGGCTTTGGTGTGGATGCCGTCGAACTGGCGCTGGAGGCGCCCGACGTGATTCTGGATGTATCGATGCGCGGTCCGGCTACGGTGCGCCCCGGCGAGCCGATCAGCTACACCTTTATCGTCACCAATAGCAGCAGCGGCACGGCGCCCGCCGTAGTCGTCACCACCGATTTGCCGGCCGCCACGACCTTGCTGCGCGGCGGCGTGGTCACCGATGGCGTGGTTACGGTCAATGTGGGCGACCTGCCGGGCGGCAGCAGCCAGCGCGTGCAGATGGCCGTGCTGCCCATCCCCGATGTTGTGCAGAGCGCCGCCGCGCCCCATCAGCCGCAATCGCCGCGGGGGCCGACCATTGTGGGCGGCGGCGAGGCCGATCCGGGGGCGTGGCCGTGGCAGGCAGCGCTCATGCGCGCCAGCATTGCCGACGGCTTCCTGGCCCAATTCTGCGGCGGCACGCTGATCGCACCCACTTGGGTGTTGACGGTTGGCCACTGCGTCACCGAGCCGGACGGCAGCATCGCGCCCATCGACAGTTTGGATGTGGCCGTGGGCCGGCGCACGCTCAGTTCGGATGAGGGCGAGCGCATGGCGGTGAGCCAGATTGTGCGCCATCCCAACTATGTGGAGACCGCGTATCACATCGATTTCGACGTGGCGCTGATCCGGCTGGCCAAAGCGGCCGTGCTGAGCGACACGGTGGGGCTGATCGCGCCGCTGGCGCCGGCGCAGGCGGCGCTGGCCAGACCGCACATTGCCGCCGCCATTGTGGGTTGGGGCGCCCAATACGACCCGGCGGATGCGCCGCTCTTGGGCCCGGCCTATGCGGATACGCTGCGCGAAACCACGGTGCCGATTGTGAGCAACGAAAGCTGCGCGGCCATCTATGACGCCTACTTTGGCGTCCCCGGCGTGATTACGGACAACATGCTGTGCGCCGGTTTCCGCGAGGGCGGCAAAGACGCTTGTTATGGCGACAGCGGCGGTCCGCTGATGGTGTGGGATGACGCCAGCGGCTGGCTGCAAGCGGGCATCATCACGGGCGGGCTGGGCTGTGCGCAGCCCAATTTCTACGGCATCTACACCCGCGTGACCGCCTTCCACAACTGGATTATGGGCGATGCGCGCCACACGTACGTGACCAGCGGTCCATTCGAAGCGCATGATGCGGCGGGCCTGGCGCGGTCGGCTTCAACGTGATCTCCACCGTTGTGCGCGCCGAGAGTGCGCCCACGGGCCAGTCATACAGCACGCTGGTCATGCCGGACAGCGCAGGCAGCCTGCGCGCGACAATGGGTACGCTGGACATCCAGATGTCGATCATGACCGGCACGGTGAGCCAGCCCATTTCGCTGACGGTGCGCAGCGCCGATGCCATAACGGCGCCCAATGGCTTTAAGACGCTGGGCGTTCCGTTTGCGGTGCAGGCCCACGATTTGGGTGGCGCGCCGCTCGATGGATTCAGCTTCAATATTCCCATTGAGACTGCGATTTCATATGCGGCCGCGGTGGGCGGATTGGAAGGCGGGGCGGCCGATGTCTCGCTGCAAAGTTTTAATGCAGCGACGGGCGCATGGGGAATGCTGCCAGCCGAAGTAGATATTAAGAACAGCACGCTGAAATCGGCGGTCGGCCAAAGCCGGCATCTACGCGGTTTTGCTGGCATCCCCACCGATCTAGATGACAGCAACGAGCCGCGGTTTGACCGGTGGATCTTCCTGCCGCTGATCGATCGTGAATAAATTTCGTACAAAACAAAACGGCCCGGCAAATTGCCGGGCCGTTTTGTTTTGTACGATTATTCTATTCTTCGAGGGCGTCCATTTCCTCGGTTTCGTCTTCGGGCTTGGCCATTTTGCTGGCGGCGGGCGCATCACGCGCCACAAAGGACTGCATTTCGAAGACCTCATCATAATCTTCCACCACCGAGAGACCGGCGTGACCGCGCCGGGGCAGCGGCCAGATGGAGGTGACGGAGCCAAGCACCGGCAGGTCATCCAACTGCACCATCCGCACTTCGGCAGGGGTGGGTGGCGCCGCAGGATCGTCGGCATTATCGACCCCGTTGGCCGGGGCGGGCAGCGCTTTATTTTCGCCAAAAATGGGTAGTTCGCGGATTCGGGTGTAGAGTTGAGAGAGCATTTCCCTGGTCTGGTCTAGAGATAAATGTTGTCGAATTGGAGTTTCGCTAGTATCCCATAAATTGCGCAGGGCGACAAAATCCCATTCGGCTGTTAAAACGCCTTCGCTGCGATAGTTGCCCATTTCTACCAGCACGCCGTTGAGTTTGGGGGTTAATTCTTGGGGCGCAAAGATGGCGGATTTGCCCATAAAGTCGCTGCGTTTACGGCCATAGAGCGGGTTGCGGCCTACCAAAAAGCTCGACACGCCGAAGAGCTGGTTGTCCTGCATGCGCGCCAGAATGCCGGCGCGCATCTTGTTGTATTCGACCAGTTCGGTGCACGCGCCCAGCGAAACCAGCACCTCGGCTCCTTGATAGGCCAATACGCGCCCTACTTCGGGATAGAGCACATCACTGCCCAGCATCAAGCCCACCCGGCCCACTTCGGTCTGGATCACGTCCCAGGAGCTGCCGGGCTGGGCAATATCTTCATCCCGCTGGCTGAGGACAACCTGCGCCTGCCAGCCCAATGTCTCGCCGCCGGGGCCAAAGACCACCGCCATGTTGCGCAGCACACCGTCCAGCGGGTCGGGCAGATAGGCGCTGGGGGCCACCACCGTTATGGAAAATTCGCTGGCCAGACGGCTAAAGAGCTCCATGTAAATCGCGTGTACATCCGCCGCGGCCACATCGAGCAGCCCAGCCAGGTTGCGCCGCAGATCCACCTTGAGCGCCGAAGCCATTGTAGCGGCCAGGGAGCCGGCCATTTTGTCCCACACGGAGGCATTTACGCGCTGGCCCACGTCGGCGCGCTTGACCATTCGGGAGCGCGTGTCTGTCAGCAGCGGCAGCGCGGTCAACGAACCGGCCAGGGCAGGAAACACAATCAGCCGGGCGTTTTTCTTTTCTGCAATGCGCATAAAGCGACGCAGGTCTTCGCGATATTCATCAATGTCGCGCGGCAGCCTCATGCGCTGTTGGATGGAGGCGACAACTAAACGTTCAATTAGACCCCTTTACTGCATAATATCTAACAAGCCGAAATGATTTCAGTCATAGTATAACACGATATGATAGTTTCATTGCTGTCTAATTACAGACAATAATTTGACGAGCGTATGATGCAATAAATTAGTCTCACCAGCCTCATGCAAACTTGACCAAAGCCCAGACGACTGCTATACTTCGCCAGGTCTTGAACGATAGGCAGTTTGTGGTGATGCACAAGCATTGTGTGACAGCCAAAGCAAAAATTATTTTGCCCCCATCGTCTAGTGGACCAGGACTCGGGCCTTTTTCAAGCCCGTGACAGGGGTTCGAACTTCGCCGGGGCGCCTGTGCCAGGCAAAAGCCGCACTTTGAACGATCTGTTGAGATTTCGGTTGTTAATGTACTGAACGATCTATTGAGACTTCTTTACTTACATTTTGAACGATCTATTGAGTCCCGACAGGTATGAGCTAGCGCCGGTCGAGTAGGCCTCAAACTGCCGAGGCCTACTCAACCGCCGTTCGCCCTCCTGTTCGGCGCCAAAATGGCTTAGCTTAATACACATGGGGGAAACGCGGCCACTCATTTCGGCAATAGGTCCGCCACGGCTGGCCACAGTGATGACAGATAGCGGATCAGCGCCACCGTTGCCCGCGAGAAAGGGTGCGATTGGCGCCAGACCAGCTTCAGGGTACGGCACAGATGGCGCTCTTCGACGGCCAGGGTTTGCAGCAGGCCAGCCGCCACTTCCTCCTGCACGGCATAGGGGGGCAGGACAGCAATGCTTTCGCCGCGCGCCACCACCCTTTTGATCGATTCCACATTGTCAAAGACGGCGCCAATTTGCGGCTGCACACCGTGCTCTTTCAGCTTGGCATCCAACCAGACGCGCGTCTGGCTGCCCGGCTGGCGCATGATCATGGTCTGCCCGTCCAATTCGGCAATTTGGATCAGTGCGCGGTTCCACCACCTATGATGTGGGCCGATTACGACCACTTGCTCAATTTCCCCCAATTCCACCACGCCTAGCCAGCTTGCGTTTGGCTCGCCCAACTCACCTTCAATAATTCCCAAGTCCAGCGCCCCCTTGTGCAAACTTTCTACGATCTGGGACGATATGGCTGTCTGCATGGTGAGCGTAATGTGATCGTACTTTTGCTGAAAAGGCAGTATCCAATCTGGCAGCAGATAGCCACCCACCCCCGGCGTCACGCCCAGCATGATTTCACCCTGCGCCGATTCAGCCAGGTGGTCGATGGCCTGTTCCGCCTCCGCGACCAGTTGCAGAATTTGCTGGGCAAAGCTGTGCAGCACTTCACCGGCCGCGGTCAGCCGCACCCCGCGCGAGGTGCGTTCGAATAGCGTGACGCCAAAGCTATGTTCCACATCGCGCATATGCTGGCTAATGGCGGATTGCGTCATGAGCAGGCTTTGGGCAGCGCGGCTAAAACTGCCGTCGCGCACCACCTGTTCAAATATTTGCAGCTTATATAGATCATGCATGTGTATTCTCATGTAGAAAGCGAAACAGCAGCCTGAATGATCCAATCGATCCACCGCTGCCACCAAGCTCGCTTTTCGGGCATTACATAAATATAGGATTCCCACAGGCCGCTGGCCCGCGACGCCGGCGTGACTACGCGCAACAGGCGCGGCCAGCTCACGTGTCCGCCGCCAGGATACGGAATGGGCCGAAATTCATAATTTTTGCGAAAGAGCTTAAGAATATGGGCGCGCAGTTGCCCCAACCCCACCGGCGCCCGCTGATCACCAAGTAGCCAAAAGAGCCGTTGCTCAGTCCATTCCGGGTTCAGCGCTAGAAACGAGCCCAGATAATCTGATGGCAAATCCTCAACCGAATAGGCTGAACCGGGCGATTGCTGGCTTCAATATTGGCCACAAAATCGAGCGCAATGGCCAACGCCACCCGCTTGGACTCCTTTTCACTCAAATCCTTTGGCACGCGGTACAGCCCCCAAATTTTGCGCTGCACATTAGTCACATAGGAATGTCCCAAATCGAACTCCAAGACGACCGCGCCGGACTTCATCTCGGCCAGGATTTCTTCCATGCGGTTGTGTGATGGCCGCAGATGGCTCATATCGGTTAAACCATACCCGGCCACCCAATAATAGGGATAATCTGATAAATTGTGTATCTCGTTGATGCTCACTTGTGCAACGCCACCTATTGTGTTTGGGCGCATCACGCGCCAGCGCAGTCCTTCATGAGCGGCGGGCAAGCAGAGTGATTCGTAGGCACACGGGTCGCGGTCCGACCGAGCGTAGATCTGCACGGCGGTGAGCACAATACAGAACATAAACAAAAATAGCGTAACACACAGCACAAGAAAGACACGAGAGGCCAAGCGCGCAAAAAACGCCTTGAACAAATGGGCAAGCATCTCTTTCTCCTTTGGGTCAGGCCATTCTATGATCACATTTTGCGAGTGACGGGCGGCGGGTGGCGAGTGTTGCATCACCCGCTACCCGCCACAAATATTTGCCCCACTATTTTCTCCGGTTCATTTCGGTTGAGCAAGTTTGGGCGAACTCATTGATATAAGCAATCACTTATATCAATCATAAGATGATGGGGGGAAACAGTCCGCATAAAGTTGGCATATAATTTTCATATCAACATTCGTTAACACATCAATTTGGAATTCACAATAATGCGCTTTATCACATCTTTATTTAGTCCCGATCTCTCCACAAAGACCGACCCATATTCGCTAAACGCCGCCGAATACGCGGCGCGCTTTGTTAATACGAATACCCCACATAAATTGATCGACGTGCGTTCCCCGGCTGAATTTGCCGCTGGTTACGTATCGGGTGCGCAGAATATTCCTCTGCCCGAATTGGCGGAGCAGATGACGGCCATCCCCACCGACCTGCCGGTCATGCTCTATTGCCGCAGCGGCAACCGCAGCGGACAGGCGCTGCGCCTGCTGCAGATGGCGGGCTATACGAATGTATACAACATTGGCGGCCTCAGCGACCTTGCCGCACAGGGACTGCCAATTGAGAAGAATGACAGAATTGCTGTTTAATCTCGGAATAACCTACAGTTCACAGGGAGCAAAAACATGTTACTACGCTATTTTTACGACCGCAATCTGGCCCAAGCGTCCTACATGGTGGGATGTTCAGCGACGGGCGAAGCGCTCATTGTCGACCCGGAACGCGACATTCAGCCTTATCTGGAAGCCGCCGCCAAAGAAGGCTTGCGCATTACGCACGTCACCGAGACGCACATTCATGCCGACTTTGTCAGCGGCAGCCGCGAGCTGAGCGCGGCTACCGGCGCCACCATGTACTTGAGCGACATGGGCGACGCGAATTGGAAGTATGGCTACGCCGACGACCCCAAAGCTGTTTTGGTCAATGATGGCGATTTCTGGATGGTGGGCAATATCAAAGTGGAGGTGCTGCACACGCCTGGCCATACCCCTGAGCACATCTCGTTTATGATTACCGACACGGCGGGCGCCGACAAACCGATTGGCGTCTTTACCGGCGACTTCCTTTTTGTGGGTGATGTGGGTCGCCCGGACCTGCTGGAAGAGGCGGCTGGCCTGATGGGTACGGCGGAGCCCGGCGCCCATCGCCAATTCCACACCGTCGAGCGCTTCAAAGCCATGCCCGATTATTTGCAGATCTGGCCCGCCCACGGCGCCGGCAGCGCCTGCGGCAAGGCATTGGGCGCGATTCCTTCGACCACGTTGGGCTATGAAAAGCTCTTTAATCCGGCCTTCCAGTTTGAAGATGAGGATGAATTTGTGGCCTGGCTGCTCAAAGATCAGCCCGAAGCCCCCATCTACTTTGCGCAGATGAAAAAGGTGAACAAGATTGGTCCGGCGCTGCTGAGTGAATTACAGGCGCCGCAGAAAATGGACCGGGCGCAGCTAAATAATTTACTCGAGTCCGAAGAGCTAGTCATCGATCTGCGCGACCGCGGCGCTTTTGCCGATGGCTATGTGCCGGGAACCGTCAACGTACCCACCACCAACGATTTCTTTTCCACATATGTGGGCTGGTATGTTGATTATGAGAAACCCATTTATTTTATTGCGCCCAATGAGGCATCATTCCCACAATTGCTCACCGCCTTGCGCGCCATTGGCATTGACAACGTGCCGGGCTACTTTACGCCCGAAGTTGCCGAGGCTGGCGTCGAATGCGCTGCCGCTCATTTCGGCCAATGAACTTGCCGAACGGCTGCCCCAGAATGGCATGATCGTGTTGGACGTGCGGCGCCACCGAGTTTGCCGAAAAGCATATCAAGGGTGCGCGCAATATTGCGGTGGGTCGACTGCCCCGCTTCTTCAATGATCTGCCCAAGGATCGCACGATCATTACCCAGTGCGCCACCGGCTACCGGGCCCAAATTGCCGCCAGCCTGCTGCGTGCCCACGGCTTTGAAAACACCATCCTCATGGGCGAGCCCAAAGCGGCGTGGGAAGCGGTTCTGCCGACTGAGGGTATTTGATAAATCAAGGTTGTTTATGTAATTTTTGACAGGATGACAGGATGACAAGATGACCGGGTGAAGTGTCTGTCGATGTCATCCTGTCATCTAATGTCTTGTCATCCTGTCATCTTGTCATCTTGTCATCCTGTCATCCTGTCATTTTCACATCAAAGGTCTATTTTCAATATGACAATTTCCAGCGTCCGCCTATCGAACCTCGCCCGCTCCTATCAGGACCGGTGGGGGTGCGGCGCTTTTTCCCATTTCTCGATTGGCTGGTTCACTATCGCAGCGAAGACCTGGTCGGCGATCTGCTGGCGGGTCTCATTGTGACCATCATGTTGGTGCCGCAGGGCATGGCGTATGCGCTGGTGGCCGGTCTGCCGCCGCAAATGGGGCTCTATGCCAGCATTGCGCCGGTCTTTATTTATGGCCTATTGGGCAGCAGCCGTACGTTGGCCGTGGGGCCGGTGGCTATTGTGTCGCTCATGGTGGCGGCGGGTTTGGCGCCCATTGCCAATGGCGACGTGGCCACCTACATTCAGGCCGCCATCACGCTGGCGCTGCTGGTCGGCATTATCCAGATGGCCATGGGCTTCTTGCGCATTGGCTTTCTGGTTAATTTTCTGAGCCATCCGGTGCTGGTGGGCTTTGCGGCGGCGGCCGCCATTGTGATCGGCTTTGGCCAGATGAAATATGTACTGGGCTTTGCCGTGCCGCGTGGTGAATTTTTCGAGACGGTGCAATACACGATTTTGCACCTGGCCGAAACCAATTGGCCCACGCTGGCCATTGGCGCCGCCAGCATTGGGGCCTTGGTCTATTTTAAGAATTCATTCCCTAAACTCTTGCAGGCTATGTCTGTTCCCACAGGGCTGATTGCGCCAATTTCAAGAAGCGCGCCATTGGTGATCATCATCTTGGCCACGCTGGCGGTCCGCCTGTTGGGCTTGCAGGAGATGGGCGTTTCCATTGTGGGCGAAGTGCCGCCAGGGCTGCCGCCGCTGTCGCTGCCCGGGTTGGACTTCAACCTCTTGACGACTTTGGCAATGACGGCGCTGGCCATCAGCTTTGTGGGCTATGTAGAGAGCATTTCGGTGGCCAAATCGCTGGCCTCCAAACGCCGCCAAAAGGTGGATGCCGATCAGGAGCTGATCGGGCTGGGCGCGGCCAACATTGGCGCGGCTTTCACCGGCGGCTTTCCGGTGACCGGTGGCTTCGTGCGCTCGGTGGTCAACTTTACCGCCGGCGCCAATACCGGGCTGGCTTCGATGATCACGGCGCTGCTGATTGCGCTGACCATCATGTTTCTGACGCCGCTTTTCTACTATTTGCCCAACGCCGTGCTGGCGGCTACGATCCTGGTGGCGGTCACCAATTTGATTGACGTAAAGACAGCCAAACACATCTGGCAATATAACAAGGCCGACGCCCTTGCGCTGTTCGCCACCTTTGCAGCCGTGCTTTGGTTGGGGGTGGAAAAGGGCATTATGGTGGGCGTGGGCGCGTCGCTGCTGCTCTACGTGTGGCGCACCAGCCGCCCGCACATGGCCGTGGTGGGGCGCATCGGCAAGAGCGAAATTTACCGCAACGAGCTGCGCTATCACGTGCAGACCTGGCCGGAGGTGCTGGCCATCCGGGTGGACGAAAGTCTCTATTTTGCCAACACCAAATATCTGGAAGATATGGTGCTGCGTCTGATCGCCGAGCGCACCAAAGTCAAGCACTTGATCCTGATTGGCACGGCTATCAACTTTATTGACGCCAGCGCGCTGGAAACGCTGGAAGCGCTGCACGTTGACTTGTTCAGCGCCGGCGTGCAAATGCATTTGGCCGCCATCAAAGGCCCGGTGCTGGATGAACTAAAGGCCATCGGCTTTGTGGATAAGCTGGGCGCCGACCACATCCACTTTAGCACCCACGACGCTCTGCTTGCCTTGGGCTATGTGGAGGCAGACGATCACGATCACATGCGGCCGGCAGACGCGGCCCGCGCCGCACAAAAATAGGGAAGTTTGGGAGTAGGGAGTAAGGATTAGGGAGTAGGCGTCGCGCGATGCCTACTCCCTAATCCTTACTCCCTACTCCCTAATCCCCAACACTTGGAGGAGACAACTATGGCAGAGTTTAACTGGATGACCGCACTGATTGGCGGCATTTTGATCGGCATTAGCTCGACGATTATGCTGGCCTGGAATGGACGGATTGCCGGCATCAGCGGTATGGTGCACGGGCTGGTGACGCCGGTGGCGGGCGAGATCAACTGGCGCTGGATATTTCTAGCGGGGCTGATTGGCGGCGGCGCGCTCTATGAATTTGGCGCCGGTTTTGGCCGCACGCCGCAGCTCAATTTCATGCCGCTGGCCATGATCATCGGCGGGCTGCTGGTGGGCTTTGGCACGCGCATGGGCAATGGCTGCACCAGCGGCCACGGCGTCTGCGGCCTGGGCCGGCTGTCGCCGCGCTCACTGGTGGCGGTCATTACCTTTTTGGCCACGGGCATGATCACGGTCTATGTGATGCGGCACGTGATGTGAGGCGTGGTGCGTGGTGCGTGTACCGGTTCAGAATCTTGTTTCGATGCAAGTTTCAACTTCGGTACACGCACTACGCACTACGCAATATACATAAACGAATAGAGCAACTTGCAATACATAAAGGTACAAAACCTATGAAACAATATCTAATCGCCCTCATCTCCGGCCTGATTTTTGGCTTTGGACTGGGCTTATCACAGATGATTGATCAGGGCCGCGTGCTGGGCTTTATGGATGTGGCCGGCGTGTGGGACCCGACGCTGCTCTTTGTGCTGGGCGGCGCCGTGGGCGTGACGGTGATTACGTTCCGCTTTGTGCTGCGCATGTCAGCGCCGCTCTTTTCGCCCAAATTCTATTTACCGACGCGCAAGGACATTGACCTGCCGCTAGTGGCGGGCGCGGCCGTTTTTGGCATTGGCTGGGGCATTAGCGGCTACTGTCCGGGACCAGCCGTGGCCTCGCTAGCGCTGGGCTCGCTAAACCCGATTCTGTTTGTGATTTCGGTGGCGGTGGGTTCGTATATTTATAACTTTGTGGCCAACCGGCCCGCCAAGAATACGCCAGTGGCGCCCAAGTCGGTGGCCAGTGGGGCTTCTTCTTGAAAATAAACGTAAGCCTCTCCTCCCCCTGACCCCCTCCTCTCCACCTAAGCTACGCTTAGGGCCATGTGGAGAGGAGGGGGAAAGACGCACG